>NZ_AP024401.1:0-600000 GCF_019669085.1 Borrelia sp. HM | reverse complement strand
CTGTGTTTTGCTTATAATCTTTATAAAGTGGAACATAATCTGTTAAAGTGGTTCTTGCAATTACAATACCTGCTGCATGAGTTGAAACATGCCTATTCATACCCTCAAGAACAAGTGCTGCATTCATCAATTCATTATAAAGAGGACCCTTATTTAAATAAGTCCCCAAAGCTCCATCAGTAAAAACTTCTCTTAAACAAACCTTAGGACCATCAGGAATAAGCTTAGTAAGTTCATTAGATTCAGAAAAAGGAATATCTAAAACTCTTCCCACATCCTTAAACACAGCTTTAGGTTTTAAAGTTCCAAAAGTAATTATCTGTGCAACTCTATCCTCACCATATTTACTTGTAACATACTTTATAACCTCATCTCTACCTTCAAAGCAAAAATCAATATCAAAATCAGGCATAGATACACGCTCAGGATTTAAAAATCTCTCAAAAAGCAAATTGTATTTCAAGGGATCAATATCTGTAACTCTAAGAGCATATGCAACAATAGAACCAGCACCAGAACCACGCCCAGGACCAACTGGAATACCATTATCATGAGCAAATTTAATAAAATCCCAAACAATTAAAAAATATGCTTCAAATCCCATCTTAATGATTGTCGAGAGTTCATAAAAAGCACGTTCTTTAATACTATCACTTATATTGTCATATCTAAATTTTAAACCTTCAAATGTCAAATATTCCAAATACTGACCAAGAGTAGAAAATTCACTAGGTACCTGATATTCAGGAAAAATAGGACCTGGAAATTGAATCTCAAATTCATCACATTTTTCAGCAATTTTTAAAGTATTTGCTAAAGCTTCTGGCAAATCCTTAAATAGTTCACACATCTCTTCTTGAGATTTAATGTAAAATTCATCTGTCTCCATTTTAAGTCTATTGGGATCACTTATCTTAGAACCAGTTCCAATGCATATAATAATATCTTGAGCTTTTGCATCTTCTTTATTTACATAATGAGAATCATTAGACACAGTTAGTGGAATATTAAGTTCTCTAGAATAATCTATTAATTTTTCATTCACTATATCCTGTTGCTTAATGCCATGACGTTGAAGCTCGAGATAAAAATCATCACCAAAAACAGTTTTAAACCAAAGAATTTCATTTTTTGCGTCATCAAATCTACCTGCAATAATTAATTGGGGAATAATGCCACCAATACATGCAGATGTGCAAATAAGCCCCTTAGAATATTTTTCAATGTCACTCTTATCTATCCTTGGACGATAATAAAATCCCTCAAGATAAGAAACACTTGTTAGTTTCAATAAATTCTTATAGCCTAACTCATTCTTTGCAAGAAGAATTAAATGATAATAAGGTTTTCCAAGTTCATCATTTTTCTTTATATGCTTTGAATTACTTGACATATAAGCTTCAATGCCAATTATAGGCTTTATTCCAGCTTTTTTTGCCTCCCTATAAAACTTAATAGCACCAAAAAGATTACCATGATCTGTTAATGCAATATGAGACATATTGCATTTTTTTGCTTTTGCTATAATATCTGTAATCTTGGCAGCCCCATCTAAGAGAGAATAATCTGAATGAACATGCAAATGAACAAATTTAACTTTTAAATCCATATCCATACTTATTTTATCAAAATAAAATCTAATTTTTAATAGGAATATCTTAACCTAAAGCAAAATATTGAATAATAAGCATTATTGGTACAAATAAATTATACAATAATCCACATTCAAGCCTAATACAACCTGTTTGAACTACCACAAAAAGAGCTAATTTATATTTATAAAAATATAAATTATTAATAATATATATAAACAAAATAACATAAACTTAATAATTATGGATTTAAAAAATTAAAGACATGCTTTTACTAACCCTAAAAAAAGTTTAGCAGGATTCTCTAATCTTGTAATAAGCTCAGGATGAAATTGACAAGCTACAAAAAACTTATTATTAGATATTTCTATTATTTTAACTATACTAAAGTCTTTAGAAAATCCAGATACAACAAGACCATGCTTATTTAATAAATCAAGATAATCATTGTTAACCTCATATCTATGCCTAAATCTTTCAACAATCACTTCACTCTCATAAAGTTTAAAAGCAAGAGTACCCTTCTTTAAAAAAACAGGATGTCCTCCAAGTCGCATTGTAGCACCCTTATCTTTTAGTTCTCTTTGACCAGGCAATAAATGAATCACAGGACTAATAGATTTGCATGTAGCACTATCTTCAGACAAATTCTCCTCAGTATCAGCATTAAGTATTCCACAAACATTACGAGCAAATTCAATTACTGCAAGTTGCATACCAAGACAAATGCCAAGAAAAGGAATATTATTTTCGCGAGCATATTTAATTGCACGAATTTTACCTTCATACCCTCTAACTCCAAAACCACCAGGAACTACTATACCATCTATATTTTTCAACATCCCCTCATTAAAATTAGTACTATCAATTATAGTTGTTTTAATCAGTATGTCTAAATTAGCAGATACATGGGTTAAAGATTCAAATATCGATGCATAAGAGTCACCAAGCTCAGTATATTTGCCACAAATAGCAATATTTACTATCTTCTTAGGAGATACAAGATTTTTACTTATTACATTAACCAATCTATTAAGACTATCTATCTTAGGCTTAACATTTATTTTTAATCTTGAGCCCAAAATTTCATGTAATCTTTGTTTATAAAAACATATAGGAATTTCATAAATAGTAGGAACATCAATATTATCAATAATAGAGGAAGCATCAACATTACAAAACATAGCTATTTTATGTCTTATCTGCTTTGTCAAAAGTTGAGAACTTCTTGCAATAATTAAATCTGGAAAAATTCCAGCCTTATTTAACGTCTTTACACTTTGCTGAGTGGGTTTAGACTTTTGTTCATTTATCCCAACAGGATTTGGAATATAAGTCAAATGAACAAAAGCAATATTATCAATACCAATTTCATATCTTATTTGTCTCATTGTCTCAATAAATAAAATATTTTCCATATCTCCTACAGTACCACCAATTTCAATCACTAAAAGTTCACTGTCCTCATCTTTAGCAATCTTAAAAATAGTTTCTTTAATCTCATTAGTAACATGAGGAATAAGCTGTACAGTACGTCCTAAATATTTTCCTTGTCTCTCATTTTCAAGAATATTTTTATATATTTTTCCCATTGTAATGTTCCAGTTAGACTTAGAATTCAGATTTAAAAATCGCTCATAATGACCAAAATCCATATCCACTTCTCCACCATCATTTAGAACAAAAACTTCTCCATGTTCAACAGGATTAATAGTACCAGGATCAGTATTTAAATAACCATCACACTTAATTGGTGTTATCTTCAAATCATCCTTAAATAACCTTGCAATACTTGCAGATGTAACTCCCTTACCTATCCCAGAAATTACACCACCTGTTACAACCAAAATCTTTAGATTATCTATCATTAACACCCTCCACAATAAATTCAAATAACCAATGCAAAACTTAAAATACTTTATAAATACAAATCTTTAACATCATAATCTTTTAAAAGAATAAAATAAACACAAAAAACTTATAACACTATCCATAAACATGACTTACAAAAAATTTTTATTAAAATGTTATTTTAATAAAAATTATAGCTATGAAAATCAATAACCACTTTATTTAAATAGGTAGTAATTAACAATAATAGATATATACAACAGATAAAAATCCCAATAACAAAAAAAATAGAATTGCAAAAAAAGATACTAATCTTAATGAAATACTTAAACTAAACTTAATATTGAAATTACCCAAATTTTTAAGAAGAAAATATGCATAACTATATATAAATCCTGAAAAAAGCATGAAAATAGCCATCAAAAAATAATTTCTTTTACTAAAAAAAATAAAGTGACATTTAATCTTAAATAAATAGCCATCAACAAAAAATATAACAAAATAAAAAAAGATAATTAATAATGCTGAAAATATGCTACCAATAATCATAGCCTTAAAAAAAGGATAACTTTTAAACATGATTCTAGACAACAAAAACATCGAAAACATTATTAAATATACAACATAAGTAGACCCAAAAAATTGAACAATATGATATGGAGAAAAATAAAACACTTTAATTCCTAAATGAAAAATCTTAACTAGCAACAAAATTAAATTTAAACTCGTATAAAAACAAGATACTAAAAATAAAGGCAAAATAAATAAAAATTGAACTAAAACAAACAAATATCTCTCTAAAGTTGAAACGGGTAGAGATAAATAAAATATATTTTCATATACATCATGAATCGATTTATAGTGATCAAACATCCTGTATATCGAAACAATATAAAATATAATGCCAAAACTTAATAACAAAACAGCTTTGTCATTAAATATAAAATAAAAGAAAAAAGTAGACCCAAAAATTTCTACAAAAAAATGAATCAAAATAAGAGCTACGAAAATTGAAATAAAAAAGTAAAAATATAATTTTTTATTATGATAAAAATCAAAAATAAAAAGGTTTAAATATCTCTTTAAGCTAAACATCTTCTAAATCCTTTAATTGATTGCTAGTAATATATAAAAAGAAAAACTCAAGATCAACATCATTATCACAAGTCCCACTCTCAAAATAAAGTACCTTAAATCCACCTTTTACTTCTTCATAATAAAGCTCTTCCCCACTTAATTTATCTACAATCTTAACTTTATAATTACTTTTAATATAAGAAACTGAATTTGAAAAAAGAATATTATTATCGCCAATAATAGTTAAATGATCTACTATATCTACCAAGTCTCTAACATTATGCCCTGTAAAAAAAATTATTTTGTCCTCTAACCCACTGACAATACTTCTAAAAATACTCTTTGAAGCAATATCAAGACCATTTGTTGGTTCATCAAATATCAATATAGGTACATCTGTAGCAATAGCAAAAGCAATAACACTCTTTTTCTTTTGACCGTATGAAGAATGAGCAAATTTTAGATTGACATCTAGCTCAAATTTGAATAAATATTCCATAAAATCGTTTTCTTTAAAATTTGAATAAAATCTATACAAAGATTTATAATAATCATTTAAAGAAATATTGGGTAATTTAAAGTCTTCAGGTACAAAAAATAAATTCATTAAATTTAAAGGATCTCTTGGAAAAACTTTTGAAGAATTTAATAAAACTTCCCCCTTTAATGCATTTAACATTCCACTAATAAGTTTAAGTAAAGTAGTTTTGCCCATACCATTCTTCCCAATAATCAGATAAGTCTGTGGTTTTGAAAAGCTTACGTTTAAACCAGAATAAACTTCACTCTTACCATAAGAAAACGAAACATCTATAAATTCTATTTTCAATTAAAACTCTCCTTTATACTTATTGTAAAAAGAGTCTATAATAAATACAAGACCAAAAACAATTATTTGAAAATATTATAAATAATCAACAAATAATGGAAATAAATCTCACAATAATACGCCAAACCTTCAACATGCAATTATTGCCACAATTTGACAATCTTTAACAAAAGGCATAAGGAAATGATGCATCAAACAATATAGTTAAAAAGCTTAAACGATTTGCAACATATTTTGCAGTAAAAAGATTTCAATGTACTATATAATACAAACTAAAGAAATAGATAAATCAACCCAACAATAAGGAGTTTAAATGATTAAAATAATTAGCCTTGGGGGTGGAATAATCAATCCTGATCAAATCAATATAGAATACATTAAAAATTTTAGAAATCTTATCTTAAAATGGTTAGAAGAAAACAATAAAAGAAAAATCATTTTAATTACAGGAGGAGGAAAAACAGCAAGAAAATACCAAGACGCTTACAAACAAATTAATCCTAAATTTAAAAATTATGAACTTGATGAGATTGGAATAATGGCAACTAAATTAAATGCTAAACTTATTAGCAAAGCAATGCAACCATTCTGCATTGATGATATTGTCAGCGATCCTACCCAGGATTTCCATTTTAAAGGACAAATATTAGTTGCATCAGGATGGCAAGCAGGATTCTCAACAGATTATGTTACTGTAAAGTTTGCCGAGAAGTTTAACTCAAATGAAATAATTAATTTAACAAATGTAAATCAAATTTATGATAAAGATCCAAAAAAATTTGACGATGCAAAAGGATTAAAAAATATTACCTGGCAAGCATTACAAGAGATTGTTGGAAAAAACTGGGAACCTGGATCAAATCTACCATTTGACCCAATAGCAACTAAATTAGCATCAAAGCTTGGCATTAAGGCATATGTAGTTAATGGAGCTGATCTTAAAAACTTAAAGAAAGTTTTTGATCAAAATGATGATTTTTTAGGAACTATTGTAGTAAAATAAAAGCTATTACCACCGGTATGGCGAAATTGGTATACGCGTCAGACTCAAAATCTGATGAAGGCAACTTCATGTCGGTTCGACTCCGACTACCGGTATTTAGATGTTTCTTAAAGCAATTATATTTATAGCAAAAAATCCAAATACAAATTGATATAAAGCTTAAGTCAAACATTTAAAGCATTAAGGCTTTCAATAGCATCCTTATAAATTATAATAAGATTCATTAGATCATTTTCAGTAATGTATTCATTAATTTTATGAGCCGTACTATCTGATTCTTTAAATAATGGACCAAAAGCAACACAATTATTTAAAGCTCTTGCATAAGTTGCACCACCAATAGAAATAGGCATAGCATCGCTATCTCCTGTAAAATTTTTATAAATTTCAATTAAAGACTCAACAAACTTTAAACTAGAATCAACATAAAGAGAATCAAGATAAGACACTTCATGATAACTTAAAGAATACAAATTTAAAGCTTTTTTTATTAAATCTACTAATACTTCTCTTTTATAACTTACAGGATATCTCATATCAAAAGATAAAATCTGATTATTAGATGTCTTAGACAAACGAATTTTTGTTAAACAAAGAGTAAGCTTTCCAGATATTGAATCCTCTAGGACTTCATTAAATAATTTTTCTCCATTAATAGTAAAACTTATTTTATCTTTAAAAAAGTTGATAAAATTAGCTTTTATGCCTACTAAAGACTCAATAATAGTTAGCGCATAAGGAGCAACATTAATACCAAGTTCAGGCAATGAAGCATGAGCAGAAATTCCATGAATTATAACATTGTTCTCAAAAAATTTATATTTAATCTTACCTTCAAAACTATCAAGTAAACCTCTAAAATCACATTTATTAGAATCACCAAGCTCAAAAATACACTCATCAGGAATCACATTGTAGCCAGTACCAAGCTCAAAATTCATAAAGAATTTTTCATTACTAATAACATCAAACTGCAATAACCCTTTCTCAGCATTAACAACAGGAAAATAACCATCAGGTGTAAAAGCAATACTAGGAATCTCCTCTTTAATCTTATATTGCTCAATACAACGCCATGTTGTTTCTTCATCCGTTCCAAAAATTACTCTAAACCTTTTATTAAAAAAAATACCCTTTGAAATTAACAATTTAAAAGCATAAAGAACAGCCATCAAAGGTCCCTTATCATCTAAAACACCCCTAGCATATACCTTTCCATTTCTAAAACTAAGCTTAAAAGGATCTGAATGCCAATTAGAAATATTTCCAGCATCAACAATATCAATATGAGTCAAAATACCTATAAGTTCATCTCCTTTTCCTATATCAGCAAAACCATAATATCCATCACAAGCTTTATAAACTTCAAAACCAATATCTTGAGCTATTTCTAAAACTTTGTCCAAACATAAATCAATCTGTTCTCCAAAAGGTTTATTTTGTAAAGGAAAAGATATAACACTATTAAATTTGATTAACTCTTCTAAATGAAAATAAAATTGTTCTTTTAACTTGAAATTCATAACGTAATAAACCTTAAATATAGTTTAGAAAGAAAAATTAAAATATTTTTGATATTGTTTGCATTAGAGTATCAGGATTAAAAGGTTTAACAAGCCATCCAGTTGCACCAGCTTTACGGCCCTCATCAACCTTTGACTGTTCAGATTCAGTAGTTAAAACAAGTATAGGAACAAAACTTCCAAATTCTCTTATCTGTTTAATAACTCCTATTCCATCTAAATTAGGCATATTAATATCCGTAATAACAAGATCAAAATCTTTATCACTCTGACCAACAGCTTCCTTAAATTTTGACACACCCTCTAACCCATCCTGAGCTTCAGAAACTTTAAAACCATTCTGCTCTAAAATATAAGCAACACTTTGTCTAATAGCTCTATTGTCATCTATAACTAAAATCTTTTTCTGCATTTAACGCTCCTAAACCATACAAAAATCAAAATAAAATTACACTACCTTCGTCTAATGACGGTACATCTCTTTCATCTTCAATAAGAGACAATAAATATTTTTTATGAACAAATAAAGTAAATCTACCAGCAATTCTGCGAATAAATTCCTTGTCTTCAATTTCAACACAATTCAAACCATTTTTCAACAATTCTAAACCAAGAATACTATTAATATCATCATCCATCTTAACCAAAATTTTCTCAATATTTAAAAGATTAAGCTTTAAATTCTTAATATTTTGAATATCTGATTTAATTTCTTCAAAAATTTCTAAAAAATTAACTGGAAATATCTCATAAGATAATACATGATCAATAGCAATATTTTTTATCTCAATAATATTATTCTTTAATTCCACAAATAATTTTTTAAACCTGTTAAAATTATTTTTTTCAAAATAAAACCTATTATCACAATCCTTTACAACTCTTTCAAAAAAAAATATTATTTGAGTCAAAAATTCTCGTCCTTTAATAATATTTTGATCAATATTATTGATAATTTCTGACATCTCAGAAATATTACTCTCCATATCTTCAAGTTCAACTCTTTTTACAACCTCTATTTTAGAAGCTATATTAATGTTTTGAAACCTAGAAGAAATAGCTGAAATATTTGAAAACATAAATTCTAAGGATTTAACAAGCTTAATCTGCTCATAATAAAGATTTAAAAAGTCAGCATTATTTTTTTCAACATCATCAATTCTTCTAAGTAAACTTGATAAAATAACTGAAAAAGATTCTACTGATCTTGAAATATCAACATACGAAGAATTATCTGATTTTAAATCATTAATAACACTAATAGAAGAAATAGACGTATCAAGAAATCCTTCAAAAGCCATAAAATTCTCATCCAATTTAGCAATAACATCTTTAATTATCATCTTAGATGAATCTGTAAAAACAGATAAAACTTTTAATTTTTGAATTTCACTTATGTCTTTAAATCTTAACACATCAACACTTGAATACATAATATTTAAATGGTACAAAGATTGAGTAAGTCTATCTTGAAACTGTAGATAAGATACAGCATTTAAAAACTTAAATTTAAAATCAGTAAGTATGCCTAATATATTATCATAAAAGGCAATAACTTCTCCTATTCCTCCTGAGAACTCATCTATATTCTTAACCAAATTATCTTTAAATTCTTCAAGAATTTGATTTTCTGCAATATTATTCTCAAGTATCTGATCTTTCGAACGATCAAGTCCAATTTTAATATCTCTACCTCTACTAGTAAGCTGATCTGCTTGCTTAATCATAGATTGGGTCAAAGTTTTAATCTCATTTGTAATATAAGAAAAAGCACCTCCTGCTCTTCCAGCCCTCATAGCAACAGTTAATGTATTAATAGACATTATTTCCATATCAATGGAACTTTTTTTCATCTTTTCAATTACATCTTCAAGAATCTCTATGTCTTTAACCTTATCCCTTATTACGCTAAACTGAGTTTCAAGCAACGTAGCTGATGAATTGAAATAAGATACAAAATCATCTAATACCCTTATTACTTTCGAAATAAAGTTATTTAAAGAATAATCATTATCAATATCAAGATTAGAAATAAAACCAATATTAAAAGATAAATCTTTAATATCTTTAGAAATTTTCTCTATTAATTTAGGAATTGACTTACTTAAACTAGTATAAATCTGTTTTGAATGATTATTAAAATCCTCAAGCTCGGAAATTAATTTATCAATATGAGGATTAATATCTAAAAATTTATTATTATCCTCCATCAAGGTCTCCTCAAAATATATTCCGATATCTTATTTAAAGGAAGGACTTTATCTACAGCACCTATTTTTATTGCCTCCATAGGCATACCAAATATTACAGATGTTGCCTGATCTTGCGCAATATTGTATGCACCACTTTTCTTCATTTCAAGCATACAAAAAGCACCATCATCTCCCATTCCCGTAAGCATAACTCCAATAGCATTCTCTCCAGCATACATAGCAGCAGAACGAAATAACACGTTAACAGAAGGTCTATGTCTACTAACTAAGGGCCCATCTAATAAATTAACAAAATAATTTCCATTAGCATACTTCACAATTAAATGATAATGACCATTTGCAATTATTACAAGACCGGGTCTTAAAATATCTCCATCTTCAGCCTCTTTTACATCAATTTCAAGTTCATTATTCAAACTTCTGGCAAAAGATGTTGTAAATCCACCTGGCATATGTTGCACAATAACAATTGGAGGAGAGTCTTTTTTAAAAATTTTTAAAAAAACTCTTAAAGCCTCAGTACCACCTGTTGAAGCTCCAACAAAAATAACTTTTCCTGTTTTATTTTTATTAATAACACCTTTATATTTTAAAACAACATCTGGATCATTTTTAGGCGCAACATTAATAACATCTGAGACTCTATAATTTTTAGTTATACCAGAAGTATCTGTATCAGCTTTCTTATCTTCAGACTGACTAAAAAAATCATGGGGAGCTTTAATTATTTTGGGTTCAAAAGAAGCAACAAATTTATTATTAGCTAGTTTTACGACTTCAGATTTTATTAAATCCAAATAATCACTTCTAAATAAATTAATTGTCAGTTTAAAATTAAGTTTATTTATTATTAATTTAATTCTATTTTGCTTAGATTCAAGAAACCCAAAGTTTGGAGAAACCTCATTTTGTGTTATAAAAACAACGGGAATTGAAATATTATTAAGAACATTGTTAAGAGCAATCCCAAAGTGCGACTTAGCTGTATTTTCATCAACAATAACCACATTAGGAAATTTTTGCAAAAAAACATTAATAAGGTTTAAAGAATTAAAACCAGGATTTAATATTTCAACATTAGCATCATTAGAAAAAGCTTTAACAAAAACCTGCCTTATAAGACCTTGAATATCAATTATTAATATCTTCACATTACTACTCTTTTTTACTATAAATCCCTACCTTATAAAATCCCAAATATATTATTTAAAAATACTATCTTATAGATTTAGTTAAAGCATCAACATCAATTACAAGTGCTAGACTACCATCTCCAAGTATTGTAGCTCCAGAAACACCTTCTGCTTTAGAATAAATTTTACCTAAAGTCTTTATAACGGTTTGATGTTGCCCTAATATCTCATCCACTATAAGTCCTATTTTACCACTATTTGTATTAACAACAACAACATACTCACTATAACTTTTTTCTTCAGATATTCCAAAAAACTCTCGCAAACGTATAAAACTAATCATGCTCCCTCTATAATCCATAACACTACCATTATTTTCAAGTCCATAGCTTTTAGAAACCAATTTATTTGCCTCAAGACAAGATTCAACAGTAGAGAGAGGAACTATAAAATGCTCTTCTTGTACTTTAATTAGCCAACCTTCAATAATTGCCAAAGTTAAAGGAAAAATCAACTTTGTTCGAGTATATTTACCAAATTCACTCTCAAGAACAACATTACCTCTAAGAGCCTCTACTTGCGTTCTCACAACATCCATTCCAACACCACGCCCTGATATATTAGTAACAGCATCAGCTGTGGAGAACCCAGGTTCAAAAATCAAATTATAGACATCTTTACTAGACAAAATTTTTGAAGCTGCCTCAGATATTATATTTTTTTCTATAGCCCTCTTAATGATCTTAAGTTTATCAAGGCCCTTACCATCATCCTCAATAGTAACAATTACAGCATCTCCTGACTGATATGCAGAAAGCTTAATTGTACCTTTAGGATTTTTTCCTGCTTTTACTCTCTCTTCAACAGGCTCAATTCCATGATCAATTGAATTTCTTATCAAATGGATTAAAGGTTCATTTAACCTTTCAATAATACTTTTATCAAGAACAGTATCACCACCTTGAACATCATAAGAAATTGACTTGCCAAGCTGAGCAGATAAATCCTTAATTATTCTTTGAAATTTTACAAATAAAATTTCAATAGGAACCGTACGAAGTCCTGTGGTATAATCTCTTAGTTCATTAATCAGAAAAGAAAATTCAGCTGAAATTGAATTTAAAACATTAAGATTGCTATTCTCAGCTTCCTTTGATAACTTAGATTGAATCGTTACAAGCTCACCAACAAGATTCACCAAATGATCTAATTTCCTCGAATCAACCTTAATACTTGAAATATTGACTTTACTCCTTGCAGCATCATCAATCAAATTAAATACATTGCCTTTAAGAGAAGTTTTATTATGTATTTCCTTTGATGGTGATAAAATTTGCCTTTCCTTAGAAAATATCTCATCATCAATATCTTTATCTAAATTATCTACTAAAGAATCAAGCTTTAAATCTTCAGGGATTTCATAAGACATATCAACTTCTTCAACAACAAATTTTGATTGTGCATCTAAAAACATAAAAATATCTTCTACAGACTTTTTACTCTCTTCTGTCTCTAACTTAACTTCCCACTCAACATAAACATTATCAGCAGATATTAACTCCAAATTAGGAATATTTTTCACTCTAGCCCTAACTTGTCCATTACCAAGATTTAATAATTTTTTTAAAAAATTGATTGGCTTATGCCCATGAAATAAAATTCCCCTTGAAGGTAAAAAAAGAATTCTATAAAATTTAGTCTCAACACTTAAAGCTTCTTCTTCAAATTTATATTCCTCTAAAGATGTATCTAATACAGCTCCTTGAGAACTTAAATTACTAGAAGAACTGACTTCTTCTTTTTTAACAGCAGGTAAAACCAAATCAACACCAAGTCCAAACCCTTTTTTTATTTCGTCTATTAAAAATTTTTCACGCTCTTTATATGCAATCTCACTAATAGCCTCATCACCTTCAATCAGCTCTCGAATAAAATCAACTGCCATCAAAGTAGCATCAACAATATTTTGATCAAATAAATTACGGCCTTCCTTTATAGGGTCAAGAATCGTTTCTATTTCATGCACAAGAGAAGCTGTTAAATTAAATCCAAACATACCAGCACTACCCTTTATTGTATGAAAATTTC
This sequence comes from Borrelia sp. HM, assembly GCF_019669085.1. NCBI lineage: Bacteria > Pseudomonadati > Spirochaetota > Spirochaetia > Spirochaetales > Borreliaceae > Borrelia > Borrelia sp. HM. The sequence continues at coordinate 586,691 of NZ_AP024401.1, read as the reverse complement.
GAAAAATAGATTTAATAACCTCTTTGCCTGATTCAAATTCAATATTAAGAAGTGCTTGCTCAATATCTAAAATATTTTCTACAGACTCCTCTTTAAAAGAATCTTTAAATTTATCAATCATATCATTACTATTCATACACTGACCTTAAATATCTAAAACTAAAATTTAATTAAATTACACCCTAAATCTAAATTATCAATATCTTCAATATCACTTAAAAATCCACCATATATTAATGAACTTAAAACTTCATCAGATGGATATTCTATCTTTACAAACAGATTTTTATCTTTAGCATATTTATTGGCAGCATACAAAATTTGTATAAAAGTAACATCCACTTTTTCTACATTTGCAAGATTAATAATTAATGTCTCTTTTTCTTTCATTTCTTTGAAAATATTTAAAAGGTCTTCTTTAACCTTAAAAATATTATTTACTACAAGTTCCCCTGCTGGCTTATAAATCATAATACCTAAAAACTCCTATTAATCATAATCAGAGTGATTGACTGTAGTATTTTTAAACTTTGAGAGTTCTTTAATATCAAATAGATTTTCTATATCAAGAATAATAATAAACCTATTATTATTTCTACCAATCCCAGATATAAACCTTGAATTAAATCCAGTACCAAGCTTTGGAGCATCATCAATATCAAATGGATTTAATTCAAGAACCTCATTAACATAATCTACTAGAATTCCAAGATTTAATTCATTTCCTTCATATATCAAAGTTAATATAATTATATTTGAAATACTAACGTTTTTATTCTTTTTAATTCCATCATCATTAACTTTACGATCTTCCATACCAAATTGTTTTCTAATATCAATTATCGGTACTATTTTACCTCTATTATTAATTATTCCTGCCATATAATCAGGGGTCCTTGGTATTTTTGATATTCTAGTATACTCCAATACTTCAACAACATACTTAATCTCAATCGCATAAAGTTCATCTAAACTAAATAAAAGATATTGACTTAACTTTAACTTATCTTGTACATTGGTTTTTAATTCCATAAATGCCCCTTAATTAAGATAATTAATAATTATAAAGAGAGTAATAGTCAATTTTATGCAAACTCCACATATCCTTATATAATGTCATGTATCAATTATAAATCAAAAATTTCAATACCAAACACAAATATAAACTAATGTTTAAGCTATCAACCACAATAAAAATTGTGTTTAAAATTAAATCTAATAAAACATAAATACTTTTTTACTTAAATAGATTATATAAAAAAAATATATATATATTCTATATTATTATATATAACTATCATCACAAATCATTTGCTCTTTTATTTCAAGCAATTGAAATTATGCAAAAAAGTGAAATTAAGCATATTACTAAAAGACAACTCACTTCCATATTATCACTATAAATAGAAAACTAAATAATCAATAAACTTTTTTATCTTAATTGCAAACTTAATGAATTATGAAAATCTATGATTAAGATTTATAATAAAAAAAATAACACAAAACTTATGATAAAAAAGGAAGGAAAAAACTTATGATAAAAAAGCATACACTCATTCTAATAATGTCCATGCTATTATCAAAATATGCTTTTGCAAATCTAGAATCAACAATTACAAAGCTAAAGTCAACGACAATAACAAATATCAAATCAACAACTCATAATCTAGAATCAACAACCAGAGGTAATTTCGGCATAGGAATCTTACTACCATTCCCAATTGTTTTAGAATTCAATATTTGGAATTTTGATGTAGATCTTGGTATCTACAGTGGAGCAAATAACCTTTTTGAGGATTGGAAAACTTTCTTTTTTGCAATAGATTATATATTTTCTACAAACAATAACTTTGCAGGGACAGATATCTTAGATTTTTCTGTTGGATGTGGTAGTTATGGGACAATATGGCTATCACAATGGGAAAAGAACCATACAACTAATGGACCAGTAAGTCTAGGGGCAAGATTACCATTGATCTTGAACCTTGCAATAACCAAAAAAAAATTTGATGTATTTTTAAAATTAGCACCTGGCCTTGGAATCAATATTTGGAGCCAAAAAGTTGGATTTAGATGGGAAATATTTGCAGCACTGGGAATACGTTTTTGGTTTAAATAATTAAAACAAATTTATCCAATAAAGAGAAAAAGTAAAATTAATGCTTTTCTCTTTATAAATTAAGCAAAACAATCTAGGTATATTATTAATATATATAAAATTATATCCCCCCTTCCATCAAGCTGTTATTCATCATCAAAATTATGCAAAATAAACTAACCTTATATTTATAAATATAAAATATGGATGATTTTTACTTAGAAAGTATAAGTATATGCACCTAAAATCTCAAAAAAAAATCAAATTAAAAAAGAATTTTCTATTATAAAATTTATCAATTATTAAAAATAACATATAATAATGCATAAACCTTGATTGATGAGGACTTAATGAAACAATTAGTGCTAATAGTAATACTAACGTTAGGTATATGGGTTAATTCATTTGGAAGAAGTTCATACTTAGATAGAAAAATAGGATTTGGAGGAAGCATTGGCAATCCTATATTAAACTACATTATGTCATTTCCATTTATTGATCTTGAAATAGGCTATGGAGGAACCAATGGTATTAATATGTCAGGCTCCAAACTCAAATCAAAAAAATATAATTTTAATGTGTTTATACTCTCAGCTATAGACCTGATATTTACAATACCATTGATAGAAAAATTATCTCTTGGAACAGGGATTGGTGTACATATACACATATCATCGTACAAATCAAACTTTCAAAACATGGAAACAGGATTTGGATTTAGAATTCCAATAGCTATTTTATATGATCTAACAACAAAAGTAGAAATAGGAGCTAAAATAGCCCCTTCAATAGAGTTTGTGTCAAATGCAAAATCTATTGCATATCATTACATATATGCAGGACTTAAAACAAATATCGTAGGTGGAATATTCGTTAAATATTATATTTAAAAGACAATAATAACATATTATTATTATTAAATTATTTCCAAGTACTATGGAAAAATTCACCTCTCTTAGAATCAATCCTTTCAAAACTATGCGAACCAAAAAAATCTCTTTGAGCCTGAATTAAGTTGGCTGGCAAGTAATTAGTAGAATAAGAATCTAGAAAAGAAAGACTTGCATAAAATGCTGGGAGTGGAATGCCTATTTTACTAGCTTGAGAAACTACGCGCCTTAAAGATTTATGGTGTTTTCTTATTATATCTAAAAAATAATCATCAAAAAGTAAATTAATAAGATGTGGGTTTTTATCATAAGCCAATTTAATCTTATCTAAAAAAACACTTTTAATTATGCAACCCTCTCTCCAAATCAAAGAAATTTTTCCCAAATTTAAATCCCAAGCATAATTAGCAGAAGCAGTCTTAAGCATCATAAACCCTTGAGAATAAGCTAATATTTTTGTAACTAAAAGAGCATAATAAAGATCCAAAATCCAATCACTAAGATCGAATTTAATTAAATCTAAATCCATTTTAAGAATGTCACTAGCAATTACTCTCTCATGCTTCAATCCAGATAAAAACCTTGCAAATACAGATTCAAAAATCAAATTTGCAGGCACATTTAGATGAAAAGCCTCAATTGATAACCACTTTCCTGTTCCTTTTTGATTTGCAACATCCAAAATCTTATCAAGTAAATATTCATTATTTTCCTTATATTTTAAAATTTTTGATGTTATTTCCATCAAATAACTAGAAAGGTCTCCTTCTCCCCACTTTTCAAATACCTCAGAAATTCTTAAATTATCTAAATTAAAAGCTCTCTTCATAAAAAAATATGCTTCGCCAATGAGCTGCATATCTGCATATTCAATTCCATTATGAACCATCTTGACATAATGACCAGCCCCATTCTCACCAACATAATCAGAACAAATATCTCCTGAACTTGTCTTTGCAGCTATCTTATTCAAAATAGGCTCAATTAATTCATAAACCTTTTTACTCCCACCATACATCAAAGAAGGTCCAGATCGCGCACCACTCTCACCTCCTGACATTCCAAGTCCAATAAAATAAATATCATAAGAGGATAGTTCTTGCTCCCTTCTCATAGTATCCTTATAATGAGAATTTCCACCATCAATAATAATATCGAATTTTTCAACTAAAGGTAAAATTTGTTTAATAACTTCATCAACAGCAAAGCTTGATATCATCAAAATAATTTTTCTGGGCTTTTTTAAACTCCCAATAAAAGCCTTAATATCTTTAAATCCATTAATCTTTTTATGAGCATTACTTGTAATAAAAATCTCTGTCCTATCATTATCTCTATTATAAACAGAAACATTAAAACCATTATCAGCAATATTTAATGCCAAATTACTGCCCATAACTCCTAGTCCATAAATACCAATATCCATCATATTATCCTCTGCCACTAATTTATTTCTGGACAAATTCATTTTATTCATTATTCTTAGATTATGTTATATTATAAAAAAAGTAAAGATTAAAACAAATGCACAATAGGAGAATTTTATGAAAAAAAATTTTGACACAGAAGTTAATGATTTGCTTTACTTAATCATACATTCTCTTTACTCTCATAAAGAAATATTTTTAAGAGAATTAATATCAAACGCTTCTGATGCAATTGACAAACTTAAATTTTTAAACTTAACAGATGAAAAATTTAAAAATATCAAATTAGATCCAAAAATAGAAATAAGCTTCAATGAGAAAACTATTACAATAAAAGATAATGGAATTGGAATGAACCAAGAAGACCTAATTAATCATCTTGGTACAATTGCAAAATCAGGAACAAAAGAATTTATAAATAACTTAAAAAAAGACGAAAAAAAAGATGCAAGTTTAATTGGACAATTTGGAGTTGGATTTTACAGTGCTTTTATTGTAGCAGAAAAAGTCGAGGTTATAACAAAAAAAGCCTTAGAAGAAGTTGCCTATATTTGGTCTAGTGACGGAAAAACAGGATATGAAATAGACAAAGCAGAAAAAAATGAAATTGGAACTGAAATAATTCTTTATCTAAATGAAGAAGGAACTGAATACAATAATAAATGGAAACTTCAAGAAACTATCAAAAAATATTCAAATCACATTAGTTATCCTATTTTTATTAAGTACACAGAACCTTTAATGAAAGATGGAAAACAAGAAGGATTGGAAGAAAAAGAAGACAAAATAAATGATACTACAGCAATTTGGATAAAAAATAAAAATGAAATCACTGATGAAGAGTACAACGAATTTTATAAAAACTTAACCTTTGATTATGAAAATCCATTAATACATATTCATACAAAAGCCGAAGGGAGTATTGAATACACAAACCTTTTTTATGTTCCAAGTAAAGCTCCCTATGATCTATATTATCCAAACCCTAAACCCGGTGTAAAGCTATTTATAAACAGAATCTTTATTACAGATTCTGCAGACAGTTTACTACCAAATTACTTAAGGTTCATAAAGGGTATAATAGATTGTCAAGACTTGCCCCTAAATGTAAGTAGAGAAATTTTACAGCAAAACAAAATATTATCTAAAATCAAAGCATCTTCTGTAAAGAAAATACTAAGCGAACTTGAAAAGCTAAGCGAAAACAATCCTTCCAAATTTAATGAATTCTCTAAAGAATTTGGAAGATGTTTAAAAGAAGGAGTTTATTCAGATTTTGATAACAGAAATAAGCTTGTATCCTTAATTAGATTTAAATCTTCTCATATAGATGGCTTTGTATCATTAAAAGAATATAAAGATAGAATGCCTGAGAACCAAAAAAGTATTTATTATATAACTGGTGGTAAAGAAAATATACTTAGAATTAATCCGATAGTAACTGCTTATAAAGAAAAGGGATATGAAACTCTTATAATGGACGATGAACTTGATGAGGCAATTTTAAACTTCATCACAGAATACGATGGAATAAAATTAAAAGCAATAAACAAAAACGAAACAAGCGATGAATTAAAAGATGAAAATTTCAAACAAATGGAAGAACAATTTAAAGATATTCTAAATAAAGTAAAAGAAATACTTAAAAATCATGTCAAAGATGTATCACTCTCAGCAACTCTAACACAAGAACCATCAGCAATAATTATTGACAGCACTGATCCCACTTATCAAATGCAAAAAATCATGATATCAATGGGACAAGAAGTTAAAGAAACAAAGCCTATCCTTGAGCTTAATCCAAACAATAAAATCATTCAAAACCTAAAAAATCTAGATGATGAAAATTTGGAAAAAATAAGCATTATCCTTTTTGAAGAAGCAATGATAACTTCAGGTTTGCCAAATAAAAATCCAAGTCAATTCATAAAAATTATAAATGAAATAGTAGAAAAAACTATATAATAAAAGTTAAGTTCACAGTATATAAAGCTGTGAACTTACTTTTTAATTCTAAGCACTACATCTTTACCTGCTTCAACAAACTTAGTTTGAGATATCTTGTTTTTAATTTCCTCAGTTAAAGCAATAGAAGAAAGTAATGTATATTCAGAACCATCATCAAGTCTTCCAAACACATATTCAATGCTTGAAACTTCATCAGAATTTGCAATAACAACAGGAGTAACTACTGATTCAGCATGAGTCTTTAAATATTCAAGATCAAGCCTAATAATAATATCTCCCTTTTTTACACTCATACCCTCTTCAGCAACCCTTGTAAATCCCTTTCCATTCAAATTAAGAGTATTAATGCCAAAGTGTACAAAAATTTCAATACCTTCTTTAGTTTCAAGACTAAAAGCATGATTGGTTTTAAAAATTTTACCAATATTACCATCACAAGGTGCAACTAACTCGTTTCCAGTTGGCATAATAGCAATTCCATCTCCAACTATTTTTTCAGCAAAAGCTTCATCTGGAACCCCGTCAATTGAAATAACCTTACCACTAACAGGCGCCATTAAATCTAGAGTAGCTGCCTTTTTAAAAAAATTTAAAAATCCCATAAGTTAATCTCCTATATATTTATCTAAAAATTTTAAAGTCTCTGATTCTGACTTACTATTTAACACTTTATTTGCCAACTCACTTAAGTCAGATATTGTATATTTTTTTAGCAAATACTTAATTCTAAGTGAAGAACTAGGCACCATACTCAAAGATCTAAATCCAAGTCCAACAAGGATTAAAGCTCCAGCTTCATCTCCTCCAAGCTCACCACAAACAGAAACATCAATACCAGCACTATTTCCAGCATCTAAAACATTCTTAATCAACTTTAAAACAGCAGGATTATATTTATCATATAAACTTGATATATTCTGATTACCTCGATCAACAGCTAAAGTATATTGGGTTAAATCATTAGTACCAATACTAAAGAAATCCAACTTATCAGCAAATTCAGAAGCAACTAAAGCCGCTGAAGGAACCTCTATCATACATCCTACTTCCAAATTTTCATCAAAGGACAAGTTCCTAGATTTTAAGCTTGCCTTAGCTTTATTAACAAAATGATTAATGATATTAATCTCTTCATATCTAGTTAGCATCGGAACCATAATCCTTATTTTCCCATAATGACTAGCTCTAAAAATTGCATTAAATTGATTTTGTATTAAATCCTCATAGTCCATATACATCCTAAGAGCACGATATCCTAGAAAAGGATTATCTTCCTTTGGAAAATTAAAATATGGGATTTCTTTATCCCCTCCAATATCAAGAGTACGAATAGTAACAATACCTTTTTTATCAATAGTTTCTACAACTTGCTTATAGGCTTCAAACTGTTCGTCCTCTGTTGGTGGTTTTACAGATTCCATGTATAAAAACTCTGTCCTAAAAAGACCTATTCCATCAAGTCCATATTTATTAACATAACAAATATCTGCAGGAGTTCCAATATTAGCCTTTAACAAGATTTTAACATCATCTTTTGTTTGAGCATCCTGATTCCTTAAAGCAAAAAGCTCTTGTTCATGCCTCTCATATTCTAATATTTTATCCGAATATTTATTAAGCTCACTTAATGAAGGACTACTAATAATCACTGAAGATACTCCATCAATGATTAACTTCTCACCTTCTTTAATTTTTGCAATATCTAAAGATTCTACTACAAGCGCTGGAAGTCCCATAGTCCTTGCCAAAATGGCAGCATGAGAAGTTTCACCACCAACTGTAGTCAAAAATCCCTTAACATAACTTAAATCAACTTGCACCGTATCAGAAGGTGTTAATTCTTCAGTAATCAGAACAACATCTCTATCAATCTCAGAAAGATCAGTAACCTGATCTAAAATACTTGCAATAAGTCTATTCCTAATATCTTTAAAATCAGAAACTCTTTCTTTTAAATAATTATCAGTATATTTTTCCATCCCTGAAATTAATTCTTTGAAAGATAAATACACTGCATAAGCAGCACAATAATTCTCATCTTTGATCAAACTTATAACAGAATCTGAAAGCTCAATATCTTCAATAACTAACATCTGACCTTCAAAAATACCTTCTTTATCAGCACCAAATTGAGCTACAGCCTTCTTTGTAAGACTTTGAAGTACAGACATAGCCTTTAACTTAGCATCATTAAACTTTTTTATTTCATCATCAATTTGTAAAGAAGTAATCTTAGATTTATCAAATAGTTTATCAAAATCTTTCTTAATAAAAAGAGCTTCTCCTATACCTATCCCTTTAGATATTCTTTTCCCCGATAAAATCATATCAACCTTCCAAACCTATTCCTTAAAAGATTCAAGGAGTTCAGCAAGTTCTCCAGCAGCTTTCTCTTCATCATCACCCTCAGCACAAACTAAAAGTTTCTTACCAAAAGATAACTCTAAAGTTTGTAATCGAAATAAACTTTTGCCATTAACAGTTTTATTATCAGCTTCAATAGTTATATCACTAGCATATTCTTTAGCCTTTTTTACAAATGTTGACGCTGGTCTAACATGCAAGCCATTAACAGCTTTAATTGTAGCTTCTTTTTTTACCATAAACTTTAAGCCCCTTATATTTGAATTAATGTATTTTTTGATTAAATTATTAACAAATAAATATTATAATGCATAAAAACAAATTGATAAATTAATTCTATTGCTTTTATATCAAAACTATGCCAAAAATCAGTAATTATTTATTAATACCAATTTTTACAAAATTAAAAATTAGACAATATATCAAAATAAAAATTTTTTATAAGTCTTAAACTTCGCTCCCCTAAAATAAAGTTTTTAGCATCCCTAATACTTTTATCCAACATCTTAAGCGAATCCTCAATCTCAAATATAGATAAGGGCAAAGACTTGTTAATAAGTAAAACCTGGAAATCTCGCAAAGTAATAACCTTGTCATTGTAAAATATTTTCATTAAAAAATCACTTATAATATCTCTTTTAATATTTAAAAGCACACAAACAAAAATAATATTGACCTCTTCTAAAATATCAAATGAAAAATTCTCAACAAATATTCTGCTATAAAAACTCTTATTCCACAAATTTGTGATAGGAAATTTTAATTTACTCAAAAATAAAGTATTGCGATTCTGTATATAATCATCTCTATTAATACTATAAGCGTTATAAGTATAAGTCTTTTTAGTTGAAATATCTTTAAACTCAAGATGAGCATCAAGACTTAATAATAAAGGATATAAATCAAAAACTGTATTTTTATAATAAAATCCATTAGCAATATTAATACTACTAAGATAAATTCTATCACTTAATCTTGAAATAAATTCATAAAATAGTCTTGGAATATTTCTCTCACCAAATTGCAATATTGCATCATAAGTAAGGCATGGACCCATCTCCAAAAAATTACTCTTAAGTAAAACCTTATTAAATTTTTCAAAATTATTTATCACAAAAAAATCACCTGAAATTTCCTTTTTCACAAAAACCTCAATATTTTTATGAAAATCAATCTCATTATAAATTATATAATTATCTAAATTTTTATTAAATAAACTAACAAGTGCATTAAAATTTTCTGGATAATATACTCTCACATCAATTACTTTCTCTCTAATTCTTCTAAACGCAAATAAAGCTCTAAAAAAGTATTAACATCAATACAATAACATTTAAGTATATTATAATATCCTAAAATGTCAGTTCTAATTATAACTTTATGTTTTAAAAAATAATAAAATAATAATGCATTAGATGAAAAACAATTTGCACAAAAACTAATATCATTTGTCAATAAAACATTCAACAAAGACTCATAAAAGGTAGTATTTTTCAAACCTTCAACAGTAATGATGCTACGCCCATTTAACATAAAAGCTGGAACTAGAAATGAATATACAGGTTTTAAATCTAAAAGCACTAAAGAAAATTTTTTATTTATATTTTCAATCAAATTCATCTCATTTGAATAAAAAATACTTATTAAAAGATCCCTGGTACTCAAAGGAAGTTCAACACTTTTTGAAAGACTCTCTCCATTCAAATTAAAGCTAATTAGTATCAATTCGTACGCTCCAACTATTTAGAATGTCATTAAGATTAATAGGGGTTTTACATATATTAAAATCAAAAGCCTGAATTAAAGCTGTTCTAATTGCACAAACAGATGCAATAAATACTGCTCTAAAAGAAAAAATAAATTCGCCATCCTCAATAAATTCAAGCTCTACAGAATCAACAATATCATAAGTAATATTTCCAAAAACATAGGCAACTGCAACGCTAAAAATTGAAAATACCCTTTTATTGTTTATTCTAAGTTTATCAAACTTACCATTTTCAACAAAAAAATTTACATTGCTAAATGTAATATTAAAAGAATTTATTTCTATATCAATTTCCAAAGAACAAGCAACATTAACCTTTTTATTCATATCTATAGCAAAATTTTGACTAACTACAACAGGATATTCACCATTAAAATTTTCCTTACCAATAACCATAGCAAGGTTATCTTTAATAGCTATAACCTCTTTTTCAATAAAATACGATTCTTTGATTAAAGTACTATAAAGCTCAACATCATTTCTAAAAATATCACTAACAATAAAGTTGACACTTTTATAAGACAAATTAAAAGCTCTAGCCAAAATATTTTTTAAATAATTAATTAAGTTAACATCTATTACCTTATAAGGAATAAATATATCCAATTTATCCTTGTATAAACTCATAGAAACAGTTTGTTCAACTCCTAGAAAAGCATAGTCTAGACTTAACAAGGAAAATCCTATACCCTTTCTTCTTACATCAAAAAGACTATATTTTCTATTTAAACTCATAGAAGATGATTTGCGCATAATAGAATTTTTTAAATCCATCTCCTTAAAAAGTTTTACAAAAACACTATATTCTTTTTTAACATAACTAAGTAAATAGCTAAGGGGTTCAAGTGAAAAACTAACTGCAAGATTATAAAAATTTGAATAAATAAAATTATAAACAGATCCCCCAAATAAAAAATGATTGTCATAAAAAAACACAGTATTACTCTTAGTCTCCGTAAAATTCACATGTATATACAGATCAAAAAATAAATTACTAAAAATATACTTAAGATAGTCAAAATAAAATTTATAAAGAAAATTTAACGGTCTATTAATTTCAATATCTACAATAATCTTAGCAATTCTATTCTCTGTTGATAGATAATTAAACACTGAAAACTTTAAGCTCAAAGATTGTGCCATTAAAAAATGCCTTTTATAATAAAGAACATTAACTCTCTTTTGCCCAAGTTTCTTAGCAATTATTATACCTTGTAAAACAGCATTAAAAGAAATAGAAAATAAAATATTAACACAATCATTATTAATAGGGTTAATAATGATCTTATCCATACCAATATAAAAATTATTACTAATAATCTGCTTGACTAGTTTAATATTATCAAGGTCTGCATCAATGATTAAAATATCATTTTGAAAGCATACCCTAACCAAAAGGACATCATTACAATAATTTAAATATTCTGAAAATTCATAAAGAGAATGATGAATTTTAAATTCATCATTCTCTTTATTTTCTTTTGACTTGAAATTAGAAGCAACATTATGCTCCTCATCTTCAATAGCTTTTAGTTTGAAAACAATGCTTTCTTCTGCTTCTAACAAAGAATCCAATCTATCAGAATATAAAATTAAAGGAATCTGCCCTTCAAAATCTATTTTATTATCAAAAAGTTTTAGATTAAACTCATTAAAATCAACAATATCAATCAACTTCAAACTAATATTATCTTTATAACTTATATTAAAAACTCGATCTTTATATTCATCTAAAAGCTTAAAATCATCAATAACAGCATTCTTGATATTACAACAAACTGGTAAAGCAAAAACTTCATCCATATTTTCTATCTTCATAAGCAATTAAGTAAAATAATAAGTCAAAACTTTATAACTTATCTTCTGTTTGTATCATTATGGCACAATACCAACAAAATTGCTATTAAAAATAAAAACATAAAAATATTCACAATCAAATAATTTGCGCAATAAATTACAATTAAAAATTAAAGCACAAGTCTTATATAGAAGAGCTTTATTTAAAAAACAATAAAGCTATCATATTCACATTATGTATATTGTTTAATTAAATATAACAATGAATTTTCTTTTGATAAATTTTAAAAACTATGGTAGTATCAAGAGTAAACACAATATCAAACAATATAAATGAAGTAATTATGGATAAAGGTAAAAAGACAATCCAATGTTATCTAAAATTTTTATTCTTTTCTTATACACATTACTCTTTGAAACAACTCAAGGAAATACGACTAATTACATAATAAATTACTCAAAAATTTATATTCCAAAAGAAGATTTTAACGAAGACTTTAGTAATAAAGAAGAGGTGATTCAATCAACAAACGATCAAATCCTAAAAAACAAAAACTTAAATAAATTAAACAAAAAACTCAATGAATTTAAACTTAAAAATTCAACACAACCTCAAATATTAAATAACACACAAGAAACAAATAATATCTTAATAAGCAAAGAGTTAACACATCCACAAATTTTAAACGCACAAAATTTCTACTCAGAACAAGAAAATTTAGATGACTGGCTTATAGAAAATATAGATAATTTAAAATTTCGAATCAAAAATTATGAACGAAAAATACAAAATATAGAAAATCTTTTAAATCAATTAAACCTAAAATTAATCAAAAACACAAATACAGAATACACAAACCTAGCAAAAAGTTTAAAAAAAGAAATTGAAAATATAAAAAAATTACTTATCACAAAAGAAAATTTATTTAATAACAATGTTCCTCAAGTAAACAATAGTATTCATAACAATGATGAAGAATATGAAAAAAATCAAAATGAATATATGTCAGATGAAGAATATGACTATCCACTTGAAAATCCACCTGAGGAAAATACACATGAAATGTTGTATAACCCACAACAAGAGTATTTTGATGCAAAAATACAAGCTATAAATGAACTTGATAACAAAATCAACATTAACAAAAACTTACTTGACAATCAGACCAATAAAATTAATGAACTTGATGACAAAATTATTAACAATGAAGACAAATTACTAACACTTCAAAAAGAGTTAATCAAGTCACAAAATAATAACTATAATAATTTTCAAACTATCGAACACAGCTTATCTTCACTAGAAAAAGCAATAGATATACTAAAAGACAAAATTGAGAAAAATGAAGAATTATACAAAGAAAGTAAAAATAGAATTCAAAAAAAAGAAGATCAAATAAATGAATTAAGTCAAAGACTAGTTGACAATGAAAGTGCTATTTTAACATTTCAAGGAAAACTTGAAAAATATCAAAATAAAAATCTCCTCAAAAAAGAAAACACAGACTTAAAACGAACAAAAAATGAATTTTGCTCTAACAATACAAAACTACCAAATGAAAATCCCGTAATAAAATCTGCTAATTTTAAAATATATCCAGATACACATTCAAATAACTATGATTTTAAAGACAAAAGTAATGAATTTGATTTTAAAAAATCTAAAGGATATTACATTGAAATAGAACCAACAAAAAATTTACACAGGGCAAAAGAAATTTATAAACTAATCCCAAAATATAAGGTTAAAAACTATTTTATCAATCCATCATTAAAACAAAAGGAAAAATTTTTCAGAAACTTAATACAAATAGATCATATAAATGATATACAGACTTTATACAAAAATTTAATATTGGAATTCAAAAATATAAGAATAATAAAATAAATTTAATCATTCAAATCTATAAAACTTATTATGTCAGAAAGAGTAAAAATTTTAATGCCTAAATTATTGGCTTTAGACACTTTTAACCCAGGATTATCTCCAACAAGCAAAAAATCTAAACTCTTAGTAACTGAATCTTTAAAAGTAGCACCTTTACTAGTAATTCTTTCAACAAGAATATGTCTAGTATAATCCCCAAAAGAACCTGTAATGCAAAATTTTTTGCCCATTAAAAAAGAAGTATCTACAGAAGAACTAGCATTATCCTCTTTCATAGCAAACCCTAATTTTTTTAAAAAATTGAACTTATCAATAATAATCTTATCATTAAATGCCTCAATAATATTTAAAGCTATATTTCGCCCAATCCCCTTAATCTTTAAAAGTTCTTCAAGAGCAGCCTCTCTATTTTTGCACAAAGTACTAATTATATCAAATGAGTTTAAGTTGTTATTCAATAGCATTAATATTGTATTTGCTCCAAGTTCTTTAATGCCCATGCTAAGAAGTAATTTTCTAAATGGTCGACCTTTACTCTCTTCAATTGAACGTTTTAAATTATTAATTCTTTTAATATCAAAACCTCTTAGATTAATAAGCCTATCAAAATCAAAAGTGTAAAGCTCAATTTCTGAAGATATAAAATCCATTTTACAAAGGAACTCAATTGTTTTCCCTGAAAGTCCCACAATATTCATACACTTCTTACTACAAAAATACTTGATCTGCTCAATTATTCTACAAGCACACAATTTATTTATACAAAAAAGATGTGATCCTTCTTTTATCAAAGTCCTTTGACATGAAGGACAACTATCAGGAATTTTAAAATTACCTACCGTAAGCTTTTCTACCACCAATTCAACAGCTGGAATAACATCTCCACGTCTTGAAATTGAAACAATATCTCCAATATTTAAACCAAGAAAATCTATATAATCTTGATTATGCAAACTTGCATTAGTAATAAAAGCCCCAGCAATAAGCACTTTATCTACATGTGCAACAGGAGTAATTTTTCCACTACGACCAACCTGAACAAATATATCAACAACTCTACTTAAACCTGTAAAAGATTCAAATTTATAAGCTATTGACCACTTGGGATGATGAGCAGTATATCCTAAGATCTCTCTTAAAGAAAAATTATCAACTTTTAGCACAATACCATCAATTTCATACTCAAAAGAATTTCTTTGACCTTCTATCTTCTTTACATGACTAATAATATCTTCTTCTAAATTTTTACCATCAAAAAATGCACAGTAAGGATTAACTTTAAATCCAAATTTTTTAAGTTTATCAAACGCATCATGACCCAAATTCAGTTTCAGGCAAGAATATAAAATATCATATACAAAAATATCTAAAGGAAAATTAGCAACTTCACTACTATTTATTCTCCTCAGTATACCCGAGACTAAATTTCTAGCATTAACATAAGGAGTTTTTAACATCTGATTTATCTTTAAAAAATTTGCCTTGGTAATATAAATTTCACCTCTCAAAGCTAATTCAACTTTTTCATCAATACTTAAAGGAACATTTTTAATTGTTCGTACATTCTCAGTAACATCATTTCCCACTCTCCCATCTCCCCTAGTTAAAGCTCTTTGAAGTATGCCATCTTTATAATAAAGAACAATTGAACATCCATCAATTTTGGGTTCAACTGAAATGGCACTACAAAATCCCACTTTAGAACCCTCTAACTGTATTTTTTTAACCCACAATAATAATTCTTTAATATCATAAGCTTTATCCAAACTTAATATAGGAAAATCATGCTTTACTTCTTCAAAACTATTTAAGAGATCACTCCCAAATCTAAGGGTTGGAGAATCTAATGTTTTATATTCAGGATACTTTTTTTCTAAATATTGCAGTCGTAAAAGAGCTTTATCATAAACTAAATCATCCACACTAGGTGAAGAATCAATATAATACTCTTTGTTCCATTTTCTAATGATATTTTTCAAATTTAAAATTTCAGCTTTAATATCTTTGCTCATAAATATGAAATTGAAACTAATTAGTAATTCACAATATATTTTAACAAAATAATGTAAATAACAATAATCAATATTGTACTGAAAATAACAAAAATAAAAATATAAAATTTAAGCAAATTTATAAACTTTTAAAAAAAAATCAATAAATTATAAATAAAAACATAAATTTTTTAAGTTAAAACCTTGAGTAATAAACTCATTAATCTTAAAATCTAAAGTAAAATAAAAAATAGATTATTTTATTTTACTTTGTATATAAAGTTATTGATATTGATGATTTTTAATGTGCTATTAAAAACTATGCTATGTTAAAATCAAATAAGGAGTAAGATTTGGAAACAAATAAAAAGAAAGCCTTGATAGTTGATGACTCTATCTTTATGAGAAAGAATTTAATTAAGATTTTAAAAAAATTGGGCTTTAATGAATTTTTTGAATCAGAAGATGGTATTCAAGCTATTAAAGAATTTGAAAAGCATGAAGAAATTCATCTGATAACTCTTGACATAACAATGATGGGTATGGATGGTATTACAGCTCTTGAGAAAATAAATGAAGTTAACAGTAAACTTGCAAGAAAGATGAATGTATTAATGGTTACAGCACTTGGAAAACAAGAACTAATCGAAAAAGCCTTGGAGCTTGGAGCAAAAGGATACATTACAAAACCTTTTAAAGAAGAACAAATAGTAGAACAAATAAAAAAACTCAACTAGGGGAAAATTATTGCTAACAAAAGAACACATATATAAAAAAACACAAATCAATACATCAAACTCCATATCAATATTGGTAATGCTTTACGACAAAGCAATACAAGATTTAGAAATAGCTAAAGAACTTTATAAAAGTGAAGATTTTATCAATATAACAAAAGCGGATGCAAAAGTTTACCACGCACAAGATATCATTATTGAATTAATGTCAACATTAAATTTTGCAGATGGTGGAGATATTGCAAATAATTTGCTATCAATATACTCCCACTTAAATAAAACATTAGAAAATGTTGTATTTAAACAGAATATCGAAGATAATATTGAAGAAGTTTTAAAACACCTAAAAAATCTAAATACAGCTTGGAAAGCACTACTTAAAAAAGATAATCATATTATTACCAAAAAATTAGGAATTAACATTGTCAGTTAACAGAACATTAAAAATATATTTACAAGAGCTAATATTTGAACTAAACAATCTAAAAACAATTTTAGAATTTGAAAATCAAGAAATTAAGAAAGAAGTAAATATATTAAACATTACAAATCCTAGAAAAGATTTAATCATCAATTCAATCAATAATTATTATATCACTATAAATTCATGGTTAAAAAAAAACTATCAAAAACAAGAAGAAATTGAAAAATTAATTGCAGAGACTAATTTATTAAAAGAAATAATATGCATTCAATACCAAAATATATGCAAAACTTTACAAAATCTCTTTGATCAAAAGACAACAATTCCAAAGATTCAATTTCCTCAAAATCTTTTTAGTTATACAAGAACAATTGCAGTAGATGTCAAAATATGAAAGAAATTTATTTAATCGACGCTTTAAATATAATATTTAGAAGCTATCATGTAATGAAAAATAATCCTTTAATAAATAGTAAAGGAGAAAATGTTAATGCATTTATTGGATTTTTTAAAACTCTTTTTTTCATAATTAAAGAGAAAAATCCAAAAAGTTTAATTGTAACTTTTGATTCAGAAACACAAACATTTAGACAACAAAAATACCCAAGCTATAAAGCAACAAGAGAAGCTCCACCAGATAATTTAATTCCTCAAATCTATTGGATAAAAGAAGGTTTACTAAAAGCAAACATCCCAATGTTTGAGGTAAAAGGGTATGAAGCTGATGATCTAATAGCTAGCTTTTCAAAAAAAGCAGAAAGTAATAATTATTTAACTTATATCATATCTCCAGATAAAGATCTCTTACAACTGATGTCAAATCAAATCAAAATATTAAAAATTGAGAATAGTAGTTTCGTAGAAATGGATAATGATTATGTAATGAAAAGGTTTGGAATAGATAAATCCCAAATCAAAAGTTATCTATCCATAGTTGGAGACAGATCAGATAATATACCAGGCATTAAAGGAATTGGAGAGAAAGGAGCAATCAAGCTACTAAATGAATTTCAAACATTAAATGGAATATATGAAAATTTAGATTCTATTAATAATCGATACAGAGAAATACTACTAAGAGAGAAAGAAAATGCCTTTTTAAGTTATGAACTTATCACTCTTGTAGAAAATCTAAAACTACCATCACTTGAAACATTTAAATTAGAAAATCTTAAAGAAGACATTATTTTATTATTTGAAGAATACTCTGCAACAACTCTAATTAAATCTTACAAAGACATACTAAAAAAAAGAAATATTTCAAATCAAACACAAAGATCAATTTTTGAAACAAATACAACTAAGCTAAATCAATTAGACACAAATATTTTAGAAACAACATCATACTCAAATAATCTTAAAACAATACAAGAAGAAAATATCAAATATGAAACAATATTAACAAAAGAACAACTTGACTCATTAATAGAAAAACTAAAAAATGCAAGCTACGTAGCAATAGACACAGAAACAACTTCACTTGAAGTTCATGAAGCACAAATAATCGGAATTTCAGTTGCATTTAAAGAATTTGAAAGTTATTATATTCCCATAGAATCTCAAGAAAAAAACTATATTGAAAAAGAATATGTAATACAAAAATTCAATGAATTCTTTAAAACAAAACCTAAATTAATTGGTCAAAACTATAAATTCGATTATAAAATACTGAAAAAACATGGATTTAATATAATTCCTCCTTACTTTGATACAATGATAGCAGCATATATCATTAACCCAAATATAAAAACATCACTTGATTTTCTAGCAGAAAAATATTTAATGCACAAAAATATTAAATACGAAGAAATAGTGACAAAAAATAGTACCTTAAAAGATATACCTATTGACATAGTTTCCAATTACGCTGCTGAGGATGCAGACATTACTTTTAGATTATTTACAATTTTTAAAAAAACACTCAAAGAAAAAAACTGTGAAAGTCTAATGATGGAGATTGAAATGCCATTTAGCAATGTAATTACAGAAATGGAAGAAAATGGAATTTACCTTGACAAAGATTATCTAAGGAAATATAGTCATGAACTTGATAAAGAATTAACATTAATTGAAAATGATATAATAGAAAGTATAGGTATTAGATTTAATCTAAATTCAAGCAAACAACTGTATTCAGTTTTATTTAAGGAATTAAATTTAAAAATACCCCAAAATGTCAATAAAAACTCAACAAATATTAAAGTATTAGAAGCAATCAAAGGTCAGCATGAATCTATAGAAAAAATCATACAACACAGACAACTCTTAAAACTCAAAAACACGTATACAGAGAATCTAATAGAATTCATAAATGAAAAAACAAATAAAATACACACAAACTTTATACAAACAAAAACAGCAACGGGCCGTATCTCAAGTAATGCTCCCAATTTACAAAATATTCCAATTAAAGATGAAAAAGGACGCAAAATAAGAGAAGCTTTTAAACCTGAACAAGGTAATATTTTTATTTCAGCTGACTATTCACAAATTGAACTTGTAATATTAGCACATCTCTCAGAGGACGAAACATTAATTGAAGCATTTAAAAACAAAAAAGATATTCATACAAAAACAGCATCCCAGCTTTTTAAAGTAGATGAAGATAAAGTAACATCTTCTATGAGAAGAATAGCAAAATCAATCAATTTTGGAATAATTTATAGAATGTCAGCTTATAGACTATCACAAGAATTATCAATTAAAAGAGAAGAAGCACAAAAGTTCATAGATTCATATTTTAACCTTTATTCTAAAACAAAAATTTTTATAACAGATCAAATAGAGTTTGTAAGAAAAAATGGATATAGCGAAACTCTTTTAAAGAGAAGACGATATATAAAAGAAATTAATAGCCAAAATTATACAGAACGCTCGGGCGCTGAAAGAATAGCAATAAACAGTATAATCCAAGGTAGCGCTGCTGATATAATGAAAATAGCAATGATCAAGGTATATAACGAATTCAAAAGTAAAAATCTTAAGTCAAAAATAATATTACAAGTACACGATGAAATGCTAATCGAATCTCCTAAGCAAGAATGTGAAGAAGCCAAAGTAATAATAAAAGAACTAATGGAAAATGCGTATCCTTTAAAACTCCCTCTAAAAACAAATATTGAGACTGGAAAATCATGGGGAGAAATACATCAATAATAATTGGCATCACTGGACGAATATCAACAGGCAAAGATACCGTTTCTAAAATCATTAAAAATAAATATAATTTTAAAGAAATAAATGTGGATAAAATTGGGCACATAATTTTAAAATTAAAACAAGATAAAATAGTGAATACATTTGGCACAGAAATATTAAATAATCAAAATGAAATTGAAAGAGCAAAACTGAGAAATCTTGTATTTAAAGATAGAAAAGAACTAGATAAATTAGAAGCAATAACACATCCTATTATATATAAGAAAGTAGAACAAGCTATATTACAAAGCACATCTAATAAACTCATAATAAACGCAGCATTACTTTTTAAATTAAATCTTGCAAAGTTTTGCAATTACATATTTATGATAAAAGCAAATGACGAGATAATAAAACACAGGCTAATATCAAACCGAAACATTGATGAAAATTTAATTATAAATATCCTTAAACAACAAGAAAATATTTTTTTAAATAAAAATATTCTAAATTCAAAAATAATAAATATAATTAACAATAAGAGCTATAAATATCTAGAAAAAAAGATTAGGACAAAAATGAAAGGGGTAATATAGTGCAAGACTTTAATGAAAATAATAGCAAAGGATTTTTAGTAGCATTAACTTCAATTGTAGCTGTGTGTACAATAATATTTCTTGGAATAATAATTTTCTTTCCAAATAAAAACCTAGCCTCTGACATCGCAGGTAAAAATATTGTCCTACAAGAAATAAAAGATGAAAAAACTATAGAAGAAATAAAAAATGAAAGCCCAGAAGAAACTTTATCAATAACTGACAAACCAAATGAAATTATAATTGACCTAACGAAAGATAGCAAAAAAGATAAAAGCTTAAGTAATAGCATAAACAACAATAATAAAAAAATTATTAATGAAAAAGAATCACAAGTAATAAATCAACAAAAAGTTGACAAAATAAACTCCAAAGAAAAAACACCACAAACATCAAAAGTAACTATTAAAACAAACAAAGAAATTAAAAAAGAAAAAAACAAACATAGTAAATCTGAAAATAAAGATAATAAATATAAACCTCAAAAAGAATATTACATACAATTTGCATCACTCTCAGATCCTATTTCTGCTGATAATAATATTCAAGAATTAATTAAATATAAAATACATGCAAAAATCCAATCAGCAACAGTAAATAAAAAAGATATATATAGAGTCAGATCTGGACCTTACAAAACTATATCAGAAGCAAAACTAGATCTCAAAAAAATACTAGGATTAAATGAGTTTAAGGACGCTTATATATTAACTATTAACAAATAAATTAAAATTGGAAATATACTTATGATATTTCTCCAAATAAATATCATGAACACTAGCATTAAAAGATATCACTTTCTTACATTTAGCAATCTTTTTAAATGCCTCATCTAAGCTATCAAACTCTTTTAAACAATAAAAAGCTAAGATTGCATTACCAATGATCTCAGAATGTTTAAATTCAAAGACCTTTAAATCTCTACCAATAATATTAGATTTTAACTCATTTAAAAACGAATTATCAGAATTAGAACCACTAACAAAAATATCTAAAACATCTTTTTTCAAGGATTTAAGCTGAAGTATTCTATTGTAAAAGGAAAAATAAGAAGACTCAAGAATTGCAATCACTATCTGTAAAGAATTTTCTAATTTTCCAACAATACCTTTACTCAAATCATCTCTTATTTGTGAATCTATTAAAATACGATCAGAGAAAAGCTCTTTTTTGTTTAAATAAAAATAAACATCACATAGATTATACACCTTAGCAATTTCTTCAAAAAATTCTTTAAAAGACTTATTACTCCTAAAAAATTTATCTTTAAATAATTGTAACAAATATCCAGAAGGAATTATCTTACCAATAATAAACAAATTATCTAAAAAATAAGGATATGCCAAAGAAAAGCCAGGTAAACATTCATCTGAGACAAAATTAAATCCTTCACTTGTACCTGTTCTATTGGATATAACTCCAGGAAAAAATGCCCCAATTCCAATAAGTACGCTTAAATAATCTATTCCAGCATTAATAACCTCTATTCCACTTTGTATTCCAAACTCAATACTGGCACTATTAGTAACTTTACCAACACTTGTGCCCATCCTTAAAAATGGAGGAAATTTATCTTTATCAAGATTATATTCACTTATTTCAATATCATCCCAAATAAAAGGAATATAAGATAAATTTGGATAACTTGTAATTAGATTACCTGTGAGCAAATAAATAAAATATTCAAAACAAGATACAAAATATCTAACCTTATCATAAATGCCCCTCTCAATAGTACTAAGAACAAATGGTAAAAAAGCTGATTTTCCGCTAAAGTTACCAACCACTTTAGAAGAATTCCAATGTAAAACCTCTAAAGGAACTAAATCTGGACCAAGAGCTATTAAACATGGAGAAATACCACTAATAGAAATACAATCTATTTGTTTATATCTAAACTTAGAAATTACCTTTTTTAAAGCAAAAATCCATATTTTGAAATCAAAATTTTCAAAATCAACATTAAAGTAATCAAAATAATTTACATCAAAAGACTCTAAAACTCCATGTTGTGAATTAACTAAAGCAGACTTCAAAGTACTAGTACCAATATCAATACTAAGTACATTCATAAAATTAACTCTTAGAAATCAACTCTTGAATATCATGACTTCTATCAAGAAGCTTTTGAAAGCTTACTCTATTGTGAATTGCAAGAATTGCACCAGCAAAAAGATGCGCAACATTAGATTCATAATACCAAGGTTTACTGATAAGTTTATCATCATGATAAACAGCATTTGTCCCAATTATTTTATAAAAATAACCTTCTTCATAAGCCTTATCGAAATACCTAATTGCATCCCCATTAAAAAATGGTAAACTTATTGCACATATAATCTTTTTTGCCCCCATTCCTTTTAGCAATTTCACAGCCTTAATAAAAGTTCCACCAGTAGCTAAAATATCATCACTCATAAAAACATTCTTCCCTTCAACATCTCCTAAAAGCTTAGTAATAGAAATATTAGAATCATTAACATTATGTGCTATTTTTGAATAATCTCTTTCTTTATAAAGCAAAGCTAAAGGTCTCTTAAGATTAGATGCAAAAAACTTATTTCTATTAACAGCTCCAGTATCAGGAGAAACAACTACCAAATTTGAATCTTTAATATCTATTAGCTCAGCTAAAGCACAAAAAATTTCATAAGATGCATTTAAATTTTCAAAACATGTTTTTCTAAAAACATTTTCAATCGCTTTTGAATGAATGTCTAGTGTTAAAATATGTTTAACGCCCAATTCCTCCAAAAATCTTCCAAAAAGACTTGCCGTTAATCCTTCTCTTGAATGTTTCTTATCTTGTCTAGAATAAGGATAAGAAGGTACAATAACACTCACAGAGCGAGCTTTAGCTTGCATGCATGCATCCACTGTAGTCATCAAATTCATCAAATGATCATTAATTGTCATTAATACTTTTTCGTTATTATTTACATAAACCGGATAAGTATTAGAAACATCTTGAACAATAAAAATATCTTTATTTCTTATGGTTTCCAAAATTTCTGATTTAAATTCACCATTAGCAAATTTAACAAATGTAACAGGAATTTCCATAGTTTCATTAAAACTTAAGTTAGGAAATTCAAGTCCTTCTAATAAATGAGATAAAATTCCCTCAGGCTTTAAAACATCTTCTTTTAAGGAATTGGAAGTTTGTGAAATTTTTTCAATAACTTGACTCTCGGCATCTAAAAATATTTTTCTAAGTTCTTCCATTATTTTATCTGCAAATACTCTACCACCAGGACACGCAATAATCCCTATCGATTTTTTAATAATCAAACTCAAATTTGAACTCCCTATTTTAAAAAGAAAATATTGATTTTATTTTACCTTAATATAAGCAAAATTTACACAAGTCTAAAAAAGATTACTAAAGTTTAAATATTTATTAGTTAAAAATCAATCTGGAACTTAGCTAATGCAATTACTATTAATATAAAAGCAATATAAATTTTAGATTGTCAACTTCTTTATTACTTATTTAAATAATTCCAAATTCAAAACCTATACCAAACTTAAAACCAGAAAATCTATTATCCTGAATATTCCAATTATAATATCCCTCAAGCATCAAGAAAGAAAACGTAGATCTCACTCCAAGATCCCAACCAAACACTCCAAATTCAGTCAAAATACAATCCTTATCCACAGCAACAACATTAATTCTAGGTCCGGTAAATAATAAGATAGCTCCAACAAAAAAGTCTAATCTTGTATACAGTCTAGGTTCAAAAGCTGAAATCAATGAAAGACTATCACTCAATCTTCCTTTGCCATTGATTGTATTAATCATATTAAAATCAATTCCAAATTCTAAACCAAGTGAAATAAAATCATCAAATCTTCCTCCCATTTGAGCATGTATTCCATAATTTAAACCAGCCTTAGAAAGATTAACCATATCAGCAAAATTTCGAATGATCTCTTTTCGATCTGAATCAGAGATACTATTGCCAAGTTTTTCACCTAAATATAAAGGTGTATTATAAAAATTTGAAACAATGTTCAATGGAAAATCAAGTCCAAATCCTAAATTAAATTCAAAGGCAACATATGAGAAAGAATTACTTGTAACAAATATCAACAAACTTAAAAATAAAATTCTTATCCTAAGAATAACTTAATCCCTCCTTAAAACATTTAAATTAACATGAAAACTTAATTAATTGTATCAATACAAACAAAAGATAATGAACTAATATAGCATAAAATGCTCTTTATACTCTAGCCACCACTTTCCAACAAAGATGAAACTATCTCATTTGCATTCGAAGGTATTGAATAATTTAATTCTTTATATTTCAAAATATATTTCTTTGCGTTTTCTAAATCATTCTTTAAATAATAAATATAAAAAGTATTAAATAATGCTTCTTGATTAGCAGGTACTACTTCTAAATTTTTTAAATAAAATTTTAAAGCCTCATCTAGATTACCCTTTTTAAAGAATAAATAAGCCTTTAAATTAACTAACAAAACATTGTCTGGATCCTTTTTTAGTAAAGATTTAATTTCTAACTCAGCTTTATCATATTGCTTTAAATTGATATAAGCCAAAACAAAATTATAACTGGATGCATCATCTACATTAACATTAAATTTAATAGCTTGTTCATAAAGCGCAACCGAAGTCTCATTATTTCCAAGATCATCATTTAATTTAGCAAGTTTATAATATTCATCTGATATAGCCTGATATTCTTTAGAAAGAGTGCCACAAGATAATAATAAATAAAAAAAGAAAAAAGATGAGCTCTTACGCATTAAAATCAAATCCAAACATTTTAGATAACATAAAAATTAGGCAAAATATTCAAAACTAAATCTAAATATTAAACACAGTATTAATGATTAAAATCTCAAAAAATTACTGGAATCTCAAATCCAAGTCCAACTCTTAAATCTCTATATTTAAAATCATTAACAGAAAATAACACTGATGATTCTAAATTAAGAAATGCCAATCTGAATCTTAAGCCTGTTTCAACAATACTAAAAGGATTAATTATCTTATTATTACTAGATAAATTCCCAACATAAACAGGATCTGCAACTAAAGATTTATCACCAAAACCCGTAAACAAAGCAGCAGCTAAATAATAAATATCGTATTTAACAAATAATCTTGGTATAATTCCTATACCAAATTTATCAGGAGAAGATGAATCCTTTAAAAAGTCTAAATCCATAATACTTCGACCAAGATTCATACCAAAACCAAGCTCAAAACCATAATAAAAATTACTATCAGCAATAGGAAGACCAACTTGAAAATATCCTTGAAAACCAGTACTAAACAAAGGTGATAATTTTCTTCTCAAAGCATCATTTAAAATAGTACCTGGAGTAGTAAGTTCATCCCGCAATTTCAAAATATCTTCTTTACTACTAACTCCAAGTTCTTTTAAGTGACCAAAGAATTCATCTTTTAGATCCATAGCATTTTTTGCTGTTTCCTCTAAATGATCTAACATTTTTTTGATCTTCAAGCCATCCTTATCTAACTTCTTAATTAAATCTTTGGCCTTTAACTTAGATAGTTCAGAAAAAAATTTTTCAGGATCTTTAGCAAGATCAGCACTCTTTAAAAATGAACGCAAATCACTTATTGCAGTTTTTTTAAAATTTGTATCATTAGCATTGGTTAAAGTAGTACCATTATTGGTTTGATCAATATCATCATATAAATTTGTAAAAAGTTCTAAACTTTCTTGTGCAGAATGATATAGATCATACGTACTATTAGAAAGTGCATCCACATGAGTTAATAAATCATTTTTCATATTTTTTATGATAGATAACAATTCAAAACTCATCCACTTATCTAAAACCGTATAAGTTTTCTTATTAAATAAAAAAAGTGATTCAAGACTAAATTGAGTATTAAAACCCGCTGCAAAATAAAAAATCTTAGCATAAGAAACATTTAACAATAAAAACATCATTATAAATGACAACAACTTCTTCATCATTATCTAGATCCTATAAAAACTGCTAATTTTACCAAATTTAACAATTTAGTAAAATTATAACTCTTATTTAAAAAAATATCAAGATAATTATGGATAATAGCGATTTTATTATATCGAAATTAACAATATTAAAGCAAATAAAAAGGGCTTCTTAATATATTAAGAAGCCCTTACTCAATTATTAATCTAAATGACTAGAACTAAAGCTTTTCTTGATCATATTTGTTAAAGATATGCTCTGTCAAATATTTACCAACTGATTTTCTCTCTTGCACAAGCTTAGATATCATATTAAAATGCCTTGGCTCAATTTTGAAATATTTATAAGCTCGCCCGTCCTTAAAAAAGATAGAAAGTTCAGACAAAGCAGAATCATAATCCACCTGATGTATTTTGCTCAATTCATGAGATATTGTTAAAGTATTCAAACTTATACCCTCCAATTATTATTCTTAGGAGTATAAAATATAAAGTAAAGAAAGAGTAAATTCATTAAATGTTAAGCATTTTTAATCAATAAAATCAAAATTTACTAAATGATATATTCCTTGTAATTAATTTTATACTTTTAATAAAACTTAGTCAAGTAAATCTTTAAATGATTAAATCACATAAAATAATTCAAACTCAAAACAATTGTATTTTTCTGGTCAACAAAAAATATCTTCTTTAAGACTAAAAGATATAATTTGTCACCGAATTAAAATGATTTTTTATTATAAACACTTAAATCTTTTTTACCAAAAGCTACCAATAAAGCCACAAGCAGTTTAATGACTACTTTTTAAAAAATGCATTTATATTTTAAGTCAAACCAATTAAAACAGTTTAAAATAGACTTTTTTTAAAAAACCATGTAAAATCCTTAAGATAAGTAGTGTTCTAATTAATATATACTCAGGAGGAAAATAGTCCATGGACTATCAAAAATTGCGAAATATAGGCATTAGTGCCCATATTGATTCAGGGAAAACCACACTTACAGAACGTATCCTTTTTTATTGTAACAAAATTCATGCTATTCATGAAGTAAAAGGTAAAGATGGAGTTGGAGCAACAATGGATTCAATGGAACTTGAAAGAGAACGAGGAATCACAATAGCATCAGCTGCAACTCATGTTGAATGGAAAAGTCATCCTATTAATATTATTGACACCCCAGGTCACGTTGACTTCACAATTGAAGTAGAACGTTCACTTAGAGTTCTAGATGGAGCAATACTTGTTCTTGATTCTGTTGCAGGAGTACAATCTCAATCAATTACAGTTGACAGACAATTAAAAAGATATAATGTACCACGTCTGGCTTTCATAAATAAATGTGATAAAACTGGAGCAAATCCCAATAATGTCAAAGAGCAACTTAAAGATAAGCTTGATTTAAACTCAGTTTTAATGCAAATTCCAATTGGACTTGAAGATAAGCATATGGGAGTTGTAGATCTTGTCTTAATGAAAGCATATTATTTTGAAGGCAAAGATGGAACAGAAATTATAGAAAAAGAAATTCCTGCTGAGCTACTAAAGGAAGCTGAGGAAAAACGAAAAATAATGCTTGATGCTTTATCTGACTTTAACGATGAACTTATGGAATTGCATATGGAGGGTCAAGACGTATCTTCAGACACAATATATAATGCAATTAGAACAGGTACTTTGGCTTTAAAACTTTGTCCTGTATTTATGGGATCCGCTTATAAAAATAAAGGTGTACAGCTTCTACTTGATGCTGTAACGAGGTTCTTACCTTGTCCTTATGATGTTAAAAATGTTGCACTCGACTTAAATGCGAATGAAAAAGAAACCGAACTTAAAATTGATGAAAACTTACCAACTGTAGCTTTAGCTTTTAAACTTGAAGATGGACAATACGGACAATTAACTTATGTAAGAATATACCAAGGAGTTTTAAGAAAAGGACAAGAACTAGTAAATTCAAGAACTTCCAAAAAGTTTAAAGTCGGAAGACTTATTAGAATGCATGCAAGTAATACTGAAGATATTGAATTTGGAGGCAGTGGAGATATTGTTGCATTATTTGGAATAGACTGTGCCTCAGGTGATACATTTTGCGACCCTTCTATTAACTATTCAATGACATCAATGTATATTCCAGAACCAGTAATATCGTTATCTATAAAACCTAAAGACAAAAAATCAGCTGACAATATGGCAAAAGCTCTTGGAAGATTTACAAAAGAAGATCCTACATTTAAGACTTATGTAGATACTGAATCAAAAGAAACAATAATACAAGGAATGGGTGAACTACACTTAGAAGTGTACATTGAGAGAATGAAAAGAGAATTTAAGGCAGAAGTTGAAACAGGCATGCCTCAAGTAGCATACAGAGAAACTATTACAGATAAAGCAGAATTTAACTACACCCATAAAAAGCAATCAGGAGGTGCAGGTCAATTTGGAAGAGTTGCTGGATTTATGGAACCACTTAATACAGAAGAACAAAATTATGAATTTGTTAATCTTATAAAGGGTGGAGTGATTCCAACAGAATATATTCCATCATGTGACAAAGGATTCCAAAAAGCTATGGAAAGAGGAACTTTAATTGGTTTTCCAATTGTAGGGATCAAAATTACAATTAATGATGGTCAATACCATGTTGTTGACTCCTCAGATATGGCATTCCAGCTTGCAGCAATTGGAGCATTCAGAGAAGCTTATAATAAAGCAAAACCTACAATACTAGAGCCAATCATGAGAGTAACTCTTGAGGGTCCAACCGAATTTCAAGGCAATATGTTTGGCCTTTTAAACCAAAGAAGAGGAATCATTTTAGGTTCTATTGAAGAGGGCAGTTTTTCAAAGGTTGAAGCCGAAGTGCCTTTAAGCGAAATGTTTGGATTTTCAACTGTTTTAAGATCGTCCACACAAGGAAAAGCTGAATTTGCAATGGAATTTCTAAGATATGGAAAAGTTCCAAGTACCATATTTGCTGAATTATGTAAAAAATTTAACGAACAAAATAAATAGGAGGGATTATTATGTTTGAATTAAGTCAAGTTAAACAAGAAATAAAAATAAAAAATAAATTCCTTGCTCAAGTTTTTGGGTTAATGGCAATTGGTCTTTTAATATCTGCAGTATTTGCATATACAACATCTGAAAATGCAGCAATGCGTGCCGTAATATTTTCAAATCCAATGTTGTACATAACCATGTTAATTGTACAGTTTGGACTTGTTTATGCAATAAGTGGAGCAATCGAAAAAATATCAAGTAGCACAGCAACAGCGCTCTTTTTAGGATACTCAGCTTTATCAGGAGTAACCCTATCTTCTATATTTATGATATACACACAAGGGTCAATATTTTACACATTTGGAATTACTTCTATAACTTTTCTTGCAATGTCTTTTTATGGATATACAACAAGCACAGACCTTACAAAAATGGGAAGCTACTTTATAATGGGAATATGGGGCATTATTATTGCATCAATTTTGAATATGTTCTTAAAAAGTTCAGGTCTTGATTTTTTAGTTTCAATTATAGGTGTTATATTATTTACAGGTTTAACAGCTTATGATGTTCAAAATATTTCTAAAATGAATAGAATGCTAGAAGATGATACTGAAATTAAAAACCGAATGGCAATTGTAGCATCATTAAAGCTTTACCTAGACTTTATAAATCTATTCTTACATTTACTAAGATTTTTAGGACAAAGAAGAGATTAAAAGTAACAAAATATTTCAAGTCAAAATCAAAATGAATGCTTTAAATTAAGCATTCATTTTGAGGAGTTAAATTGAGTATAGACACCCTAGAATTTGCAGAAAATAATATACAAAATGTTATAAAAAGTAATTTTGAATTTGAAGGATATATAGAAAGCAATAAGCCAATAATTATCGAAGGAATACTAAAAGGACTTATTAAGTCTACCAACTCAATATATCTAAGAGAAAAGGCTAATGTAGAAGCAGAAATTAAGTGTAAGGACTTCCTAAATCATGGAATAATGAAGGGAAATGTAGAGGCTTTAGAAACAATAAAAATTTACAAAACTGGAAAATTAATTGGAAATATTAAAACAAAAGAACTCTTCATAGATTCAGGAGCACTATTTAATGGAAACTGCGAAATGGAGAAAACATGATAAATAAAAGCCTTTGTTTAAAAATAATTTTTATTTTACTTTCGGGCTTCTTAACCCTAATAAACGCACAAGAAAAAGAGGATTCTCTTTTACTATACAAACAAGGTAAATTTCAAGAAGCAATTATAAATACTCAAGAAGAACTAAAACATAAGCCAAAAAATCTAGATGCAAGAGCAATACTTATATGGAGCCTAATAGCATCAGGCGAATATAAAAAAGCTGAGCTAGAATCTATTAAAGGCCTTGATATAAACAAATATGATCCAAGAATAATTCAAACATTAGGAGAAGCCTATTTTTTTCAAGGACAATATAAAAATGCTTTAAAATATTTTCAAAAATATATTAGTCTGGCACCAAATGGAGCACGAATAGTCAAAGTGTATATTTTAATAGCAGATTCTTTTTATAAGCTTGAAAGATATAACGAAGCTGATTTTTCATATGAAAACGCTTTAAGATTTTTGCCAAATAATCAAAACATACTATTAAAGCTTGCCAAATCAAGACTTAATGCAAAAAATAAAGCTTTAGCAAAAGACACTTTAACAAAGTTATTAACTCTAAATCCCAATCATTTAGAAGCAAAAAAACTACTAGAAAAGATAGAAAAAAAATAATCATAATCCTTGACATTTATACCTACAAGCATTTATCCTATTTATTAGTTTATTAATAAATAGGAGAGGGCTGCTAGCTCAGGTGGTAGAGCAACGGATTCTTAACCCGCAGGTCACAGGTTCAAATCCTGTGCAGCTCACTTAAATAAGTTAAGCTGGGTACTTTTGCAATCAAAAGTATTGACTTGATTTTAAATAAATGGTAAAATGCTTATTGGTAAATTTGTTGTTTGCCACTTTAATTATTTAATGTTTCTATTTATGGGCTCATAGCTCAGCTGGTAGAGCATCGCCCTTTTAAGGCGGGTGTCGTAGGTTCGAGTCCTACTGAGCTCAATTTTTTGTCCTCTTCGTCTATCGGTCAGGACTCCAGGTTTTCATCCTGGCAAGAGGGGTTCGATTCCCCTAGAGGATGGTAAAAAATATCTAATTAGTTCTCTTTCTCAATAATAAAAGTTATATTATAATGAAAAATATTCTAGCAATGTTAATTTTGTTAGCCAATTATCAAACATCGCAAGCATCGTATGAAAGTCAAAATTTGAAAAATTCCCCAATACTCAATGGCAATCAAACAATAACATATTGTAATAAAGAAGAAATAAGTTGTGTCATATTAAATATAGAAATGCTCAATGATAATTCTATAATAAAAATAAACACTCAAGATAAAAATTTTTCATATAATCTCCCAAAAATAATTAATAAAGAAAAAGAATTAACAATAGAAATTAAAATAAATAATATTAAATCCATTGATCTAAGTAATGCTAAAATAAAAAACTCAAATGCTCAAACAACAGCAAAAGCAAGGTCGCAAAAATTAAAAATACTTATTGATCAAAATGAATATTCTATTAAATTTAATCTTGCTAAAAATATGTTTCCTATCTTAGGCTTTAAAGCAAAAGAAGTAATATCAAGTCCCATGATTACAAGTTTAGATTCTGAAAAAGAATCACAAAAAATAGTATTATCTAATGTCATCAAGTACACATCACTAGAAAATGAAAATGATGAAATAAAATTCACGAGAAATAATAATATGATACAAATAGTAACAATTGGATATATTAATATGAACACTTATTATGACATAAACAAACCAATCAATTCTGATCTCAAATTCATATTAAATTATAAAAAATCAAATTATAGAAGAAATACGTTTGAACTTTTTAATCTAATATCTGAACCTAACATATATATACTAAAATTTAAGAATCTCAAATACCAGTCTTTAATGTTAAAAAGAATAGCATTTTTCACAGAAAAAAAAGAATTTAGAGGAATCTTACTCTCCAACAACGAACTAGAAAATAAAATAGGATGGAGAGGTCACGATTACCGACTTCAAGACATAATTATATTTTTCAACACAGCACAAAAGTCAAATATCAAACTTAACCAAGAAGAAATAATTTTAAAAAATTTAATTATACTGAATAAGTTAGCATATATGGAAAACAATATACTAAAAATAAAAGATAAATCCATAAACGTTGCATTTGCAGCTTATCCAGAAGATGAAACTATACTAAGCATAGATCAAATAACAATATTTATGCATGAAATATTACACATGTATTACTTTATAGACAATGATTTTAATAAAGCAATCTATAATTTCTGGAATAACAATGTTTCACAAGAAGATAAACAAGTTTGGATTCAATTTTTAGACAGTAAAGATTATGATACTAATTATCAATATCTAGTAATAAATGAATTTTATGCTTATATAAGCCAAGTTCCAAAAGAAGATATTGCAAACTATTTAATTAACACTAACTATTTTCCCAAACTCGGACTAAATAGATACGATAAATGGGGTAAAAAATTAGAAAAATTATTATGGGAAAAAAAAGGACTAATATCTGGAGAGCTATTAGTCCTTTTTAAAGACAAAATAATAAAAGATTCAAATAACATTTAATTATAAAACTTTAAACTAATTACCCTTCTTTTCAGGAACTAACACAATCTCTGTTTTCTGTTTAAAATCAATTTTCTTAAACAACATATTTATAGTATCCTTACTTAAATTCTTTTCAATAAATTTAACATCTAAATTATTATTCCAAAAAATTGAAAATAATATCTTTTCAACCCAATAGCCATTAGATTCAGAGTTGATATTATCATTTTTAATGATATTCTTCTTAACATAATCAAAATCGTGTTCGTTAAAACCTATTTTTTGTCTCTCTACAATATATTCATTGACAGCCTTTAAAACATTATCAAAAACTTTAGGCTCAACGGAAAAAGATATACAAATAAAACCATCTGAATTAGAATGTTTTCTAATTACATAATCAAAAGATGCGCTTATTGAATAAACACTAGACAGCTTTCTTCTAATATTCTTAATAAGGTCATCACTCAAAAGCAATGATAAAGCCTTATAATTCAAAGCAACCGAAGGTGTGTAGTTAAAATTAAAAGGATAATAAACGCACACTAAACTACTTGCATCCTCACCCTTTTTTACAACTATTCTTTGTGTACCTTTTTTATAGGAATAATCTATATCTTTAAACTCATCCAACTCTTTAGAATTTAAATTACCCAAATACTTTTTTGAAAGATTTTTTATTGTCTCTAAGTCAGTATCTCCCACAAATATAAATTTAAAATTATTAGCATAAGTAAACCTTTTTTTATAAAAACTTAAAAGAATATCCTTTGATATATTGTTCAAATCAGCTTCCTGAATATCCCTAAAACGATAATCATCATTATTCAAAAATCGTCTAATAGTACTATAAAAAAGATGTTTAGAATCATTTTCATTACTCTTAATACTTGCTTTTAAATCAGTAATGGCATTTTGCAAAACAATATCATCTATTTTTGGCTCATTAAATATAAAGTATATAAGCTGAAAAAAAGTTTCAAGATCTTTTGTATCAACACTACCATTAATGCTTGACATTTGATCACCAACTGAAGGCATTAAATTCATAGTCTTACCTGATAAATATTTTTCAACTTGAAGCATAGAATAATCTCCATATCCTGAATTAGAGACTATTCTTGGAGCCAAAGATAAAACGGGAACAAGCTCAGGATTTTCACTTAACAAACCACCCCAAGAATGCGCATTCAAAGTTAATAAATTTTTATTACGTTCATTATGTTTAAAGTAAACTTCAACACCATTTTCCAGCATAAATGATGAAATTCCCTCAGATAATTCTTTTTCATCAACAATCTCTTTGCTTTTCAAAGACTTTTTAAAGAATTCTCCCTGAATCGATACTGCATTATAAGGTTTAATTTCTTGCTTTAAAGCAGAATCACGTAATTTGTTAATCTCTTCAAGGGTTAAATTAGGATGAGATTTATTAGAATAACAATATAAAATAGCCATATCATCTATATTTGCTTCACTCTTGGCCAAATCTGAAATTGATCTCACACTAATCTTATTTAAATAATCAATAGCAATATCAACATACTCACTCATGTCAAACATAGTAGAATTTTGAAAAGCAATATCAACTAAACTATTCTCAATACTAGATGAAGATTGGTTCTTAATGTTATCTTTACTTAACTTATAATTACTTATAAGTTTAGATTTGACTTCATCAATTTCTCCTTGTGTAAAACCAAATTTCTTGATTCTCTCAAGCTCATAAAAAAACTCTTTTATACCTTCACTGAAATGATCTGGATTAATTTCTAAAGAAATTTGCTCAATTGAAATATAATGATCATCTGATTTTAACTTAGAATCATTTCTATCAAGTGAAATAAAATGATTTGTTCCAGCGGTCTTTAAGTCATAAAATCTATTTCTAAATAGACTGTTTAATAAAATTCTCTCAATAGATTTTTTGACATCATCAACAGTACCTACACTATTTTTAGCATTTTTTTTAATAACAAAATTCATGGAAGGAAATGGTACTTCAAAATCTTCTATACTTATAAATTTCTCGCTTATTGCTGTATCCAAATTAATTTTAATATCTTCAAGCTTAATTTTCGGTTTTTCTAAAGATGAAAATTGCTCTATCACTTTTTTTTCAATTTTATCAGACTCAATATCTCCTACAATAATGACACTAGTAACATCTGGTCTATACCATTTCTTATAAAATCTCTTAAAGTCTTCTGATTTAAAAGACAAAATTCTCTCTTCAAGTCCAATAGGCAATCTGACTGTATATCTACTATTACCAAAAATAAATCCCAATACCTTTTCAGTAATTCTACCTAAATAATTATCTCCAATCTTCTTTTCTTCAATAATAACATTACGTTCTTTTTCTATTTCTACTTCATCAAATTCAATCTGAAAAGCCCAGTTTCTTAATAAATTCAAAGCCTCATCAATTTCTGTATTATTATTACCATCTGATAAATTAAGCTTATAATAAGTCCTATCAAAACTAGTATAAGCATTAATATCAGCGCCAAATTCCATACCAAATTTTTTTAGAGTTTTAAAAATACCCTCACCACCAGGGTAATCCTTTGTACCCTTAAAAGCCATATGTTCAAGATAATGTGCCAACCCTCTTTCACTCTCTTCTTCATTTAAAGATCCAACATTAAATAAGATCCCCATATAAACAGCCTTAGCAGGAACTTTATTTGCATAAATATAATATTTAAGCCCATTTTCAAGCTGGCCACTTACTAAATTTTTATTTCTCTTTAATTTAGTAGATGAACAAGATAAAAAAATAAATACTAAGATTAAAAAGGTAGATTTTAAAATATTGATATCAATATACTTATACTTCATTTAATTTTCCTTGCATTTAAACTAATTTCTATATTATAAGCTTTTTTAATTTGTTTCAAAATAGATGAAAATCCAAACTCATACCAATCCTTAATACCCTTTAACCTAGAAACAGGAAACAAGTCATAAAATAAAAATAAGGATTCTTCATTTGATAACTTTGCAATATCATCAAAGTAAACTTTTTTATTCAATTCTTCCACATAAACATAAGGTCCATACTTATCCAAAATAAACTTACTAAAATCAGGTTCTAGAATACTTGCATTATAAATTTCGATAGTAGAATGTTCACTTGATATGTTTTCATAGCCTTTAAAAGGTAATGGATCTAAAATCACAAACTTACCATCTTGAAATCCTATATTTCGACCATCTAAAGTTTTAAAAAATCCATCATTACCATCACAATAAATGAAAAGATTTAAATCTTTTGATGCTTTTAAAATAAACTTCGTATTTTTACAATTTTTCAAATATTTTAAATCATTATTATGTTGCATACTATCTAAATTAGTATTTTCATTTATAATTTTAATACCCTTCTCAGTTAAAGCCTGATTGGCTAAATCAATATATGTAAAGAGTTCATTATTTTGACTGAAATGTTTCTCTCGTTCCAATAATTGAATTACAAGCAAAAGCTCTGTATTTTCAAGATAGCGATAAAAATTAATATTATTTAAATCAATACCAAAAATTGACCCATGAATAAATAAAACACTAATAATAATTGTAAAATATTTAAACATCTAACACCTCTTATACTAGCTTAAATCCAACAAAATAGGACAATGATCACTTCCCATTACTTCACTTAAAATTAAAGAATTTTTTATCTTGGACTTAAAGTTTGCATTAACAACAAAATAATCGATCCTCCAACCTATATTACGCTCTCTCGATTTTGTTCTATAATCCCACCAAGTATAATTACCCGGCTCCTTATTAAACATTCTAAAAGTATCAACATAACCTTGATTTAAAAAAGAATCCATCCAAGTAGTTTCTTCAATATAAAAACCAGCAGATTCCCTGCTAGTTTTAGGATTAAATAAATCAATTTCTGTATGAGCAATATTAAAATCACCACAAATAATAATATTCTTTCCAGAACTTACAAGTGAATTTGCAATAGACTCAAGACTAGTTAGAAACTCAAGCTTATAATTAAGTCTTTTTCTTAAAGCTTGAGAATTAGGGAAATACGAATTAATAAGAATAAAATCACTATAATAAACAATTAAACATCTTCCTTCCCTATCAAATCCTTCTATATTCATATTCTCTACTTTAATGGGATCAATCTTTGAATAAAGACCAACTCCACTATAACCTTTAATTACGGACTTTGAAAAGTAAGAATAATATCCTTTAATATTAACAAGTTCTTTTGGCAATTGTTCTTTACAAGCCTTAGTTTCTTGAAGGCATAAGATATCCGGATTATATTTTTCAATAAAATCAAGAAAACCTTTACCAAAAAGGGCTCTTATTCCATTTACATTCCAAGAAATCAAATTCATTAACTATAATACCAACTTAAGTATATATCCTAAGACCATCATAAGCCAGATAAATATTATCTCTTTTTAGATAATCAAATTCTTCATGCATTATATCATGCGAAATATGTGTAAAATAAGTGATCTTAGGATTTATTTTTTTAACCTCAACAATAGCATCATCAAAATTTAAATGCCCAGGATGAGGCTTAATCCTTAAAGCATCTATTATAAGTACATCTAATCCTTTTAAATAATTATAAGAAATATCAGGAATAAACTTAACATCAGTAAGATATGCTAAATTATTTATTCTATATCCTAAACTGACTATGTCTCCATGCAATAAAGGAATTGGTATTATATTGATCCCTTTAAAAACAATTTGTTGTAAATCCACTGCCAAATTAGGAAGGACATTAGCTCTCCCGCTTATAGATATTTTTGATGAAAAATTATGCGGAAATGCATTTTTAATATGTTGCATTGTACTCTCACGCGCATAAATGGGCAAAGGAGAAGTTCTAGTGTAACATTTAATATCATCAAATCCCATAATATGATCATAATGCTCATGAGTATACAACACCAAATCTAAATGAATCACATTTTCCCTTAAAAGCTGAATTCTAATATCAGGACCTGTATCAATTAATAAATTTATTCCACGAAGACTTAGCAAAAATGAACTTCTAAGTCTTTTATTTTTAGCTAAGTTTAAACTACATACTTTACAATTGCAATTCAACATAGGAACACCACTTGATGCACCGGTGCCTAAAAAAATTCCCATCATATCTTAACACTGTCCTTTAAGTTAAGAACTCTAATCATATTATAATAAAAACAAACAATAATAAGATAAAAAGCAACAAATATCTAAAATAAGACACACTAAAAAATAAAACAATCTAACTCTAACTTTAAAAAGTTAAAAATAAGGTTATATTTATATATATAATCATTCAAAAAAGAATGACTTATAAAGTATACTAATCATTATAAATGATGATTACAATTTATTTTGTAAATAACATTTTTACGCTTATAATTAATTAAGGAATAAATTATTTTTTATGAACGAACAATATTATGAAGTGATATTCTTAATCAGTTTTAGTATATTCTTAGCAATAAACTTATTCAATATTAAAAGAGAATTCTCTTATGAAGATTATTTTATAGTCTTTCCAGGAATCTTTTTTATAATTACACTATATTTAATAGAAATTAGGCCATTGATGTTTTATATTGGGGCAATATTTTTATTATTTTTAATCATAACTACTATTAAAACTATAAAAACAATAATCCTTAGAAGAAAACAAAATAAAAAATACAATAAACTTCAAAGAATAATTTTAACTATCCCATTTAAAATAATGATAGTATTACCATCAATCATTATTGTACTAACTGCAACAATATTTTCATATCTTGGCTTATTTATCAGTTATCCAGAAGATACAAATCCCAATTACAAAGTAGGTTTTACAAAGATCAAAGATCAAAAGAACAATTTAAACTTATCAATTTGGTATCCAACTAATCTTACTATAGGACTTAGACATCAAAACCCTTTTGCATCTTATAAATTTAATCCATTTTTCATAAATGAAATGAATTATCTCCCTTTATACGCTAATGTCTATAAAGACGCTCCAATTAGCAACAATCAAAAAATATATGAAAGCATCTTAATAATACTGCCATTTTATTCTCATGATGCAATGTTTAAATCATTTGTAAATAGACTAGTTAAAAAAGGAAATATTGTCTATTTATATGCACCAAAATACAAAAATATAAATACTAGCAATTTTGTTAAAAATGACAATTCGGGATTGCTAAGTTATACTTTAAATGTAGCTATTAAGTACTTAGTAGAACCTATAAAAATTTTTAGCGATAGAAAAGATATACCATCTCAAGTTTCAGAGATTCAAAATATTCTTGAACTTATTAAATCAACTCAAAAACTAAAATTTTTAGGTCCTAAAATGAATTTAAATAAGTTAATTCTAATTACAATGGGAAACCAAGCAAACATTGCAAACTCAATTATCAGTGCAAATAAACAGATAAATAAATATATAAATATTGGTGGAAAACCTCAAAATTTAAACATAAAAGCATTGCAACTATTAATAAATAAAGATGAAAATGAATGGCAAAAAGCAAATATCGATCCATCTTCTATAAAGATAATAAATATGAATCATATTGGCGAAATTTCTGATTTTATCTTCAGCAGAAGTTATTTAGAAAGTTTTAATTTTCTTAAAGAGAAAAGCCTGATTGTACCAAGATTTGATTTCATAATCAATGAAATTAATAAATTTATTGAAGAAAGGGGATCTTAAAAATGCCAAAAACATTTTTACTGTTAATAATACCTTTGATATTATTAACAGTAAAAGGTTATTGTGTTGAAGACATAATTGAAATAAACACTGAAATAAAAAAAGAAAAGTATATTCCTTTTTTACTAAGTAAAGGCAAAAGTCAAATAGAAGTTCTGGTTAAATATACATTAAAAATGAATCCTCATCTAGAAGCAGAATATGTGAAAAAAATTGCACAAACTTATATAGACGAATCTCTAATTGAAGGAATAAATTATGATATTGCTTATGCTCAAATGCTACTTGAGACAGGTATTTTAAAATTTAACGGTATTGTTTCTAAAGAACAACACAATTTTTCAGGAATAGGAGCAACTAATAAATTCACAAAGGGTAATTCTTTTTCTAACATTAAAGAAGGAATAAGAGCACATATTCAACATTTAAAAGCTTATGCTTCAAGTAAAAATATAAAATCAAATATGGTTGATCCCAGATTTTACTTAGTAAAAAGGGGTTCTGCACCAACAATATATGATCTAACCGGAAAATGGGCAACAGATAAGCTGTATGATAAAAAGTTAAAGAAAATATTACTTGAATTATTAGAATTTGATAATGCAAAAAGATAAAAATACTATATTAGATACGTTAGAACTCATATACAGTAAATACAATAAAAAAGAATTTGTTCATCCTGATCCCCTAGAATTTTTATATAAATATACTAAACAAGAGGATATTGAGCTAGTGGGACTTATTAGCTCATCATTGGCACTAGGAAGAGTTGAACAAATATTATTAGCAATTGACCAAATTTTAAAACCACTGGGAAATCAGCCCTCAGAAACACTTGAAAGACTTAAAAAAAAAGATTTGGATGTAATATATAAAAACTTTATTTATAGATTTTTTAAAACAGAAGATATTGTTCAATTACTAATGTCTTTTAAAAAGATCAAGGAACATTATTTCACAATTGAAAATTTACTATATAACATTTACAAAAAAAATAAAAACTTAGTATTGAGTTTAGATACTCTAATAACACAAATGGAAAAAATGAATGGGCAATCATTTGGAATAATACTTCCAAAACCTTCAAAAGGCAGTGCTTGTAAAAGATTATTTCTATTTTTAAGATGGATGATAAGAAAAGATGAAGTTGATTTAGGAATTTGGAACAAATTCAATCCATCAAATTTAATAGTGCCAATGGACACTCATATGACATATATCTCATCAAAACTATTTAATATCCAAATCAATAAAAATATAAGTCTTAAAAAAGCAATAGAAGTCACAAAACACTTTTTAAAAAACAATAAAGATGATCCCGTAAAATATGATTTCTCTTTAACCCGATTTGGAATACATAAAGACTTTGACAAAAAAGAATTATTTACAAATATTTTTAAAAATTAAAAATATAACAAAAAAATTTACCAGAAATAAAATATGCAAAAAGTACTAATAATCTTCTTTAAAGGCATTTCCCAAAATCCTAATTCCCTCAATGGTCAAATACAAATTATGAACAAAATCCACATTTATTAAAGGCAAAATTAAATAAGAATTTCCGCCAGTTATTATTAGATTAAATTCCCTTTCATAATCACGTACAAGTTCATAATAAACACCCTCTATTAAATATTTGTACTGATAAATTACCCCACTATTTATACTATCAATTGTTGAAATCCCAAGCAGTTCTTTTGGAACTGTAAGATTAAAATTTTTTAAAAGATAGGCACTATGAACTAATGAATTTAAACTTGTAAAAGGTCCACCATTAATAAGACCACCAAGTATTCCTTCTTTCCTGCTAATAGCAAAAATAGTACAAGCAGTTCCCAGGTCTACTACTAAAGCATCATTAATATTATAAAACTCAATAGCTCCAACAAGATTTGCAAAAACATCTGAACCTAATACAAATCGATTGCTATTATAAAGATTAAAACTTAAATCATAGTTTAAATCAAATCTAATGAATAAAGGATTCACTTTATAAAGAGAAACAATAACATTCACTAGTATTTTATCAATAACTGGTACAACACTACTTACAAATATTTTATCAACCTTACAATCAAACTTATACTTAAGGAAATCATAAAGTTCCTTGAAACTCAAATCACGTCTTGTCCCAAGCTTACAAAATATCTGCATTTTATTAAGCTCATAAAATGCAAAAGATATACTGGTATTTCCAATATCAATGATTAAACGGGACGTATAAAAAAATTTACTCATTAACATTCCTAATTAAATTTATATTATCAAATCTCAATAGAATATTCGTATCACTGATCTTCTTTGGTGTTATTTTTACAACCAACATCTTGTTATCAAAATAATATCTCCATCCATCAGAATATATGTAAAACTGAGGGTCTGTAAACCAACTAATATCCCTAAATTTAATCAACGTAGGAATCTCAATACCTTTGAAAAAAAAATATCCAGGAATATTTAAATTACGCTCAAAATCAATAGAATAAAAATCCTTAGAAAATTTAAAATTTACAATTTTTGATGCACCATAAATCCAATTACCAACTCCAAGATTTGGAAATAAGCTGAACTTTGGAATATAATCATTATCCACAATATCGGCATAATAATCTTCACAAGGAATTTGATCAACATCAGGATTAATTAAAGAATAATAAATAGCATTACAAGTAAACTGTAACATTAAATCATCTCTCAACTGATAAGCAAGTCTTTTAAGTAGGCCTGCGATCTTAAGTGTATATTTTAAATCTCTAGACAAATAACTCTTATCATCAAAAACATAGACTTCACCATTACTAGTTACAGAAAATAAAGTAGATACAAACTTGGTTAGTTCTTCTTTTAGTCGCCCAATAATCAAATTATCATTATCAAATTTCAAAAATATAATATAATTAGAAAGTACATTATAAGCTTGAACTAAATTAAATCTAGAAGTCAATATTATCTCTGGATTCCTTAAAATATTTAAAGCACCATTTAAAATAGAAATATTCTCAGATAAAAAAATTTTCTCCAAAAGATAAGCATCCTCTTTTAAATATT
Organism: Borrelia sp. HM; assembly: GCF_019669085.1. NCBI lineage: Bacteria > Pseudomonadati > Spirochaetota > Spirochaetia > Spirochaetales > Borreliaceae > Borrelia > Borrelia sp. HM. Next base: position 543,197 of record NZ_AP024401.1, on the reverse strand, counting down.
CTAAAAGCTTATCCAACTCAAGAGAATCAATAAACTTCTTATTTACAGATAAATAATGAAAAAATTGATCAAGTTTTTCTGAATCAGCATAGTAACTCACACTTAAATGTGTTAATTTATCTTGATTAAATCTTATTAAAGATTGAAGATTTAAAAATATCTTCTCATAATTAGGTTTCATCAAAGACTCAGCTAAAAGATAAACAAATATATTCTCATTAAAAGAATATACATTATCTTTAAGCCACCCACCTTGTTTAACACTAAATTTTGACTTATTGGTCCAATAATCATAGGCTTTATCTCTAAATAGTGCCAACTTTGAGTCAAAATCCTTCTTATCTATAATATTAATTAATGAATACATATCAGAAGAATTCATACCTAACGGAGTATCATTATTAGAAGATGTTTGAGATATAAATTCTTCTGACATTTTTGATTTTTTAATCAATTTGCCAATCTGAAAACTTTCCTGAGGACTAACTGAAATTTCCTTATCATTAATATGACTATGCTTCCCCAAAATAACTTCAAAATAGCTATCTGAACCATTAATTGTAATATTTTCATCAAATAAAATTTTATAATCACCTTCAATTTCATAACTTATTATCAGTTTTTTAGAAAGATTTGAACTAATACTAAAATTATCATTTGAATCAAATGCAAATGATAAAAAAATATTATTTGCAAAATAAATATAAACTGCATCTCCCTGCAATTTATAATCAACGGGATACAAATTAAGCCTAGTTTCAGGAATAAAAAGTGGTTTATCCTTAGACAAGTTTATCTTAATTCCCCTTAAGCTGATAACAAGACTATCCAAAACAGATTTATTATTTTCAAACTTATTGTTAGCTAAAAATTGTAAATCTCTTAAAAAAAATACACTTGAACTCAAGTCTCTAAACTGAATAAAAATAATAAAGAACAAAAAAAATATACCAAACAACAAGTAAAAAAAGCTTAAGCTCAAATATCTTTTCATACCATTAAATATTAATAATAAAGAATTAAAATATCAACATCGGTTGTATAAAAGCAAAAAACTTAATAAACTTAATAAAAAGTACGTGGTAATCAATGAAAATAGGAGCAAGATAAATGAAAATTCCAAAAAATTATATACCAGGAACAAATCCATATAAATCACTTCCTAAAAAACCTATTATCGAATCAAATAAAAAAATCTCAAAAAAACAAGAAAAAATAAATTCAGAAATCATGAGTTCACAAGAAAGAGTATTAAAATTATACATGAAAAGGTTACAAAAAAAAGAGCAAATAATGCTTCAAACCTTTATCATGGAAGGACACAAAGTTGGTTCTAAAATATTTAATAATTTACCACGAAATTTAAAAGAAATAATAACTCTAATGAATATTGAAGCTCTAAAAGTATTACTTAAAAATACAAAAAACCCCATTAAAAAACTTTATATCAAGTTTTCAAATTGGACACTAAATAAATTATTAAAATCTATTGATAACTCAAATGCCCACCAAGAAAAGAAAACAAAAACAAATAATAAATGATATATTTCCTTTAAATAACTAATAGTAACCCATTTTTCTGCAATATTATTTTTTATCTTGATTAAAAATTAATATATCAAATTAAAACAACATACTACTAAAGCCAAAATTTATTTCTAAATAATAACTTTGTTTAAATAAAACTATTTTAGTCTATTATTACTGTTTATTTGTATTACTCAAAACAACTTTTGAAATAGGAAGCAAAATATCACTACCAAAAGCTTTTCTTGAAACTTTAATTATCATAGGAGCTTGCCTTCTTTTATACTCACTCCTAAAATAAAGATCTAATACCTTTGTGACTACTTCTCTCTCAAAAGACTTATAAAGTAAATCTAAAGGCTTATTTTCAATTAAATATTGACATAATATTTCATCAAGAATCTCATATCTGGGAAGAGAATCACTATCTTTATGTTCAGGCCTTAATTCAGCAGAAGGCTCTTTAAAAATAATATTAACAGGAATAACATCTCTTCCTTCTTTTAAATTAATATGTTTTGCAAGATTATAAACATCCTTTTTAAATAGATCGCCAATCAAAGCAATTCCTCCACACGAATCACCATAAAGAGTATAATAGCCAGTAGCAATTTCACTTTTATTTCCAGTATTTAGTAGCAAAGAATTATTTGCATTACTATAAGACATTAAAAAAAAACCTCTCAGTCTAGATTGAATATTTTCCTCAGTAGTTCCCTTCGTATTAAAATATCCATCAAAAAACTCTAAAACAGATTTGAATATTCTCTCAATAGGCATATCAATTAATTTAAACCCTAATTCTCTAGCAAGTTCCTTTGCATCTAAAACAGACGATTCTGATGAAAATCTACTAGGCATAGAAATTCCAACAACTCTTTGAAAACCTAAAGAAAAACATGCGATATAAGCAACAAGTGCAGAATCAATACCTCCAGAAACACCTAAATGAACTTTCTCAAATCCAGATAAATACACATATTCTCTTAAAGCAATTGCTAAAGCCTCAAGAAGTTTATCAAAAGTTTCAAACTCAGAATCAAATTTTAAATCATGAAATTCATCATTTAGTAAAATATCATCTTCAAATTTACTAGCTTGTTTTATTTTGCCATACTTATTAACAAAAAAACTAGAACCATCAAATAAAATAGAATCAAAAACACCATACAAATTGACATAAGCAATTTCCACATTATTTTTAATAGCTACCTTATTGAAAAATTCAAGTCTTAAGTTATTTTTATCTTTAGTAAAATAAGACTTTGATGGCACTAAAAGATAGTCAAATTGATTATTTAAAAAAGCATTAAATCCTTTGTCAAAATCTTGAAAGAAAAGCTCATCGTTCAAATTCAAGACAGCAATACTTTTTTCCTTATAATCAAATACAACTGGTACATTGATTTCCCTAGTTGTAAATAAAGTTTGATGACCGCTTACTACAGATATGCAATCTAATAATTTGTCTTCATAGATGCTATGATGTCCAAATACAATGCAAAGTCTATCATCAACTTGCTCTTTGATAAAATCAAAATAATCGGTATATTTTTTCAAATATTCTTCTTTATGAAATAAATGCTCATACTCAAGACCGCCAATAAAAATAAAAGGAAAAACTAAAATATCAACCTTATTTTGAAGGGCATACTCATAAATCCTCTTAAACTCACCTAAGTCCTTCTTAGAACTAAAAAACCTACACTTTATCTGTGCTATACATACTTTCACCAATGAAATAATAAGCAATAATATAAAAAATTACAAGAAATTTCTAAAACAGATTTAATCATTTTCCAAGCTTATCTGATATATACACTCAATACCTCTCAAAAAAACATATTTACTCAAACAAATTTTGAACTCTAGAACTCTAAACGAAAAAATAAAAAATTATTTATTTTTTGACTTTGACAAAAAAATACACATAGGTAGTAATTAATCTCAAAATATGTGTAATTATTACACCACAATTATTTGACAGTTAAAATATCTCCTTTTAAAGATAATTAAAATGAATCAAATTCATCAAAAATTTTTCAAAAAAAAAATTTGTAAAAAATTATATTTGCAGATAAAATGCTTTATAAAAGGAGGCTACAATGGAAGAAAAAGAAAAATGCGAATCAACTGAAAAACTTAACAAAGAACAAAAAAACGATACGCTCCAAAACCAAAACAATTCTACTAGTATGGAGAAAAAAATCAATGAATTAGAAAATGAAATTTCCAATATAAAAGACTTATATTTAAGAAAACAAGCAGAATTTGAAAATTTTAGAAAAAGACTTGAAAAAGATAAGGACAACTTTGTCAAATTTGCAAATGAAAACATAATGAAAGATATAATAAATTTTCTTGATAATTTAGAAAGAGCAATAGAGTCATCAAAACAATCAAAAGACTTTGATACTTTATTATCAGGAATTAGTATCATTGAAAATGAAATACTCTCAAGCTTCGATAAAAAATATAACTTAAAAAAATTTGGCAAGCCAGGAGAAGACTTTGATCCAAGTCAACATGAAGCAATAAGCATAGAAGAAAAAGAAGGAACTAAAATTCCTAAAATTGTAGAAGTATACCAAAAAGGATATTGCTACAATGATCGGGTATTAAGAACTGCAAAAGTTAAGGTAGCACAAAGCAAAAATTAATTATTAATTTAGAAATAAACAATAATAAAAGGAGGCTTTATATGGGAAAAATAATAGGAATTGATCTTGGAACAACAAATTCATGCGTAGCTATAATGGAACACGGGAAACCTGTTGTAATACAAAATTCAGAAGGAGGAAGAACTACTCCATCAATTGTAGCTTATACAAATAAAGGCGAAAGACTTGTGGGACAAGTTGCAAAAAATCAAATGGTTACAAATCCTGAAAATACCATATATTCAATAAAAAGATTTATGGGAAGGAGATTTGAGGAAGTTGAAAGCGAAATCAAAATGGTACCTTATAAAGTAGAAAAAGGTAAAAATGGAGATGCTCGTGTAAATATTTCCAACATAAAAAAACAAATGTCACCACCAGAAATATCAGCTGCAACTCTTACAAAAATGAAAGAAACAGCTGAAGCATACTTAGGAGAAACAGTTACTGAAGCTGTAATTACTGTCCCAGCCTATTTCAATGATGCACAAAGACAAGCAACAAAAGATGCAGGAAAAATTGCTGGACTTGATGTTAAAAGAATTGTTAACGAACCAACCGCTGCAGCTCTTGCCTATGGAATTGAGAAAAAAAATGAAGAAATAGTCGCTGTTTATGACCTTGGTGGTGGAACTTTTGATATCTCAATACTTGAACTTGGAGACGGTGTTTTTGAAGTTAAATCAACAAATGGGGATACTCATCTTGGGGGAGATAACTTTGACGATGAAATAATTAAATACTTAATTACTGAATTTAAAAAAGATAATGCTATTGACCTATCAAATGATAAAATGGCACTTCAAAGGCTCAAAGAAGCAGCAGAAAAAGCAAAAATAGAACTCTCAGGTGCTCAAGAAGCATCAATAAATCTTCCATTTATTACAGCTGATGCAAATGGCCCTAAACACCTACAATACACTCTAACAAGAGCAAAATTTGAACAAATGGTAGACCACTTAGTTCAAAAAACAAAAGAACCATGCCTTAAAGCTATTAAAGATGCTGGACTTAAATCTTCTGATATAAACGAAGTAATACTTGTTGGAGGATCTACAAGAATACCAGCTATTCAAAAAATAGTAAAAGAAATATTTGGTCAAGAGCCAAATAAGGGTGTAAATCCTGATGAAGCTGTTGCCATAGGAGCTGCAATTCAAGGTGGAATATTGACAGGAGAAACTAAAGATATGGTACTCCTTGATGTTACACCTCTCTCACTAGGTATCGAGACACTTGGTGGAGTTATGACAAAACTAATTGAGAGAAACACTACAATTCCTACAAAAAAAAGCCAGGTATTCTCAACAGCAGCAGATAACCAAACTTCAGTGGATATTAAAGTATTGCAAGGTGAACGTGAAATGGCATCACAAAATAGAGTACTGGGTAATTTTATTCTTGATGGAATACCAGCAGCACCAAGAGGAGTTCCACAAATAGAGGTTAGCTTTGATATTGATGCAAATGGAATAGTTCATGTTTCTGCAAAAGACATGGGAACAGGGAAAGAACAAAAAATTCGAATTGAATCATCATCAGGATTATCTGAAGACGAAATTGAAAAAATGGTTAAAGATGCTGAAGCTCATGCTGAGGAAGATAAAAAACTAAAAGAAGGCATAGAAGCAAAAAATACAGCTAATTCATTAATTTATCAAACAGAAAAATCTTTACAAGAATATGGAGATAAAATAACTAATGAAGACAAAGGAGCTATTGAAAGCAAAATAAAAGATCTTAAAGATGCATTAGAAGGTTCAGATATATCTTTAATTAAATCAAAAACAGAAGAACTTCAACAAGCTTCTTATAAAATAGCTGAAATGATGTATAAAAACGTTCAACCCAACTCATCAAATGATGAAGAGAATACTCAAAACAATGCAAATAATAGTAGTGAAAGCAAAGAAGCTGATTACGAAGTTGTTGATGAGGATAAAAAATAGTGAAAAAAGATTATTATGAAATTTTGGGGCTCTCAAAAGGAGCCTCAAAAGATGAAATCAAAAAAGCATATAGAAAAATAGCAATTAAATATCATCCTGATAAGAATAAAGACAATAAAGAAGCTGAATCTATTTTTAAAGAAGCAACAGAAGCTTATGAGGTCTTAGGAGATGATAACAAACGCGCTCAATATGATCGATTTGGACACACAGCTTTTGAGGGTGGAAGTTCAGGGTTTAGTGGATTTTCTAGTAACTTTAGTGGGTTTTCAGACATTTTTGAGGACTTTGGTGATATTTTTGATTCATTTTTTACTGGAAGACGTGGACAAGATAGAGGAAGCCAAAACACAAAGGGTCAAGATATAACATACCAAATAGAAATATCACTAGAGGATGCTTATTTAGGATATAAAAATAACATCACCATTGCAAGAAATATTTTATGTGAATCTTGCATTGGCAAAAAATCTGAGAAAGGAACTAGTCCTTCCGTATGTAACATGTGTAATGGTAGTGGCCGAGTAATGCAAGGAGGAGGATTTTTTAGAGTCACAACTACATGTCCAAAATGCCACGGAAATGGAAAAATAATATTAAATCCTTGCAAATCATGTAAAGGTACTGGAAGCCTAAAACATAAAGAAACAATCGAACTCAAAATTCCAGCAGGAATTGATGACTCTCAACAAATAAAAATGAGAGGAAAAGGCAGCATAAATCCTGATAATCAACAATATGGGGATCTCTACATAAGAGTGTCAATAAAACCACATAAAATATTTAAAAGAAATAATAAAGATCTATATGCAGCTCTTCCTATAAGCTTTACTCAAGCAGCACTTGGAAAAGAAGTAAAAATACAAACAATAGCCGGAAAAAAGATTGAAATAAAAATTCCAAAAGGTATAGAAAATGATGAACAAATCACCATTAAAAATGCAGGAATGCCAATATTACAAACAGAAAAAATTGGAAATCTAATATTAATTGTCAAGATAAAAACTCCTAAAAATCTAAGTTATGATGCCATTAATTTAATGGAAACTTTAAGTAAAGAAATCAGAGATATTGATGAGGTTACTTTAAACTCGGTTTAAGTATGTATATTACACACGCCAATTCAATAATCGAAAGCATAAAAAATAATAAAGGACTTGAATTATACATTTCAAAAACAAGTCCCAAAAGTATAAGTATTGAAAAATTAGCCCAAAAATATAACATTAAAATAACCAAAGTTAATGATCTAACTAAGATAATTAAAACCAAAAATCACAGGGGTTTTGCATTAAAACAAAATGCTTTAACGTCTAATAATATAAAAAAACAAGATAAAAGTTTAGAAGAATTTTTAGAAGAATTTCAACACAAAAATAATGTATTCATATTAATACTTGATGGAATAGAAGATCCTCAAAATTTTGGAGCAATTCTTAGAACATCAGAACAATTTAATATTGATCTTGTAATTAATAGTCAAAGACGAAGTGCAAAAGATAATTTAACCATTTTGCGTACTAGTTCTGGAGCAAGTCAATATGTCAATAAACTTATAGTACCAAATATAAATAATGTGATAAAAAACTTAAAAAAACATGGATTTTGGATATATGCTAGCGATATCAAAGGAAAAATGGTAAATTCCATTAAAATAAACAACAACAAGATTGCACTTATTATGGGAAATGAGGGTAAAGGAATACACAAATTAGTAAAAGAAAATTCAGACTTTTTAATAAGAATTCCCACTAGAGGTAAAATAGATTCATTAAATGTATCAGTTTCAACAGGAATTTTAATATTTGAAATAAAAAGACAGCTTAACTGGCTTTAAAATAGTTTATACATGATTAAAAGAGTCTAGGCTATTTTTTTGTAAAAAATTCCTAAGCTCAACAGATGCAATAAAACCTTCAGCAGCTGCAGTAATAGCTTGTGCATAAATTTTATTACTAACATCACCACAAGAAAATACTCCCTCAACACTAGTCTTAACAAGATCTTTAGTCAAAATATATCCATCTTCATCTAATTCTAAAAATCCCTTTAAAAATTCTGTATTTGGTTTATAACCAATAGCTACAAATACTCCATCTACGTTTAACTTAGAAACAGAATTATTTTTATTATTTATAATCTGAATACTAGATAATACACAATTATCCCCATTAACCTCTAAAGCTTCACAATTATATAAAATTTCAACATTACATAATCTTTTAACATTTTCACTTAGCATAGTAATAGCTTTTAAATAATCCTTTCTCACAATAATATATACTTTTTTCAATAACTTACTTAAATAAATAGCTTCCGAGATTGCAGTATTGCCTCCACCAATCACAGCAACAGTTTTTCCCTTAAAAAGATGGCCATCACAAATAGCGCACACAGAAATACCTTTATTCCAAAACAAATCTGAATTTTTAAGAGTATCAAGCTTTTTAGGTACAGACCCCGCTGCAATAATAACGGATTTGCTTTTATAAACATAATTATCAGTAAAGAGATAAAAAATATTATTCCTCTTCTCTATAGCACTTACAGTCTCAATATAAGTGGTAGCACCTAGATTAATTACTTGCTCCCTCATATTTGACATTAATTCTCGACCACTAACACCATTTTTAAACCCTGGATAATTATATACTTCTGTAGTCGTTGTAAGCTGACCTCCAGGTTCAGGACCTTCTAAAATCACTGTTTTATATCCACTCATAACAGCATAGATGCCAGCTGTAATTCCCGAAGGCCCTGAACCAATAATAATTACATCCTCAATAGAACTGACCTCTGTTCTTGTAATATTTCTGTTGTCACTCTTTTTGATATCTAGCAATTCAAACTGTAACATTAATACCTCTCTATTTACCTTTTTAATAACTTGATAAAAATATAATTCATATCTTTTTTAAATTAACTAAAATATCAAACCAATTATAAAGCATTTTTTTTTGATGTTTTGTATTAATTTAAAAGCTTATTAAGATTAATCTCTAAAGCAGAACATGGAACCATAATTCCAAAATTACTCAATATATAAGGCGATACTTCACCAAAATTACCTATAATGACATCATTAATTAAAATATCAGCACTTCTGCCATCTATATAAAGAGTTCTACTTGATTCTTTTAATTTAATTTCAATATTTAAATAATAAAAAAGAGATGAAACTAAAGAACTAATATCATTAAATGAAAAATCTTTACCGGCCATTAAAAAAGCCAAATTATCAGAAGTAATGGTACCATCAGAACTATTTAAGTCTTTTAAAGCTACCTTACCGATCTCAAAAATTTTATGCGGATAAGGAAAATTGGAGCTAATACTCTCAGATTTAAGTAAATCGGGCACTATAGAACCCCTAACATAGGCATAACTCTCTGTCATTGGATTAGCAACACTTAAAAGTTCATTACCCGCAATATTCATCTTTTCAATAAAATCTTTTCGGGAACCCAGATAATTATAAATCATCTCCTGAAATCCCATTCCGATCATCAAATTTCTAAGCTTTCTTGAAAATTCTTCTATCTGACTTAATCTTCCTATAGTAAAATTTTTAGGAAGCTCTGGCTTAAAACTATCCAGGCCCTTGCCTATCATTATTTCTTCAATAACATCCACTTCATGAAGAAAATCATTTCTATAAACAGGCGGAATAATGTAAAATTTATCTAGTTTACTCAAAAAAGCAGATATACCTAATTTTTTTAATTCACGTTGCACATCATTTATTGTTAAATTGCTACCAAGCATTCTGTTTACACTATTGACATTAACATCTACTCTATTTTGAAAATAATAAGGACAAACTATTGCTTTTCCAAATATAGTCTCCTTAGGAAAAACGGTCTTTAGTGGTAAAATCTCAAAACCCATGTCATGCAAATCACAAGCAATAACTGATAAAGATAATAAAGTAGCTTCGATATTAGTTCCTGTAACTTCAATAAATAAATTGGAATCACCTAATTTTAAAGCCCCAATATCATGAGAATTGATCACCGGTGGATAAGAGAGAACCTTATCTTTACAATCTAATAACAAAGGATACTGATCAAAATCCTTAAGAATTGATGAATACTCTATTCCTTTAGGATGTTCATTATTAATCTCTTCAACAGACATTTCAATATCCATACCTAAAGGAATAAATTTATTATCAGAACTACAAGTAATATACCTTAATGGAAATTCAATAAAAGTTGATGGATAAATTCCCATTGCAACTCTTTTACGTTTCTGTCCATAATTATGACAAAGCTTTTCTTGAAACTGAATTAAAGTTTCAAGTATTTTCTCATCACAAATCATTCCTCTTGCCAAAAATCCAAAAATAAAAGGCCTAATAGCAAATACTTCAGAACTAACTAGAATTTCACCATAAAATCGTTGCAAATTATCTGACATTGAGAAAAATTTAAATTCAGGTATCTTGCCAAAAAGGCAAATCTTAATTTGACGTGCAAGCCCTACACAAGACCACAAATCTGGTCTATTTGTATCATTAAATTCAATTTTTATTTTATCATTCACTATATCAATTTCACAAATTTCAGCCTTAAACATTTCCAGAATAGATACAAGCTCAGAATGAGTTAAATCTTTTCCTATTTTTTCTAACAAAATGCTTTTATCAATTTCAATCTTAGGCATTTATTTTCCCTCGTCTTAACACAACATCACCAATATCATGAGTAAAAAGATCTCTTAAGTCATTGAGCTCTAAATGCATTAAAGCCATTCTATCAAGACCAATACCCCAAGCAATAACAGGTACATTAATTCCAAAAGGTTTTGTAACTTCTGGCCTAAAAATACCACTCCCACCTAACTCAAACCAACCAAGCACAGGATGTTTTACATGAACCTCAATTGAAGGCTCTGTAAATGGAAAATAAGCAGGAACATATTTGATCTCAGTAGCACCAGCCAATTCTTTAGCAAAAATTTCAAGAAGGCCTAGTAAAGTTTTTATATTAACATCATCTCCAAGAACAATTCCTTCTGTTTGATAAAAATCAACTCCATGAGTAGCATCAACTTGATCATATCGAAAACATCTAACAATTCCAAAATATTTACCAGGATTTTTGGCATTCATTAATTGCTTTGCAGAAAGCACCGTACCTTGAGTCCTAAGTACCAATCTTTTTGAAATACTCTCACTAAAATTATATCTCCAACCTCTTGAACCTGTAATATAACCATTCTCATGAGCAGCTTTAACATTAGAAAAATAAGGTTCTGGCAAAGATTTTAATGAACTTGGCTCTTTAATACAGTAAACATCCTTTGAATCACGCGCAGGATGAAATTGTGGCATAAAAAGAGCATCATTATTAAAAAATTCACTCTCAACTAAAGGACCATCAAATTCCTCAAAACCAAGACTTACAAGTTTATCTTTAACTTTAGAAATATATTCCGAATAAGGATTGGCTCGCCCAATAAAGGTCTTATTTGATGAAATGTGAATATTATAAGCTCTGAAATTTCTATTTTCATAAGATTTTTCTTTTAATATCTCAGGTGTCAACTTTGTAATCTCGTCACCTATTAGATTATTTTTCTTAAGTTCAGATTTTATCACCAACCCAAACTTAGATAATGCAAATCTTAAGTCTAGTTTTTCTACTATCTTAAATAGCACGTTACTAGCACCTTTCTTTTTAGAGTAATCAGAAATAACTAATACTTCATCTTGAGATAAATTTTCTTCTAAAAGATCACATTCTCTAGCATTTGTAAGCAATTCTTTAAGAATTTTATAATTAGAACGCTTTTCCAAATCTTTAGCAAGAATCTCTTTGTTCAATCCCAAAGAAATAACTCCTTCTTTAAATAGATTACCAAATGCCTTGCCAACATCTCTAATATCAACCCCTAATTCTAAAGACAAATCGGAAATTAAAACTGTTTTATTAGATATTAAATTAACTATTCTCTCTTCAACCAAGCCATTATCTAAAGCATCTAAGCCTTTTTCAGTTAAACGATAAAATATATTGATCTTTTTGTAAGTTTCCTTAAGAATACCTTTAGAAACAAGCCACTCAATTGTTTTATTTGATTGTCCTTCATTATAAAGCAAATCATTAGCAAGCCTTAAAGCAAAAATTTCATCTCCATCTTCATAATTTAAAATTACTTTTATCTCAAGAGGATGTAATGTTTTTATTATCTCAAATTTATTATCCATTAAAATGTCTCATTAATCATCACTTTTATGACTAATCCCAAGTTCCAAAATAAGCTCTACTTCTCCAACAGACAATTTAGTAGCCCTTGAAATTTCCAAAGCACTCCACCCCTGTTTCATAAGTTTAATGACAGAATCTCTAACTGTTTCGTTATTAAGACCAACATTATCCTTATACTTAGATTCTGTTTTTACAAGAATTCCAAGTGTTTTAATTCTCTCTTCAGCAGCAATATTCAAATTTTCCAACCGTGTCTCAGACTTAGCCACCTTTTCTCTTATATCCATAGTATATTCCAATTTACTTTCAACCTCTCCTAGCATTTCTTTAAGAGTTTTAACATTATCTAGCACTTCTTGTGATAAATCTTTATTTACCAACAATTCTGACATAATATCTTTTAAATCAGAAAGACTTTGCTGAAATCCAGCACTCTCCTTAAATAAGACCTGCATTCTATCCTCTATTTCACTTATCAAATCAAAATTTTTATCAACAGATTCTAATGTAGATTTTAATATACTATCTTTATTACTAATCCTATCATAATTGTCAAGAATATTATTTTGTTCTTCCTTTATCTCCCTAAGCTTAGTTTTATAAACTTGAATTTCATCATAAGATTCTGCAAATTTCTTATATCTCTCCTTAAAGGAAGCATAAAATTCAAGAAACTGATCAAGATCTTTTTTAGTTTCATTTATATCTATTTGATACATCTTTAAATCATTAAATACTTCAATAACATCTGATGATTTACTTTTGATATCTTCAATCTCTCTATTAATATTTTCAAAATCACCCTTATATCCTTTAATAAGATTAATTTCATTTACTAAAACTTCCCGTAACTCTTCCAATTTATCTTTGAAGTAATAAACTTCCTTAATCGTCTCGTTACTTCTATCAAGTTCAATTTCAAGATTCTTAAAATTCTCAAGCTTAGCACTCATAGAAGAATATCGACTATCAAGATCTTCTTTCAAATCAAGCTTATATACAAGCAAATTATCCCTGGTTTCATCAATAAAATGATTAAGATCATTATCATAGTTTGAAACCCTTAACTTAAGCTGTGATAAATTTTCATCAATACCCTTGATCATTTGATCATATTTATTCTTAAATTCAGACTCCATACTATTTACTTGGATTTTTAAACTATCTCTTAAAGTTTTTAGCTCTTCATCTGAATAATTCATACTATTTTTAATTTCATTTTCAAAAGCAACATATTCCTCTTTCATAGAAATGGAAAAAGAATCATAATTTTCTCTAATTGTGCTTTCAACCTGAACTCTATATGAATCTAATTTTTCAGAAATATTTAAAATATCATTATGCATCAATTTGACCTGTTCTTTAAAACTATCTTTATCATTTAAAAACTTACCTGCAATCGCTTGCTTTTCTTCTTCAATCCTAAAAGTTACTAGATTAAATTCATGTTCTAATTTTTCATTAGCCTGAGTAATTTTATCTTCAATATCTTTATGCTGACTTAAAAATTTAATCTCAATTTGTGTTGAAAGCTCATCAACACGAGAACTTATCTTATCGTCTATAGATCTAATCTTAGAATCCATAACACTTTCAATATTTAAAACTTTCTCTTGAATATTATCTGAAATACTACTCAAGTTAAGATAAGACCTGCTTTCAAAATCCTCAATATCTCCATTTAAACGATCAAAAATTTCTTTTGATCGTTGATTAACACTGTCCCTAACAGTTTCTAAGCCACTCTCAATAGCAGCAACATCATCCTTAATTTCAATTAAATTATCCTTTGTAATACTTGCTTGTTTTTCAAGTTCTTTATAAGTATTCTCTTGCCAATTTGTAATATCATCTTTAATTTTTGCAAACCAAGAGTCAACACTATTTTTACGATTGTCCACTAATCTACTAAGTTCATCTATTCTATTAATAACATCACTTTCCATTGAAATTATCTTGCTTTCTGCATCTTTTTTCCTGCTATCAAACTCTTTATTAAACTCTGAGTAAAAATTTTCTTTATTAATCATAAGTTCCCGATCAATCTCAGTCTTAAAGTTATTCAAAAGCATAGACTTATCTTCCAAACTCTTCATTATATCTCTTTCTAAATCTTCCATTTTTTGACCTGACAATATTACAAAATTATCCAAAGAAGTTTTTAAATTCTCGCTTCTTGTCTTTAAATCTTTAAAAAAATCTTCTTCAAGAAGTTTAAGATGAGATGAAACATTATGATAAGAATCTTCCTTAAGCTTTAATATATCCTCTTCAATGTTACTTAAACTCAGTTTAAGATCATCGAGATTGTTCAATTGCTCCTTAATCGCACTACCCATCTTTTCACTTGAATGAAAAATTTCTGCATTCAAAGCAGACATAGATGAATTTAATTTATTTTCTATATCAAGATGCATATTCAAATATTTGCTATCAAGCTCTGAATATTTATGAGCAATCATTTTATCAATCAAACTAGTTTCATCATCTACTTTCTTCTCTATTAGTAAATATCTTTTGTTATATTTATCTTCAATTTCTAAATATTTATGAGCAATCATCTCATCAATTAAACTAGTATTATCATCGATTTTTTTTTCTATTAGTAAATGCCTCTGGTCATACTTATCCTCAATCTCACTATATCTTAAATCAATAGCTTTACCTAATTCACCATGATATTCGCTAATTTTATCCTTTAAGTCCTTTTCTATCATAGAAAAACTATTTTTAATTGACTTAAGAGCAGATATCTTATCATTAATACCATGCTCATACTTTTTAATCTCTTCATCAATTGAAGCAATAGCTTTTATCATATATGTATCAAATTGAGTTTTCATTTCATCCTCAATTTGAGATTTAATAGTATCAAATTGATGGTGTATGTTATGATGACTCTCATTTATTCTCTTCTTTAGATTTTCTTCAAGTTCTAGAACTTCTTTTGCTCTTTCCTCGATCATCTCAAAATTATTATTCATATCAGAAATTTTTGCCCTTAAATGCTTGTCATTATCCATCAATATCTTATATATTTCATCTCGAATTTTTGAAATAGCACCTTCAATCTCAATAAAAAATGATGAATATTTCTCATCAAAGTTATTTTCAATAATTTTGAATCTCTCTTTATAAAGATCATTTAAAAAATCAGATTTGTCTTCAATATTATTCCTAATCTCATTGATCACTCCTATAAAGTGATTTCTTAATTGAGAAATATCATTATCTATGCTTTTCCTGTAGTCAATTGCCTCTTCTCGCCTAAACTTATACTGCTCCTCAATTTCTGTAAGCAATTTACTAATCCTTAATTCCTCTTCTTCTATTATACCCTTAAGTTTAATCTCAAAACTTTCTACTTGATATTGTGACATATCAAAAGATAATTTAAAGTTATCTAAACTTTCACCCATATTTTTACTAAGAACATCTATTCTATCTGAAAGCCTTCTACTTAAATTTTCAATATCATACCCTATTTCATTTTCTAATTTATTTGCAAGACTCTCTGAATACTCCCTAGAATCAGATATTACTTTACTATATTTATCATTAATTTCCCTACTGACATCATTAAATCTTGAATTTAAAGAATCAATAGTAATATCAATATTTGCCTGGAATGAAGTAATATCTGTCCTTTTATCATTAAGCAAACTATCAACTTCCTTAACAAACTCTTCTGATCTCTCTAAAACTGTAGCAAACCTTTTAGACAAACTCTCATCAAGCTCTTTAGTATCTGAATCAAAATGATTTATAATGTTTTTCAAAAGCTCATCTGCATATATATTTCCTTGATTTCTAAACTCATCTATTTTTTCAAGATAATAACCTTCAAGACTTTCAAAAGTAGTTTTAAGCTCTTTGATCTTTAAATTTATCTCAGAATCAATAGAAGTTATATCGATTTTTCCTGATGATAACACATTATCAATATTAACTGATATTTCACTTAACTTACCTTGCCAATCATTAAGCTTAATATCTATTTCACTTTGAAGTATATCCCTTCTGCTTAAAATATCTTCCGATATTCTATTTAAAAAATTATCTATTTGTTTTTGATTATCTATTTTAATTTCAGAAACTTTTTGAACTCTAGATTCAATAAATCCATCTAGATCTGACCTAAAATTACTCAAAACATCTTCACATTCAACTTTAATGTCTTTAATCCTACAATCAAGCTCTTCTATTTTGTCTTTAAGTAACTCCTCTTTATTAGAACATCCATTATTAAGCTCATTAAGCATAGTAATGATTTTGTCATGCATTATTTCAGCCTGATTATCTATAAATTCCTTAACCCCAGATAAAATTTCTTCACCATTCTTATAAGACATATCCCTTAATTCTTTATACTTATCTAATATTGAATTTTCAAAATCTTCTGTCTTTGATGTTACATATTCAAGTCTTTCACCAAAATCTTTTTCAAAAGACTCGATCTTTGAAGAAACTGATAAGAGCAAATCTTCACTTGAAATCTTAATATCAAGTAAAGATTTGTTTAAAATAACAAGCTCATTTTTCCAGTTACTATGCATATCCATTGCTTTATTTTGAACATGTTCTGAGAGTTCATTAAAAATATTTTCACTTAGTTCTTTCCCTTTTGTTCTTTGAACTTCAATTAAATGTAAAAACTCTTCATTTGCTTTACTTAAATCAGATTTAACATTCTTTAAATCTGAATGCACTTCACTTTGCCAATGTTCATGCTGCAACTTACTATTTTCCATTTGCCTAATAAATTCACCTATATCTTCTCCATAACGACTCTTTAAAAGAGACAATTCATTATCAATATCAGTAACTATATTATTTAAATTAAGCTCGAAATCTCTTCTTAAAGCTTCAAAATCTTTAATCAATAAATCATTTAAAGAACTGATACCCTCTTTTATTTTTTTACTAGTGATTTCAAAATTTTGGTAATCAGAATCTGATCTTTGAGAAATTTGATTAAATTTCTCATCATACTTCAAAGTAAAATCATTAATATTACGCTCAAACTTATCTGTAACATCCTTATATCTATTCTCAAGTTGTGTCTCTAATTCACCACTTTTTAATTTTAAAGTTTCAAATAGGGTTTCATACTTAGAACTAATACTATCATCTAAATATGAATAATCATGAACAAACCTATCATTTATTTTTTCAAGATCTAAGTATAAGCTATTATCTAACTTGGAGATCTTATCTTGAATATCTGTTGTAATATTTGAAAGCCTTAATTCCAACTCATCTCCAATATTATTCATCCTTGAAAATATATTATCATTAAAATTATCAATATCACCTTTAACTTTTGCCTTAAATCCAATATATATTTTGTTAGAATCCTGTTCAAGATCATCTAGCAAAGTTTTAACATTATCTTGCACACTTTCTATTCTTAAATTAGCATTTTCTAAACTAAGTTCTATCCTCTCTTTGATATCTTGATCAAATTGATTTATCTTACTTTCATATTCTTTATACACATCACCAACATTAGCTTCAACTTGAACTCTAAACTGCTCTAAAACATCTGAAAATTGTTCTTCATACTGCCTCATTTCTTGTTTTATAGTCTCTTCAAGAGAACTTAATCTAGAATAGGTATTGTCCTTAAAAACAGAGCTTATAGAAGAAATCTCATTATCTACTAATGTCAATTTATCTTCAAGTTTATCTTTCATCTGATTGGAACGATCATCAACATACATAAAAACTTCATCAAATTTGATTTGTAATTCTTTATTCAATCTAGTTAATATGAAATCTTCTTTATCATTAATCTTGGTCTTAGCTTGTTCCATAATAAGTTCAAGAGAATTTTCTATTGATTTACATTTATTGTCATATGATATAAAAGAATCCTTCATCGATTTATCATAATTATCTATACTAGATTCCATTTTAAGCAAAAATGTCTTAAATTCATTCTCAAGCTTTTCATTACCCCTATCTAACATATCTTTCTTTTTCTCGTCAAGAATTACCAAAGATTCTTGATAAGAAACAAGATCTCTATCTAAATTATCCATTCTCATACTAAATTCTTTAATAGTTTTATCAAATTTATCCCAACTCTCAAGCTTGACTGCTTCAATATTTTCTCTATTGATCTTATCAAATTGTTCAAAAACTGTACTTAATCTAGAATCAATAGAATCAATCTGAGTATTAAAATTTTTTAAGGTTTTTGAAAGTTTATCTACTATTTTTCCATCCATTTGAAGTCTTTGTATATTATCTTGTACCTTAAGGGCCATGTCATCTAGCTCTTTAAGCATGGAATCGTGATAAGCTATTTTCTTTTCAACCTCTGCAAAATCATTACTTTTATCTTTAATCTTTTGCTGAACTTCATCTATTTTTTTTATGATCTCTATACCAGAACGTTGATACGCCTCCATATCAACAGCAAGATTATTGATCTCTTTTGTCTTTTCATCAATGAAATCTTCAAGATTATCCTTAGCAATATCAACAAATTTTTTAATCTTGTCTAAAGCTCTTGAACGCCTATCATATTGCCTATAAATAAATAAAATTATAAAAACCAATAAAAGATTAATTAAAATGGTTACAAAATCTACCATAAATATTTTACCCAAACTCTATATATTTAAAAGTATATATCTTTGCAAGTCTTTATAATTATTAAAAATAAAATCACACTTAATACATTTCAACAATCTTTTTTTAGAAAAATAAGCTGTTCTCATATGCACACTACTAGCACCTAAAATATCATATTCATAAGAATTGCCAACATACAAAATATGACTATTATCTATTCTTAATTCATCTACAATCCTTGAAAAAGCTATTTTATTTGGCTTTAAGTATCCTGTATCCTCTGATGAATAAAGAATATCCCAAAAACTATCCTCAATACCTAACAAATTGCTTACACGAGTTGCAATAGGAAAATCTGACATCACACCTAATTTTATACCCTTATATTTAAGAGCATAAATTAAATCATGAACACCTGCATACGGTTTTAGATCTCTAAATTTATTTCTAAAAGATTCCCCATAGTATATTTTATTTAATAAAAATTCACACCTATTTGGACTAAAACCCAAATAATTAGCAAGCATTTCAACTTCCATAGAAACCAATTCATTCCTATTGGAAGGAATATTTAGCCCACTTTGCAAAAGTCTTATTTCTTTTCTTACCTTTTTAAAAGCTAAAAAAAATTTAATATTCTTTAAAAAATCATAAAACATTAATAAATTTAGACTACTCTCAGGATAAAGGGTCCCATCAAGATCAAATATCACAGCCTTTATCATAATATCTAATTATTCCTTTTTGGTATTGGCACTATAGATATATTACTTGGAACTTTGACTCTAACTAAATGAATATATGAATTTGGATATCTACTCTTAAGAGATTTGATAGAAGTTTCATTATTAACTTCCATTAAGGCTATTCTAAAAATAGATTCTTGATCAATAAATGGAAATAATACAACAACATGCTTATGAAACAATTTGCCTGGAAATTTATCAATTGTTGTACTAATTGAACCCAAATACATATGACCAGGCTCTTTTAAAGCTAGATAATACAAAATAAATTCTAAATTATCAATCTCATATCCACGATTTTCAATATATTTAAGAAAATCAATACTATTTATATCCAACTCATTTATCTTAGACAAATTCAATTTAGAATTAATATTTTTAAGCTTATAGGCAATATTACGAGTCCAGTCAAGTCCAAAAAATGGGTCTAAACTAAATTCATAATAATTAGTAAAATCATTACCTCTTATTCCAATATGCCTAACTTTCAGATCATCTATTTTTAAAAGCTTTCCCGTCATTGTTTTATACATTGAATCTGCAATCCATTTTGCAAATCCAGAACAATTAAAACCTCTAAGCTCTCGTTGAGGCTCACCGGTTTTAATATAGACCATCTCACCTAATTCATTCATAGCTCCATCATGTACTTCCAAGATTGGAGGTGAAGTCTTTAAAAAAGTTCTAAGACTCTCAACAAGATTAGAAATATTTTCATGGACTTTAAGATGTTGAGGATTAAAAAGTTTAAAATCAATAAAATCACTAATATATTCAGATACTTTTAAAAAAGAACCAATGGCAATATCACCAATTTTAAAAGGCAATTTAATATCTTTATGAATCAAAGTATCTATTAAATAAAAATCGGCACTAGAATAAATATTATTTTCATTTGCTTTTATTCTAATAAAAGTATCTGCTCTATTTAAAAAAAATATCTTTACCTGTTCAATACCATGTCTTCCAACTTTAATCACATAAGATCCTGAAAATATATAAGACGCACCATCTTTTCGATTAAAAAAAGAATAGTATGCATAATCTCCCAATATTGAACTTGATACTTCAACATAATAACTATCTGAAATATAATACTTTTGGGACTTTATTTTTTCAACAGAATCACTTGAATTAAAATACTTTGCATAATTTGCTCTAATACTAAAATTAGAGAGAAATTTTTCAAATGCAAATAAGCTTAAATTACCAAATATTAAAAATAAAAATATATATCTCACTATAAGTCTCTGTCTTTTATCTTAGTTCTACTAAAATTGGAATATTATAATAACCAATTTTACGAATATTATTTACTAAATAATTATAATAAGAATTTGGGAAATTAGTTATCTTATTTGCAAATAAAATAAACTTAACAGGATTAACACTGACCTGAGTTATATATTTCACTTTATGTGAAGCATTTAAATGATAATCCTTAATCCACAAACTTAACATCTTATTCAAATCAGCAGTACTTGTCTTAAGTTCAAGTTGTGTTTTTAACTTAATTGCTTCTTTAAAAATATTATCTATTCCCATTTTGTTATGAACAGATATTCTTAATATAGGAGAAAAGTTCAAAACTGGAAAAAAGAACTTAACACGATCCTTTAAAACTTCAAAATAACTACCTTTTGACTCCACAAGATCCCATTTGGTAAATACAATAATAATACCTTTTCCTTTTTTGGTTGCATAATGAGCTATTTTTTTATCTTGAGTTGTTAAGTCTTCTTTAACATCAACTAACAAAAAAACAATGTCTACCATATCAATTACTCTTAAAGCTCTACTTACAGAATAATGCTCAATAACTTCATTTACTCTTGCTCTACGTCTTATTCCAGCCGTATCAACAATTTCAAATGTTTTACCATTTCTTTGAAATTTTGATTTAATAAAATCTCTTGTAGTACCAGCTATTGAAGAAACAATTGAAACTTCATGTCCTGCTAAAAAGTTAATAAGAGTAGACTTGCCTGAATTGGGCTTTCCTATAATACCAATTTTAATATCAACATTATTATCATCACTTGCTAATTTACCTACTGAATCTTTTAAAAAATTCCTTAACTTATCAATTCCCTTTCCATGCGTAGCACTAACTAAAAAACTTTTTTTAAAGCCTAATTTTTGAAAATCATAAGACAAAACCTGCTTATGATGACTATCTATTTTATTTAATACTAAAACTATCTTATAACTATATTTTCTTAATTTTTCAATAAGTTCATAATCTTCTGATAACATTTCATTTACATCTAAAACAAGTAAAATCAAATCAACATTATCAAGCAAACCTATAACTTTATTAACCACAAGCTTGCTAAGTTCATCCTTTAAAAGTGTAAATCCACCAGCATCAATCAAATCAAACCTATAAGAATCTACTATACAAACTTCTTTTATTAAATCTCTAGTAACTCCATAAACCTTATCAGTAATACTTCTATTCAAGCCCAAAAGCTTATTAAATAAAGTTGATTTTCCAACATTTGGCCTTCCAGCAATAATAACACTTTTATAATCTTGAAATTTAGAATCAATCAAAGATAATCCGCCTCTTTCTTTATGTAGGTATCTTTATTATAATATCAAATATCATAACTTTATGCTAATTAAAGACGGATATTCAATTGATAAGAAAAAAAAGAAACAGTAGACGAAAAAAAAGTAATTTTGGGCAAATAGATATATTTTTAATATTATTCGCAATCTTTTTAACAGGATTATGCTTATTAATAATAATTAATAATTCATTATTTAAAAATATATTTAAAGAACAAATGAGCAATGAAAATTTTGAATTCATTCAATCAAAACCCAATAAAATAGAAGCAAAATTAGATAATACAAATAGTGAAAACATTAAAACACTAAGCGATGAAAAATTTTTAATCAAACCACCTGAAATACAAAAAATTGACGAAGAACTGAAATATCAAGAACAAAAACACTTCAAAAATAAAAAAACAGTAAAGCTATATTTTATCAAAGTCACTTCTGAGGGCCATTTTTTAAAACAAGGTATTAAAAGAAATATTCAGTATGACAAAAACATTCTTGAAGAAACATTAAAAGCACTAATTAACGGTCCTAATGAATATGAACTTAAAAACAATTTTTTAAGTCTAATTCCTATCAATACAAAAATCCTAAATTTAAGAATAAGTGATGGAATTGCACACATAAACTTATCTAAGGAGTTTTATGAAAACAGCTTTGGAATAGAAGGAATAATCAATCAGATAAGACAAATTATTTCAACATGTATTGAAATTCAAGGTATTGATGGAATAACTTTAAAAGTCGAAGACAATCCAATAATACTTGGAGATTTAAATTTAAACTTCTCAGGAATTTTAGATAATAAAAGATTCAAAAAATACTAAAATTAATATCTTTAAGAACCGCAAGAGATTGCTCAAAACTCACAAAACTATCTTTAACAATCAAAAACATAAATTCTTGATTTCCCTTGCGTCCTTTGGTTTTAAGCTTTAATATATCTTTAACTTGTAGATTGTTATCATAAAATTTTTTAATTACTTTTTCTAATATTTGACCTAAATATTTACTTTCAACTATTCCATTAAAATTTTTTATCTTTAAACCCAATCCTTTAATTTCAAATTGGGGTTTAATAAGAGCAATAATCAATTTATTCGCAAGTTTGTCAATTAAATTTGAACATATACTCACCACAGATCTAAAAGAAACATCAATAACGGCTAAATCAGGCTGTATATCAAACTGATGAATATCAAAAATATTAGTCTTTTCAAAAACACTAACCCTAGAATCAACTCTTAGTTTATAAGCAAGTTGATTAAATCCAACATCAACTGCATAAACTAATCTCGCACCATTTTGTAAAAGACAATCGGTAAAACCACCAGTTGAAGCACCAACATCAACACAAATTTTGTCTTTAATTATAATATTAAATGTTTCTAAGCATTCAAAAAGCTTATTTCCTCCTCTTGAAACAAATTTCCTAGATTCATTCTCTACTAGTTGTATTTTACTGTTTTTTGAAATTAAAGCTTTAGGATTTTTTTCCCTATGAGAATTAACATATACTTTACCAGTTAAAATTAGAACCGTTAATTCCTTTCGTGTAAAATTGGGATAACTCTTGCAAAGAATATTTAATAAATTATTTCTGTATTCTTTCAATTTTAAGAGCACGCCCCGTCTTTAAATGAGAAGTAATAACAACTCCTTGTATAATGACATCCTCTTCAACGGTTTCAGTTCTTAACGCTACGTGTTCAAGTAATCCTTTAAGAGAAATTTCAGGATTAAATCCTATGACAGAATTTAAACTACCAGTCATCCCAAGATCACTAATATAAGCTGTCCCTTTATCTAAAATTCTTTCATCTTGAGTCATTATATGTGTATGAGTACCAACAACTCCTGTTACCAACCCATTCAAAAAATATCCAAAACTTTCTTTCTCATAATTACTCTCAGCATGAAAATCAACAAAAATAGTCTTAACCTTGCTCTTAATCATGTTCACAACTTTTTTTATATTTTCAAAGGGATTTTTAACAATGAAAGTCATTCCTAAAAACCCTTGAACATTTATAACAGCAACTTGATCATTCTTAACATTCAAAATACAATACCCATGCCCTTCAAGTAAATCTGAAAAATTATTTGGTCTTAAAACATATTTTTGCTTATTTAAATATTCTCTTATACCATGATCAGAATAAACATGATTGCCTGTAGTAATAACATTTACACCTGCTCTGAAAAGATTTTCTGCTATCTCTGGAGTAATTCCAAAACCACCTGATGAATTTTCTCCATTCACAATCGTAAGATCTATATTATGCTTTTCTTTAAGACCCTTAAGGTTAAAAAAGACTCTCTTTAATCCCCCATCACCTATAATATCTCCAATGATTAAAACTTTAATAACATCATTATCTTGCATACTCAATAACTCTAGTTTCACGAATAATAGTGACCTTTATTTTACCAGGATATCTCATTTCAAGTTCT
Source organism: Borrelia sp. HM (assembly GCF_019669085.1). NCBI lineage: Bacteria > Pseudomonadati > Spirochaetota > Spirochaetia > Spirochaetales > Borreliaceae > Borrelia > Borrelia sp. HM. Next base: position 518,496 of record NZ_AP024401.1, on the reverse strand, counting down.
ATTTTTTTTGCAATGTCTCTTGCAAGCATAGTAGCTTTATCATCATTAATTAATAGATTGTCAACAATGATTCTAACTTCACGACCAGCCTGAATTGCATAGCACTTCTGAACACCCTCAAAACCATATGCAATCTCTTCAAGTCTTTTAAGTCTACTTATATAATTATTCAAACTCTCACGTCTTGCACCAGGACGAGATGCAGAAATAGCATCAGCTATTTGAACAACAATAGCCTCAAAACTTTCAGGCCTTATTTCATTATGATGCGACGCAATAGCATTAACAACAATATCGCTCTCCCCACAACTTTGAGCAAGTTCAGCACCTGTAATAGCATGTCCCTCACTATTCTCAGAAATACTCTCCATACCTTTTCCAATATCATGCAAAAGACATGCCCTTTTTACAACAACAGGATCTAATTTCATCTCTTTAGCTAAAATCTCCCCTATTATTGCTGTTTCCCTTGAATGACTTAGAACATTTTGACCATAACTACTTCTAAAGTAAAGTCTTCCAAGTCCCCTGATAAGTCTTTTATCAAATCCATGTATATTTAGATCAAATACTGCCTTTTCGCCTTCTTCAAGAATGATACTATTGATCTCACTTGTAACACTATATACAACTTCTTCAATTCTTGCAGGATGAATCCTTCCATCTGCAACAAGCCTTTCAAGTGTTCTTTTAGCTATCTCTTTCCTTACTGGATCAAAACAAGATATAACAACAGCTTCAGGAGTGTCATCAATAATAATATCTGCACCTATTAAAGTTTCAAGAACTCTAATATTACGTCCTTCCTTACCGATAATCCTACCTTTCATCTCATCATTAGGCAGCTCAACAGAAGTAACTGTAAATTCAGAACTGACTTCAGTTACTATGCGTTGCATGGTAGAAACTAATATATCTTTTGCTACCTTATCCGCTAAAAGCTGAGCCTCTTGTTCACTTTTATTAATAATTATTTGAGCGTCTCTTTTAGATTCATTTTCGACTTTTTCAATTACAATCTTTCTTGCTTCTTCTTTAGTAAGACCAGAAATATTTTCTAACTTCTTAACAAGAGATAATTCTTTATCTCTTATTATTTTTTCTTTTTGCTCAAACTCTTTAAGCTTAACATCAATTCTACTTTGCTGCTTATCAAGAGCTGAGATCCTCTTATCTAAAGTTTCTTCTCTTTGTAATAATCTTCTTTCTAAATTAAAAACCTCATTCTTTCGTTCTCTTATTTCCCTATCCTGCTGGTTCTTATCTTTAAGCATTTGAGTCTTTGTATGTGCAATAATTCGCTTTCTTTCATTTTCTATCTCTAAAATGGCCTCTTCTTGTACTTTCTTTAGCTTTTTATCTAAATTTAATAAAGCAAACCTACCTAAAATAATTCTTATCACAAAACCTAATATAACACCTAGGATACCAGCAAGAATAGACGAAAAAGTAATATATGACATATAATTACCCCCTATTCTATTAAACCAATTAAATATAACTTTATTAATGAAAAGATATATTTAATATGCAGTACTATTACTTTTCTTATAAGGTCATAAGGTCTTATCAACTAGTTCAAGAATTGCCATCTCAGCTGCATCTCCATACCTTCGTCCTAGCTTAATAACCCTAGTATAACCACCCTTTCTCTCATTAAAGATAGGGGAAATTTTAGTAAATAATTTATTCAGGATATACTTATCATGTATAAATTTTGATACTTCTCTTCTATTATGAACGCTATCAACTTTGGCCCTTGTAATCAACTTCTCAGCAAATCTCTTAACTTCACTCAATTTTGCCTTAGTAGAAATTATTTTTTCATGCCTTAAAAGAGAAATTACCATATTTTTTAAAAGTGCCCTTCTATGACTTGATTTTCTATCTAATCTATTAAATCCTACCTTAGTTTTCATATAATCAACGAACTCCTAACTAGATATTTTATCGTTTTTATTCAAGATTTTTAGAGCTTCTGCTTTAGGCATTCCTAAAAATAATCCATAAGAATTAAGCTTTTCAACTATTTCTTCTAAACTTTTTTTACCAAAATTTCTTGCTTTTGAAAGTTCCTCTGGAGTTTTACTAATAAGTTCTCCTAAAGTTTTAACATTTTCTTTATTTAAACAATTCAATGATCTAACAGATAAACTTAGTTTATCAATACTCATACCAAGAGTATCAGAATCTCCAACAAATCCAGAATCTTCAACAGAATGAACAACTTTATCTTCAAAATTTACCAATGGAAGTAAAAATTCCCTTATAACAGATGATGCCTTCTTGATTGCATCCTTAGCACTAATAACACCTGTTGTCCAAATTTCCATAACAAGCTTATCATAATCAGATCTTTGTCCAACTCTAGTATCTTCAACAAAATACGTCACCTTTTCTATTGGAGAGAATATAGAATCAATCGCAATGGTATTCACTTCCTCTAAATATTTTGCATTTTGTTCAGAAGAAATATACCCTCTCCCATAGTTCACCTGAAATTCAAAATCTAAATTTGCTTCACTTGACAGTGTAGCAATAACTAAATCCTTATTAAAAACCTCAACACCCTCCATTTCAAGATGGGCGGCCTTTAAAACATTAGTATCTTTGCCATTAACATTTACACTTATAGTTCTACTGTTAACTCCCTCATCTAATTTTAAATGAATATTTTTAATATTAGCAATTACTTCAAGCGTATCTTCTACAACACCAGGTATTAAATCAAATTCACTTGAAACGATCTTCAAAGATCCACCTTGATTAGACTGAATTCTCATAGCAGAAACAGCATATCCTTCAATAGAAGATAACAAAACTCGTCTTAAAGTATTTCCAATGGTAACACCAAAACCTTTCTCAAAAGGATATATTACAAATTTTCCATAAGAGCCATTATCTTCTCCCCTTAAAAACTCAATCCTATCAGGTATAGTAAAATCTTTCAAAAGCTTTCCTAAAGACATTAATAGCTCCTCTAACTAAACTCGTCTAGTTTTCTTAGGTCTACATCCATTATGCGGTATTGGAGTAACGTCTGAGATTGATTTTACAACTATACCTGTTGACCCAACAGCTCGTATAGCAGACTCTCTACCAATTCCTGGCCCTTTAACAAAAACATGAACATAATTAATTCCAAAATCCTTAACTTTACCTAAAGCAGCTTCTGTGGTCATCTGAGCAGCATAAGGAGTTGATTTTTTAGCACCCTTAAATCCCATTCCACCTGCACTTGCCCAAGCCAAAGCATTACCTCTTATGTCTGATACAGTTACAATTGTATTATTAAAAGTAGCCTGTATATAAACATTTCCCTCGCCAATACTTCTTTTTATCTTTTTTTTATTAGTTGACACCTTTGTACTCAACCTTCTCCCTCCTCAATAGACAACACAATATTACTTAGTAGCCATTTTTTTATTAGCTACAGTTTTTCGCTTGCCCTTCCTAGTTCTTGCATTAGTTTTAGTTCTCTGTCCCCTTAAGGGTAAACCTTTTCTATGCCTAAGACCTCTATAACATGCAATATCCATAAGTCTCTTAATAGACATAGCTAGCTCACTCCTAAGCTTTCCCTCAATAACATAATCATTCTCAATTATCTTTCTAAGCTTATTAACCTCATCATTATCTAAATCTTTAGCCCTTCTCTCTGGAGCAATATTTGTCTTTCTACAAATCTCTAAAGCTCTAGATCTTCCTATGCCATAAATAGAAGTAAGAGCTATTTGAAGTTGCTTATTATTTGGCAAATCTATTCCTGCTATTCTAGCCATTTTTTCCCCTTATTTTTGTCTTTGTTTGTGTTTAAGATTATCACAAATAATTCTTACAACACCCTTTCTTTTTATTACTTTGCATTTTTCACAAATTGGCTTTACGCTTGCTCTAACTTTCATAAATTACTCCTAAATTTTTTGCAAAAAAGCATACTGTTTACCAGTTCCACGAGACAATCCTTGGGTCTTTAAATACGCATCAATCTGAATTAACGTATCAAGAGCTACTCCCACCATAATAAGAAGCGAAGAACTACCCATAATCCTTGAGACATTATAAGGAAATCTAAAAATATTTTGCACTAAAAATGGAATAATTGCAATAATAGACAAAAAAATAGAACCTGAAAATAACGTTCTATTCATAATTTTATCTAAATAACCCTCCATTTCATCCGCCTTTACACCCGGAATAGTCCCTCCATTTGTTCGAATATTATTACTTACATCCTTTGGACTTAATTGTATCTTTGAATAAAAATATGTAAATCCTATTATTAATACTACATTTAATAATGTATAATAAAATCCATTAGGCTTTAAATAAGATAAAATTTGTCTTGAGAGAACAGAAACTTCTGCAAATCCACTCAAAATTTGTAAAGGCAAAGTAATAAGCACTGACGCAAAAATAACAGGTAAAACACCTGATGGATTAAGCTTGATTGGCAAATATGAACTAACTGTATTTCTTAAGTTTGCTCTAGCATAATGTATAGCTATACGCCTTTGGGCTTTATATTCATATATGATTAATATGACAACCAAAATAAAAATACTTAAAACTAATATAACAAAAACAGGATTAATATTTTGAGATGGGTCTCGCATGCTTTGAAACAAATTAAACAAACCCGCCTGAAGCCTAACAACTATTCCTGAAAAAATTATTAAAGACACACCATTCCCAATTCCTTTTTGATTAATTTGCTCACCAAACCATAACAGAATAAAAGTACCTGTTGTAACCGTTAAAATAGCAATAAAAATATATCTATAAAAAGAGAAATTAAGTGCTCCTGGAATACTTTTGGCATAAAGACTAGTAGCATATCCTTGCGCTACTGCTGCAACAATTGTTAAATATTTAGTGTATTTCTTTACTTTTTTTCTTCCATTATCTCCTTCTTGCATCTTTTTAAGAGAAGGAAAAGAATAAACAAGAAGCTGAATAATAATAGATGCTGAAATATAAGGACCTATGCTAAGCATAAATATAGAAAAATTACTAAATGCACCACCTGAAAAAAAATCAAAATAATTAGTAATTGAAAAATCTGATTGAGATTTAAAATAACTCCTAAGAGCCACTGGATCTATTCCTGGTATTGGTAAGTAAGAACCCACTCTAAAAAGAAAAAGAATAAATAGAGTAAATAAAAATTTATTTCTTAAATCCCTAATTGTAAATAAATTAAAAAACAATCCTTTCATTTTACTACCATTCTAAATCAATTTAATATTGCAACCAATTTTTGTTGCAGATTCTTCAGCAGATTTTGAAATACGAGAAACTTCAAAATTCACTTTCTTTGTAAGCTCACCATTAGCCAAAATTTTAATATTTTTCTTATTTTTGCTTACAAGACCTTTTTCTAACAAAGTGATATAACTTACCAAATCTCCTGCCTCAAATTTTTTATCTATATCTCCAAGCCCCACAATCTCATATCTAACCTTATAATCATGATTGGAAAAACCTCTTCTTGGAAGTCTTCTATAAAGAGGAGTTTGTCCCCCTTCAAAACCAACACCTGGTGAAGTATTTCTGGCTTTTTGTCCTTTTTGTCCTCGACCAGAAGTTTTTCCAAGACCAGAACCTGGGCCTCTGCCAACAATCTTTCGCGATCTATTAGCCCCTAAAGGTTTCCTTAGATTAACCATTTTTTACCTCACTTAACAAGATCATGCTAATTACACTCTTAAGCATACCTTGTATAGACTTATTTAAAATATGAATTTTCCTATCTCCTATCCTCTTTAAACCTAAAGCTTTCAATGTCTTAATCTTAGTGTCTAACTTACCAATAAGACTTCTATTAAGTTGCACCTCTACTTTAATATCACTTTTAGCAAGAATTTCCCTATTTTCTTTCATTTTGCTAATAAAAGCTTTATTTTTACGTCTAGACCTAGAAGCTTTAAACCTAGTTTTTTTTAACTGAAGTCTCAATTTTCTCTTAATCATAAATTTAACCCCATAAAGTCCTTAAAGTTTTACCTCTTATCTTTGCTACTTCTCTACCATCTAAAACCAAATCGAATGCTTTAAAAGTAGCTTTTACTACATTCATAGAATTATTTGAGCCAAGAGATTTACTTAATATGTCATGAACTCCCAAAGCTTCCATGACAGCACGAACAGGTCCACCTGCAATAATACCAGTACCTTGAGTAGCTGGTTTAATTAAAACTTTAGCTTTTTTAAAATCACCAATGACCATATGAGGCAGAGTTCCTCTCTTAATTGGAACAAGTCTTAAATGCTTCCTAGCATTTGTTAAACTTTTCTTTATTGCATCACTGGCATCATTGGCTTTACCAAATCCCCAACCAACACGACCTTCCCCATCACCAACAATCATAAAAGCAGCAAAAGAAAATCTTCTTCCACCTTTTACAACCTTAGTAACCCTATTTAATGATATTAATTTTTCTATTTGCTTTTTATGAACTTGAGATTCCACCATAACTCTCCCTCCACCCTAAACATCAATACCGGCTTCTCGCAAAGAAGTTGCAAAACTTGCAATCAGGCCATGATACTTATAACCATTCCTATCAAAAATAAGTCTATTTATTTTTTTATCCTTAAGTTTCTTTGCAAGGATTTCACCAAGCTTCTTTACATCATTAACATTTTTGTTCAATTTAAGATCTTTATCAATAGTAGAAACACTAGCAAGTGTATGACCCGCAATGTCATCAATAACTTGAACATAAAAATATTTATTGGATTTAAAAACTGTAACCCTAGGTCTATCTGCAACACCAAATCCAATTCTATTCCTTATTCTTTTTTTACGCTTTATATTTCTTTTTTCAGCTTCTTTGACTTTTTTCATAAATGCTCACCTAGAACCTATTTTTTTACTCCTGATTTTCCTACTTTGCGTCTGATTACTTCATCATCATATTTAATTCCCTTACCTTTATATGGTTCTGGAACTTTTAAACTTCTAATCTCAGCAGCAACCTGACCAACTCTACACTTATCTATACCCTCAACAGCAATTTTAGTATTGCCGTCAAGCCGAATATTAATTCCTTCTGGAATTACATACTCAAATTGAGTTGAATATCCCAAATTTAACAAAAGGCTATTCCCTTGTTGTTCAACCCTATATCCTATACCATTAATAGTAAGAGATTTTGAAAATCCATCAGATACTCCCTTAACCATATTAAAAATTAAGCTTCGATAAAGCCCATGAAAAGCTCTTGTTTGTTTATCATCAAAAGAACGCTCAACAATAATATTGTCATTCTCAACTTTAACTTGAACACTACTTTTTATTTTTTGGCTTAATTTGCCTCTCTTTCCCTCAACTGTTATTATATTATCCTTAATATCAACTTTAACAGAATCAGCTATTTTTATAGGAAGTTTACCAATACGTGACATATTTACCTACCTCTTAAACCTTACCAAACTGAGCAAATTAGCTCACCACCTACTTTACTATCTTTGGCTTGTTTGCCAGTAATAACACCTTTTGAAGAAGATACTATTAATACACCATATCCGTTTTTTATTCTTGGCATATTTTTATATGAAGAATAAACCTTTCTACCAGGAGTTGAAATGGCATCTATTCTGTTTATGGCCGGATTTCTTTTACTATCATAATTAAGAATTGCCTTAATAAAAGAAATACCTTTTTTATCAAAGACAGTATAATTCTTAATATAACCCTCTTCTTTAAGAATATCTAAAATTGACTTATTAAGCTTAGACATCTTCAAGTCTACAAACTCATGCTTAACCCTACTTGCATTTCTTATTTTAGTTAACATATCTCCCACTGAATGCGTAACAGCCATAAACTCTCCTTACCAGCTTGATTTTGAGACACCAGGAATTAATCCTGCAGATGCATTATTCCTAAAGCATATACGACATATACCAAAATCTCTCATATATCCCTTTGGACGACCACATAATTTACATCTATTCTTTTGTCTTGTTTTATATTTTGGCTTTCGTAAGGCCTTAACTATCATTGATTTTTTAGCCATAAATAAAAACTCCTCTTAATTACTAAATGGCATACCAAACTTAGAAAGCAAAGCTTTACCCTCTCTGTCATTTAAAGCCGTAGTTACTATTGTAACATTCAAGCCAGATATCCTCTCTATTTTATCATAATCTATTTCAGAAAATATTATCTGCTCTGCTATTCCAAAAGAGTAATTACCATTACCATCAAAAGCATTGCCATCTACCCCTCTAAAATCCTTAACACGGGGCAAAGCTAAATTAATAAGTTTATATAAAAACTCATACATCATATTACCTCTAAGAGTAACCTTAGCACCTATTTCTTGACCTTGTCTAATCTTAAATCCAGCAATAGCTTTTTTAGCCTTAGTCTTAATAGCCTTTTGACCAGTAATTTGACTAAGTTCAGAAACAGCGGAATCTAAAAGCTTTTTGTTTTTAACAGCATCACCCACTCCCATAGAAACAACAATCTTCTCTATTTTTGGAACTTGCATAACAGACTTATATTGAAATTCACTAACAAGATCCTTTACAACACTATCTTGATAATGTTTCTTTAACACAGGAATATAACTCATAAGCTAAACATTCTCCCCGTTCTTTTTAAGGTATCTCTTTTTTTCATTATTTTCAATTTTAATTCCAATTCTTGAAGCTACACCATTAGAACATAACATTACATTTGAAATATCAATAGGTGCTTCTTTATCAATTATTTTACTCTTTTCTTGAGGTGTTCTTGCTTTAACAACCTTTTTAACCATATTACAAGACTTAACAATAACTTTAAGCTTTTTCCTATCTATGCTGACAATTTCACCCGTCTTACCCTTATCTTTACCACAAATAACTTTTATATTATCACCTACTCTCAACTTTGTCTTCATAAATAGCCCCCTTATATTACTTCTGATGCTAATGAGACAACTTTCATAAAATTGGCATCTCTTAGCTCCCTTGCAACAGGCCCAAACACTCTTTTACCTCTTGGATTCAAATTGGAATCGAGTATCACACACGCATTATCATCAAATCTAACATAAGTACCATTTTTACGCCTTATCTCTTTTGATGTTCTAACAACTACAGCTTTATGCACATCTCCTTTCTTAATAGGCGAATTGGGAATCGCTTGTTTTACAGCAATCACTATTATATCTCCAACTCTAGCATATCGCTTTTTACTTCCACCAAGAACCTTTATGCACTGTGCTATCTTTCCGCCCGTATTATCAGCAACCGTTAAATATGTCTGCATCTGCACCATAATTCATCTCCTCTAAAAATAACAAAAATTACTTTGATTTCTCTAAGATTTCAATAAGCATCCATCTTTTTTCTTTACTAATAGGTCTAGACTCAATAATTTTTACTTTATCTCCAAGTCTTGATTCTTCTTTCTCATCGTGAGCTTTAACTCTTTTACTAACTTTTAAATATTTATGATAGATAGGATGCATCTTTCTTTGAACAACTTCAACAACTATTGTTTTACTCATCTTATCACTAACAACTTTTCCAACCAGCTCTTTTTTATTTTCTTTTGCCATAATATTTAAACCTTCCTAATCCCGATTTTATACTCATGAATTATTGTATTAAGTCTTGCAATATCTCGTCTTAGTTCTCTTTTTTTTAAAGGATTATCAACATGACCAACCACAGCTTTAAATCTTAAGTCCATATATTCCTTTTTTAAAACCAATATTTTAGCTTTCATATCTTCAAGAGTAAGATCTCTAAATTTTCTCAACATACCTCACCTCAAATCTCGTCTTATAACAAATGTAGTTTTAACTGGTAACTTATAACTAGCAAGCATCATGGCCTCTTCTGCAAGTTCTCTAGACACTCCAGACATTTCAAACATAACAGTTCCAAGTTTAATAGGAGCATTCCAATGGTCTACTCCTCCCTTACCTTTTCCCATTCTTGTCTCAGCAGGCTTTTTAGTATAAGGTATATCTGGAAATATTCTAATCCAAATTTTACCTCCTCTTTTAATCTTACGAGTCATAGCAATACGAGCAGCTTCAATTTGCCTTGCAGTAATAAAATATGTTTCAAGAGAAACAAGTCCATATTCTCCAAAAGATATTTCGTTACCTTTCTGAGCCTCTCCTGACAGTCTTCCTCTTTGCTTCTTTCTATACTTAACCTTCTTAGGACTTAACATTTAACGCTCTCCTTAAAGATTCTAGACATCAGAACCATTTTTCCTTTTAAAATCATTCCTGGATGTAGAACCAGGTTCTAATTTTTCTTTAGAAAATCTATTATAATCATTTAAATTTTTTTTATCCTTATCATCAAACATACTACTTCTATCATCTACTCTATTTCTACTAAAAGACTCTCGATCATCTTTTAAAGGCTTCCTGTTAATTACCTGACCAGCATCAGAATTAGTTTGCTTACCTAATATTTCTCCCTTAAATAACCAAACTTTAACACCAAGAACACCATAGGTTGTATGAGCTTCAGCAAAACCATAGTCTATATTAGCTCTAAGAGTATGCAAAGGAATTCGTCCTTCTTTAACTTCAAAACTTCTAGCAATCTCAGCTCCTCCAAGTCTGCCTGCAACTTTAATTTTTACACCTTGAACACCCTTGGAAATAGAAGATAAAAGTGTAGATTTTAAAAGTTTTCTATAAGAAGCTCTATTTTCCAGTTGTTTTGCTATTCCATTAGCAACAATTTGTGAATCAAATTCTGGCTTCTTAATTTCCTTGATTTTAATATTAATCTTTTTAGATATTTTCCTAGTTAATAATTGTCCAATTTTTTCAAGATTGGCACCCTTAACACCAATAACAGAACCAGGCCTTGGAGTAAAAATTACTACTGTTACTCTTTGAAGATTGTTTCTAATAATCTCTATATCGGAAATATCAAATCTAATCCCTTTAAGGAACTTCATAGTTTCCCGTCTTATTAAGAAATCTTCGTGAAGAATTTCAGAATATAATTTTTTATCAAAATACCATTTTGATTTCCAGTCCTTATTGATCTTAAGTCTTAAACTGTAAGGATGTACTTTTTGACCCATATCTTATTCTCCACCATACATCTTTTCATAAACTTCAACAAAAATATGACAACTTCTATTAATAAGCCTATCTGCTCTGCCCCTAGCCCTGGGCCAAATGCTTCTACGCCTTCTGCCATCGTCTACCATGACTGTTTTCACAAATATCATATCCTCAGAAAGATTCCTATTATGATACATAGCATTTGACACTGCAGATTTAATGACTTTACCTAAAAGCTTAGCACCTTTATTGGGCATAGAATAAAGTATTGCAACAGCCTCAGTATAAGATTTTCCTCGTACATTATCAGCAATAGGTCTTACTTTTTTTGGAGAAGATGGCAAATTCTTGCCTCTTGCAGTATATCTTCTATTTACAAACATAAACCTTATTTCCTTCCCTTCTTATCTGATTTGGCATGTCCCCTAAAAATCCGTGTAGGTGAAAATTCACCAAGCTTATGCCCAACAAGATCCTCAGTAATATAAACAGGAATAAAAGACTTTCCATTGTAAACAGATATAGTAAGACTTACCATCTCAGGAATTATTGTTGAGGCTCTAGAATAAGTTTTAATGACTACTCTTTTCTCTTTGCCACAAGATGCCAAAACTTTTTGATAAAGACTTTTTTCTATAAAAGGTCCCTTTTTAATAGATCTTGCCACTATGCACTCCTACTTATTTCTTCTTTTAATGATAAACTTGTCTGAGTATTTATGTTTCTTTCGTGTTTTATATCCCTTAGTCGGCTGACCCCAAGGAGATACAGGGTGACGACCACCAGAAGTCTTACCCTCACCACCTCCGTGTGGGTGATCGATAGGATTCATTGCAACACCTCTCACCTTAGGCCTTTTTCCAAGCCATCTACTCTTACCAGCCTTACCAATAGAAATATTAACATAATTTTCATTTCCAACTTCTCCAAGAGTTGCCATACACTTTTTAAAAATCATTCGAACTTCACCAGACGGCAGCTTAACTGTTACATAATTTCCCTCAGAGGCAAGTACCATAGCATGCCCCCCAGCACCTCTAACAAGCTGTCCACCTTTTCCAACGTTAAGCTCAATATTATGTACAGCTTTACCAATAGGAATATTTTCAAGAGGCAAAGAATTGCCAATCCTTATTGGAGCATCTGGACCACTTTGTAAAATATCGCCTACTTTAATTCCTTTAGGAGCAATAATATATCTTTTATCTCCATCCTGATAAACAAGCAAAGCTATATTAGAACTTCTATTTGGATCATATTCAATAGACACAACTCGAGCAGGTATACCAAACTTATCTCTTCTTCTAAAGTCAATTTCTCTATACCGTCTTTTATGTCCTCCACCTCTTCTTCTAACACTAATTCTCCCAGAAGAATCCCTTCCAGCCTTAGATACCTTCCCCTTAGTTAAAGACTTCAAAGGGTTATTACCCTTCTTACTTAAATCATCAAAAGATAAAGTTGTCTTATAACGTAAAGACGAAGTTTTTGGCCTATAAGTTTTAATACCCATATTTCCCTTTCTCCAAAATCACTAAAAAATATCTATCTTATCTTCTTTTTTAAGATAAACATATGCCTTTTTCCAAGAAGAGGTTTTACCTTTGCCAATAGGATAACCTTTTCTTGAAACAACCCTCTTAACCTTGCTCTTAACATTAAGCAAATTACATGATATTGGAGTAACATTAAAAAGCTCTTTAATCGCAGCACCAATCTCTTTTTTATTTGCTTGCTTCTTAACCTTAAAAGTATAAACATTTATATTCTCTCTTTGAATATTAGTTTTTTCAGTAAGCATAGGCGAAATTATTATATCATAAGCTTTCATAATTCATCCTTAATATCAATCTTATTTAAGATAAAGCTCATTAAGCCCATTAATAGCAGACTCAAGAGCTATTAAATTTTTAGCATAAAATAAATCAACAACTCTAAGTCTATTAAAAGACAAGATCTTTAAATCTCTTATATTTTTCCCCGCTCTTTTAATCATCTGATCATCATTACCCAATAAAACAACTGTTTTTCCATGAGTATTTATAAAATGATTTATTATCAATGCAAGCTCTTTTGTCTTCCCTGATTCAATAGTAAAATTTTCAACAACTTTAAATTTATCCTCTGAAGACGCCAATAAACTAAGAACAGACCTAAAAGCAAGTCTTTTAACTTTTTTTGGAAGCTTATAACTATAGTCTCTTGGTTTTGGTCCTAAAGCTATACCCCCACCAACCCAAATTGGATTTCTCTTAGTACCAACTCTTGCACGTCCTGTACCCTTTTGTTTCCAAGGCTTTTTTGAACTACCTCTAACCTCAGATCTAGTCTTAGTTGAAGCTGTTCCAACTCTAAGATTAGCTAGCTCATTATTAATAGCATTATATATAGAACCATAACTAACATCTATATTAAAAACTTTGTCTTCTAAATCTATAAACCTAAGTTCTTGTCCATCTTTAGAAAAAACTCTCTTTTCCATACTAAACACCCACTTTTTTTGCCTTTTTAACAACAACAAAAGAACCTTTAACTCCTGGCACAGCTCCTTTTACCAAAATAGCTCTTTTTTCTTCATCAATAAAAACAATCTCAAGATTTTGAATAGTTTGTCGTTCGCCACCCATCCTACCAGCCATTTTAGTTCCTTTAAAAGTTCTACCAGGTGTAGTAGCTTGCCCTGTACCACCAAGATGCCTATGAAACTTAGAACCATGAGAAGATGGCCCTCCACTAAAATTATGCCTCTTCATAGCCCCTTGAAAGCCCTTACCCTTAGTAGTACCAGTAATATCTACGTATTTAATTTCTCTTAAAGCATCAAGACCAATTTCATCACCTGCCTCATAACCTTTAAGCCCCTTAAATTCTACAATATACCTTTTAGGCTCAATATTCTCTAAAAGCTTATATTGACCTCTTATAGGCTTTGAAATTTTAGAACTCTTTAGATCAACTGACCCCATAACTAGAGCATCATAACCATCTCTTTCTACTGTTTTTTTTCCTATAACATAATTGGGCTCAAATTCTATAACTGTCACAGGCACCACAACTCCATTATCTTGAAAGACCTGCGTCATGCCAACTTTTTTTCCTATCAATCCCAACATTAAAACACCTCAAATTCATAACTTAAAAAATCTATTTTACTGCTTAATATCAACTTCCACCCCTGCAGGAAGCTCCAATTTCATCAAAGAGTCCATCAAAGCAGAAGTAGGCTCTAAAATATCAATAAGCCTTTTATGAGTTCTCATTTCAAACTGTTCCCTTGATTTTTTATTAACATGAGGAGAACGTAAAACGGTATATTTCTTTATCTTTGTCGGCAAAGGAATAGGACCTTTAATTTGAGCCTTAGACTTTTGAACAGCCCTTACAATAGACTCAGCACTCTGATCTAATATCTTAACGTCAAAACTAAAAAGCCTTACTCGTATCTTATCTTTAGTAATCAATTTATTCTCCTAAACTTTAGAGATACAAAAGCTCTCTAAACTTTACACTATTCTAATATCTCAAGAATTCTTCCTGAAGCAACTGTTCTACCACCTTCTCTAACAGCAAATTCAACATTTTTATCCATTGCTATTGATGATATAAGTTCGACAACAATATCAACATTGTCTCCAGGCATAACCATTTCTTTGCCCTCTAAATTAACCATACCAGTAACATCTGTGGTTCTAAAGAAAAACTGCGGTCTGTATCCTGAGAAAAATGGCTTATGCCTACCACCTTCTTCTTTAGTTAAACAATATATTGAGGCTTTGAATTTTTTATGAGGAGTAATAGTACCAATAGCAGAAATAACCTGACCTCTTTCAATATCCTTCTTATCAACACCTCTTAGCAAAAGACCAACATTATCTCCTGCTTGACCTTGCTCAAGTATCTTTTGAAACATTTCAACACCAGTAACAGTTGTTTTTCTAGTTTCTCTAATTCCAACAATTTCCACTTCCTGCCCAACCTTAATAAGGCCTCTTTCAATACGACCAGTAGCAACAGTACCACGTCCAGAAATAGAGAAAACATCCTCAACAGCAAGCAAAAACGGCTTATCAACATCTCTTTCAGGAAGATCAAAATAATTATCCATAGATTCAAGAAGTTCTTTTATACATTTAGTGGATTCAGGATCATCAGGATTTGACATAGCTCCAAAAGCTGAACCTTTTACTATTGGAGTATCACCAGGAAATCCATACTTTTCAACAAGTTCCAAGACCTCAACTTCAACAAGCTCAACAAGTTCGGGATCTGCTAAATCTAATTTGTTTAAAAATACTATTATTTTCTTTATTCCCATTCGCTGTGCAAGAAGTAAATGCTCTTTTGTCTGAGGTTCTGCTCCACTATCAGCTGCAACTAACAATATTGCTGCATCCATTTGAGCTGCACCTGTAATCATATTTTTAATATAGTCAGCGTGTCCAGGACAATCTACGTGAGCATAATGCCTACTTTCAGTTTCATATTCAATATGTCTAGCATTAATTGTTATTCCTCTTGATTTCTCTTCAGGGGCATTATCAATATCTTCATACTTAAGCGCCTTAGCACCTTGATTTACCTTTGAACAATAAATACTAATAGCTGCAGTTAATGTTGTTTTACCATGATCAACATGCCCTATTGTACCCACATTCATATGTGGCTTTGTTCTTTGAAAAACTTCTTTAGCCATTAATCACCTCCCAAATTTGTATTCCAAATCTTCATTTATTCTTTAAAACTCTTAATTTCTAAGAATTCCATTTTAATTCTTTATTAAGATAATTAATATAAACATATAACATTTACACAATAAATAATCATATTAAAAAATGTACCTTCTTAGAAATTGACCCGATTTTTCGTGTTTTTCTAAAAGAATTCTTAATAACTCTATTAGTTTACATATTATGCAAAATATAGTCAATATATTGACTATATTCCTATATTTATTTGAATCATTAATGCAAATAAACAACAATTCCATAAACATAACTTACAAATAATTAAGACAATAATTTTTTAGCAAAAAATAAAATAATAAAGCAAAATTTACTCACTATTTCCAATCTTATCATTAAAGAGGATACAATAAAATAACGATATGTCACAATATAATCTAAAAAAAATACCATTCAACACTATTACAATATTTATTTTATCAATGACTATGTCATGCATAAAAAATAATTCTATAAAATCAAAGGAAATTGCCAGAGAAATTACTCATATTATCAGCATAAATAAAAATACAGAAAAAATTAAAATAGTAAAATTTAAAAATAATGATAAAAATCATTTAACTATTACTCTTAAAAATAATAAAAAAACAAATATAAAAAAAAATTCATTAGCAATTTTTAAAAAAGGAAGCAAAACAGGTTGCATAATTCAAGAAGAACTTAAGGCAGGAGAAGAAAAAACTTTTAAACTAAACATTAAAATTAATAAAAGAAAAAAAAATGTATTCTATATTTTTTTAAAACAAGATTAATTTATTAATATCCAACCTTATATGATTTACCCACTAATTGCAAAAATTAAATTGAAATTTATATAGGTATATAGGATTTATTCTAACCAAAACCAAATCAAATAATTATATATAATCTTACCATTTCTTTATCCAATATCTAAAATTAAGACTTATGAATAATAAGATAATTAAAGCCACATAATTTGAAATCGTAAAAGCATATCCTAAAGAATTTTCTAACATTCCAAAATATTGAAATATAAATACAGCTGGCAAACGAATAATCCAAAGACGAATAAAAATAATTACCATCACAAGTCTTGTAAGTCCCATGCCAATAAATCCTCCAAAAAAAACTTGCTGCAATCCAAATCCAATAGCTCCAATTGATGCCACTAATAAATAATTATTAGCATAATTAAAAACTTCTAAATCTTTTGTGAAAATTTGTATTATAACTATTCTAAAACATATTAAAAACACTACAAAAGAAACCATTATTACTAGTGTAATAAAAAATCCTTTTTTAAAAATATCCTTAATCCTATCAAAATTCTTTGCACCAAGATTTTGTCCAACAATTGTAATAATTCCAGTACCAATACTTACCCCAGGAAGAAGTAAAAATGAAATAATATGATTGGCCATACCATAAGCAGCTAAAAATTTTGGACCGATTTGAATTGCAATATAATTAAAAATAAAAAACGACAATGAAGCCATAGTCTGTCCAAAAGAAGCTGGAAGTCCCAAACTAACAATATTTTTTATTATAGGAATATTTGGAATAATATCTCTTAAACGTATTTTAAGTCCATAATTTAATTTGTAAGTTAAAAAAAAATAAAAAAGAATAGTCATCAATCTTGACAAAAGAGTAGACCAAGCAGCTCCAGTAATACCCAAACCAAAAGTAAACATTAATATTGGATCAATAATAAAATTAATAATATTTGCAACCAAAATTAATACCATTGCAAGAATAGTCTCTCCTTGAGCATTTAAAATATATATAAAAGAAGTACTTAAAAACATTACAGGTATTGTATAAATTACAACACGGAAATAGGCTTTTGTAAGCTCTTTAAGTTCACCACTTACACTCATAGCATCCAATATAAAATCTATAAATATTAAAACTAAAATAGTAACAAACAAAGACAATACAAAATTTAAAAATATTAACTGACCTGCATATTTCGAAAATTTAGAAAAAGTCTCCTCTCCAATAGATTTAGACATTAAAGACACACTTCCAATAGCCATTCCCATAGCAAAAACCATAATAAGAAAATTAATAGGAACAGTAAGAGACAATGCAGCAATCGCCATAGCCCCAAGTTTTCCAACATAAAACATATCTGTAAGCTCATAAAGAGCCTGAAGCATATTAGTGATCACAACAGGGAAACTGATAACCAAAAGTACTCGATATATGTTACCTTCTAATATTAATTCTCTAGTTTTAGTCTTACTTATTATCATAAAAGCACATCTTGCATATTACACTTATAAAATTTAATTAGACTTCATATACAATTTATTTAATTATTTATTTATTTAATTTAAAAAATTAAATTAAATCTGAAACCTACATAGACAATTTTTTCCTTTTTAAATAATAATATATCAACACATAAATACCAAGCTTTTTAATATTAAATATTACATAACCCTAAATTTATACAACACTAATAATAAAATTGTTAGTATCTTTCTTTCACTCAACAATCAAATTAATCCTTTAAGAAAAAAAATATAATTTCTACTTTTCTAACACTTTTCTAATCCTTGCTCCCAAACAACTTAATTTATCAACAACATCTTCATATCCTCTTTCAATCTGATAAATATTTTGAATACGACTCTCGCCCTTAGCACAAAGAGCTGCAATAAGCAAAGACATACCAGCTCTAACATCAGGAGAAGACACATTACTTCCTTTAAGGATAGTTTTTCCTGTAACTACAGCACGATGAGAATCACAAAGAACAATCTGAGCACCCATTTTAATAAGTTTATCTACAAAAAACATCCTAGATTCAAACATTTTCTCAAAAATAAGAACAGTTCCTTGAACCTGAGTAGCAGTTACTATCATTATACTCATAAGGTCTGTTGGGAAAGCTGGCCACGGCCCATCATCAATTTTAGGGATATGCCCTCCAAAATCTAACTTTACCTTCAAATCTTGTTTTTCCTTAACATATATGTTGTCATTATCATACTCAAAATTAATACCAAGTTTTGAATATACATGCTTGATTAAAACAAAATTTTTGGGATCGGCCTTTTTAATCTCAAGCTCACCTCCTGTTAACGCAGAAAGACTAATTAAAGATCCTACCTGCATAAAATCAGCTCCTATACGAAATCTAGTTCCACCTAACTTTTTTACACCTCTTATTCTAAGCATATTAGAACCAATACCAGATATATCAGCACCCATAGAATTCAACATATTGCACAAATCTTGTACATGTGGTTCACATGCAGCATTCATTATTACTGTATCACCAATAGCAAGAACAGCAGCCATTACAATATTCTCAGTAGCAGTAACTGATGCCTCATCTAAAAACATTTCAGCACCAATCAACTTATCGATCTCTAAAACAATATGTTCATTATTTATTAATCTAGCACCAAGCTTACAAAGTCCATAAAAATGAGTATCAAGACGCCTTTTTCCAATAACATCTCCACCAGGAGGAGCAATATTGACCCTACCACACCTAGCAAGCATAGGACCTAAAAACAAAATTGAAGCCCTAATTAAATCTGCCAAAGAAGAATCTATATTAGTTTTAACAACATTTAAAACTTTAATTTTAACAACATCACCCTCGCGTGATATCCAAGCCCCAAGATCCTTTAAAATATCCAAAATAACTTCTACATCTTTAATATTTGGAATATTTTCTAAAATCACTTCTTCATCTGTAAGTAAAGCAGCAGTAATACAAGGCAAAGCTGCATTTTTATTGCCACTAGCTTTTATTATTCCACCTATTTTAAAACCACCGTCCACAATATAGCTATACATGTTCCGCCTCCATAAGAAATAAAATCGTATAAATCAAATTAATTTTAGAAATTAAAACACATTTTAAATATCACTTCTATTGTCAAGATTACCATCAAACTCTATATATTCCCTTACAACTTCTACACAAACAGATTTACCATTATCAATCTCAAGGATAACACCATTAAAACCAAGCCCTTCCCAAGATTCAGTAAATCGATTATTCAAAAATCCTTTTAAAAACTTATCTATCTCAAATTTAGGATCATATCCAATCACACTATTCAAGCTACCAACCCTACCAAGATCAGTAATAACTGCAGTACTATCTAAAATTCTAAGATCTGCTGTTAATATTCTCTTACCAGTACCAAAACAAGCACTAACTCTAGATTTTAAATAAAAAAACATAGCATTAACTTCAGCCGTTGTGTTTGAATCAAAAATGACAATTATATTGCTCGTATGCGACTTAATTCTTTCATAAAAATAATCAAAAGCAAAAAAAGGATTATTAAAATTATATTTTGTAATACCTGTTTGTCCAACAAGTCTAATTACAGCTATTTTATTGCCATTAACATTGTAAATAAAATAAGAATAACCTCTTAATTTGGTAGGATAATTTAGAGGCTTTAAAATAAAATTATATTTATCAAGATAATCATTAAGTTCAGCTCTTACAAATGCGTTTTCTCCTAAGGTCAAAACATCAATACCATATTTTTTTAATAGAAACGCATGTCTTTTACAAAGCCCTCTAAATCCCGTAGTAAAATTATTACCAGATATTACAAAATCAATTTGCTTCTTCTGTTTAAAAGAAGACAAAAAATTTTTTATTACAACAATACCAGGCTTACCTACAACCTCTCCGGTAACCAAAATCCGCAAACTCACCAAAGCCTCTCTCTTTATTTAATCTAGATTGAAAAATTTAGAAATAGCATTTTTTATAATAATGCTTGATAAAAAATAGCTTATCATAATTGAAATTATAATCATAAGAAAAACTATAATAAATTGAAAAAAATAAGAAACAATAATATTAACTTTTGCAACTAAAAGAAACTCAAGAAAAAAAAACAAAAACATTAAAGATAAATTAATCAATGAACACAAAATAAAGTAAAGAATTCTCATAAATCAGTACTTTTTTTTTATTACAAATAAATCATAAATTATAAATAAAGTCATTCCTATAACAACATAAGTATCTGCAAAGTTAAAAGTGGGCCATCTTTGAAGTCCAAAAATACCAAAAAATTTAATATCTAAAAAATCTACAACTCCCAAAGGTCTAAAAATTCTATCAATAATATTCCCAATGCCCCCAGATAAAATCAATAAAAGAGAAATTCTAGCAATTCTATTGCGTTCTTTTAATATACAAATACAAACAAAAGCTAATACAATAATCGGAGCTATAAGAAAAAATAAATTCTTTAAACTAGAATCTATATTAGAACCTATTGAAAATAAAATACCAGTATTTCTAACATGTATTATTTTAAAAAAATCTCCAAAAAAAGAGAAATATTCAGTTCCAATTCTTACATATTTAACAATTAAATACTTAGATAATTGATCAAAAAAAACCAAAGTAGAAACAAATATTAAATTATTTATTAGTCTTTGCTTATTTATATTCATATACAATCCTTATAAACTAGTATCTTGTAAAATAAAATTCACATCTAATTTTTTCTGATTACCAAGATCATCCATTAATTTCATTAAACCAAAAGTTTCAGTAAAATAATGACCAGCAAATATTAAATTTACACCATATTCCTCAGCTAAAGCATATATCTGATGAGAAGTATCTCCTGTGATAAACAAATCAATATCATGTTCTAACGCTTCCTCAAAAAAAGAAGCTCCAGAACCACTAATAATTGCTACCTTTTGAACATGTTCTTTAAATTGTTTATAATAAAGAACGTGCTTATTATGAGCCTCAATTTTCTTCAAAATTTCAGAAAAATTAAGACTCGAAACAGCAATAATACCCAACTTAAATCCTTTATAATTTGCAAAGGAAATAGGACTATGAAATCCTAAAAAATCAGAAAAAACCTTGCTATGAGAATAAACAGGATGGGCATCCATTGGTAAATGAACGCAGTAAAGAGATAAGTCATTTTCAATAAGCCATCTAACTTTTTCATACATTCCAGAAATAATTTTTTCTGATTTTGACCAGAAAATTCCATGATGAGTTATTAATAAATCACAATCCTTTGCTTCTTTCAAAGTTGCCATACTTGCATCAACAGCAAAAGCAATCTTTTTAACTTTTAATCTCAAATTACCCACTTGAAGTCCATTAACACTTTTATCAATATCCTCATAATCTTTTATCTTAAACATTTCATCTAAGGTAGATGATAATTCTTTAACAGTCAAATTAAGTTCTCCAAATCGAAGCGTAACTTCTCTTTCCTCTAAATTTTCTATAAGAATAAAGATTGCGACTACAATAAGTACACAAGCCTGAATCCTCAATATCTAAATTAAAATTAGAAATCAATTCTAAATTAAAATCAGCATTATCAAAATATATTTTATCATCCTTTTTATAAAAAGACATATCTAATAACTTTTTACTAAATTTTGAATTTACTTCTTCAAAAAGCTCTAAAGAAACTTCATAACAGCAAGATCTATTATAAGGACCAAAGACAACTTTCAAATCATTAAAATTTGAACCCATGCTTTCAAACATAAGTAACATCTTCAAAATTATAAGCTTAAAACTACCCTTATATCCACTATGAGCAAGTCCAATATATTTTTTCGATCTATCAAATATGTATATTGGTAGACAATCTGCATGATAAGTAAGAAGAGCAATATTACCAGAAGAAGAAACAAATCCATCTCCCTCCTGAAAATTAACAAAATCATCAAAGACTTTATAAACAACATTAGTATGTAATTGCTTTAAATATTTTATATTTTTGTTCTTAGGAATAAAACTTAAATTATCACTATTAATATCTCTTATACTTAAATTGAAAGGTTTCTTAGTATAGATCAACTTAACACTGGGGTCTAATTCGAATTCATAATAAAGTTCTTTTTCTATTATTTTCATAATTTAAACTCTTTACCAAGATAAAGCTTTTTAGCTTTATCACTATTTATAATATAATCAACATTTCCTTCATCAAGCACCTGTCCTTGATAAATAATATAAGCTCTATCTACTATATCAAAAGCATCTCTTACATTATGATCAGTAATTAAAACCCCAATATTCTTACTTTTTAGAATTTTTATTATATCTTTTATATCACTAATAGCAATAGGATCAATACCTGCAAAAGGTTCATCAAGCAATAAAAAATATGGACTAACTGCTAAAGCCCTAGCTATTTCAGCTCGCCTTCTCTCTCCACCAGATAAAGTATAGGCTTTTTGATATTGTATCCTCTTGATTTCAAACTCTTTAAGAAGATTTTCTAGCTCCATCTTGCGCTCAACTTGAGATAAGTCTTCTCTCCTCTCAAGCGCAACTAAAATATTATCCTCAACTGTAAGTTCTCTAAAAATAGATGGTTCTTGTGGCAAATATACAATTCCTAACCGTGCTCGTTCATACATATTAAGACTAGAAACATCATAACCATTTAGCAAGACACTCCCACTATTAGCTTTAATAAAACCTACAATAGTATAAAAGGTTGTAGTTTTTCCTGCACCATTAGGTCCAAGAAGACCTACAACTTCACCCTGATTAACATCAATTGTAACCCCATTAACAGCTAGTTTTTCTCCATATTTCTTAACAATGTTATCTACCTTAAGCACAATATGAGTGTTAGTGTTAAAACTAAGGTTTTCTTTTATTAATTTCATTTTATTTCTTTTACCGAGAAACATTTTCTTCCATTTGAGTAAATTTACCTTCAACATCACCCTCAAGATTATATTTATTAGTTTCTGTATTAAAGACAATTCTTGAAGCCGAATAATAATTATCACCTTGATAAATTACAGGAACACCTTCAAGAATCATCTCTTTATCTTCCTTATTATAAATTCCATTTTCAGCTCTTGCAAAAGTATCATCTTTATATATTTTAACAGAATACTGCATAATATAAATATTTGTTTTTCGACTACCCTCAATTCTTTCTGCTTTAACAACAAGTTCATTGTCCAAATCTTCAAGCTCAACATCTCTATGAAGATAAAAATTATCTAGTTTTCTATTAACAAATAAAAACTGAGACTTAACATTCATTTTATTTGCATAATCCTCATAATAAACATTTCCACGAGCTTCAATATAAGAACTTCCCTCACCATAAATTTCAATTTCATCAGCTCTAAGCTTAAAATCAGATGAAATTACCTCAGGATTTCCCTTTAAAACAATTTTTCTATAAAGAGGAGACAAAATACCATGAGAAAAATCTGATTTAAAAGTAAATTCATTCTTTTTCTTTTGCTTATCTACAGTTTTCAATTTCAAAGATTCATCTAAATCTTCTTTATCTTGCGCATAACTACTAAAAAAAGAAATTAAAATTAAGCCAATAATTAAATTTCTCACCTTACCAGTCCTTTGATACCAGAATAAAAATAAAAATTATTGTTATTTAAAAAATATGAAAACCCATTTCCAGTTATATTACTATCATCAAATCTAATTAACACTGACTCATTTGGTGGAGATAACAATCTTTTCTCTTTATCTCGCCATAAAAGCCTATTAGTATTAATCAAATAATAGTTCTTCTTATCTTCTATCTTTAATTCTACAGAATCTCTCATGTCTGAATCCTTAGTAACATGTGAACCTTCCAAGACATTAAATTTTCCTGATATTCGATTTTCTAAAGCATGATATAAAAATCTTCCATTATCAATTTTATAAATCTTATCATAATGAAAATAAGTTAGGCTTAAAGCTTTTAATATAGTCTGCTTTTTACCATCTACAATATTATGATAACTAATACCTAATATTTGTATTGAAGGAGTATCCCTGGCAGCTTTTGTTCGCTCAGAATACTCACTGTAATCAAAAGTACAACTTAAAAAAAATAAAAGCAGTAAAAAACAAAACAAAATAATTCTCATTATACAAACCCTTGCACAAGTTCACCAAGCAATATTTAATCTTTCCAATTAAAAAATAAACAATAAAATTCCAATACGACTTTAACTTTCCAGATTTAGATAACTATTAATACTATTTTGAACCTAAAAGATTTATAATATAAATTGCTCACAAATAAAAAAATTCTCACTTCACTTTCTCAAAGTGATCCACATTTTTATGGTTAAATAAGCCATAACATAATAATTATGCAACACTCCTAAAAATTTTTCACTAAAATTTCTTTTATACTCCCACGTCCAACTGGATTTGAATTAATCACTCTTTTAGAATCAACAAAAATAACATTATAATTCTTATATAGTTTAAGACTAGAATTAGTATAAGAATTTGAAAGCAAAAATTTAGCTCCAATTTGATCTATATTGTCACAAAAATGTAACAATTTTTCATGCATTTTAAAATCAAACCCATATCTACTATAATTCGTAAAATTACTTGTTTTCGAGCAAGGTATATACGGGGGATCAAGATAAACAAAATCATCCCTTTCTATAAAATTAAGTAAATAAAAAAAATCTGTGCTTAAAATTCTAACTGACCTTAAAAGCCTAGATGCAAACTGCAAATTCTTAACTTCATAAAAACTAATTTTTTTATATTGACCAAAAGGAGTATTAAACTGCCCCTTGCTATTCTCCCTATAAAGACCATTATAACAGGTCTTGTTTAAATAAAGAAAAATACATGCTTTTTCTAAATTAGTCAAATTTGCATTATTGAAACTATTTCTAATATTAAGATAATGCTCCTTAGTTAAAGGAATATGATTATATTGTTCTATTCCTAATAAAAAGTTATCCAAATTATAAGCAATTTCCTTATAAAAATTAATTAAATTAGAATTAATATCGTTAATAATTGAGTTTTGTAAATTCAAAGCAAAAAATAATGCCCCTCCACCTACAAAAGGCTCAATATAATTATTAAAAATAAGAGGTATATTATCTAAAATAGATTTGAGTAAATTTGTCTTTCCTCCAGCCCATTTCAAAATAGGTTTTATTGAAACTTGCATATTAATATCAACCATAATAATGTTCAACTTCATCATTTCTTTTATAGGTTAAAATTTCATCTTCTTTAAACCAAACAGATATTTCACGAAAAGCATCAGCAACATTAGAAGAAGCATGGATTACGTTATAAACTGAAAACTTTTTCTCATTTGCATAGTTAAAACTATGATATGCAAAATCACCTCTTATTGTACCAGGAAAAGCCATTTTTGGCTCTGTAGTACCACAAAATTTTCTAACAACTTCGATCACCTCAACACCCTCAATAACAAAAGCAAAAACTGGTGAACTCATTATAAAATCGATCAAAGATCTCCAAACAACCTCGCCATGCCTTAAGGCAATATCATCATATAAATAATGTGCTTCAGCTATTTCTCTAGTGACTAAAACCATCTTAGCAGCCACAATTTTTAATCCTGCTCTTTCAAATTTAGAAATTATATTACCAATCAAACCCCTTCTCACTCCGTCAGGTTTAATAATACATAAAGTTTTCTGTATTAAAATAGACATAAAACTATCTCCTAGTTTTTAAACAAAATTTAAGTTAATTATAAGACATAATTTATTAACTTTATGAGGCTAAATTGCAAAGACAAAATAAAAAGTTAAAAATAAAATTGATTTTTTTAAATCTTAATCTCAAAAACTATAAATGAAAAAACTAAAACTAACAATTAAATAAAAATAAAATCATGCAAAATCTTTTTTAAAAACTAAAAAATAACAAAGTGTCAAACTTTACATCTTAAGTCTTAAACGTAAAGCTCTAAGAGTAGTAATTTTATCAGAACTACTAATCCTACCTCCAACAGGAAGACCGGATGCTATTCTTGTAACATTAACATCTAAATCTTTTAAAATATTACTAATATAATTTGCTGTTACATCCCCTTCAATACTAAATTCTGTAGCAATAATTACTTCTTGAGCCTTAAGTGATCTAACACAAGTCTCTAACTTATCAAGATTTAACCTACCAGGACCAATATCTTTTAAAGGATCAAGATGGCCATGAAGTACAAAATAAAATCCATTATACTCTCTAGTAGACTCAATAACATCTAAGTCTTGGGGTGTTTCTACAACACAAATTAAATCTTTGTTTCTACTTAAATCTGCACAAATATCACAATATTCCCCCTCAGCAAAGTTATAACAGTTTTTACACTCCCTTACTCTAGCGTGCAGATTAATTAAAATTTGTCCCAAATTTTTTGCATAATCTTCACCACTATAAAGAATATCATATACCATCTTTATTGCCGTCTTTTTACCTATACCTGGCAACTTAGAAACCAAATCAATTAAATCTTTTATAACCAAATTTAAATCCCAAATGGGATAGAACCCATTGTTTTTGACTTTATTTCTTCCTTAACCTTAGAAATAGCATCATTAAAAGCTGATTTTATCATATGTTCAAGAGACTCATTATCTAAGTCACTAAAAAATTCTTCCTTAACTGTCACTTTCTTCACAACAAATTCTCCATTCATTTCAACAATAACAACATCGCTTCCCGCTCTGCCAGAAACAACAATTTGAGAGATTTCTCTTTTAATGTTATCAATATTACCTTTAAAATTTGACATATTCTTTAAAAAATCAAATGGATTTATTGACATACTCTACTCCTTTACCTCACTTGCTCCAAAAATATTTTTAATCCTTAATACATCACTTTCAAACTCATCATCATTATCTTTAAACTGCTTTTGCAAAATAACATTGAACCTAGGAAATTCTTTACGAAATTCAGTTATTATTTCATTTTGATAAGCTTGCAACTGATTATACTCAAACCCACTAAAAATCTTATAATAAAGTATCCCTTTATCAATATGAACCTCTCCTGAATATACTAAAGTTTGAACATACTTAGATACTAAATAAATAAAACGCTCTTTAATTTTATTATTATCATCTATCCCATTAAAACTATCTTTTGTCTCTATAAAGATCTCATCAATATCATTACCATCATCAGATTTTAGATTCTCAAAACTATTAATTTCAGTCTCCAAAAAAGCAGTATCAACTTTATCTTCATTAATACTTAACGACTCTTCTACTGAATCAATATTATCTAATTTTAGTTTTAAATCGGCAACACAATCAAGAGAATTCATACTAAAACCAACCTCATCAGACACTTTAGCTTCAATATCTTTAATTTGTTCAATTAAAACATGATTTGGTACATAATCTTTAAGTCTCAGTATCTTAATAAAATTAATCTCAAGTTCATACCTAGGATTTACTGAAAATTGCAAATCCCTATAAGTTTCAAGCAATACACTAATACTTCTCTCAACATGCTTTAAATCAAAAGTTAACAATTTTTCTTTTAAGATTTCAGATTTAACCCCAATAAATGTAAGATTTTTAATATCTAATTTGATAAATAATATCTCTCTAAAAAATTCAATTGAATCAATAAGAAATTGTTCACAGGAAATTCCCGTTAAAAAAACATCATCTAAAACACAAAGTAATCCCTTTAAATCATCATTAAGAATACTTAATGCCAATTTTTCTAAAAAATCGTCACTGGTTAATCCCATCTTAGATTTGATTTGTTCAAACTTTATGTCGGCATTACTTAATGAAACAACCTGATCAAAAAGCGTATAAGCATCCCTTACACTCCCTCCACTCTTATAAGCAATCCACCTTAAAGCTTCATGTTCATACTTAACATTATCTTCAATACAAACTTTCTTTAACATTTCATAAATACTATCTAAAGGTAAAAGTCTAAAATTAAAATGCTGACACCTGCTTTTTATTGTATCTGGAAGTTTATGTACCTCTGTTGTAGCAAAAATAAAAACAATATAACTAGGGGGTTCTTCAATTGTTTTTAAAAGAGCATTAAAAGCAGAATTAGAGAGCATATGAATTTCATCAATAATATAAACTCTATATCTAGAATTAGCAGGAGGAAATAATATTTCTTCCTTAATTTGTCTTACATCTTGAACAGAGGTATTTGATGCTCCATCAATTTCAACAATATCAAGACTATTATCTTTATCAACAGATTTACAACTGTAACAAATACCACAAGGAACAATTGTAGGGCCTACGTGACAATTTAAACATCTTGCAAAAGCTCTTGCAGAAGAAGTTTTACCAACTCCTCGTGGTCCTGAAAATATATAAGCACTTGCTATTTTATTGTTTTCTATTGAATGTTTTAAGGTTTCAACAACAAAATCTTGACCCTCAAGAGAATTAAAATCTCTGGGACGCCTCTTAATAGCAGTACCTCTTGCAGATATCACACCATTATCCCCACACATTAAATGATAATTTTATTTTAGCTCTAAACTTATAAAAGCAAAATAATTTAAACAAGAAAAATTATTACTAAATAAAATATAATATAACATGAATATTTTGATTAAATATTAACTTTTTATAAAAATACATATGTTTACTTAAAGCAAATTAAATTTATCCTAAGACTTACGCACTCATCAAATAATTGCTTACCGCTGCTACCTTCCAGTCCTGACGGGATTAGGCAACACTCAATAGTGCGGGTCCTAGGAAACGGAGAAAATGGGATTCGAACCCATGATACATTTTCATGTATACACGCTTTCCAAGCGTGCGCCTTCAGCCACTCGGCCATCTCTCCAAAATTAATAAATTTCCGTGCCCAAGAGGACTTGAACCTCTGACCTTTAGAATCGCAATCTAATGCTCTATCCAACTGAGCTACGGGCACAAACAATATTTTACTTCAATTGTAATAAAAATTATTATTTATTACAATTAGTAAAAACTAAAACATGAAATTCGTACATAAAAAGGAGTAATAAATGACAAGCAAGCTTTCAATCATAATAGCAATATTTTCATTGTTCATATTCATATCATGTCAAAAAAATGAAAAAAAAACAGAAAGCACTGATATTAATATTGAAACAAAAATTATCAAAGAAACAGTTACCGACCCAAATAATAATATTTTTCAAATAGATGCTCAAATTCCTACCATAGAAGGTTTAGATCTTGGATTTGAAGAGCTTATAACAAAATGGAAAGCTTATAACGAAACTGAATTCCTTAAAACAAGGGAAACAAAAAAATATAACTATGAACCTTTCTATTACGCTGACTTTGAAATATTTAAAAACTCAGCTCTAAAAATAACATCAATTCTATATTCTCAATATTTAATAAACAAATATGATGCAAACGGACTGACAACATATCATCCAATTAACTTAAGAGGAAAAGAAAAAATAAAACTATCAGATATAATTTCTAAAGACCAATTAGACTCTTTAATGCAAGTACTAAAAGAACAAGTGAAAACAGAATTTATAAAATTCACAATTAATTCTAAGGATAACCCTGAATTTGAAAAAGAATTTGAAGAGATCTTTAGACAATATAAATACTATTTTAAAAATAATAAGGTAGTAATATTTTATGATCCCCTAGTAATTCGTGCACGAGCTGAAGGAAAGACTGAATTTACATTCCCAATCGATCAAAATACTGAGAATTAAAAACTAATTATACAATTAAATCATTATGAACTAATGACGGAGAGGGTGAGATTCGAACTCACGGTAGGTTACCCTACGACGGTTTTCAAGACCGTAGCATTCAACCACTCTGCCACCTCTCCTAAATTAATATAAATACTAATAAATCTAAGAAACCTTTGTCAAGATAAATCTTAGCAAAAACTCCCTACGGAGAGAATGGGATTCGAACCCATGGTCCCTCTTTTAGAAGGACAACTTCTTAGCAGGAAGCCCCATTCGGCCACTCTGGCATCTCTCCTTACGATATACCAATAAGTAAGTATATATCAAAATAGTATATCAGAGTCATCATATTGTCAATAAAATAAGTTTTAATATTAACAATTGTTCTTAAAATCTATATAAGCTTTTATTAAATCTTTAAACTCTTTAATTGTAACATCAAATTTTATACACATAAGCTCATCTGAAAAAATTTTTTTGGTAATTTCTACCTCACTATTGCTAGCTCTAAGCTCAATATGTTCATCTTTAATTTTCCAAATATAAGGACAAATTCTATTTTCATAACTAAATACAAACACAGGATCTCTTAAATTTAAGGAATTGTCAATAAAAAATTGATATTCAAGCACCCACTTATCTTTTAAAGCCATTGCAAACTCATCTAAGAGCTCTTCAATCAAAATATCTTCTCTAGCTTCAATCAAACCTAAAAAATTAGAATAAATATCTGGTTTAAGTTCACAAAGCTTTTTCAGATAAAAATAAGCATCTTCGAGTTCTCGATTTCTTAGAAAAAATAAGAACGCGTAAAAATAAACTGAATCCATATCAGAATAATCTGATACCATCCTCTCAATAGATTTTCTAGGAGAAAAATTTAACAGTTTTATTGTAGCAATATGCATATTATATATTGTGTAAATATTAGGAAAATTTAAAATAGCTTTCACATAAGATTGAGTGGCTTGTGTCATACTACCTATCTTATGCAAAATAGTTGCTCTATTATGCCAAATATACTTAGAATAACTTGAATCTGTTAAAAATTGCTCAGAAAGTTTAATTGCACCACCTATATCTTTAATATAATAAAGATAATACATTAAATAATTAACAATAAGAGCAAGGTTAACTTCTGAAAAGCTCTCATCTATCTTTAATGGTTCCTCTTTTTCAAAGATATAATTTTTTTCTAAAAACCAAGCATTTAACTTAACAAGAGCATTATTTTTATCCACATCAGCAGCCCTAATAATCATCTCAATAGCCTCATCTCTTCTACCCAGTATCTCAAGAACAATAGAGGCATTATTAATGGCTTGAATAAACTTAGAATTTTGTTTGTTGGCTTTTAAAAAACAATTTAAAGACTTCTCATAATCTTTTAATCCAAAATAAAAAACTCCAAGATTATAATTTTGAAAATAACTCAATTCTTCTTCCTTACCATCAAACTTACCATAATGTAAAATTTTAACTAAAAAACTATATTCACTTAAAACAGGATAAGTATCTAATATATAAAGAAGTGCCTTATAATCTTTCAATCTAAAATAGATTAAAGATTTAAGAGATAAAACATCAAAGCTATCATCAAAAACATCCAAATTTAAAAGTGCATTTTTCAAATCACCTTTTTTATAAAGCTCAAAGGCTTTTTCAAAATTCAAGCTACTCATATTGCTCAAAAAGCTCCATAGGTCTTACGGAAATCTCTTTTGAGAAAGAAGCTGCATTAACACTCTTATCTAAATTATAAGAAGCAACACTAATATAATAAAGTCTTCCATTCTCAAGACCTGTAATTTTAAAATAGGTTTGATTTCCAACATCAATAGGAGATGATAAAAAACTGCCAACTCTACCATGATAATTGCCAGGGCTAACACCAATATAAATATAATAACCTCCAATATTATTATTATTAACAGGAAACCATTCAAGCAATATTTCACCAGATCCAGGAACGGCTTTTGTTACTAAAGGAGGGAAAGGAGCAGCCTCAGGTGTATAAGTTATAACCATATTATAAAGAGCTGGACTTTCTAAAGGAATACCACTTGGATAAAATTCGACTTTAATTTGAATATACTTTGATGTATTAAATTTAGGCAATCCATTTTTAGGATCAAAATGAATCCAATCTCCTGTTAAATTCTTTTTTATCTGTCCATTTTCATCTTTTCCATAAAATATTTTATTATCTAACTTATAATAATAAACAATATCTGTATCTTTTGGTTTTACACTATCAAATTCAATAGATAAAATTTGAGAATAATCTTTGGACAACTTTATTGGTTCTGTAACAATATATCCTTTGCTCTTTGAAAAGAAAGCATTATGCACTTCTTCAAAACTTTTATGAATTTCAAAATTTTCAATAGCTCCCGTAAAATATTGTCCCAATGTAAAATCAATAAAATCACCAATATTTAATAAATAGCCAGCACCTTCTGTTTTATCAGCAGTAACATATTCTATAGCTTGAGGCTTAGAATCTATTAAATATTCCAATAAACCATCTTTTTGCCTATACCTAATAGTATGCAAATGCCATTCTTTTGGGATAAAATCATCATAACTTCTCATCTTAATCTTAACTGGTGCTCCATTATCATTTAAAAACACATTATTAAAATTCCAAATGAAAGTACCGCCTTCACTCTCTAAACGAATAGCTTGATCTAACCAAACACCCTTAACATTTTTATATCCGTTCCAATTTACAATAACTTCTCCAGTAACAGAAGTAGAACGATAAGCCCAAAACTGAATAGTAAAATCAGAAATTATATTACCAGAATAAAATAAAGCCTTTTTAGTTAATGGTTGAAGTTTAACAGTATTGCGACCTGAATAAAAAATTAAAGAACTTCCTGAAATATTATGAAAAAAATTTGAAATCTTTGCATTTTTTGCATCAACAAAATAATTTAAAGCAGCATCATTGATAATATTATTATTTCCCATTTCTAATCTCAAATCAATATTATCAAAATCTGAAATTCCCTTATATCTATCCAAATAAATCCCAAGAATGCCCCGACTATCTCGTGCAAAGCTAATATTATGAGCTTCCTGAATAAATTTAAATCCATCTTTAGAATTAAGAATTAACTTAAGCTCTTGAGAAAAAACACTAGAAACATACAAACAAAATAGGGGAAATATAAAAAACAATCTCATTATAGACCTTTATCTTTTTTAACATAAAAAACTAAAAATATACAATAATTCAAATATAATTTAGTATTATAGCACAAAAATAAAATGATTATCTAAAGGCAAGTAATAGACATAGAATGCAAGAATACTTAAACAAGTTATATAATAAAGTACAAGAATTTCCAACAACAAGTGGCTGTTACAAGATGTATTCACAAAATAATAAAATATTATACATAGGAAAAGCAAAAAACTTAAGAGCAAGAGTAAAAAACTATTTTATAGAAAGAATTAGCCATAAAACAAAAATACTAATGAACAATGTAGCAAATATAGAAATAATTACTACAAATAGTGAATATGAAGCTTTATTATTAGAATGTAACTTAATTAAAAAATACAAGCCAGATTACAATATTAAGTTAAAAGATGACAAAGGATATCCTATGATAAGGATAACTTGTGAAAAGTACCCAAGAATCTTTAAAACTAGAAAAATAATAAATGACGGAAGCGAATATTTTGGACCATATGTTAATACAAAAAATTTAGATTTAGTATTAGACCTCATCAACAAAATATTTAAAACTAGAAAATGCAAAAAAAAATCAAAAAATCCCTGTTTTTATTTTCATATGAATCAATGCCTTGGAGTATGTCACAGAGAAGATCTTGAAGAAGAATACAAAAAAGAAGTAGAAAAAATAAAACATATATTAAATGGTAATATATCCAAACTTTTAGATGAAATTGAAATACAAATGCAAGCAGTAATTAAAAAAGAAGATTTTGAAACAGCAATAAAGTTAAAAGAAACTAAAAAATCATTAATGGAAATAAGTCAAACACAAATAATTACAAGAATGAATAAAATTAGTACAGACTATGTATATATTCATAAGACAGATAACCTAAATGTTATTGTAATACTTAAATACAGAGACGGAAAATTAGTAGAAAAAGACATAAATTTCGATAAAAGTATATATGACGAGGGTGAGTTAATATCAATATTTATAACACAATACTATACATCTCTAAACATGATAGTACCTGATAAGATCTATATCTTTAAAAAGATCGAAACTGAAAATATAATAAAATTGATTAATGAATTTAAAGATATAAAACCTGATATAGTTCACGAAGAAACTCCAAACACTACAAAAATAATGGAAATGGCAATTTCTAATGCAGAAATCGCACTAAGAGAATATAGTAATGAACAAAATCAATCACTAGAAAACCTAAAGATCATCCTTGAGATGACAAAATTACCAAAGACAATTGAAGGATTTGATGTTGCTCATCTTAATGGATACAATACAGTAGCATCACTTATTACCTTTAAAATGGGCAAACCTTTTAAAGATGGTTATAGAGTTTATAAGATCAACTCATTAAATCATGGTGAAATTGACGACTTTAAGGCAATAAAAGAAGTTGTATCAAGAAGATATTCAAAACTTATTAATGAAAAATCAGAAGAATTGCCCGATCTAGTACTAATAGATGGAGGGAAAGGGCAATTAAATGCCGCTTATGATATTTTAAAAAAATTAAGAATTAAAGATAAAGTTGCTATTTGTGCACTAGCAAAAAAAGAAGAAATGATATTTTTACCAAATAAAACACAAGGTATTAAACTTCCTGAGGGAAATTCTGCTCTTAAAATATTACAAAACGTTAGAGATGAGGCTCACAGAAGAGCAAATGGTTTTAATAAAAAGTTACGAAGCAATATAAAATTGAATTACAGTAAGATCAAAGGAATTGGAGAACAAAAATCCAAAACCATTTTAAAAATGCTTGGCACACAAAAAGATATCTCTCTTTTAAGTGAAGATGAAATAGCAAGCAAGGTAAATACAAATATCAAAACAGCAAAAAAAATAAAAGATTTCTTAGAAAATCAAAATTTGAAAAACAATCAGTCATAAAATATGATTAAAATCAAATTTAAATTTATTTCAATAAATAAGTAATATATTCTTTCATTTTTAATAATTTTAAATTCAATTCAAGACCAAAAGCAGATACTTTAAAAGGTATACTTAAATTTACAAAAAAAACTATTAATCAAAGTGTCATCTTGAGTCAATAAGATTGATACCATAAAATATGATAAATTTAAATGCATATTTTTACCATAGATTCTTGCATATAAATCAAATTTATGCAAAATTTTCAAAATAAATTTGATATCAATAATTGAATAATTTTGAAGCCCTATCTTATAAGTTTTCTCTAGTGAAGCAAATACCTTATACTTTTTAAGTACAGATGAAATACTATTAAAATTTTCGCAATCTATTTTCACTTTCAAAAATTTTTTAAACTGCCAACCAAGATTCATTAAAATACTAATCAAATCTTCTCCTTGATCTAGAATAGATTTAACTTTTAATAAAGAACTCTCCATATCTTTTTTCAAAATTGACTCAAACAAGGAAAAAGGATTTTCAGGACGCATAAAACTAAGCCAAGAATTCACATCATGCTCATCAATAGTTCTATCTTTAATAAGAAGAGCAAAGGAATTAATATAAAACTCCAAAATCTTAGTATCTGTATCTAACATAAAAAGCATTAAATTTATTGCTTTATCTGTAATTTTAATTCCAAGTTTAAAAAAACTTTTTTTTACAAATAAAAATTTATCAGCATCAGATAATTCATAAAAAGTTTTTTTAACCACCTTCAAAGAATCTTTAAGATCAAAATTGATCGAATTTTCCTCAGAAATAAAAATAATAACTTTATTTAAAGGTTTTAAGATTACACTATAAATTAACTCTAAATCTTTTTTATTCTTTAAATTTTCAGCCTCATAAATAATAAAGACTTCCCTTTTATTAAAAAAAGAATTAGTTAAAAATAATTCATAAAGTTCTATTGATGATAATTCTGACATAAAAAGCTTGATAACGCATTTATTATCAACACCTAACTTACTCAAAATATCATTTAAATAAGCTTCCTTTAATCCATGTTCTTTACCTAATAATAAATAAATTTCATTCATTTAAAATATTTTATACTAAAAATAATATTATGTTATACTTAAAATGTAAGGATAAAAGCATGAAAATTGCAATGTTTACAGATACGTATGTTCCAGATAATAATGGAGTATCAACGTCTATCAAACAAATCAAGGCTGGCCTTGAAAAAAAAGGTCATACCGTTTACATTTTTTGTACACAATCTCAAAAAACAGATTTAAAAGAAAACTGTGTTTATAGAAGTTTATCAATTAACCTAAATAAAAAAGTAGATGCTAAAATAGCACTTCCAAATACAAGACAAATAAATAAAATTATAAAAGAATATAAGCCTGAAATAATTCATACACATTCAGAATTCATTATGGGAAATCTTGGAAAAAAGATATCAAAACAATACAATATTCCAATCGTTCATACCAATCATACAATGTGGGATCACTATTTGCATTATATCAAATTTTTAAAATGCTTCATTAATCCAGACAAAATAATGAAAAAATTTTATGATCAAATCCACCATTTTATTTATCCATCAATTAAAACATATGATAAATATTTTAATCTTGCAAAAAATGCCGACTATAAAATAATACCAAATGGAGTAGATAGGGAACTTTTTATCAAGGAACTAAGTCAAGAAAAAAAACAAGAAATTTTAAATAAACATGGAATCAGCAACAATGATAAAATCATAATCTTTGTTGGAAGAATCAATAAAGAAAAAAATGTATCTCTGCTAGTAGAACATCTAAAAAAACTTCTTATTGAAAATAAACACTGCAAGCTACTACTCATAGGAAAAGGAAAAGAATCAATTCAAATACAACATTTAAGAAAGCAATATAAGATTGAAAAACAAATCATACTAACTGGACCAATACCATGGGAAGAAATGTACTATTATTATAAAATTTCTGATGTATTTGCAAGTCTATCAATAAGTGAGGTATATCCAATGACA
This sequence comes from Borrelia sp. HM, assembly GCF_019669085.1. NCBI lineage: Bacteria > Pseudomonadati > Spirochaetota > Spirochaetia > Spirochaetales > Borreliaceae > Borrelia > Borrelia sp. HM. Next base: position 481,137 of record NZ_AP024401.1, on the reverse strand, counting down.
ATAATCGAAGCTTTAAGTTCTGGAATACCTGCAATACTTGCCAATGACATAATATATAAGGATATAATACATCAAGGAAAAAATGGATTCTTAATAGACAATTATGAAGACATATACAAATATATGAAAGAACTAATAGAGAATGATGAAAAATTACGAACTTTAAAAAAAAATACAGAAAAAACATCAACTATTTTTTCAATTTCATTTGTTATAGATCAGATTGAACAGTATTACTTTGAAATAATTAAAAGCCAAAAAATTAATAAAATTTAATACAATCTATGATTTTAATAGGCAATTTTATTCCCATGTCAAATAAAACACATTTAATATTTTCTGCCATGAAATATTTAAAATCCCAAAAAAATTCAGTCTTTACAAAACATCTTACTTGCATGACTATGTAATGAGGCGTATATTCTTTTACAACAATACTAGGTTCATCAATACCATATTGTTCCTTATTAAAGGAAAATGCTAAATTTTGTATTTTGACTTTAAGTAACCCAATATCTGTATCATAAGGAACTTGAAAGTCAAATGAAATCCTCCTTGTAGAATTTGCAGAAAAATTAGTAACTGATGTATTTGTAAACTTACTATTTGGAACCTTAATAATTTTACCATCCACGGTCTTAAGTGTAGTAAAAAATATCTGAATATTATTTACTTCTCCTTCAAAATCATCACAGCTAATATAATCACCAATTTTAAAAAAATTGGCATTAAGCACAATAAATCCGCTAACAAAATTGGATAAAATCCCTTGAGCAGCAAATCCAATTGCAAGACCCAAAGACCCAAATATAGCAAAAATAGAAGCTGTAGAAACACCAAGATAAGGTAAAATCATCAAAATTAATACCATATCTGTAGTCACTTGAAAAAATGATCTAAAAAAATTAAGAACAGTAGAATCTAACTTTGTTTCTAGCTTGGATTTTTCAAAAGCTTTCAAAAAGAGCTTAGCTAATTTTTTAACTAAAAATCTCAAAATACACCATATTAACAGTGCTAATAAAAATTTTAACCCATAAACCAATATCGTTTCAAAAATTTTATCAACATATCCCTGAAAAACAAATATCTCTTTTAATACATCTAATGCTCTTGGTTGACCATTCATAAGTCATTAGATTATAACATAAAAAAACAATAGAAAAATATAATTTTACAAGACAAATGAATATCAAAATCAAAAGTTCACACATAAAAGTATCAATGCTCATTAATAATAAAGAACCACTTATGGTAAAATTTAATTAATTTTAATTTTAAATTAACAAAAATATTAAAACTTGGACAATTTGGACAATAAGTATATGAATAAAAAAAAAGAAGAATTACATGAATTATTGACATTATGCTACATTGTCTTTAAGATCACAACACTAACAATTGGCGGGGGATTATTAATCATATCTGAACTTAAAAAAATAATTGTAAATAAAAAAAAATTAATATCTGATGAGGAGTTCAATAAAATACTTGCAACATCAAATGTAATCCCTGGAGTAACAGCAGTCAATTTTGTATTCTTAATTGGTAAAAAACTTAAAGGATTTAAAGGCGCAATTTTACTTACTATTGCTGGAATATTGCCATCAATAATTATAATTACCATAATAGCACTTTATGCAAAGTTAGATTCAAATAATATTTACTTCCAAAAATTCATCAAAGGTGCAAAAATATCATCAGCTATTACAATGTCCATGCTCATATTCGAATTCTCAAAAAAAATGCTAAATAAATCCATAAAACAATGGATCACATGTTTATTAATAACATATGTACTATATCAATTTAATGTAGACTTATCATATATACTGCTATTATTCCTATTAATATGTTCTATAACATACAAAATAAAGAAAAAATTTTATTAAGAAAGGTATAAATTTGATTTTAATAAGTTTATTCATTATATTTTTTAAAATAGGAATTCTAAACTTTGGCGGAGGAAACGGAATTACAACAATTATTAATAAAGAAATTGTTAATAATAAGGAATGGCTCACAAAAGAAGAATTTATTAATCTAATTACAATGTCTAGAATTACTCCTGGACCCATTGCCACTAACGTAGCATCATATGTTGGTACAAAAGTAGCTGGAATTACTGGGTCAATAATTGCCACAATAGCACTAATATCTGCCCCAATATTAATTATCATTCTTATAACATCAGTGCTGCAGAAAATAAAATTCTTCAATTATTACCTTAAGAACCTAAGACCCATAATTATAGCATTATGGATCATAACTACAATTATTTTATTTAAAAGCATATTTTTACAACCAAACTTTAGTAACACAGAATTTTTAAAAACCCTTGCACTTATAGGACTAAATATAATAACTTTATTAGTTTACAAAAATGTCACTCCTACAATACTAATCATATCAAGTGGAATACTCTACATTATTGTATAAATATGTAAAAACAACACTTCAAACTAATACAAAAAATTTAAAATAATACAAATTAATACAACAAAAATTTTAAGTTCTAGCAAAAAAAATTTGATAAAATTTGTATAACACCAAATAAAAAACAATTAATATTTTCAAGTAAAATCAAACAAATATTTTTAGAGACACACAACATCTATTAATCTAAAAAGTCTTTTATCAAAAAATTGAATCCCTAATATAAAAAGGTGAAACAATTACCAAAATAGGAAAATCAATATATGTATATTACAAAAAAGATTTAAAAAACTAAAACTAATAAAGCTGATTGACACATACCTAATAAAATCAAATATATCAAAATCAACTATATCAAGAACAATAAAAACAAATATTTCAAATGTGATTGAAAATAAACTCAATTAAAAACTATTTAAATCAGTCAGTGATGCTATTAAAATAAAACAAATTTTTAAATTAAAAGTATTAAATTAGTATTAAAGGTAATCTTAGAGCAAAACAAGAAGATTGCAGATAATCAAATTTCTGCTATACTAAAACCTAAAGAAAAATTTCAAGAAAAATTGTAAATAAATGTGGGAATCAATCAAACTTTAAAGGAGAAATGTATGGAACTTAAAATACAAGCTATTAATTACCATTTAAGTAACAATACAAAAAATTTTATTGTAAAAAAATTAGAAAAACTTGGGGAACATATCAAAAACAACTCAGAGAGTCTAAAGATCACAATAAAAAAAGAAAATGATAGTTTTGACATAAATGCTCATCTGCACTTTAATTGGGGAAAGATAATACATATTACAGAAGAAGGTAAAGAATTATATGCCTTAATAGAATGTATAATAGACAGATTACATAATACAGCAAACAAGGAAAAAGATAAAAAAGAAACAAATAACAAACAACAAGTAAAAATAAATGCAAACAATGATAATTAAAATAGCCAATAAAGAAAGTATTAACGTACAACCATCAAGCATTCTTTCAAAATTTACAAGTAAATATCTGTTTTTCGGTATAAAGTTATTTATAAAAAATGAACAAAAAGCTAACATCAAATATGTAGTTGAGATTATAATGCTTAGAGTTATTAAAAAAGAAAAAATAAAAATTATAGTAAATGAAAAAAAAGAAATTGAAATCATTAATAATAAATTATTAATGGCAAACTTTAAAAAAGAGATTCAAGAATGAATAAAAAAATCTTTTATAAAATATTATTTGCACTAAATCCTATCCTTTTATTTGGGGTTACAGACTACATGAAAGACACAAGCCATAATGTTGAAACTAAAATTTCTTCTTTCATAATGAGTTTAGCAGTTATTGTAATATTAGCTAATCTGCTTGGCAACTTAGTAGGAAAATTTGGAATTCCAAAAGTAATAGGACAAATAACAACAGGCATTCTACTAAGTCCAACATTTCTTGGAAAGATTAAAATGCCTTTACTATTTCCACTAGGCATTATCAGTATAGGTGACAATTATCTAATCAATGAAGAAATATTTGCAATATCAACAATAGCATCAATCATTTTACTCTTTATGGCAGGTCTTGAAACCGATTTAAAATTATTCCTAAAATTCTTACCACGTGGGGGACTAATAGGAATAACAGAAGTAATTGGTACTTTTACAAGTTTTGCACTAATATCTACTATTTTATTTGATGTGCCATTAATTAGTCCTACATCTCTTTTTATAGGTATAATAGCAACACCTTCCTCAGCAGGAATTGCTGCAAGCATACTCTCAGCTAAAAAAAAAATGAGTACATCAGAAGGGGTAACAATAATATCAACCTCAATAATTGATGATGTACTCTCAATGATTATGCTAACAAGCGTAATAACAATATCACGTTCACTCTCAGATCTTGACATTACAATCTCAATCACAGCTACAATTAAAAACATACTAATTTGGTTTTGTCTAACATTTGCATTAATCCTGCTATCAGAACCAATTTCAAAATTGCTTAAAAGCTTTAATAGTGTTACTTTAGCAACTGTAATAACTATTGCTTTAACCCTTATTGTTTCAAGCTTTTTCCAAAATTTAGGAATGTCATTTGTAATTGGAGCTTATATATTTGGCCTTGCTATGTCAAAAACAGATATTGTATGTGTAATTCAAGATAAATTAACAATATTTGAACGGTTTTTTATACCAGTATTTTTTACGTCAATAGGACTTATGGCTGACATTAATGTGATATTATCAAAAGAAGTCTTAATGCTTGGAATTATGCTTAGTTTCATAGCTATAGCAACAAAAATCATATTTTGTTTTATTCCATCATATTTTTTAGGGTTTAACAAATTAGGTGCACTAAGAATAGCTTTTGGAATGGTTCCAAGAGGAGAAATCTCATTAATCATTGCCAACGTAGCACTTTCTTCTGAATTTATAAGTCAAAAAATATTTGGTATAATAATAATTATAGTTTTCCTGCCAACAATAATAGCAACACCAATAATAAACATGTTATTTCGAATAAATAAAAATGGCTTAAAAAAAGAAATGAAAACAGAACAAAATACCCAAATTACAGTATCATTTAAATATGATAACCTAACAAAAATACTTGTATGGGAATTAAAAAATGAAATAAGAAATGAAGGATTCTTTACTCAACAAATAAAAAATGACTTCTCACAATATATCAATGCAAGACGCAATGATATTTCATTATCAATAAAAAGAGAAGGAACTAAAATTACATTTGAATGCCCCAAAAAACACTTAATCATAATACAAGATTTATTTAGAGAAACCATTTTAAATATAGAAAAAATGACTAAAGAAGTTAAAACTGCTTCTTTAAATGCACAAAAATTAGATTATTCAATAAATTACGACAAAATAAGTAGCAACATTAATCTTAATAAACGAATTAAAAAGGAAAATATTATTTTAGAATTAAAAGCAAAAAATAAAATTGAAGTGTTAAGAGAATTACTCGATGTAATAAAAGTCGAAATTGATAAAGAAATAATATTACAAGATTTAATGGAAAGAGAAAAGTTAATAACTACAGCGCTTAAAGAAGGATTTGCAATACCTCATTTAAAAACTAATTTAATCAAAAAAATGCATATTGCTATTGGAATAAGTCACAATGGAGTTGATTTTAATGCAATTAATAAAAATCTAAGCCATATATTTATATTAATACTATACCCAGCAAAAGAATACGTTAATTATCCGCGCATTCTATCATCTATTGTAAGAAAGGTTGACTCTAATAAAAAAGCAATGCTTAAAGCTAAAACTGATAAAGAAATTTATAATATAATAGTAGGATAAAGTTATGTTTAAAACCATTAAGTGTAATCAAATAAGTTATAAACTTGTAAACAAAAGAATCGAAATAAATGCCTGGGTCAAAAAAATAAGACATCATGGAAAAGTTACCTTTATTAACCTTAGAGACAGATATGACGAAGCACAAGTAATTGTAAATGATGAAAATCTTTTAAAAATAACATCTCAAATAAAAATGGAATATTGCATTAAAGTTCAAGGAACATTAGAACTAAGGCCCCTAGAACTTGCAAATACAAAAATGAACACAGGCTCATTTGAAATATTAGCAGAAAATATAGATATAATATCAACATGTAATGAACTACCCTTTATGATTGAGGATAATAATAACGCAAGTGATAACTCAAGACTTGAATACAGATATTTAGATTTAAGACGTGAAGAGCAAAAACAAAAAATAATATTAAGAAGTAAAGTAATACATATCATTAGAAATTATTTAATACAAAAAGACTTCCTAGAATTAGAAACTCCAACATTTGTAAAATCAACACCAGAAGGTGCAAGAGATTTTCTTGTGCCATCAAGAATACATAAAGGGCACTTTTACGCACTACCGCAATCACCACAGCTTTATAAACAACTTACAATGATAGCAGGATTTGACAAATACTTTCAAATAGCCAGATGCTACAGAGACGAAGATTCAAGAGGGGATAGACAACCAGAATTTACACAACTTGACCTAGAAATGAGTTTTATCACAAAAGAAAATGTATTTAAACTAATGGAAAACCTTATGTCTACCATCTTTAAAAAGACATTAAATATCACTCTACCAAAAAAATTTAAAAGAATGACATATGAATATGCAATAAATACATATGGAAGTGACAAACCAGATACTAGGTATGAATTACTAATAAACGATATGAGTCAACATTTTAAACAATCCTCATTTAATGTATTTCAAGATACATTAAAGAATAAAGGTACAATAAAAGCAATTATTGTTAAAAATCAAGCTCATATTTTCTCAAGAAGCAAAATCAATAATTTAGAAGAACATGCTAAAATTTACAAAGCCCATAGTCTTTATTTTGCAAAAATGGAAAATAATGAATTTCAAGGTGGTATCGCTAAATTTTTAAATGAAACAAAACAAACTTTAATTGAAACTTATTCACTTGAAAACAATGATATAATGTTTTTTATAGCTGATTCATGGGAAATTGCTTGTAAATCCATGGGACAAGTGAGAATTAAAATTGCAACTGAACTTAATCTAATTCAAAAGAATACATTTGAGTTTGCATGGATTTATGATTTCCCTCTATTTGAATACGATGAAGAAACAAAAAGCTATCAAGCAGCTCATCACATGTTCTCACTACCTCAACAAAAATATATTAATATCTTAGAGAGCAATCCAAGTAAAGTCTTAGGAGAAGTTTATGACCTTTTATTAAACGGAATGGAACTTGGTTCAGGTTCAATTAGAATACACACAAGAGAACTTCAACAAAGAATTTTTAACATAGTAGGATTTAAAGAAACAATAGCAGAAGAAAGATTTGGATTCTTTTTAAAAGCATTAGAATATGGAGCCCCTATTCATGGTGGAATAGCAATTGGAATTGATCGACTCTTAATGCTAATGACACATTCAAGCTCAATAAAAGATGTAATACTTTTTCCAAAAAATTCATTTGCAGCTAGCCCCCTTGACAAATCCCCTTCTAGAATTTCAAATGAACAGCTAAGAGAAATCAACTTAAAAATTGAAGATCAAAAAAGATAAGGATGCCGGATACATAAGATACATCCTTATCTCTATTCAAGATTCATAAAATTTATTCAATTGCAATCTTTTTTTCTTGACTTTTTTGAACAACTTCATCTTTTTTTGCAAGTTCAATAATCAAAACACCATTTTTTAATTCTGATCTGATCTTATTTTGATCAATATTCCCAGATAATCTAAAACTTCTTGAAAAAGAAATATCCCTTCTCTCTACTCTTAAATATTTATCATCCTGCTCTTCTTCTGTCTGCTTACTTTCATAACTTATTGTCAAATAATCATTTTTAATTGAAATTGCCACGTCCTCTTTTTTTATTCCTGGCAAATATGCTTCAAGAATGAATGATTTACCTTCGTCCTTAATATTTACTGGAACATCTTGAATGCATCTAGAACTGATAAAATCAAAATCATCATTTAAAAAATCAAGAAAACTTTTTTTATAATTTGTTAATAACATATAAAACCCCCTATTTTAAAATTTTGAATAAAAACACACTAAACGAAGTAACATCAATATTTTTAATTAAAATAATAAAATAAAAAAATAAAAAGCACAATATTAAAATAGAAAATAAAAATATAATTATTAAAATAATTATATTAATTTAAATAAATTAAATACACAAATAAAATTATTTATAATAAATAAATAAAAAGTCGCCTTTAAAGGCGACAAAACTAAATTCTTAATTACATATATTTAATTTCTATTAATATTATTTAGATTCTTGCAAGCAATTTTTACACGTTCCTTCATACTAATCTCAGATTCTCTAAGCCACACTCTTGGATCATAAAATTTTTTATTTGGAATATCAAAATCAATCCCATCACCAAGTTGACCTTGCAATCTATTTTCATTTTTTTTATAATAATTTAATATACCTTCCCAAGCAGCCCACTGAGTATCTGTATCAATATTCATTTTAACAATTCCATAAGAGAGTGCTTCATTAATCTCCTCTATTGTAGATCCAGAACCTCCATGAAACACATATGAAACAGGTTTTAAATTACTTGAATTAGTCTTTGAAACAACATAATTTTGCCCATCTCTTAATACTTTAGGAGTAAGTTGCACATTCCCAGGCTTATAAACACCATGAACATTACCAAAAGCCGCGGCAATCTGGAAATTAGGACTAACCTTAATAAGCTCAGAATATCCATAATAAATTTCTTCAGGAGTTGAAAATAACTCGTGATGCGCTCTATCGGAATTATCAACACCATCTTCTTCACCACCAGTAATTCCAAGCTCAATTTCTAAAAACATCTCAATATTAGCCATTCGCTCTAAGAATTTTTTTGATATTTCAATATTTTCTTTAATTGGTTCTTCAGATAAATCTAACATATGTGAAGAAAATAAAGGTCTCTTATGTTCTTGATAATATTTCTCCCCATATTCTAAGAGTCCTTCAACCCAAGGAATTAATTTTTTTGCACAGTGATCTGTATGAAGAACAACAGGTATTCCATAATGTTCTGCTAGAAAATGCACATGAAAAGCACCCGAAACAGCTCCAAGTATAGAAGTTCCTTGAGGTTTTTCAACCTTTAATCCTTTACCACAAATAAAAGCAGAACCACTATTTGAAAATTGTATCATAATAGGAGAATTAATTTCCTTTGCTGCTTCTAATACAGCATTAATTGAATTTGTACCTACACAATTAATTGCAGGAATAGCAAATCCCTCTTTTTTACATATTTCATATAAAGTATGTAGATCTTCACCATAAACTACACCAGGTTTAATTTTATCTAAAACGCCCACCTATAATACCTCCTTTCTTGTGAATTGACATATATTCTATATTATATACTTCAAAATGCAAAATTAATCTCACTTCAAAAAAACAAAATCGCAAAAAGAACCTAATACCACAATTTTATGCAAATAAAAACACGCAAATGTACTACTCAACCATTCTAGACTTATACCAATCTGCAAATTTTTTTATCCCTTCTTTAATACATATTAAAGCTTCATAATTAAAAATTTTTTTAAGTTTTGAAACATCACAGCAACTCTCTATAACCTCTGATTTTTGCATAGGTAAAAACCTTTTATCAGCTTTATTTCCAAGATTTATTTCAAGTTCATTAATAAATTCTGTAAGTTTAACAGAATGTCCTGTACCTATATTATATATCCTATAAGGAGCAATAGAACTTGAAGAATTGGGATTATTTACATCAAACTTACTATCACTTGCAGCTGGATTTTTAAGTATACTATAAACACCATCTACAATATCATCCACATAAGTAAAATCCCTAGCCATATTGCCATTATTAAAAACATTAATAGGGGTTTTATTTACAATGCCATCTGCAAATAAATATAATGCCATATCAGGTCGCCCATAAGGTCCATAAACCGTAAAAAACCTTAACCCTGTCGTTGGAATATTAAAAGATGCACTATAAGCATGAGCAATCAATTCATTAGACTTTTTACTAGCCGCATACAAATTTAAAGGATGATCTGTTATATTATCTTCATCTGAAGGCATTTTTTCATTCAAGCCATAAACTGCAGACGTTGAAGCATAAACAAAATGCTCAATATCATCTTTGTAGATTCTACATGCATCTAAAACATTAAAAAAACCAACAATATTAACTGAAACATAACTATCAGGATTTTCCAAACTATCTCTAATACCAGCCTGAGCTACTAAATGACAAACATGCGTAAATTTATAACAAGCAAAAAGAGACAATATTTTATCTTTATCTAAAATATCAAGATAAACAAAACTTAAATTATCATATCTATTACTTTGAATAACTCTACCGCTATTTATATCCTTACAATCAAATCCTAAGATTTTTAATCGTTCAAATTTAATACTGGGGTCATAATAATTATTTAAAATATCAACACCAATAACTTCATGCCCATTTTCAGCAAGCTTCTTTGCAACATAAAATCCAATAAAACCTGCAATACCTGTTACAAACACTTTCATAGAACCACCACGAATTACTAATTAACAATATATTTATTATTTTAATAACTACATTATCACAAAATATAGATTCCAAATAAATACTAATTTACAACCTTAATAAAAACATAAGTATAATAATCCATTCACAAAATTTTAAGTGATAAATTTATTTTCTAACATTAGTATCCCTTTTGCGATAACTATGAACATTACCATTATACTTACTACCCCGAACATAAGAAATTCGAACTCTCTTTAAATTTCCATCTCCCTCACTTTCTGTTTTAATATCATTATAACGATTTAAAGTAGTATGAATAATTCTTCTCTCAAAAGGATTCATCGTTGGCAAAAGAATAGAACGTCTACTCCTTTTAACCTTATGCAAAGAGTTTATTGCCAAATTAATAAACCTTGATTTAAATCTTTCTCTATAGTCTTCAATATCTAATATTAGCCTATTAAAATTGCCATTTTCACCAATAAGTCTAGATAAATAAACATTTGCTAAAAGCTGTAGAGCATCTAAATTTCTTCCTTCTCTTCCAATTAAGATATTTGGACTGTCTGTATCAATAGAAATTTTAATATAATCACCTTCACTAGATTCAATCTTTAAATCAACACAATAACCCATTTTATTTATCATTTCTTTAACAAAATCTAATACTTTATCATAAACATCTTCATTTAACTGAACACCTGACTTTTTTGCATCCTCTTTAACGTGAGGAGACACTTTTATTTTAATCATCTCCTTTTTAAATAAAAACCCAACCTTTTCTTTATCTAAAATCTCTACATCAAACTCGCCTTCTCTTAAATCAAGATCTCGCATGGCTTTTTTAATTGCTTCTTGTTCTGTTTTTCCATAAAACTCATAACTCATTTGTTCCTCCTTTCATATACATTCATCTTTATGTAGTATTGCTGAAAAATAGTAAAAATATTTGTTGTAATCCAATAGATCAAAAGCCCTGATGGCATATCATAAAGTATGAAAAAAAACATAACGGGCATACCAAAATATAAAAGCTTTTGTTGTGACCCAAGATTTTTAAAATCAACATTAGAACTAATCATTGTAGAAAACAACTGAGTAAGCATCATAATAAAAGGTAAAATTCTAATATCAGTCCACCAAAAAACTTTATACCCAAAATAATATAAACTATCACCAGCTGACAAATCATCAATCCAACCTGGAATAAAACTAGCCCCCCTTAGCAAAAAGAAATTATTTACAAGCCCATAAAGAGCAAAAAACACAGGTAATTGTAAAAGAATCGGAAAACATCCTCCAAGAGGATTAACACCTTCTTCCCTATAAAGCTTACCCATCTCCTCATTTAATCTTCTAGGGTCATCTTTAAACTTCATTTGTATATCTTTCATTTTTGGCTGTAATTTAGAAATTTCTGCTGTAGCTCTAAAACTTTTAAAAGTTAAAGGAAATATAAGGATCCTTACAACAATGGTTAAAAACATTATCGAGAGTCCCCAATTAGGAATAACATCATAAAAAATTTGCATTATTAATTGCATAGGAACCTGAATAAAATATAAAAAGCCCTTCTCCACAGAAATTCCAAATTCAACATTAGATAAACCAAAACTATTAAAATTATCTTTATCAAAAATATCTAAATACTTACTATCTTTAGGACCTACATAAATATAAAAGGTATCAATAATATTTTTATTAATTATCTTATTTAAAATCAAGATATTTAAGAGTTTATCTTGCTGTTTAAATTCAACATTCATACCATCTTTTGCAACTAAAACTTCAAAATACTTAGTACCTGCACCTACCCACTTAGGATTAACAACGTTTAAACCATCTTTGCCATATCTAAGTTTATTATCATAATAAATGGGCTGAGATAAATAATTACTATATTGAAGCTTACCTCTATGACTCAATTCTTCAACATCAGAGCTTAATACAAACTGATAAGAATCAATATCAAAATTATCATTAGTATCAACATTATTTAAAAAGATTTCAAACTTAATTAAATATTCATCTTTCCTTGAGAAGGTATATCTCTTGATATACTCATAGTGCTTGCCATTATACCTAAAATTTGTCTTAAAATCATGTGTATAGTCATCTAATTTGTTGTATAAAAATAAACGCTTGGTTAATTTATCAAAACTAATATAAAAAAGAGCTTCTCTACTCACATCAACTTTTACCATTTCAGTTGGTTCCTTCTCTAAATTTAAATGATTTTTAAGCTTTAAAGAAATTAAATTCCCGCCAAACGTAGAAAAAGTAGCATCATATATATTAGTTTGAATATTAATTTTTTTAGCATTAGCACTTAAGTTTAAAGCATAATTTTTATCAATTGAAAAATCAGCAGCACTAAAATCTCTATCCAAGTCAAAACCAATTTCCTTGTCTACTGCCAAAGAAGAGGATTTTCGAGAGAAAAACATATCATCAATAAGCATAAACACGCCAACAAAAAACAAAGAAAAATAAACAAATCTTAAAATTCTTTTATTCTGACTCACACCTTCCTCTTAATGATATCTAAATCTATATTTTTTAGCACAGTCTTAAATTCACAATAACTAATATTTGTCCTTTGAGGATAAACCACAAAAATAAAGTCAATACACCCACTCTTAAGTAAAGCATATTGCCTTCTAAAACATTCCTTTAAAACTCTCCTAACACGATTCCTTTTAACAGCACCTTTAAAAATCCTAGGGAAAGTAACAAGTATCCTAGAGATTGCTAAGTTTGTAACCTCATAAAATACATTAATTCCTTCTAACCTAATAAGCCTACCTTTTTTAAAAAGCTCTTGAATTTCTATCTTTGATTTTATATTAATACTTCTTTTTTTCATCAGAAACAGTTAATTTTGACCTTCCTTTTGCCCTTCTTCTAGCAAGAATCAGTCTTCCGCCTTTAGTTTTCATCCTAGATCTAAACCCAAATTTTCTGTTCCTTTTAACCCGACTAGGCTGATAAGTCCTCTTCAAAAAAGCCCTCCAATTAAAAACATTATTTATTTATAAGATTACAAGATAAACACTACAAATATTATATTATACAAATACAATTGTCAATAAAATCATCTTATCAAAACCTTTATATCTACTATTTCAAGGCCTGTAGCATCCTTTATTAATTTTATTAATTGTGATTTATTAACAGAAATGTTGTATAAAACACTTGAATTCTTCACAGAAACAAATAATATTTTATTATCCTTCAAATTCAATAATTTTACTCTATCTGCAAGTTCATTAAATATAATCTGCCAATTCTGAGAAAGAATAAAACTAGCATTTAGTTTTTCATTAGCACGTATATTCGAATCTAAATATTTCTTAAGTATATCAGTAGCTTTTTTAAAACTCAAATCTTCCATTCTTAATCCTGTATACAACGAAATTACTGTCTTGTTTAATATTATAACAGTCATCTAAAAATGTGAAAAAGCATTGAGAATCTTTCGGCAAAATATCAAAAACTTTTTTCCTTTTTATACTATCCAATTCTAAAAAGACATCATCAAACAGTAAAATGGGAGCTATACCAAATCTATTATTAAAAATAACAACTTGAACAAGTCTATAAATTAAAGCAAGCGTTCTGTTTTGACCAGTTGAAGAATGATGAGTAAACACTCTCTCGCCATCTAATATTTCATATAAATCTCTGTGAGGACCTATCAGAGTAACTTTTCTGAAAAATTCATCTTTTTCTTTCAAAGTTAAAGCTTTTAAAAATTCATCTCTCACATCAGATTGCACAGAAGGTAAATATTTAATCTCTAAACTATAAGAAACATCAAAAATACAAGAATAATAGTATTTAAAAAATTCATAAAAATACTTTATAAAAGCTTTTCTTCTTCTTGTTATTTCAAGTGCACAATCAACAAAAATTTCATTATAAAATTTAAGCAAATTTTTATTTCCTTGTCTTAAAATCAAATTCCTTTGCTTCAAAATTTTTCGATATTTCCTAAGAGAATCCAAATAACTTAAAGAAATAAGACTTATTGCTTGATCAAAAAACCATCTCTTCTTAACAGGAGCCCCAATAATAAAATCAGTATCATAATTGGAAAAAACAACTGTTGGAATATTTAATATCAACTCTTTTCTATCTTTTACAAGATTATTATTAACCCTTATTTCTTTTTTACCATTCCTGAATGACAAACTAATCCTTCCATTATCCTGTTCTTTAGTATCATACAAACATTTTAGATAAAATTCAGCCTTGCCATATGTAACAAGTTCTATATCTGTATCAACTAAAAAGGAAGACGCAAAAGCAAGACAATAAATTGCATCAAGGATATTAGTCTTACCCGAACCATTTTCTCCACAAAAATAAATATTATTGAAATTAAAATCAATAACCTGATTTTTTATATTTTTAAAATTAAAAAATTCGATTTTCTTTATCATTTTATCTTATCAATAAAAAAGCCTTAATTTAGTACCATGGGCATTATTAAATGAATAAAATCAGAATTTTCAGGCTCACTTAACTTTAATATACCTCCTCTAGTGAATTTTATCTCTAATTTTGCAGTATCAAATACACCCATTGCTTCAGTAAAATAAGCACTATTTATTGCTATAATTTCCTCATCTCCACTGTAACTATAATTGGATTTTTGTACAAAAAATTCACCCTTTCTGCCTATAATTGGATCTTCTGCCACAAGTCTTAATTGTTCATTAGTAAAACTTAAAATAACTTTTTTAGACCTTTTATCTGTATAGGAACTTACCCTTGAAAGCCTATCTTTTAAAACATTGATTTCAACTAATGCACTGTTTTTTTGTTTTTGTGGTATGATACTTTCATAATCAGGATAGTTACCACTTATAAGACTGCAGGCTATTTTATAATTATTAAACTCAATATAAAATTTTTTATCAGAGACTTTAATTTTTATTGTACCTTCTCCTACTATCATTTGTTTTAAGAGATTAAACATTTTAACAGGCACTATAAAGTTAATATCCTCTTCAAAGATTAAATCTGTTTTATATATAGACATTCTGTGTCCATTAGTTGAAACAAGAATTAATGCAGAGTTTTTATCTTTTGTAAAGTAAATTCCATTTAGAGTGTTTTTAGATTCATCATGTGATGCTGAAAATGATACTTTGTTTATGATTTTTTTGAATTCTCTTTGACTTAGCTCAATTGTAAAATTGTAAGCATCTCCATTTATATCATAATTATAACTCTCAATTTCTTCATTAGAAAAAGTAGGTTCACTTAAATGATCATTGACCAAAATACCATCTTTATTTTTTGATTCTCCAATGATACTTAGTTTACTTTCATTTTCATGAAAATTTATCTTTAATTCATCGTACAAATTTAATGCTTTAACAGCATCGGAAAAGTTGGAAGCATTGATTAATACTTTGAAATTTTCTGCTGAAACAATTGGAATTGTGCTTTGAAAAAGTATATTTCTATCTGTTGCTTTTATTGTAAGATTAGAATTTTTTATCTCAAGCAATATCGCACTCCAAATATCATTTATGTTTCTGTTTAAAATTATGCTTTTGGCTTTGTCTATCTCATTTGATATTTGTTCTGTGTCACATAATATGAACTTTTCATTCAATTTTTCATCCTCCTTGATTATTATCATATCATTTTTTATTTTTTTTAATTTAGATTTTTTCCAATCATTTGTATGTTTCTCTTTATATTTTATTGTGTGTTTCTCTTTATATTTTAATAGTTGTATTAGTAGGGGGCTGTCTAATTGTCTAATTCTATATATATATATATACTGTAAGAAATAACCCCTGTCTAATTGTTTGTATTTTTTGATGAATTATTTGTTTAATTTGTTCAAAAATATTTTTAATATTACAGATTTTGTTAATTTTTGTTAATTTTGTTCATAAGTTCTATGATTAAATTGTTAATTTCTAAGTCATTATTTCTTTCTTTATCAATCTTATTTATTGAATAAAGTACTGTTGAATGGGTTTTGCCTCCAATAATTTTACCTATTTCAATTGTTGAAAGCTCTGTAAAATTCCTTAAAAGATAAGCATAAATGTGTCTTGCTTTTGTGATTTCAGGTTTTTTGCTGTTGCCTTCAATATCCTTATTTGTGAGTTTTAGTTCTCTTAATATAACTTTTTTTATATTTTCAATGTTTATTTTGTTATGTGTATTTGTGTTTTCTTGTTCATAAACTATTATTTCTTTAATTATTTTTTCTACTATACTAGTATCAATTTCAATGTTTTCTAAATCTATGTGGGCTTTTAATTTTGTTACAGCAGCTTCAAGATCTCGTATATTTGTTGTAACTTTTTTTGCAACTAAATTGAGAATGTTTTTTGGAACTTTGATTCCATCTTCTTCTGCTTTTTTTTCTATAATTGCTATTCTTAGTTCAAAATTTGGTTTTGATATATCAACATTTAATCCTCTTGTAAATCTGCTTTTTAATCTGTCTGTAAAATTTATGAGTTCTGAAGGTTGTCTGTCGCATGTAAATACCATTTGCTTATTGTCTTCATAAAGAGCATTGAAAGTATGAAAGAGTTCTTCTTGTATTCCTTCTTTTTTTTGTAAATCATGAATATCGTCTAATAGTAGCATATCTAGGTATCTATATTTTTTTTTAAATTTTTTTGTTTCATTCGTTTTTATGCTTTCTACAAATTCATTTAAAAAATTTTCAGCAGTTACATAAAGAATTTTAAATTCTTTATGTAACTCTTCTGTTTTATTTCCTATACTTTGAAGTAAATGTGTTTTGCCAAGGCCAACTCCCCCATATATTAAGCATGGATTGTACTTTGTACCAGGATTTTTTGCAATTGATAAGCTAGCATTGTATGCTAGCTTATTGTTTGGACCTGTAATGAAATTTTCAAATGTATATTTCTTTTTAAGAAAAGGATTTCTATATTTTGTGTGCATTTCTTCTTTTATAATATATTTTCTTGCATTTCCTGTTGTATTGTTATTGTGATTTTTAAAGTCCAATCTTTTTGTTGATGAATCTTGTTGTATAACAATATCTTTTAATGAATTGTTTTTTGATATTACATCATGAATTTTTACTTCATTTTTTGGATTTATAAATTCAACATTAATTGTATGATAGCCTTTTTCAATAAGAATTTCTTTGATTTTTTTAGAAAATCTTTTTTCTACTTGGTTTTTATGAAAAGAATTTGGAGTAGATATTTTTATATTGTTATTAGTTGCATCTGTGAAATATAAATTTTCAAACCATATATAAAATTCTTCCTCAGAGAGTTCTTTTCTTATTGCTGTTAAGATTAAACTCCATATGTTTTTTCCCTCTTGCATGCTTTATCCTCATTGACTTTGGCTTTTTATTATTATATCTTTTTGATTTTAGTAATGTAGTATTAAGTATATAGTATAATAGTGAACTAGAATATTATCTTAACTATTTGTAGATTTTGCAATTTTGTTTTTTGTAATTTAACTTTAATATGAGTTGCGATTTTTAGTATTTAATGGATATTATATTTTTTTTGATATAAAATTTGCTTATATCTACGTCTATGTTATTATTATTAATTGTGTGGAAGGTTTATGAGTTATTTTGCGAATAATATTCAGGTATTAAAGGGGCTTGAAGCTGTTAGAAAAAGGCCTGGAATGTATATTGGGTCTGTTTCAATTAATGGATTACATCATTTAATTTATGAAGTAGTTGACAATAGTATTGACGAGGCTTTAGCAGGCTTTTGTGACAAAATAGATGTTATTATAAATGCGGATAATTCCATAACAGTAAATGATAACGGTAGAGGAATTCCTACAGATATTCATGAAGAGGAAGGTATTAGTGCACTTGAATTAGTGTTGACAAAGTTACATTCTGGAGGAAAATTTAATAAAAATACTTATAAAGTTTCTGGTGGACTTCATGGAGTTGGAATTTCAGTTGTTAATGCATTATCATCTTTTTTAGAAGTGATTGTTAGTAGAGACGGAAAGGTTTTTAAGCAGACTTTTGCAAGAGGTATTCCAACATCTGAGGTTGAAGTTATTGGAGTTAGTTCTTGTAGGGGTACTAAAGTTACTTTTTTAGCTGATTCTGAGATTTTTGAGACCTTAGAGTATGATTTTGAAACTCTTTCAAAGAGGCTTAGAGAACTTGCATTTTTAAATGATAAGATATGTGTTTCACTAGAAGATAAAAGATTGGGCAAAGAGAGATTGTTAGAATTTTATTTTGAAGGTGGAATAAAAGCTTTTGTAGATTATATAACAAATAATAACAAAAATATTCAAAATGAGCCTTACTTTATTGAAGACACTTATGATGATGTTATTGTTAGTGTTGGGCTTAAATGGACTGAAGGATATTCTGAGAATGTTTTGTCTTTTGTAAATAATATTAATACTAGAGAGGGAGGAACCCATGTTTCAGGTTTTAGGCATGGTCTTTTAAAGGCTATGAATGAAGCTTTTAGGGAATCGAAGATAAGCAAGAAAGATATTCCAAATCTTACATTAGATGATTTTAAAGAGGGTTTAACAGCGGTAATTTCTATTAAGGTTCCAGAACCTCAATTTGAAGGTCAAACTAAAGGAAAATTGGGGAATTCTTATATAAAAAAAATTGTTGAAGGTATTGTATATGATGGTCTTTTAAAAATTATTGGAAATAATCTTTTAGAAATAGATATTATTCTAAATAAAGCAATAAGGGCTGCTCGTGCTCGTGAAGCAGCAAGAAAAGCCAGAGAATCTGAGAGAAAAAAGAGTGCCTTTGAGAGCTTGGCATTGCCTGGAAAATTAGCAGATTGTGCGTCTAAAAATCCGGTTGAAAGAGAAATTTATATTGTTGAAGGTGATTCTGCTGGTGGAAGCGCAAAGATGGGTAGAAATAGGTTTTTTCAAGCGATCTTGCCATTATGGGGTAAGATGCTTAATGTTGAAAAGACAAAAGAAGATAAGGTGATCACAAATGACAAACTTATTCCAATAATTGCATCTCTTGGTGTTGGTGTTGGAAAAAATTTTTATATTGAAAAGCTTCGTTATCATAAGATTATTATTATGGCTGATGCTGATGTTGATGGATCTCATATTAGGACATTACTTCTTACTTTTTTCTTCCGTTATATGAGAGAATTAATTGAAAATGGGCATATATACATAGCTATGCCTCCTCTTTATAAAGTTAAATATGAGAATAAGGTTCATTACTTCTATAATGATTTTGAAAAAGAATCTTTTTTAAGTTCAATTGAAACTGTAAAGAGAGACAAAGTTAGTCTTCAAAGGTATAAGGGGCTTGGAGAAATGAATCCTACACAACTTTGGGAAACTACTATGAATCCTGCTACTAGGAAAATGAAATTAATAGGAATAGATGATGCTGTACAAGCTGAAAAAATTTTTGTTACTCTTATGGGAGATGAAGTTGAGCCTAGAAGAGAATTTATTGAACAAAATGCGCTTGATGTGGTAAATCTAGATGTGTAATTGGAGCATTAATGTCAGTTGAAGGAAATAAAGAACAAATATTAAATATAAAAATAGAAGATGAGGTTAGGACTTCTTATTTAAATTATGCGATGTCTGTTATTGTTTCAAGAGCTCTTCCTGATGTTCGAGATGGGCTTAAACCTGTTCACAGAAGAATCCTTTATTCAATGCATGAAATGGGGCTTAAGGCTGAAAAACCTTTTAAGAAGGCTGGAAGAATTGTTGGAGATGTGCTTGGAAAATATCATCCCCATGGTGATCAGTCTATTTATGAAGCACTTGTTAGACTTGCTCAGGACTTTTCTTTAAGATATCCTATAGTAAGTGGGCAGGGCAATTTTGGTTCTATTGATGGTGATCCTCCTGCTGCTATGCGATATACTGAAGCTCGTATGGCTAGAATAGCAGAAGAGCTTGTTAGAGATATAGATAAGCAAACTGTTGATTTTAGAGCTAATTATGATGATTCCTTGCTTGAACCTACAGTTTTGCCATCTGCTTTTCCATTTTTATTGGTAAACGGTTCTAGTGGGATTGCTGTTGGAATGGCAACAAGTATGGCTCCACATAATTTAAGGGAAATTTGTGATGCTATAGTTTATATGTTAGATCATGATGATGCTTCCATTTATGATTTAATCGAAATAGTTAAGGGACCAGATTTTCCTACTTATGCTGAAATTATTTATAATGATAATTTAATCAAGGCTTATTTGACAGGAAAGGGTAGTGTTATTATTCGAGCCCAATACCATATTGAAAAAAAGTCTGAGGATAACATTTCTATTATAATTACACAAATACCATATGCTGTTAATAAATCTTCTTTGCTTATGAAAATAGCATTATTAATAAAAGAAGAAAAGCTGGAAGGAATATCTGATATAAGGGATGAATCAGATCGTGATGGTATTAGAATTGTTATTGAAATTAAAAAAGGTTTTGATCCTAATGTTATTATGAATTTGCTTTATGAATATACTGAATTAAGGAAAAATTTTAGCATAAATAATTTAGCTCTTGTCAATGGAATTCCAAAGCAATTAAATTTAAAAGAACTTTTATCTGAATTTATTGCACATAGGAAGGAAATTGTTAGAAGGCGGGTAGATTTTGACTTAAAGAAGGCAAGAGAAAAGGCTCATATTCTTGAGGGATTAAATATTGCATTAAAAAATATTGATAAAATAATAGAAATAATCAAGTCTGCTAAGCTTGTAAAAGAGGCTAAAGAATATATTATGAAAGAATTTAGTTTATCAGAAATTCAGGCTAATTCTATTCTAGATATGAAATTACAGAGATTGACATCTCTTGAAATAGAAAAACTTAAAGAAGATTTTACAATTGTTTTAGCTTTAATAAAAGATTATGAAGATATTCTTATCAGTCCAGTCAGAATTGTAAATATTGTAAGAGAAGAGATTAATAATTTAAGTTTAAAATTTGGCGATGAGCGCCGAACAAAAATAATTTATGATGAGGAGGTTTTGAAAACCAGTATGTCAGATTTAATGCAGAGAGAAAATGTTATTGTGATTCTTACAAAGCAAGGTTTTATTAAAAGAATTTTACAGGATGAGTATAAACTCCAAGGTATAGGTGGTAAAGGCCTTAGTTCTTTTGAGTTGCAAAATGGAGACCAAATTAATATTGCTTTATGTGTCAATACGCATGATTTTTTGTTGATGATTTCAAATGAAGGGAAGCTTTATGTAATTAATGCTTATAGTATTAAGGATTCTGCTAGGACTTCCAAGGGACAAAATATTCGTGAACTTATAAATTTGGGAGAAACAGAAAAAATATTGGCTATTAAAAATACCAATGAATTATCTGTGAATAATTATTTATTAATAACAACTGCAAAGGGGAAAATAGCTCGTATTGAAACGGAAAGTTTTAAGACAGTTAAATCAAGAGGTGTTATTGTTATTAAACTTGATAATAATGATTTTGTTACAAGTGCTGAAGTTGTTTCTAAAGATGAGAGAGTGATTTGTATTTCTAAAAAAGGTAATGCTTTTGCATTTAATTCAAATGATATTCGGCTTACGCACAGAGGTACTCAAGGTGTTTCTGGTATGAAAGTGAGAGAGGGAGATGTGTTTATTAAGGTCTTAGCAGTAGGACATGGTTCTCATCTTTTGATTGTTTCTGAGAATGGATATGGTAAGAGATTAGAAATATCTAAAGTGACTGGACTTAAAAGAGGAGCTACTGGATATACTAGCTATAAGAAATCTGATGAAAAAGCAGGTGAAGTAGTCGATGCTATTACAGTTTCACATGAGGATGAGGTTTTACTTATAAGTAGAAGTTCAAAAGTTTTAAGAACATTAGTAGATAAAATATCTGAACAAGGTAAAGATGCTAGAGGAATGCAGGTATTGTCTCTTGATGAGGATAGATTAGTATCTGTTTCAAAATTTATTAAGTGATAAGTTAGTATTTAAGTATATTATTGTTGGAATGTTCCACGTGGAACATTCTTTTTTTTTGTTTCTTTAATAGAATGTGGACATGGCACAACTTTATAAAATTTTGTATTATTACAGGGGGAGGACCTTAATAGAATGAAAGAGACTTTTAAGATGGTAGACATTAATCTTTTAGATATAGATAAGTTGCAACCTAGAAAGTCTATTAATCTTGCTGAACTTGAAGAATTGAGTATTTCTATAAAAGAGAATGGAATATTACAACCGATTGTTGTTTTTCATAATAATGGTAGATATAACATAGTAATAGGTGAACGAAGATTTAGAGCTGCTAGGCTTGCTAATATGATACAGGTCCCTATTATAGAGATAGAATCAACTCGAAAGAATAAAGATTTTATGTCTTTAATTGAAAATATTCAAAGAGAAAATTTAACTCCTGTTGAAGAGGCATATGCTTATAAAAATCTCATGGATAAGCATTCTTTAACTCAAAAAGCTTTATCTGAAAAAATAGGTAAAAATAGGTCTCATGTTGCTAATTTAATTCGAATTTTAGAACTTGAGCAAGAGATATTAAATTCTTTACATAATAAGGAAATATCATTAGGTCATGCTAAGGTTTTATTATCTTTAAAAGATGATCAAGATAGATATGCTCTTTATCTTTTAATTATTAAAAAAAAGTTGTCTGTTAGAGATGTAGAGAATTATGTTAAAAATTTTTATAAGCCTGTTAAGGATGCATCTACATCTGAAATATTAGGAGATCCTTTTTTAAATAGTGTGAAAGAATTTTTAATAAGTAGAATACAAACTAAAATAAGTATTAAAGGAAGCAAAGAAAAAGGGAAGATAGAAATAAGTTATTTCACGTCTTCTGATTTAAAAAGAATTATTTCTATCTTTGAAAATATAAATATTAAGTAATTTTTTTAATCTGATTTATTTTTTGTCGTATTTCTTTTAAAGTAATAAAAAGTTCTTTTTTATTTGCTATTTTATCTAATTTAATATTTCTGATATTTTTTAGTTCTTGTAAAATTAGTTTGATGATTTTTATCATATCTTTATTTGTAAATTGCGTTTTATTAAATTGAATTTCATAATTTTTATCTTTTTTATAAAGTAATTTAAATTCTTTTAATGATTTTATTTTGCCATTTAAGACTTCCATTTTTAAATGAGCAGGACAAGATTTTTTAGAAATTTCATATGAAAGAGATAAAGGTAAATTTTCTATTATGAGTTGCTTATCTGAATTTGCTACAAGCAATTCATATCTTGATATTAATGAGTAAACTTTATCCTTTCTAAATCCTATACTAGTAAACCATTTATAAAAGAGTCCATCATATTGGTTATTTCCACGTAGTTTGTCTTGTGCTTCTTTTAATATTTTGCCAATTTCTGTGTATGTGTTGTTAAAAATGTTAAAAATTTCATCTTGTTTTCTTTTTAAAAAATCAGCTGTTTCTTGGTCTAATTTTTCATATTTAAAACTTTTATTTTTAATAATAACCAATTCTTGTTTTGCTAAAATATGTTCTTCTTTTTCATTGTTTTTTAATTTTTTGCCCATTAAAGCCATTAGGGTGTCTAAGTTATCTGACATTTTTATTCTTTAATTTTCTCCATTATTTCTTTTGTAAGCTCTAAAAAATCTTTTGCAGAATTACTTTCTTTGTTATAAATATATACTGGTATGTTTTTTTCTTGAGATTTAGAAATACTTATATTTTTTCTTATTTTGGTGTTTAATAATTTTTCTTGAAAAACTTTTTTTAAAGAATCAATATATTTTTCTTTACTTTTATTTCTGATGTCATATTTGTTTATGAACACACCAGTAATCTCTAGCTCTTGATTTATTTGTTTAACGGCAGTTATTGTGTCTAATAATTGATTGATACCTTCAAATGCGAAAAATTCTGTTTCTATTGGTATTAGTATATAGTTACTTGCAACAAGTGCATTTATTGTGAGTATTGAAAGAGTAGGAGGACAATCAAGAAAAACAAAATCGTAGTTATCTTGTTTATATTGTTCTAAAGCATTTTTAAGAAAATTTTCTCTTGCAATTTCATGTATTAATTCTTTTTCAAGTAATGCTAACTTAATATTTGAAGGAATTATGTCTAAGTTGAAATTTTTAATAGGTTTAATTTTGTTTTTTTTATAAATAAGTTCATAACTTGAATTGATATCATCTCGTTTTGAGATGTTAACACCGCTACTGGTATTTCCTTGTGAATCAATGTCTATTAGGAGAGTCTTTTTTTTAAGTAATGTGGTTGAATAAGCAATATTGATAGCACTTGTTGTTTTTCCAACACCACCTTTTTGGTTAATAATCGATATTATTTTCATAAAAGTTTTCTCTTATCTTATTATGTATATTGATAATAATCTATTGTAAAACATAATAATGAAAATGGTAATAGTATATGTAAAATTATTTAGTAATAAAATATAAACATTTAATTAAACTAAATGTTTATACGAATTCTTTAATTTAATTAAATTAAAGAATTTTCTTGTAGAAATGTCATAATACTCTTTTTATTTTTTATATTAAATTTTATTTTGGTATTTATTTTATCTAAAAAATTTGCATCTATAATTTTAATTCCTATTTTATCTTTTATTCGTATAAGTAAACTATATTGATTGTAATTTAAATTAATGATTAATGTTTCCGTTTCTTCCTTTTCTATTAAATTTGATATATTGATTACTTGTTGTGCTGCTTTGGAATATGCTTTAATTAAGCCTCCTTTGCCAAGTAAAGTTCCTCCAAAATAGCGTACTGTAATTATTAAAGTATCGGTTAAATTCTTATTTAATATGGCATCTAGTGTAGGTTTGCCGGCTGTTGATCTTGGTTCTTTGTCATCGCTCATTCCATTTATAAATGATTTAGAATTTCCAATTCTAAATCCATAAACTATATGAGTTGCATTTTTGAATTTCAATTTATATTCTTTTAAGATTTTATTTATTTCTTCTTTTTTCTCTGTGTGGAAAATATATGATAAAAAAATTGATTTTTTTACTTCAATTTTTGAACTAGTATTTTCTTTAGGAATTAGTATCATTCAATTTAATAATATATCATTTTTTGTATGTTGAAGTATTTTGAATTTATGTATATGATTAATGTTGACAATTTATTTTAATAAATTCTAAGAGCATGTATTTAAGAGGTTATAAGGATGATATCAGGATTAAATCCTAAGTTGAGATTGTTTAAAGAACATAGAATACTTTATTCTAATATGGAAAGAGGATTAAAACCTTTATTAGAAGTTGATAATTTTATTAATAAATATATTCAAAATAAGGAAGGTTTGGAAATTTATGATAAAGTTGTAGGTAAAGCCGCTGCTGTTATAATTTATAATATTGGGTTTCAAAATGTTCATGCTGGTGTGATTTCTCAAGTGGCAAAGGATTTTTTGGAAAGTAGAGGAATAAGAGTAAGCTTTAAAAGGCTTGTAGAAAAAATAAATGATAAAACTGAGAATTTAATTGAAAGTTTAGAAAATCCAGAGGAAATTTACAAGTATTTGATTAAGAGAGGAATTATTGTCAGTAACAGCTGAAGATCTTAGGTTTACTTGTTTTTTGTTTTTGAATATGTAGAAAGAATTAAAGCTATGTTATATATTAATATCATTAAGTTTCCCCAGCTTAAATAAAAATTGTCCTTTCCATAGTCAAAAATCCATGTACCAGCATAAACTCCTAAAAATCCTCCAATTGAAGAGGCAAGCATAATTAAATTAGGGTCAATTGTATTTTTAATAATTTGACTTTTACTATTTTGACCAGGATGTTTTTCGGAAAATTTACTGTCAATGAAAACCATGATTAATCCAGTGAGTGTTATACATAAAAAATATATTACAAATATCTTCTTAATGAGCTTAAACATAAAATTTTACCGCCTTTTAGTTTTCATTTCTTGAAATTAAGTAATAATATAAATATAACATAAAACAAGTATTTTCTCATATGAACATGTAAAAATACTTTTAAAGTAATTCATACATTTGGAATTTTTTTATAGATTTGATTTGTAAAATTTGAGTGTTGGATTTATTTATTTAGTAGTGTTTAATACAATTTTGTAAGTTGTATTTTAAATTATAAGGAGATTTTATGTGTTGTATATTGTAGGAACGCCCATAGGTAATTTAGGCGACATTACGTATCGTGCAATTGATATTTTAAAATTAGTTGATGTCATTTTTGCTGAGGATACAAGGATTACCAAAAGACTTTTGTCGCATTATGGTATTGTAAAAAAGTTAATTTCTTGTAATACGGTAATAGAACATAAAAAAATCGACTTATTATTAGAGTATTTGTCTAATGGTAAAAGCGTAGCTTTTGTTAGTGATGCAGGAACTCCTTGTCTTAGTGACCCTGGCGGTTTGCTTGTTAATTCAGCATTTAACAATGGATATAAGGTTTGTCCTATTCCTGGTGTTAGTGCTTTTAATACTATTATAAGTGTTAATCCTTTTAAAGATAAAGTTATAATATTTGAAGGTTTTTTACCAAATAAAGGTCTTAAGAGAGTAAGAAGGATAGAGGAACTTTATCATACAGGCGATGCATTTGTTCTTCTTGAATCTAGTCATAGAATTTTGAAGTTGTTATTTGAAATTTCTTTAGTGAATTTAGATGCTAATGTTCTTGTTGGTCGTGAAATGACAAAATTATATGAGGAATATAAAATTGGTAAACCTTTAGAATTAAAAAAATATTTTGAAGAAAATAACAAAAACAAAGGTGAATTTACAGTTTTAGTTAGCAGGAAAAAATCTAAAAATTAAGACTATTTTGATTGGTTTGTGTTTGTAAAAATCTTGATATTGAAAACATTTTAGCTTTAAAATTGAAATTTTAGTTAGATTTTATTACTTTAATAATATTATCTTATTGCTAAATAAAAATAAGTTTTTAAATTTACTTAAGAGAATGTATTTGGAGGTTGTCTTATCTAAAAGAAGAAAAAAAGTAAATTTGAAGATAAATAGTCAATATTAAAGTTGAAAAATTTTTTTGATTATTCGAGATTAAAGTTAGTTTCTAATTGTAAAAATAATGAAATATGTATTTTGGAAATGATATATTTGAGGTTTACTGAGATTAAAGACTTCATTTGTGTTTTTTGGAGAAAAAAAAGGATAAAATATCTTTAGGTATTGCTATTAGAATAACTAATGAGAGAAATAAATTGTGTTTGTAGAGCAATACAGGCTTTCATTGTAATGATAAGTATGAATATTATTCGTCGTCAGATTTTTCAGAAAAAATAGATTCTAGTAAAATATCAATAATATTAGCTGTTCTTTGTAAGTATTTAAATCTTAATTTTAATGATGATATATATATGAATGTTTTTGTATAAGTTAAAATTGATGATGTGTAGAAATTTAGCTTGTTATTTTGTATTTGCATTATTTTCCACTAATTAATAAGGATATTAGTGGAGCTCAAGAGTTAATTTTTTATATAAGAAGCTTTCTTCTCTTTTAAATAAATTAAATATTTTAGGTTCTTTTAGCTAGTAAGGCGATTTAAGAGAGTATTAATATCAATTATAGTATTATATTCATATTATAATTGATATTAAAGTATAGTTATTATTAGTCGATTATTAGCGGATAAAACAATGAAAGAATAGAAACATTATTTTTTTTTAAAAAATAATATTAAAAATGAGTATTAGATATTGACAAAGTATTATGTATGTTATAAAGTAATAAAAGTTGACATTCAAAATTGGAAGAGAAGAGAAGGGAAGAGTTAAGTAAGGTTTAATAGCCAAATAAAATGAATAACCTGTTAATTTTTAAAAGTAAAAAATAAAAATAACGAAGAGTTTGATCCTGGCTTAGAACTAACGCTGGCAGTGCGTCTTAAGCATGCAAGTCAAACGGAATGTAGTAATACATTCAGTGGCGAACGGGTGAGTAACGCGTGGATAATCTACCTACGAGATGGGGATAACTATTAGAAATAGTAGCTAATACCGAATAAAGTCAATTGAGGTGTCAATTGATGAAATGAAGCCTTTAAAGCTTCGCTTGTAGATGAGTCTGCGTCTTATTAGCTAGTTGGTAGGGTAAGAGCCTACCAAGGCTATGATAAGTAACCGGCCTGAGAGGGTGATCGGTCACACTGGAACTGAGATACGGTCCAGACTCCTACGGGAGGCAGCAGCTAAGAATCTTCCGCAATGGGCGAAAGCCTGACGGAGCGACACTGCGTGAACGAAGAAGGTCGAAAGATTGTAAAGTTCTTTTATAAATGAGGAATAAGCTTTGTAGGAAATGACAAAGTGATGACGTTAGTTTATGAATAAGCCCCGGCTAATTACGTGCCAGCAGCCGCGGTAATACGTAAGGGGCGAGCGTTGTTCGGGATCATTGGGCGTAAAGGGTGAGTAGGCGGATATGTAAGTCTATGTGTAAAATACCACAGCTCAACTGTGGAACTATGCTAGAAACTGCATGACTAGAGTCTGATAGGGGAAGTTAGAATTCCTGGTGTAAGGGTGGAATCTGTTGATATCAGGAAGAATACCAGAGGCGAAGGCGAACTTCTAGGTCAAGACTGACGCTGAGTCACGAAAGCGTAGGGAGCAAACAGGATTAGATACCCTGGTAGTCTACGCTGTAAACGATGCACACTTGGTGTTAATCGAAAGATTAGTACCGAAGCTAACGTGTTAAGTGTGCCGCCTGGGGAGTATGCTCGCAAGAGTGAAACTCAAAGGAATTGACGGGGGCCCGCACAAGCGGTGGAGCATGTGGTTTAATTCGATGATACGCGAGGAACCTTACCAGGGCTTGACATATACAGGATATAGTTAGAGATAACTACTCCCCGTTTGGGGTCTGTATACAGGTGCTGCATGGTTGTCGTCAGCTCGTGCTGTGAGGTGTTGGGTTAAGTCCCGCAACGAGCGCAACCCTTATTGTCTGTTACCAGCATGTAAAGATGGGGACTCAGACGAGACTGCCGGTGATAAGCCGGAGGAAGGTGAGGATGACGTCAAATCATCATGGCCCTTATGTCCTGGGCTACACACGTGCTACAATGGCCTGTACAAAGCGATGCGAAACAGTGATGTGAAGCAAAACGCAGAAAGCAGGTCTCAGTCCAGATTGAAGTCTGAAACTCGACTTCATGAAGTTGGAATCGCTAGTAATCGTATATCAGAATGATACGGTGAATACGTTCTCGGGCCTTGTACACACCGCCCGTCACACCACCCGAGTTGAGGATACCCGAAGCTATTATTCTAACCCGCAAGGGAGGAAGGTATCTAAGGTATGTTTAGTGAGGGGGGTGAAGTCGTAACAAGGTAGCCGTACTGGAAAGTGTGGCTGGATCACCTCCTTTCTAAGAGAAAGAAAATTTAAATTAAATAATATTATTTTAACTCTTCCCTTGTTTTCTTAAAGGCTTTTTTGGGGGTTTAGCTCAGTTGGTTTAGAGCATCGGCTTTGCAAGCCGGGGGTCAAGGGTTCGAATCCCTTAACCTCCATTTATTCATTTTAATAGTGAGTTTAGCCTTTAGTTGGATAATTACCAAGATTGATAATTGTAAAATTTCGTAAAAATTAAAAAGCTTTTTTTTAAATCATTTTTTGTGTCTTATACTTTAAGGTTTAGTATTTAAGTTTGTTGATTAGCAATCAGTAGTACTTATTTAAGGTATAACAAATATATGCAGCACATTACATGAGTTTACATTTTTTCTATCTTTTTTAAAATTTCTTTTTGTAAGTTTAAAACTTTAATCATAAAGAGACTTAATTTAATTGGGATCAGGAGGAGTTGAACCTCCGACCTCAGGTTTATCAGACCTGCGCTCTAACCACCTGAGCTATGATCCCTAAAGTATCATTATCCTTTAAAATTTTATTTAACTTTATTGCGTTTGTCAATATGCAATTTATTTTATATTATTGTTACAATACTGTTTTTAATTATTTATTAATATTTGTTTTAATTATTATAGTTTTTGAATTTGAATTTCGTTTTGGGTTAAAATTTATCAATGGATAGAGAATTTTTTATGCAAGATGCTGTTATTGTTGCAAAATCTTTACTTGGACACTTTTTGATTAGAAATATAAACGGTAAGGAGATTGTCTCAAGAATTGTTGAAACTGAAGCATATATGGGTTTAACAGATAAAGCCTGCCATGCGTATGGAGGTAGGCGAACAAGTCGTACAAGTGCAATGTATAATATTGGAGGATATGCTTATATTTATATGATTTATGGCATGCATTATATGTTAAATGTTGTAGTGTCTAATGAGCATAATCCCCATGCTATTTTAATCAGAGGTGTTGAACCTATTTCACCAGCATTAAATTTTAATAAAATATTGACTGATGGACCTGGTAAACTTACTAAGTTTTTAAATATCGATTTAAAGTTTAATAAAATAGATCTTATTAATAACTGTGAACTTTTTTTAAAGAGAGGCTTATCTTTTGATTTTGAAGTTTCATGTTCAAAGAGGATAAATGTTGACTATGCAGGTGAAGAATATGCAAACAAGCTTTGGAGATTTTATATAAAGAATAATAAATTTGTTTCTAAATATTAGTTATTATTTTTCATTTTTTTCTAGAATAGGGACAACTATTTCGTTAATAAATTCTTCTACTTGCAATGATGCAAAACCTATATTTTCATTTGAATTTAAAATTTCATCTATATCTGTAGAGGTTAATTTAAAATTTTCATCATTAATGATTAGCTTAGTTAAATTATTGTCAGTATTTCCTAAATAGAGGTTTTCTTTTACTTGCATTGAATAAGTTTTTATCTTTTCATGCAATATTTGTCTATCACCACCATTTTTTGTTGCTTTCATTAATATGTCCTCTGTTAGTATAAATGGCATTTCTGTTTTTACGTGTTTTTCAATTATTTTTTTGTTTACTCTGATATTACTAAATATTTTATTTAATAATATTAAAATAGCATCAACTGCTAAAAATGCTTGGGGAATATTTATTCTCTTACAAGCTGAATCATCTAAAGTCCTCTCAAGCCATTGGGTTGCTGCTATAAATCCACCACTTGATTGTATACTCATAACAAACTTAGCAAGAGACGCTATCCTTTCACTATAAATAGGATTTCTTTTATAAGGCATTGCTGATGAACCTATTTGAGTTGTTTCAAAATGTTCTTCAATTTCTTTAAGGTGTTGCATAAATCTAATGTCGTTAGTAATCTTATGTGCGCTTTGAGATAAGTTACTTAAAAAATTTAATATTGATGCATCAAATTTACGGTCATAGGTTTGACTAGTTATTTTATAAACTTTTTCAAAACCCATTTTTTTTGTTAGATTAATATCTAAATTTTTTACTTTTTCAAAGTCATAAGAAAACAGTGCGTTAAAACTACTTTGATTTCCAACCGTTCCCTTTACTCCTCTAAAGCACATATTAGACAAAATGAAATTGAGCTCTTCAAAGTCGAAAATTAGACTTTGAAGCCATAAGCTACTTCTTTTGCCAAGAGTTGTTAATTGTGCTTCTTGAAGATGAGTATATGCAAGTATTGCCAAATCTTTATGCTTTATTGAAAATTTTTTTAAGTTTTTGATTAAGACTAGTAAATTATTTTTAATAAGTAATAAAGCTTCTTTGATTTGGATTAAGTCTGTGTTATCCATTAAATATGCACTTGTAACACCAAGGTGTAAAATTTTTCTAGCATCCTCACCAGCTAAATCAGCATAAGCATAAAGATGTGCCATGACTTCATGTTGAAATTTGTCCTCATATTTTTTTACAAGTTCAAAATCAATGTGTTCAATATGTTTATATAGTTTATCAAGTTGTTTTTTGCTAATATCTATTCCTAATTCTTTTTGTACCAAAGCTAAGTTATACCAC
The DNA here is from genome assembly GCF_019669085.1 of Borrelia sp. HM. Lineage (NCBI taxonomy): Bacteria > Pseudomonadati > Spirochaetota > Spirochaetia > Spirochaetales > Borreliaceae > Borrelia > Borrelia sp. HM. The sequence continues at coordinate 448,754 of NZ_AP024401.1, read as the reverse complement.
AATTTTCTCCATATGGTGTACTTAAATTTTGGTGAAAAAATGTATAGCATTTCTTTACTTGAGTATCTTGATTTTAAGGGATTTATATATTCATCCATTTTTTATTCCTAAAAATGGTTTTTTCTCTTTCTGCTCCAAGAGACAGGATTGAAATTTGAACTCCAACTTCTTTTTCTATAAATTCAATATAATCTTTAGCTTCAATAGGCAAATCATCATAATTACTAATGTTTTTAATGTCTTTTTTAAATCCTTTAAAAACCTTGTATATAGGCTTAACTTTTTCAAGTAATTCACAAGAAGAAGGTATATAATTGTATTTTTTTCCTTTTAGCTCATATTCTGTGCAAATTTTAAGCTCTTCAATATCATTTAGTATATCTAATTTAGTTAAAGCTAAATGATTGAGTTCATTAAGATAAATAGATTTTTTTATTGCTAAGAGATCCAGCCAACCAATTCTTCTAGGTCTTTTTGTTGTCGAACCATACTCTTGTCCCTTTTCTCTGATGTCATCTCCAATGGAATCTAGTATCTCAGTTACAAAGGTTCCTGAACCGACTCTTGATGAGAATGCTTTTACTATTCCAATCTTTTGTGTGATTTTTGACATAGGAATGCCACATCCTGTTGCTGATGCAATCAATGTATTGCTTGATGTTACAAACGGAAAAGTTCCATGTTCAATATCAAGCATTGTACCTTGAGCACCTTCTATTAAGATACTTTTACCTGAATTTATGATATATTTTAATACTTCTTCTGTATTCGTAATTGTAGGTCTAAGTATTTCTATATATTCTTTATATTGATTAAGAATATAATCATAATTAAAGGGTTTGTCATTGTAAATTTTTTCTATAATCTCATTTTTTTCATCTAAGTTTATTTTTAGTTTTTTTTTGAAAATATCTATGTTAAGTAAATCAACAGCTCTTATGCCTATTCTATTGATTTTGTCAGCGTAACAAGGTCCAATCCCTTGTTTTGTGGTTCCAATTTTATAAATGCCCTTTCTTTGTTCACTAAGTTCGTCAATTTTAATGTGGTAAGGCATTATTATATGGGCTTTGTCGCTTATCAATATTTCTGTATTTATATTATTTTGTTTGAGTATTTTAAGTTCTTCAATTAGAATAAACGGGTCAATTACTACACCTGGTCCAAGTATGCATTTTGCTCCTTGTAAAATGCCAGATGGTAAGAGATGAAAGATGAATTTTTTATTATTAGCAATGATTGTATGTCCTGCGTTATTGCCTCCATTAAATCTTACCACATAATCTAACTTTTTTGAGAGAAAGTCTATTATTTTGCCCTTTCCTTCGTCACCCCACTGAGTACCAATCACTGCATAAATTGACATTTATATCTCCTATTTATTTATTTTTGCTACATTCTTTAAAGTTCTATGTTTTTCATTAAAATCAATACCATATCCGACTACAAAATGATTATCAATTTCAAATCCTGTATAGTCTATATTTAATTTTGTTAACCTTCTAGATGGTTTATTAAAAAGAGTACAAATCTTAATTTCTTTGGGATTCTTTCTTTGTAAGTGTTCAAGGATTTTTGTGTATGTTAGTCCAGTATCTATAATATCTTCAAAGATTATGACATAACTATTTTCTATATTAACATCAATATCTTTTTTTATTAATACTTTTAATGAGGATTGAGTTTTATTATGGTAACTTGAAACTTGAAGAAAATCTATTTTTACATTTAACCCTATCTCTCTTGCAATGTCTGCAAAAAACATGAAAGAACCTTTAAGGATTGCTATAAAAACCACATTATTTTTGTCTTTGTAGTAGCTTCTAATTTCTTGAGCTAATTTTTGAATTTTGGTTTTTATTTTTTCTTCTGTGAATAAAGTTGAAATTTCATCATTCATTCAATTTTATATTTAACCCTCTACCTTAACCTTTTGAGATTATTATATTTTTTTTGTTAATTTAATTCAAGTCAAGATTATGATTCATAATCTACTTTATATGATATTCTTTATTAAGAAAGAGAGTATTATAATGAATGCTAATTATCAAAAGTATAAAATGTTGGTTTTCGATCTTGATGGAACTTTGCTTAATAATAATCATAAAATTACACCGTTGACGCTTAAGGTTCTTTTAAAATTAAGAGATGATTTTAATATCATTATTGCTACTGGTAGGAGATTATACGAAGTAAAAGATGTTTTGCTGCAACTTAAAGAAGTGAAAATCGATGAGGGCTATGTTATTCTTGCAAATGGAGCTGAAGTTTTTTTTAAAAATAATTTAATTTTGCGATATAAGATAAATTGTGATGTAGTAAAGGAAATTCTTAGTATCAATAGGGAAGAAATTGATATTAACCTTTATACTCTTAATGATTGGTATTCTGATAGAAAGGTCAGAAGTCCAATTATGAATTATTTTATTGAAAATTTAGGGTTAAAGCCTATTATTGTAGACTTTTCTATGCTTGAAGTAGATTCTTTTTCTAAAATAGTTTGTTATTCTCATGATTTATCTAGACTTGAAGAGTTTAAAAATAAAATTAGAGAAAAAAATTTGAAAGACATAAGTGTATTCTATTCTGCACAAAATCTTTTAGAAGTTACAAGTATTGATGCTAATAAATATAATGCTGTTAAAAATGTTGCTTTATTTGAATGTATTTCTATTGATGATATTTTAGCATTTGGAGATAACGGTAATGATTATGAGATGTTGAAGAATGTTGGTAAAGGAATTGTCATGAAAAATGCAAACGATAGCATTAAGGCTAAGTTACCAAACAACGAAATTACAATATTTGATAATGATGAAGATGGTGTTGCAAAGTTTTTAATTGAGTTTTTTAATCTTGATATTAACTCATTTTAGGTGGTATTTTGTCTGAAGAATTTTGAGGTATTAAATATTTTTACTCTATTGTACTTAAGGTAGATATCTTATTTATTTGATATAAATTATATATTTTTTATCTTCTTCTTTTTCTTCTGCGATATATTTTATTTTGCAGTGTCGTTTGTACTAATTCTATGTTAATTATAATTATTTCAGGTAAATAAGTACATTTGTAGTATTAATTATGTTTTTATCTATATATTTATATTTATCAATTAATAGTGTAATTTAATTTCTAAAAAAATTATTTAGTGAAAAGTTCAATAATACTATTGACATAGTAAAGTTAAACGTATATATTAGTTTATGTTGTGTAAACGATTGGCAAATTAGAGACGGAAGATAAAAATATGGTCAAAGTAATAAAGAGTCTATGGTGGATGCCTAGGAGCTTTAAGGCGAAGAAGGTCGTGGTAAGCTGCGAAAAGCTTGGGGGAGAAGCAAACATTTTATGATCCCAAGGTCACCGAATGGAGTAATCCAATTAGTTAGATGCTAATTATTTACTGCGTAAGTAGTAAAGGCTATACCAGGGGAAGTGAAACATCTAAGTACCCTGAGGAAAAGAAATCAAAGAGATTCCCTAAGTAGTGGCGAGCGAAAGGGGAGTAGCCTAAACTTTAAATGTGTCAAGCTGCAGAGCGTTGCATTTAGAGGGTTGTAGGACACTTGGAGCTTAGTCTGTAATAAGCTGAGAAGTTACAAAATATTTATATAGAAGAATAACTTGGAAAGGTTAGCCAAAGAAGGTGATAGCCCTGTAATTTAAATTTAAATATCTTCTTAAAGATGTTCCTAAGTAGGACGGGACACGAGAAACCCTGTCTGAAGCTGGGGAGACCACTCTCCAAGGCTAAATACTATAAAGCTACCGATAGTGAAGAGTACCGTGAGGGAAAGGTGAAAAGAACCCCGGGAGGGGAGTGAAATAGAACTGAAACCGTAGACTTACAAGCAGTCAAAGCCATGATTATTCATGGTGATGGCGTGCCTTTTGTATAATGAACCTGCGAGTTACCATGGCTAGCAAGGTTAAAGCATAGTAGTGCTGGAGCCTTAGCGAAAGCGAGTCTTAAAAGGGCGATTTAGTTAGTTGTGGTAGACCCGAACCCGAGTGATCTATTTATGGCCAGGCTGAAGCTTGGGTGAAACCAAGTGGAGGGCCGAACTCTAGTCTGTTTAAAAAGGCAGAGATGAGCTGTGAATAGGAGTGAAAGGCTAAACAAACTCGGAGATAGCTGGTTCTCCTCGAAATGGATTTAAGTTCAGCCTTATTTTAGTGCAGTAGAGGTAGAGCACTAATTGAGCTAGGGCCTGTCAAAGGGTACCAAACTCAGTTAAACTCCGAATGCTACTGCATGATGAATAGGAGTGAGACTATGGGCGATAAGGTTCATAGTCGAGAGGGAAACAACCCAGACCAACAGCTAAGGTCTCAAAAATGTATTAAGTGGAAAAGGAGGTTTAGGTACGTAAACAGCCAGGAGGTTGGCTTAGAAGCAGCCATACCTTTAAAGAGTGCGTAATAGCTCACTGGTCGAGTACTTAAGCGCCGACAATGTAACGGGGCTAAATACATTACCGAAGCTTTGGACTCTAATTTAGGTTAGAGTGGTAGAGGAGCGTTCTGTAAGCCTGAGAAGTTAAACTGAGAAGTTTGATGGAGGTATCAGAAGTGAGAATGCAGGTATGAGTAACGAAAAAATGGGTGAGATCCCCATTCGCCGAAAACCTAAGGTTTCCTGGGTAAAGGTCGTCTTCCCAGGGTTAGTCGGCCCCTAAGGCAAAGCTGAAAAGCGAAGTCGATGGGAAACGGGTTAATATTCCCGTACCTCTTATAGTTTCGATTGGAGTGACGCATGAGGTTAACTACTGCTAGGCGATGGTAGTCCTAGTTTAAGCATTAAGGTGTTGATTTTAGTAGGCAAATCCGCTAAAAGAGCTAAGATGTGATGATGAGTACTGTTTAGGCAGTATGAAATGTAGGTAGTCAAGGTGCCAAGAAATAACTTCTAAGGTTAGGCTATAAGGGACCGTACCGCAAACCGACACAGGTAGGTGGGATGAAAATTCTAAGGCGCTCGAGAGAATCCACGTTAAGGAACTCTGCAAAATACATACGTAACTTCGGGATAAGTATGACCTAAGAGATTAGGTAGCATAAAAATGGTCCGAACGACTGTTTACCAAAAACACAGGTCTCTGCAAATCTGCAAAGAAAAGTATAGGGACTGACACCTGCCCGGTGCTGGAAGGTTAAGAGGAGATGTTAGTGTAAAAGCGAAGCATTGAATTTAAGCCCCAGTAAACGGCGGCCGTAACTATAACGGTCCTAAGGTAGCGAAATTCCTTGTCGGGTAAGTTCCGACCCGCACGAATGGTGTAACGATTTGGACGCTGTCTCAACGTGGAGCTCGGTGAAATTGAAGTATCGGTTAAGATGCCGATTACTTGTGGTTAGACGGAAAGACCCCGTGAACCTTTACTATAGCTTGGTATTGAAGTTTGATTAAATATGTGTAGGATAGGTGGGAGACTTTGAAGCTATCTCGTTAGGGGTAGTGGAGTCGACCTTGAAATACCACCCTTGTTTAATTAAGTTTCTAACTCATAGTGATATGAGGAAAGTGCCAGGTGGGTAGTTTGACTGGGGCGGTCGCCTCCTAAAGAGTAACGGAGGTGCGCAAAGGTTACCTTAGAGTGGTTGGAAATCACTCTGTAAGTGTAAAGGCATAAGGTAGCTTAACTGTAAGACTGACAAGTCGAGCAGATACGAAAGTAGGTCTTAGTGATCTGGCGGTAGCGAGTGGAAGCGCCGTCACTTAACGAATAAAAGGTACTCCGGGGATAACAGGCTTATCCTTCCCAAGAGTTCACATCGACGGAAGGGTTTGGCACCTCGATGTCGGCTCATCGCATCCTAGGGCTGGAGCAGGTCCTAAGGGTATGGCTGTTCGCCATTTAAAGCGGTACGCGAGCTGGGTTCAGAACGTCGTGAGACAGTTTGGTCCCTATCTGCCACAAGCGTTGGATATTTGAGAGGAACTATCTTTAGTACGAGAGGACCGAGATGGACGAACCTCTAGTGTACCAGTTATCCTGCCAAGGGTAAGTGCTGGGTAGCTACGTTCGGAAGGGATAACCGCTGAAAGCATCTAAGTGGGAAGCCTTCCTCAAGATGAGATATCCTATTTAGGGTTCTGGAAGAATACCAGTTTGATAGGTTAGAAGTGTAAGTATAGTAATATATTAAGCTGACTAATACTAATTACCCGAATCTTTGACCATATTTTTGTCTTCCTTATAAAAAAGCACCCTGGTGATTGAAGAAAAGAGGAAACACCTGTTATCATTCCGAACACAGAAGTTAAGCTCTTATTCGCTGATGGTACTGCGAGTTCGCGGGAGAGTAGGTTATTGCCAGGGTTTTTTGTTTTCATTTCATATTAATATTTATTGTAAGTCTATATATTATAAGTTATGCGTAGTTTAATTACTTTTTTATTTGTACTTTTTTTATCTCATGTTAATCTATTTGCTAAGCAAACCATAAAATTTAAACTTGTAGATCAATATTATCCTCTTTATTATAAAAATAAAGAAGGTAAAATAGTTGGAATGATTTTCGATCTTATAGGTAAATGGGCTCAAGATCATAATTGTGATATTAGTACAGAATGTATTAATTATCTTGACAAAAATAAAATTGAAGATGATGTTGTTTATTTAGGATTGACTTATAATTCAAATTTAAATGAATATCTTTACTTTAAAAATGAAATTGGAAAATGTATTTCTTCATTCATTTATGATACTAAAAAAGGCAATAAATCTTTTAATACATTTTTATCAGACAAGTTACGAGTAGGTGTTGTCAAGAATACTATATATGAAGATATTTTAAAATTTCATGTTCATATTGATAATGTTTTTTCATTTACAGATACTGAAAAATTACTTTTGGCATTAAAAAATAACGAGATTGATTTAGTATATGGAAGTTATAAATCATTATCTAGTATATGGTATAATTCTTTTCATTCATCTTCGATGAAAGTTTTTAAATCCGAACATTTTTATAGTCTTGGTATAAGAACTGCCATTAGTAAAAATGCTATTAATCATTTGAAATTTTTAGATATTGATCTGTTTAGTTATATGAAATCTCTTTCAAAAAAAGAATATGCGTCTTTTAATTTATTTAAGCTTGATATAGGAATATATAATGATTATCCCCCTTTGAGTTTTGTGAATGATAAAGGTCAATTTTCAGGAATTTTAATTGATTTATGGGATACTCTTGCTAGAGAATATGGGTTTTCAGTTAAATTTATAGGATTTCCAAAGGAAAGCATTAAAAGAGGTATAGATGATAAGGACGTATCTGTTTGGGGTGGAATTATTGAAAATGACAGTATTTTAAGTTCTAAAAACTATAAAACAACCCTTCCCATATATTCACTTAATTTTAATTTGTATCTTACAAATGCCAGAAATAGTAATAAAGTAATAAATTCACAAATTATTGATTTCAATTTAAATGATATTCACCTAGATAAGAATACAGATATAGTAAATAATTTTTCATATGTAGTAAATAATTCATATGGATTTATAGAAAATTCAATTACTACAAGGTATTTGTCAAAATTGCATGGATACAATAATATATTAAGATTTCAAGATCTCAGTTTAAATAGGAAAAAGTTTTTAGTATTAGCTACCAATAATAAAAAATTGCAAATTTATTCATATATGATTAATGCATTATCTAAAAACATTTTATTTGATACTTTTTTGCAAATAGATGAAAATTGGCTTGATCAAGAAGAGGTTGAAGATTATCGCAGTAATTGTCATGGTCACATAAATAGTAGTAGTAGTTTTAATATTGAGGAGAAAATTTGGTTATTAAGTAATAAAAAATTAAATCTTGCTGTTAAAGATTGGTATCCTATTGACTTTTCTGATTCTGGTCGTTATAAAGGAGTAAATGAGTGGTTAATTAAGAAAATAAGAAAACTTACTAATTTAGATTTCAATATTATAAATGTTAGCCAGAGCAAGAAGATTGAGGAATTGATTAAACTAGGAAATATAGACATGTTGTCTGTTAATTTGGATGAATCAAATTCAGATTATGTTTTTAACATTAAAGCAATTTCAGGAATTCCATTACATATTTTTTCAAATAGAGCAAGACTATATTCCTCTCACTCATCTGATCGTCTTGCAATACTTAACTTCTTGTATACAAAAAAATTGGAAGATCAGTTAGGTAAACAACTAATTCAAGTGGATAGTTTTAACGAGGCTTTAGACTTTCTTTATAGAGGAAAGGTTAATGGTATTATTAGTGATGAATATACTGCTACTGTTAATTTTGAGGATTTAAATATTAGAGATATTAAGAAAATTATTACTATGTCAGATTTAAAATTGGATTTAAATATTGCAGTTTATAACCAGGATTATATTTTAAGAAGGATTATACAAAAGATCTTATTTTGTACGAATATTGATAATAAATTATATTTTGATGACTGGGTCTTTAATATTCATGAGAATTCTAAAGACATACTGCTAAAGAAGTCTGGAATAGCAGCGTTAACTGTTGGTATGTTTATTTTTACTATTTTAATATTTTTCTTATTTAATTTGTGGAATGAAATAGTATTTAGTAAAAGAATGTATTCTTCTGCAATTAGCAAGAAAAAAGTTATTGAGGATGCTATTGCTGCAAAAACTATTTTTTTAGCAAGCATGAGTCATGATATTCGTACCCCTATTAATGGCATAATAGCAGCTGCTGAACTTTTAGAAAATACTGATCTTTTGGGTGTTCAAAAAGAGTATGTACAGATGATCAACTATTCATCTATTTCATTGCTATCTTTAATTGATGAGATATTATATATCTCTAAAATAGATATGAACGGAATATATATTGAAAATAATGAAATAGATTTGGAACATGAAATTGAAGGTATTGTAAAGGGTTTCCAGTCTCAGAGTGCAAAACAAAAGATCGATCTTATTTTTTATTCAAAATCAGATTTGGAGAACTATTTAATAGGAGATAAAGCCAGACTTAAAAAAGTACTTATTAATTTAATAGGCAATGCTTTTAAATTTACTACAGATGGACTCATAGTTTTAAATTATGAATTGATATGCAGTACACAAAATGATAATGGTAATAAAATTATTACTATTGAGTTTAAAGTAACTGATACTGGTAAAGGGATTAAAAAGAGTGACATGCAAACAATATTTGAATTATTTAAGCAAGGAGATGATTCTGATGCAAAAAAATATGAGGGTACTGGTCTTGGGCTTGCAATATCTAGGAAACTTATTAGTTTAATGGGCGGTCCTGGCATTACAGTTGATAGTGAAATAGGCAAAGGAACAACTTTTTCATTTATGTTGCCCTTTACTTTAGGTAACAAAATTAAAGATAAAGCATTAAATAGATTAGAACTAGTAAAGAATAAAAAAATTTTAAGTGTGGTTTTAAGTAAAAGGGCAGTTGAGATATTTGAAAGCATAAGTGAGGTATTTGATTATAAAGATAATATAAATTATTTCTATTCTTATGATGATGCTTATAAAGCTTGTTATCAATATCCCTATTATGATTTTATTTTTGTAAACGTTGATGATTCTAGATTGGAAGAAGGTATTATATTTGCTGATAAGGTTGGAAATTTAAATTCTAATATAAAAATAGTATTTGTATTACACTATTTAAATAGTGATAAAATTGGTGATTTGAAATATGAGTATATTCAAAAACCATTTAAAAGATGGGATTTTTATTCTGATTGGATTGTAAATGGTCCAATTATAGATGTTCCTATAATAAGTGAATCCATGCCTTTTCAGCTTAAAAATAATGTTAGAATTTTAATAGCTGAAGATAATGAAATTAATCAAAAAATTTTAAAAAATATTTTGATTGTTATAGGTATAAAAGAAGATTTTATTGATATTGTAGATGATGGATTTAAGGCTATTGAACTTTTAAAAATTAATAGATATGATATGGCTTTTATTGATATAAGAATGCCAAATTGTGATGGATTTACAGTATCTAAAGAGGTTAGAAAATTCGAAATTCAGAATAACTTAAGATCATGTGTGTTGATAGCTGTAACTGCACATGCATTAAGAGAATATAAAGATAGGTGTTTAGAGAGTGGAATGAATGATTATCTTGCCAAACCAATACATATTAGTTCCATTAAATGCATATTAAAAAAATATTTTTATATTGAGGTTGAAAATAATCAGATTGTAAACAACAATAAGTTTGACAGGCTTCCTGATTTACCTAATTTAGATGTTAATGCGGCTTTAAGAGATTTAAATATTTCATATGATATATATGTTGAATTATGTAGTGGATTTATTGGTGTGATTGATAATCTTCTTCGTGATTTAGATGAAGCTTTTAATAGAAATGACATAGAATTAGTAAAGAGTTTATCACATTCAGTTGCTGGGGCTCTTGGTAATATGCGCAGTGGCTTATTTGAGAATTTTAAACAGATTGAAATAGGTTCAGGTTCGATTGAGGAATTAAGAGTTTTATATTCTAATGTGCGTAAAGATTTGGTTGTACTTATTGAGAACATAAAATCTAGCATTTTATGTGTTCTTGAAGATCAAGCTCAAGAAAAATTAAAATTTAAAAACAACGATGAATTTTTAAGTCTTATGCAAAAGCTTTTAAATGGTATAAATAATAGGAATCCAAAAGAATATAGAGAGATACTTGAGATTCTTAAAAAGTATAGTTTAGATAATAATGGTATTATGTTACTTGATTCTCTTATTAAATGTTTAAAATTATATAAATTTGAAGAAAGTTCTAAGATTGTTAAACGCATGATGAGTGATAATAAGATAAGAAAGTCATGATTCAAGGTATGATTTTAGATAATTTTGAAAAAATTTCAAATGAGCCTCAAAAATTGTTGCTTGTGGATGATACTCCCACAAATTTAGATTTATTAATAAGTATATTGCAACATGATTATGAGATTAGAGTTGCATTGAATGGGTTTGATGCTCTAAAACAAGTTGAAATTGCTAATCCTGATTTGATTCTTCTTGATGTATTGCTGCCAGATTTAAGTGGTTATGAAGTTTGTAAAAGGTTGAAGAATGATCCTGAGACTAGAGACATTCCTATAATTTTTATTAGTTCAAGAGATTCTATTGATGCTCAACTTGAGGGATTTAATGTTGGTGGAGTGGACTATATTTTAAAACCTTTTAATAGCAAGATTATTGATGCAAGAATTAAAACTCACCTTGAACTTAAAAGGCTTAGGGATTATTTTAAAGATCTTGCAAGAATTGATGGTCTTACTCAGATTCCTAATAGAAGGTTTTTTACAGATAAATTTGCTAAATTTTGGATGAAAGCTCTAGAACATAAAAAACACGTCATTGTTGGACTGTTAGATATTGATTACTTTAAGAAATATAATGATAATTATGGGCATACCAATGGTGATGAGTGTCTTAAGTTGATAGCAAAGAGTTTAAATAAAATTGCTCTTAGATATAAGATAGATATTGCTCGATATGGTGGTGAAGAGTTTATTTTATTTTCCATAGATAAAAGTTTAGAAGAGATGATTGAGATTGTCAGCATAATAATTGAAGAGATTAGGAATTTAGAGATAGTTCATGAGTACAGTAGTATTTCTAATTTTGTTACAGTTTCAATTGGACTTGCTGAACAAATTCCTTATAATACTAATTTTACTAATATCATTAAGCTTGCTGATGAGAAATTATATGAAGCTAAAATTTTTGGTCGAAATCAGTTTAAATATTAGTTTGGATGAAGTCCAAATTTATAATTTAAAGATAATCCAATAGAATCGTAATAAATATATGAATTACCTGTTGCTATTCTTTTAGAGATATCAGATATTCCATTTGTATCTGCTGTATAAATAGGCGCAGTTGAAAATTTAAGTAGCAAGTCTAAGTCTAAATTTTCAATGATTTTAAATTTTGTCACAAAAGAAAGATTATGATAGAAAAAATCACTTCCCCATCCTTTATTTTGTATTGTACTGATTTTTCGTGCATATCCAATATACGTTTTTCCTTCATATAGAAGTCCAATCATATTGAAAGAGAATAATGGCATTTTGTAGATCAATGCTGCATAAGGTAGGATTATAAATCCATTTATATTTTTACCTTCATCAGCGTTGTGTTTCCAAAGTTGATTATAATTTGCCTGTGGATTGTTTATATACATAACATCATTGCCAATTACTGTAATAATATGTGTCCAGTCTCCATCAAATATAGCATTTAGATCAAACTGTAGCCTACCACCTCCTACTGTTATCTCAGTGTAAAACTCAACGTTTTTTGAATATTGTCCATCTCCAATATGTACTCCAGTACCTTTAAATCCAAATGCTTGCCAACCAAGTCCCAATTCAATTCCTGCATATAAATTTATAAATGCAATGGGAGTAAAATAGATTTTTCCTTTAAGTAGTGCAGTAACAGGTGAGAGCCCAATTTTAAAATCCATAGTTACTTTATTATCTTTAAATAAAAGTGAATTAGGATCATTAAAAAGCTTAAAAGATGTGTTGTATCCTAAATGTGATATTGTTTTAATAGCTCCCCAAAAACTAGGTGAAATTTGCTCTTCTGGTATTACGGACTCAAATTGAGGAGTTATAAAACTTGGAGAAAATTTGCTTTCGCCTCCACAATAGGTTCCAAGTGCATTTGGAGGATAATAAGCCGATTGAAAGTCAATGTAAAAATAACTCATGTCATCTTGTTTTTTTGTTGAATAAATTGAAACAGCCTGTAATAGCATTAAAACTATTAAAGATTTTTTTAAAATATAAGTTTTTACCTTCATACACATGCTTAATTATATCTTATTTTCTTTTAAAAAATATATTAGAGTAATTGATTTCAAATTAATTTTTTTGGTTTTTTGCTATAATTTCCATTAAATTTGTTGCTACTTCATCAACATCTTTTGATGCGCTTATATTATTAATTTTATTTTTCTTTGAATAAAAATCTATTAGTGGTTTTGTTTGTAGATTATATTCTTTAAGTCTAACTTTTAAAGATTCTTCTTTATCATCTTTTCTTTGAAAAAGGACACCTTTACAAATATCACAGATTTCTTTTTCTTTTGTAGGTAGTGTGTATATGTTAAATATTCCTCCGCATGATTGGCATATTCTCCTTCCAGAAAGCCTTTTTATTAATATACTTTCATCAAGTAAAAAGTTGATTACCTGAATATTTTTTAAAAAATTATCTAAAGCCTTGGCTTGATTGATATTTCTGGGAAATCCATCAAGAATAAAATTGTTTTTATTTTTAAGGGTATTAATTTTATCTTCAACAATTTTTATTGTAATTGCGTCAGGTACTAATTGTCCATTTTCAACTATTTGTTCGATTTCTTTACCAAGAGGTGTGGACTTTGATATATTTTCTCTAAATAGATCTCCTGTTGAAATATGATCATAATTAAGTTTACTTGAGAGTATTTTAGCAATTGTACCTTTTCCAGAACCTGGAGGCCCTAAAAAAACAAGTTTCATAATATCACTCCTATATTCTCTTATTTTTATTTTTTGGTGTTTGTTTATCTAAAAATATTTAACAAGAATTTAAGTCCAACAATTGTTCCAATTGCAGACCCAATGTTTACAAAAAATACTATTAGTAAAATTTTTGTAATTTTATTTTTAAAATATCCTTTTATATTAACCAAGTCCTCTTGCAGTTTTTCAAAGTCTTTTATTTTTGGTTTATTTATGTAAGCTTCAACAAGACCTGCAACCATTCCAGTTCCGATAAATGGGATTAAAGAAAATATTGGAGCACCAATTGCTGCTGTTAGTATTGTTATTATGTTAGCTCTTAATAAAAGAGCAGCAAGTCCTGCAAATAAAGAGTTGCATATTATCCAGGATTCTAAATTTTTATAGGCAAAGTAAAATCCTTTAAAGTAAAATGAGCTTGCTATTAGTGAAACAATTAATATTGTTATAAAACAAGATATTAATTTACTTATTGAGAAAGTATTTTTAGGTATAGAATTAAGAATATCAATATTGATAATTTTTTTATTTTCTTTAATTTTTTGTAAGTTTTCTATTATTCCCTTTACATGACCGGCGCCAACGACTGCAAAGATTGTTCCTGAACCTTCAAGTATTTTACTTGCTATAAATTCATCTCTCTCATCAATTAAAATTTTTTTTACAGTAGGAATTTCTTTTGCAAGTTCTTCCATCATATTTGATAGAACATCTTGTTCTTTAAGTTTTTCAATTTCGTCCTGTGTTATTTTTACATCTGAGAATGAAAACAGATGTGATATTATTTTGGCTTTTTCAAAAATTGGAACACAGTTCCAGGCTCTCTTTAGAGTTATTTCAATTTTTCTATCTGCAAGTATTAATGGTATGTTGTGTTCTTTAGCTTTTAGAATAGCTGTTTTCATTTCTTCACCAGGATTAATTCCTTGTTCTTTTGCCAGTTTTTTTTGGAAATTACTTAAAATAATTTGTACTATTAATAAAAATGCTTTTCCTTGCTTTATAACTTTATATATATCTAAATTACGCCACTTTTCATTTTCATCTGTTTCTAAAATTTTGTGGTATCGAGCTTCATCAAGTTCTACAGCAATAAAGTCTGGTTTTAATTCTTCAATTAAAATAGCTGTTTCTTGCGAACTTTTCTTTGATACATGTGCCGTTCCTAGTACATATATTTTATTATTAGATATATCAATAGTTCTTACATGTGAAAAATGATTTTCGATATTATCTTTTTTGATGTCCAAATGTTATCCTTGTCTTTAAAAATCTAACCATCAAGAAGGATGGCCTTTAATAATTTTATCACATGACTTATTGAAACTACATAGTCTATATTATTTTCCTCTATTGCTATTTTTGGCATTCCAAAAACCACTGAACTTTGCTCATCTTGTGCGATAGTTAATCCACCAGCTTTTTTAATTTCTCCAATTTCTCTAGAGCCATCACTTCCCATTCCAGTCATTATTAAAGCTATTGCTTTTTCTTTTACATTTTCTGATATTGATTTAAAGAGTACCCCGATAGAAGGTTTGTGTCCGTTTACATTTTCAGCATCAAATACCTCTGTTTTATATTTTCCATTAATTTTATTTATTCTTGTGTGATATCCTCCAGAGCTTATGTATATGAATCCTTTTTGGAGTATTTCTTGATTAGTTGTTTCTTTGACACCTAAGTCACATATATTATTAAGATTATTGGCAAACTCTGAAGTGAATCCTTTTGGCATATGTTGAACAATAACTATTGGAACAGGAAAATTTTTAGGAATTTCTGGTAGTATTTTTTTTAGTGCTGCAGGGCCTCCTGTAGATATTCCAATAACAACTATGTCGAATTTTCTGGTTTGCAATTTTTTTAAATCTTTTTCGTTTATTATTTTCGATTGATTAAAATATTTATTATCAATTTTTTCTTTTTTAAGTATTAGATTTTTATCTGTTAATTTTATAGGGGTTGGCTTTTTTTCTTTTTCATTATTTATTGTTAGTGATTTATTTTTTTTGACTTCTAAGTTGATATTTGTGATAATTTTGTTTTTTATAGTCTTTTTACCATAAACCGAGAGTAAATTGATAATTTTATCTTTTATGTATTTTAATTTATCATCAGTTTTTATTATGAAATCATTAGCACCTTTTAAGAGAGCATTTTTTGCTATTTCTTGGCATGATGATAGGATAACAACAGGAAGCTTGTCAATTATATTTTGCTTTTTTTTTAAAAAAGCAATTTCTTTGATTGTTTCTGTTTCTAAACTAAGTAATACTACGTCTGGATATTTTTTAAGTTTTTTAAGAGCAAAGTCTCCATTAGCTGCAGTGGCAATCACTTCAAGGTTTGAAGATGAGTTTATAATATCTGATATAGCCTTTCTATTAGTAGAAGAAGGTTCAATTACAAGCACATAAATTTTTACTTGCATTTTTATTTTGCTCCTATAGATTTTTTGTGCACGATTATAATTTATATCGGCTTTGGAACTGAAACTTATTTTTGGGAAGACTTGTATCATCTTTTTCATATATTATAGACCAAGCTGTCCTTAAAAACTTGAAAGGAAGATTTAAACCAAAAAGTGATTCTGAGTGTCCAATAAATAAATAACTTTTACTAGCCATAGAGGCATAAAATTCTTTTAGAACTTTTATTTTAGATTTTTCATCAAAATATATAAGTACATTTCGGCAGAAAACAACATCTATATTTGAAAATTCACTTTCAAAACTTAAATTATGATAGTCAAACTGTATGTGTTTTTTGATATTTTCTATTACTGTATAATCATTCATATAAGGTTTAATATATTTTTTGTATTTTGTTGGAATCTTTTCACATTTTTGTGCATTATAATGTCCTTCTTTTGCTTTTATTAGGGACTTTAAACTTAAATCGGAAGCAATAATAGTGAAGTCAAAATTTTTTGGAAGATTAGATTTAAGAACAAATGCCAGAGAATATGGTTCTTCTCCTGTTGAGCATCCAGCAGACCATATAATAATTTTGTTTTTACCTTCTTGATTTTTAATTTTTACTAAGTTTGGAATTACAAATTTTTCAAAGGTTTTAAAATGGGCTTCATTTCTAAAAAATTGTGTTAGGTTAGTAGTTACAAGATCTAGAAAGTATTTTTTTTTAACTTGATCAGAAATTATTAATTCGTATAGTTGTTTAGGATTATTTATATTTTCAAGTTCTTGCATTGCAGTGTTGATTCGGCCTTTTAAAACGACTTTGTTTTTCTCGTTAAATCGAATTCCACTGCTGTCATATATAAAATTACAAAATTTTATAAGGAGTTCATTGCTAATATTTACCATTTAATAACATCCAAATTTTCTAAGTCCCTTACTAGATAGTATTATTTATTAATTGTGAATTGATAGATTATTTTACAATTTTTACTTAAAAATTGTAAAATGAGGGCTGATCGCTTTATTTAAATATTATTTTATAGGGAGTAGGCTTTGTGTATAAGTTTTTATTATATTTTATATTGATTTTTATGTTTTTAGCTTGTAATGGCAAAAGGAAAGATATAGTGAGAAAAGATGGAATATTTGCATTAATTAGTACAAATAAGGGCAATATAGAAATTGAACTTTATTATAAGGATGCACCTTTAACAGTTATGAATTTTATAGGTCTTAGTGAGGGCACTATTAAAAATTCTGTTACAGATAAACCTTATTTTGAAAATATTATATTTCATAGGGTAATTGATGATTTTGTTATTCAAACAGGAGATCCTACAGGAACGGGGACTGGAGGACCTGGTTATTTTTTTCCTGATGAATTTAATAAAATATTGAGTCATAATCATTCAGGAACTGTTTCTATGGCTAATTCAGGACCTGATACTAATGGGAGTCAGTTTTTTATTACTCTTTCAGATAATCTTACTTATTTGGATTTTAAGCATTCAATTTTTGGTAAAGTAATTGAAGGAATGGATACGGTTAGAAGTATACGCCAAGGAGATAAAATAAATAAAATAAATATTTATCGTTTTGGGGAGTATGCAAATGCTTTTAAAGTTGATAATGAAGAATTTTTAAAATTAAAACAGAGTTATGAGTTAAAAAAAGTTGAAGAGAATAAAAAATATATGGCTTCTCAGCTTAAGATAATTGAGACAGATTACAAAGATTTTCAAAAAGATGCAAATGGCATCTTATACAAAATAAAGAAAAAAGGTAATGGCAGAAGTGTTAGAAAAGGAAATGTTATAAGAGTAGATTATGAGGGTTTTTTGTTAAGTGGAGTAAAATTTGACAGTTCAATTGAGAGAGGTGAACCAATAGAGTTTGTGGTTGGTAATAGTCAAGTGATTAAAGGTTGGGATTTAATGTTGTCTGGTATGTATGAGGGAGAAGAGAGAGTAATAATAATTCCGCCAAGTCTTGCTTATGGAGATAGAAGTATTGGTGGTATTATAAAGGCAAATTCTTTTTTAAAATTTAATATTATTCTAAGGAAAATTAATTAATGTCTAGACAATTTTTTTTTAACAAAAATATTAAATTTGAGATTTATAGAAAATTTTTTCATATTTCCACTTTGACTTTTTTATTGTTTTATAAGATGAATTTTTGGATAGGTTTTGTATTTAGTTTGTTTTTTATATTTTTATATTTAACTTTGGAAATATTTAGAATAATGGAAATAAATTTATTTTTTCTAAAGGGTATATCGGAAATAATAGTAAACTCCAGAGAGATATCTTCATACAAGAAGGTTTCTCTTTCTCCGATATTTTTGGTAATAAGCATATTTTGTACTTATTGTTTTATACCAGCGCCTTTTAGTTACATTGGAATATTTTCTGCATGTCTTGGAGATGGTCTTGCTAGTCTTTTTGGGAAAATGATTCCTTCTTTTAAACTTGTAAATAATAAAACATTCTCAGGTAGTGTTATTGTTTTTTTAGTTGCATTTATTGTTTTTTATTATTTTTTTCCAAATTTTTTATTAGCATTGATTATTGGATTTGGGGCTATGCTTGTTGAGCTTTTTGATTTTAAGAAATACGATAACTTATTTTTACCCTTAGGTATAGCAACTTTATCTTTGATATTAAGTAGGTAGGGTTTATAGCCAATAGAAAAAAAATTTTCCTGCCTCTCTTAAGTATATTGGTACTCCTATTAGACTTGGTATAAAGGAGTAAGGTATTTCTATAGAGTTGAGATAAATTCCTATTACTATTAGAAGTATTGATGTAAAGATTAAAAGGTAGTTGGAATTTTTTTTTCTTGAGAAGGCTACCAAAATGTTTATTGGTATTAAGAATAATGTTAAATCAATATAAAATCTATTGTTTTCAGTTGAGAATAATAAGTAATTTGTCTGATCGTGGGCGTTAATAGGTACTAATGAGCTATAAAGTATTGCAAAAGTGAAGATCAGGTAAATAGTATAAGTTATTGATTTAATTTGAAAGTCACATATGTATAAGCTTAAAAAAAATAGATTTAGTAAAGAAAATATGGTGATTAAGTGATAGAATTTCATGAAATAATGAAATTCTAGACTTAATGAATGGCTGAAAAGATAATGTTTTAAAATTGATATAGGCTCGAGTATGAAAGAACAAATGAAACAGTAAAAAAATACAAATTGTATGTTATTAGTTCTTTTATAGTTAATATATGTCCAAATGGAGCCTATGATACCAATAGTGAAAATGAAAAATTTATCAACTAAAATCAATAAGTTCTTATTATATATATTGATAAGATAATTATAAAAGCTTACATTAAAGTTTATGTAATATATGAATATTGATATAATAGTTAGTCCTAATGTGAATATTGTTAACAAAAAAATATTAAATTTTGCAAAGGTTATTTTCATCAAAATTTCCAAGAATTTATATCTTTTTTTATTTTAATTATTTTTTTTATTTTAGCATCGAGTTTTGCAAAAAAATCTATTTTGGTTTTTTCTTCAATTGCATTAACGCTCACAACATAATTTTTTAATTCTAAGTCTTTGGCTTTTTCATTTGGAATGATAAAAGCTAATATATCATAGGAGTTGTCACTATTTAATGATAACACTATTTTATAGAAATTTTTTGGCACTATAATTTTATTTTTTCCAATAAATCCCTTATTTTCTGTTAAAATTCCTGCACTAACAATATAAATTCTTCCTTTTAAAATAGCCCATTTCCTAACTAATTTTTCAAGCTTCAGCCAGATTCCAGAGTTGAACTCTTTTTGTTGGGGCGATATATTTGATAGGAAATATGTATCTATCATCGCATCTGTAGAAAAAGACATATCAGCAGAGCTGACAATATGTCCTCTATCATATCCGCTCTTTAAATAGTCAATTAACTTGGGGGCAATGCCTTGAATATCTTTATCTTCAAAAAATTTTTTACTTCGTTTTATTTTATTTTCTTTAAGCAAAGTTAAGGCTAGTTCAACCATTTCTTTTTTTAACTTGTAAGCTACCCATTCTGCCTGCTTAGCACTCTCAGCATATCCTAAAGAGTAATATTTTTTATTTAGTACTTGAGTTGTAAGATATCCTTTTGGTAAGAGATATTCTTCTTTTAATTCAATTAAACTTTTAGGTCTGTAAATTTTGTCTTTGAGTATTTCTAAATAATTAGAAGCTAGTTCTTTTATATTATTGACGATTTTGGGGTTTTGATATAAAAATAATAATCCTAATAAAATTAATATATAACAACAGAGGAAAATTTTTATCTTTTTTTTCATAACTATATCTCTTTAATATATTGAAAATTATATCTAATATCAAAATCAAAAAAAATATTGCATATATGAATAAATCAGTTTTTATTTTTTAAATAAAATGCAGGTTTTATTTAAATTTTCAAGAATACATTTTCTTTTTTTCCCTTAATTTAATTTTTTATACATAATAAATTCTCTTTTGTGTGAGAAAAATCAGTTTTATTTTTATTTTAAAAATAAACTTTTTTATAATCTATTGCACTTATTTATGTGTGTGATTTATTTAAAAAATATCAAATATGAATATTTATATCAATAAAATCCGATAAATTTTATATTATATAAACTAATTAAATAATATAAAACGAATTTAAAATAAAAAAAAATCAAATCAGAGTTTAATATTTTCTATTATGATAAAATTAGTTTTAGTATTGAAGGAGGTTAAAGGTTATGTTTTTAGACTTTTTAAAAAAAGATCTCATTTTTATATCTAATGAAATAAATTCTAAAGAAGAAGCAATTGATTTTTTAGTTGAGCAAGTAGATAAGCAGGGTTATATATATGATAGAAATGAATTTATTCAAGGATTATTTGATAGAGAAAAAATTGGAGATACATCTTGGGAAAATGGGGTTGCTATTCCTCATTTAATGGGAGATGTTATTAAGTCAAGTTTTATTTCATTGCTTTATATAAAAGGCGCTGGTATAAAGTGGACTGACGATAATCCACCTGTTAATGTAATATTTTTAATTTGTATGTCAAAAGATCATCATAATAATAATCATGTTAAGTCAATATCTTTCATAGCTAATTTATTTGAAAACAATGAGTTTACAAATATTTTAAAAATTTTAAATAGTTCTCATGAGATTTATTCTTATATCAAAAATGTTGAGAGTAACTCCACATATAATGTTGCAGGTAATTTTTTTAATTCAGGAAGAATAGTATCTGTATGTGCTTGTCCTGTGGGAGTTGCACATACATATATTGCTGCTAAGAAGCTTGAAATTGAAGCTAAAAGACAAGGGTACAGTATTAAAATTGAGACACAAGGTTCTATTGGTATTGATAATGCTTTAACAAAATCAGATATTGAATCTGCTGATGTTGTAATACTTGCAGTGGATAAAGATATTAATGAAGAGAGGTTTGATGGAAAAAAGGTTTATAAAGTCTCAACTGCAAAAGCTATAAATGATGTAGACAATGTTATCAAAGAGTCTTTTAATGCTTCAATATTTAATCATAAGAATTTGAATTCTATTCAAGATAAGTCTGGCATTACTAAATACAATTTTTATAAGTATTTAATGAGTGGTGTGTCTCCTATTGTTCCAATTGTAGCAAGTGGTGGTATTTTAATAGCTATTGGTATATCCTTGGCAGGAATTGGTTCTGATGGTCCAAATTTTAATAAATATCCTTTTTATAAGACAATTACAGATATTGGGGCTGTGTCTTTTGACATGATGTTGCCAATACTCTCAGGTTTTATTGCTATGGCAATTGCTGATAAGCCAGGTCTTGCCCCGGGTCTTGTAGGAGGTGTGTTTGCTAGGGATGTTAAAGCAGGATTTTTAGGAGCAATACTGACAGGATTCATATCAGGTTTTATTGCTAGGTGGATAGCAAAAATTAAGGTTCCTGAATGGCTAAGACCTGTAATGCCTATTTTTGTCATTCCTGTGATAAGTACTCTTATGATTGGACTTTTTATGATTTATGGTGGTATTTATATTGGGCAATTTATGACATTCCTTGAGGGTACTCTCAAGTCACTTCAGACCAATTCAAAAACTTATGGTATTTTGGGAAAGTTATTCCTGGGATTAGTACTTGGTGCAATGGTATCGATTGATATGGGGGGACCTTTTAATAAAGTGGCGTTTCTTTTTGGTGTTGGTATGATTACTAAAGTCCCACAAATAATGGGTATGGTTGCATCAGCTATTCCTGTTGCTCCAATGGCTATGGGTCTTGCTACTTTTATTATGCCTAAATTGTTTGCAGAAGAAGAGCGGGAGTCTGGTAAAATAGCATTTTTGATTTCTTTTATTGGTATTAGTGAAGGTGCTATTCCTTTTGCTGCTAGTGATCCTGTAAGAGTATTACCTTCAATAGTTATTGGAGGTGCTGTTTCAAGTATTATTGCTGCATTCTTAGGTGTTGCAGACCATGCTCCGCATGGAGGGCCAATAGTTCTGCCTGTTGTTGATAATAAGTTGGGATTTATTATTGCAATAGTTGTTGGAGTTGCGGTTGCAACGAGTTTAGTTCTTTTTCTTAAATCTGTAAAAATTAAGGAATTTAAATGAAAAGTAGTAATATATTTTTAATGAAGAATTCAGTTAAAGAATATGATTGGGGTGGAATTAGTTTCATCCCTTCTCTTTTAGGACAAAAAGAAGATGGTTTTCCTAAAGCTGAGATGTGGCTTGGAGCACATAAAACATTTTCTAGTAAGATATTGGTTGGTAGCCAATATGTTTCCCTTTATGATTTTTTAAAAAATTATAAAGAGTTTTTAGGCAATGAAAATGAATTATTTTTTTTATTTAAAGTTCTCTCGGTTCAAAGACCTTTATCAATACAAATACATCCTTCAAAGGATATTGCTTTAAAAGGTTTCAAACTTGAAAATACCAAGGGAATAGATATTAATGATTTTAAAAGAATTTATAAAGATATAAATCCAAAAATAGAACTTGTTTATGCTTTGAGTAATTTTTATGTTCTTAAAGGTTTTTTACCTCTCCTTGAAATCAAAAACATATGTAAAAAATTAAAGTTAAATCTTAACTTTACAACGCATAAGGAATTTATAAAGAATATATTTAGTTTAAATAAGTTTGAAATTGAAGCTGCTATTGAAAAAGTAAAAATCAATTTAAATTCTATAGATAGTCTTAGAGCTTATTGGTTTAAGGAGATTAATAAGGTTTATGGGTTAGATATTGGTCTTTTAGTGTTTTTAGGGATGCATATTGTTCAGTTAAATCCAGGGGAAGTTTTTTATATAAATAGTCAAGAAGTTCATGCTTATCTTAAAGGTGAGTGTATTGAGCTTATGACCAACTCTGACAATGTGATTAGGGCAGGTCTTACTACCAAATATGTTGACAGAGATGAGATGTTAAAAGTTGGTAGATTTGAAGAGACAGTATTTTTGTTATTAAGAGGTGAAAATATTGATGGTTTTAATATGTTTAAGCTTCCAGGTACTAATTTAAGTTTATTGCAAAGATATGTAGATGATTTAGATGGAAACATTTATTTTGCAAGAGATAGTGGTGTGATGATATTGTTAGTGATGCATGGAGAAATTCATGTGAATTATGACTTTTGCCTTAAGACAGGAGAAAGTATATTTATAGGAATTTGTGATCAAGGTTTGTTAATTTGTGGAAATGGAGAAATTTTTATTGCAATCTCTTCATAGCACAATATGTAAATGTTTGAATTGGGTAAAATTCATAGTTTACATGAAAAATCTGATAAACCCAATTGCAAAGAATTTAAATCTCATTCCTTCAAATACTATTTTTGGTTTTGTGAGAAATATTGTTGGACCAACTGTAGCACAGACTTTAAGTCCTAATGATAAATTTTTTATAATTTTGTGTTCTATTGATATGGGTAATCTAGCTAATATTGCTATCCTTTCATAAGGAGAAGTTTGCGTTGTAGTTCCGCCAGGTATAGTTAAATTGGCTTGTGACCAGTCTGCACCAACACCAAAACCTCCTCCAAGTATTAAAGTTCCTATTTGTTGTTTGAAAGATAAATCGATTCCTATTAAGTTGAAGGGATGAAAATTCTCGGGATTTAAGTATAAAAACCCTCCATATCCAAGATTGATGTCTATATATGGAATAGAAATTAAGATATTAATGAAAGGATTCCCAATCCCTATTCCTGCTGCAAATGAATAAGGATTGTTCTTTGCTTTTACTATTGATTGGGCGAGATATGGGTTAGTTTGTTTAGGAATGGGATTGGGTTTCTCAGGAATTGGATTGCGTTGTTTAGGAGTTGGATTAGGTTGTTTAGGAGTTGGATTAGGTTTCTCAGGGGTAGGTCTGGTATTTGTAATGCAAACTGTTCCATCATCTTCTTGCTTGCATTCAATCGAATAAGGATGATTAGATTTAGAGAACGCAAAATAATATGAATTAAACATTAAAATTAATATAAAGATAAATATCTTTTGATATTTTTTTCTCATTAATTTTCCTTTATAAGTATACTTTTATAAATCCAACACCAAAAAATCCAAATCTTATTCCTTCCATAGATACGGGATTAAAGATCGTTGTGCATCCAATTGTTGCTATGGCCTTAAATCCTATTACTATATTATTTAAAAAATAATATTCCAATGTAATAGGTAATCTGAGTACAGTTCCCAATCTGTTGTTAGTTGATGTTATTGAAAATTTTTCTTCTTCTTGTGTTTTTGTACTATTTCCTTCTGGTAGGCTTGCAATATGTTGTTCATCTGTTCTAATTTGGGACAAGTCAATACCCACACCAAGTCCACCGGTAAATATTGTATCTTCATAAATTTCTTCTTTAAATAGGGCATCAATTCCAACAGCAATATAGGGTATGAAATTATTAGGATTTAGTCCACTAAAACCCCCATATCCAAGTTCGATTTCTACGTATGGAACACTAATGATAACATTAATTAGAGGACTTCCAATTCCAAAACCTATTCCAAACCTATTTAGATTTTGTTTTTCATTTAGTATTTTATTAAGAGCTGATGGATCGATTTGTGATGCAAAAGATAGACTTGCTAATAATACAATCATAATCAATTTTAATAATATTTTCATAAAACCTCCTTTAAACTCTTGTGTTTGATTAGATGATATATAATTCCTAAAAATATGTTTTGTAAAACATGTGCCATGAAGTAGTTTTTCATAGTCAATAAATATAAATAAATATATTTGTTTTATATGCTTTTAATATTAAAATTTGGTTCATATCAATACGTTTTTGGCAATTTTGAGTTATAAAACTTGAGTTTGTTTTTTTGTAGTTTATGAATCAATGTCAAATTTTGGTTGACTTGCGAAGCGATGTCATAAATTAATACATGATTAGTATTGGTAAAATATACACCTGATTTTTTCAAACTAGTAGATAAGAAGTTCCTTTTGATATTCTTGTGGATATGTTTTAGTCTAAGTTTTTGGCATGAATTTTTTTTTAATCTTTGCCATGAGATTGTGGTTGCTGTTATATGTATTCTTCTACATATTTGTTTCAAAAATTTATTGTAAATTACAAGCATACTTTTTCGTCTTACAAAAATAAATATTAGAGCAAAGATTTATATATCAAAATATATTTGACATATTTTTAATATAAATATAAATTTAATTATGTATTTTGCTTTTCAATCAGTTGTTAGGTTATTTTTTTCTTTTATCTATTTTTGTTTTTTGATGGTTAAGATTGCTGAAATTTTTCAAAAAAGGTGAGGTTTATGGGTAATTTTATTGCTTCAAAAGAAGAAGAGTTTTCTAAGTGGTATTTAGATATAGTACACAAAGCAAAACTTGTTGATTATGCTCCTGTTAAAGGTTGCATGGTAATTATGCCTTATGGATATGCTATTTGGGAGAGAATTCAAATCATACTTAATGATAGTTTTCAAAAAACGGGACATAAGAATGCATATTTTCCATTGCTTATTCCTTATGAATTTTTTGAAAGAGAAAAAGAGCATGTCAAAGGATTCTCACCAGAAGTTGCTGTTGTAACAACTGCTGGTGGGGAAGAGTTATCAGAACCTTTAGTTTTAAGGCCTACTTCTGAGACAATTATTTGGAATATGTATAGTAGATGGGTTAAATCTTATAGAGATTTGCCTATTAAGATAAATCAATGGGCAAATATTATTCGTTGGGAAAAAAGAACAAAGCCATTTTTACGTACCACTGAGTTTTTATGGCAGGAGGGGCATACTGCACATGAAACTGAAAAGGAAGCTCAAGAGGAGACTTTATTTATTTTAAATATTTATAAAAGGTTTATTGAGGACTATTTAGCTATTCCTGTATTTTGTGGTAAAAAGACAGAACGAGAAAAATTTGCAGGTGCTGTGTCTACTTATACACTTGAAGCATTAATGCAGGATAAAAAAGCTTTGCAAGCAGGAACATCTCATTATTTGGGCTCAAATTTTGCAGAGGCTTTTGATGTTAAATTTCAGAATAATAAAGGTGAAATGGACTATGTTTTTGCTACTAGTTGGGGAATTTCAACTAGGTTAATTGGGGCATTAATTATGGTTCATTCTGACAATAAGGGCTTGATATTGCCACCAAAAATAGCACCGGTTGAAATTATTATTGTTCCTATTTTTAAAATAGATGATGAGCTAAATAAAAGGATTCTTGAATATTCAACTACTGTTTTTAATCTTTTAAATAAAGAGGGATTTAGAGTTGATATTGATAGAGATGTTAAGAATTCTCCTGGATTTAGATTTGCTGATGCAGAGCTTAAAGGAATTCCAATGCGAATTGAGATAGGATCTAATGATATTCTCATGGATTGTGTTACTGTTGCAAGAAGAGATAAAGATAAAAATGCTAAGTATCAAGTATCAATTAAAGAGTTGGCATTAAAAATGAAATGTGAACTTGAAGATATTCAATCTGAATTATTTAAAAGAGCATTAGAGTTTAGAAATTTGCATACCAAAGAAATTATTGGATTTAAAAAGAATGATTATGATATTTTTAAGACTTATATTAATGAGAATTTAGGATTTGTTCTCTCTTCATGGTGTGGAAATGAGGTTTGTGAAGAGAGTATCAAAAATGATACAAAAGCTACAATACGATGTATTCCTGAAGATTTCCAGAATAGGCCTTTAGATAATTTGACTTGTATTTATTGTAATACAGTGGCTCAACATCTTGTTTTATTTGCACGCTCTTACTAATGTTAGAGCTATTTTTAAGGATCTTCTAAATCATTAAAGTCTATTATATACATTATTGTTACACTATAAGTGAAGTCTATTATTAAAGCTAAGGATGTTAAGATTGGAATTATTGGAGTTATATTAGAATAACTAAGTTCAATTCCTTTTGTGTAAGTCGAACATAGCATTGTAATTATATATATTAAACTATTTGATACATGTGGAAATGCAAAAATAAAAAGAAATGCTAATATGCTCATATAACTTATTTCATAAATTGATATGGGCAAGCTAGAGTAAGATTTTAAAATAATAAAAAATGAAATTGTTGAGATAAAAATTGTTCCAGATTTAGAAATAAAATTGATTATTGGTATATTCGTGATTATTGATTTTTTTATATTCATTCTTTCTGTTTTAATATCTTCTATTAAAACAGAGTAAGGGGCATAAGAGTCCATGGTAAAGCCCGCAAATATTATATTTTGGATAGATATTAGTATGCTTTTATATACAAGTTTAAAATTTTTAGTTAAGTGGTAGCTAAGTATTGGAATTATTATTAAAATAATGATTATTGTCCATAATGAGAAAAATATTATGCTGTTTATATAGTATTGGTAGTCTTTGAAGTTTTTTAAGTTTGTAGTATATGCTGCTGTAATGAAAATAATTCCAAAATTTAGTATTTTGACAACTATCCCGTTTGCATTGTAAAAAAGATTTGAAGTGCTTAATATAAGTTCTCTAGCAATTCTTCCCTTTTGTTTTGCATAATAAAAACTAATTCCAATAATTATTGAAATAATATAAATACTTAAGAGATTTGGATTTTTGTTTGTGAGTATTGTAAAGATATTTTTAGGAAAAAATGTCTCAAGAAATGCTGTTTTATCAAATATATGTAGATTTGGAATATTTTTATCTAATATTGGGATTCTTTGTGGTATGTGTATTATTGCAGCCACGATGGATGTAAGTACTCCTATTATATTGATAACAATTCCATAATAGATGGTTTTTACAATCAATTTCTTAAATTTTTTATTCTCAATAATATTTTCTATGCCAAGTGGAATTGAAAATATTAAAAAAGGAATTAACGAAAAGTAAGCCAATCTTATGCATATATGTGATAGTGTATTGTAGACTTCGGAGGGAAAAAATAATCCAATCAATATTCCAATAGGCATTGTTAGAAAAAATTTTACTTTTGTATTCATATGTTATTCCTTTGCGAGTTTTTAAAATAGTCTTTACAGCATAATAAATCTTACTAGATTTTTGGACAAATATGAAATTTAGTATCTTTTTTATTAAGATTACTTACAATATATAATTATCTAAGATAAGTGTCTTGGAAGAAATATGATCAAATTTTAACCTGTTATTATGAATGGAATTCATATATAAAATAACTTTTTTGAATAAGTATCAAGAGTGTTGGGATATTAGTTAATTATTTTATATTTTTTTATAATATTTTTTATACTTTTATTTTCTAAATTGTTGATTTCTTTTTTGTATTCATCTTTAATGTAAACATTCTTTTTAAGTAATAGTTCGATTAAATTCATATTTTCAATTTCTATTGCGGCTTGTACAGGTGTTTTTCCATTTTTAAGTGTAAGGCTTAAGTCTGCTCCTTTATCTGTTAAAAAATTAAATATTTTTTCATTATTAATGTATATTGCCCAAAATATTGATGGATATTCTGTTTCATCTATTCTGTTAATATTAATTCCATAATCTACTAATATTTTTATAGTTGTAAAGTCGTTATTGATTATTGCAATTGATAGTGGAGATATTCTATATTGGGAATTTATTTCTGCTGAAAGAGTTAAAGCTATTAAAGTTCCTTTTATATTTTGAAAATATACAGATGTGATTAAAAAATCATTTTTTATTTTTTGTAATTTTTTTAAGATTTCATTATTTTTTAAATCTATTGAGTCGATAAAGTTGTCTAGCTTTTCTTTGTTTTGTTCGTATTCTTGATCGTTAAGATTATAAATTGTTTTTGATAAGTTCTTTATTATGCTTGTTGTTTCATCTGCATTTAAAGACATAACATACTGTATGAATATTAATATAAGTATTATTCTCATTATTTTTAACCTTTAAAGATATTTGTGTTGATTTTTTATAGATGAATTTTGATTAATCTGAATGTTGTTAAAGAGTATGATTGCAATTTTATCTTTGTCATTCATTATTATTAAATTATCTTCAATATTTTTAGGAGATATGAATATTAGTTGTAAAGCATTTTGTGTATAGTCTAGCAAACAAAAATATTCTTTTCCTTCATTATTAATTAATTTGATAGCGTTTTTATATGAAATTTGTAAATTTGGACTAAGCCCTATTATTTGAAATATTCCAGAATTTGGTAAATTGTAAATATTTTGGTCTATTTCCCAAATAAAAGTTTTATCCTTTTTAAATCTAATATTTCCATATTGTGTGTTTATTAATTTTTCGTATGATATTAATTTGTTTATTAAATTTTGATTTTGTTCTTCTGCTTCAAGAATAATTTTTGCAATGTTTTGTTCAATAATCACAAATTTTAATTCAATTTTATGTTCTTTAACTTGAATGGTTGACCGATAATAATTTTGAGTTACTTTTGCTAATAAAATAAAATCTTCTTCTGCAATGTTAGATTTAAATAAAAATCCGTTAGGTTTTACTTCTTCAACAACATTATATTTGAAAGATAGACTTAATTCGGGTGTATGAATTTTTATTTCATTTTTGGGAGTAAAAAACAATCCATAATCTTCTCTTAGTAGATTGACATCATATGTTTTATGAGAAATCATTTTTTCATAGTACATTGGTCTTAAATATTGAATACTTTTAAATGTGTTTATTACTTTATCTTGTGATGCTTGATCTAATGGATTTGTGAGTATTGTACCTGTAATGTTATCGAAGATTTCAAGTGCATAGTCAAAGACATAGCCCTTGTATCCATTTTTTGTTAAGGCATATAACCATTTTCCTTTAAGTGAGCCTACTTCTGTTTCTTGTCCAATGTTTATTATTTTTAAAATGCTCTCTTTTGGAATCCTGTATATTATATTTTCTTTATAGTTATCTGGATGAGTTCTAAGAGGTATTAGATCTTTTTTACTTATAGCATATTTATTTACATATGGCTGAATGCTTAGTTTAAATTTTTCTGCTTCTTGTTTTGTTTGAAATTCTTCTATTGTGAATTTGTGTACTATAAATTTTATTCCATTATAGCTTATTGTTACTGTCATTTGTTCTTGATTGATATTTTCTATTCTTACAATTGATCCATTTGGAAGTTTTTCTCTATTGTTTGAATCTAGAATAATACCGTATTTATTATTTTCATAATAACAAGATATAAATAATGTGAGTAATAAAATGTGTATCAAATTTTTATTCATGTTCAATCCCGATAATTTTTCTTGATTTTAAGATGTATTTTGTTATGCATGTCCTTTATTATATAATAAAAATAATGAGGTTATTAATTCAAGCATTTGGGCTAATGCTGGTCTTTAGTTGTTATAAAACTAAGCATAGTGAAATTCAAAATCTCATGGGTCTTTTAGAAGGGTCAAATAAAAAGGATTTAGATAGATTTCTTATTGTTGATAGAATAGTTGATATTCATATGCGCAATAAAGATTATAACAGTGCTTTGCATTCTATTAATCAAGGAATTGCTAATGATATTGGTAAGGAATATTACCCTTTATATTTTTATCTGATGGGCAATATATATTCTTTCATTAAGGAAGATCAGGTGGCTTTTAACTATTACAGATATGTTGTTGATAATTATAATGATTATATTTATGAGAATGGCTCTGTAAAAATAGAGATTGCGAAAAGAGTTATAAATTTAAATATTGAGGCTGGCTATAAAATACGTTATTATAAATTATTGCTTGATAATAATGCTGATAGTCTTACTAATTCAGATAAGGGCAATTATTATTACAATCTTGCTTTAAGTTTAGAGAGTATTCAAAATTATGATGAAGCTTATTTTTATTATAAAAAATTGCTTTTAATACCAAGATCAGACTTAAAAATAGATTCAATAGACTATTCTGGTGTTGTTACTAAAGTTAATTATTATAATAATCCAGATTTTGTAATTTATAGGAATTTAAATGATTTAATAAAAGATATTAAAAGATATATTTTTTCTGGAAATACTTCAAAATTATTAAGTATAAGGAATAAACATAATTTTTTTATTCAAAGTTGGGATCAAAGGGGTGGTAAGGGTAATTCAATTAATACAGACAGTTTTTTGACCACAATGATTAAACTTGGAAGTAGGCGAAAAAATGGCATACAATTTGCAAGTAGTTTTGAGGCTGATTCTAGCAATGATATATCTTATCTTGGGTCTAGTGGTTGGGAACACATTTGGGAGTGGTATTTTGTCTTTAAAAAAATTTCTTATCCAAAAGATCCAGAAATTAATAATGGTTGGGCTTGGATAGGAGTTTATTTAGGTAAAAAGTAAGGAGATATAACTTGAATTTACTTAATGGTCTTTTTAGTTTTTTATTTTTATTTTATTATAATACTTCTATTATTAAAGATTCTGTGTCTCAATCTAGCATAACAAGGACAATTGATTGGGATGCAAAGTACGTTTATTTTGATATTACAAAACCAGTAGATGAGGATAAATTTGATACAGGAGTACTTGATTCTACTTCTAGATTAGTTTTTGACATTAATGATTTTAAAGATACTTTAATAAGACAATCTCTTTTTAAAATGGTAATTGATTCTGAGAATACTTTTGAAGATTATTTTAACTTAGACCCCCATTTAGTACTTTATTTTTCAGGATTTGATAGTATTTTAAAACGAGGCTACACTAAGCATTCAGAAGATTTAAAAAGTATAACCATTAGATATGAGCTTTGTCTTTTCCCTGATTTTATTAATTTATTTTTATCTCATAGTAAGCCTTATAAAGCTTTTTATCCATTGGTAAGTACAAGTGTTGATAAGCTTGCTTATACTGGGATTATTATTTATGCTGGTGATGATTATAAGGCTTCTTCGGGTGATTTTGTAAAATTAATGAATGCTTTCTTTATTAAGATTTATGATGAAAATATCAAGCTTTATTTTGATAAAAGAATGGTTGACCCAGATGCACTAAAAAAATGGGGAATGCTTGAATATACAAATGATATCTCTTATAAAGATAAGAGTAGAATTGGCAATTATCCTTTGAAATTAATTGCTAAAGGGATTTATGGTAAACATAATGCAGATATCATACTTGATGAATATTCTATTAATAAAATATTTTCAAACAGTAATAATATTGAGCTTTTAAGAGAAGGTAAGCTTGTTATTATTAAGTAAGTAAAAAAGGGCCCAGAAATATAATTTAGGGAGAGGGCTTGTCTTTTTTGAGATAATAAATTACTATGATATGAGAGTTTATTATAAAGGGAATTGATGCCCTTATAGCTCAGGTGGTAGAGCACCACCATGGTAAGGTGGCGGTCGTCGGTTCAAATCCGATTGAGGGCTTTTTTGTATTCAGGAGTGTTATTATGGGCAAGAAGAAAGGTAAAGGTGCTGTTGAGCTTATAGCTTTAGTTTGTGAAGAAACAGGAATTAGGAATTATACTACTACTAAAAACAGACGTAATAAACAGGAAAAATTAGAATTGATGAAGTATTGTCCAATTCTTAGGAAGCATACTCTTCATAAAGAAGGCAAAATAAAGTAATTATAAAGAGTAATAGGCCAGTAGTTCTAAATGGTAGAACGACGGTCTCCAAAACCGTATGTTGGGGGTTCGAGTCCCTCCTGGCCTGTGGTTTTTATTTAAAGAGAGGCTTTTAAGTGTTTAAATTTATTAAAGAAAGTGTTTTAGAACTTAAAAAAATAACATGGCCTAAATATAGTGAAGTAATAGGTAGTGGAAAACAAGTTTTTTGGTTAGTTTTTTTTGTTTCAATTTTTTTAGGTATAGTGGATTATATCATGTATCTTGCTATAACCTATATATTTTAAGGAAGGATTATGTCCAGGGCCTGGTATGTATTGCAAACTTTTTCTCAGTATGAAAGGAAGATAGAACAAGAGATAAGACTTTTAATCAATGAGGGTATTTTTGGTAGTAATGTTTTAGATGTGAAGGCCCCTATTGAAAGGGTAGAGGAAATAAAAAATGGGAAAAAGCGTATAAGGGAAAGAAAGATTTGGCCAGGGTATATTCTTATTGAATTGGATCTTCCTGAACAAGAATGGAAAAATACAGTTGCTGATATTGTCAAGATTCCAGGTGTTGTAAGTTTTGTTGGAACTAATAAAGAGCAAAAACCTCTTCCAATTAGTGATGAGGAAGTCAAAAGTGTCTTTATGCTTGCTGGAGAGATTAAGGCAGACAAGTCTATTTTCATACTTTATGATTTTGAAGAAGGTGAACGGGTTAGAATTAAGGGAGGACCTTTTGATTCTTTTGAGGGTATTATTGGGACTATTGATTATGAGAAAAAAAAGCTAAAAGTTGCAGTTCAAATTTTTGGAAGGTCAACTCCTGTTGAAGTTGATTTTCAGCATATAGAAAAAATTTAATTATTAATTATACGTTAATGGGAGCCTAATGGGCGTTTTTACCATAAGGAGTTATTTATGTCTAATGTGTCTAAGAAGAAAAAAGAGATTGCTTGGGTTAAGCTTCAAGTTCCAGCTGGCCAGGCTGCCCCAGGAGCCAAAATAGGTCAGGCCCTTGGGCCTCATGGTGTTAGCGGTCCTCAGTTTGTTAAGGAATTTAATGAAAGAACAGCTAAAATGGAACCAGGGATTGTTGTGCCTGTTATTATTACTATTTACAGAGATAAGAGTTTTTCATTTGTTATAAAAACTCCTCCAGCTTCTATTTTAATTAAAAAGGCTATTGGAATAGAAATAGGATCTAAGAAGTCAAATACAGATAAAGTTGGAACTATAACAAAAGAAAAGATAATGGAAATTGCAAAGGTCAAAATGCCTGATTTAAATGCAAAAACTGAGAAAGCGGCATTTAAAATCATTGCAGGAAGTGCTCGTTCTATGGGTGTTGAGGTGGAAAAATAATGGCTAAGAGTGGAAAAAAATATATGCAAGCTCTATCTAAGGTGGATAAGCTTAAATCTTATAGCTTAGATGATGCTATAAATTTATTAAAAGAAATTAAGTTTGTTAAGTTTGATGAAACTATAGACGTATCTATTAATCTTAACTTGAAGAAGAATCATACGGTTAGAGATACGGTTGTTTTACCAAATCAATTTATGAAAGAGAAGAGAATACTTGTGTTTGCAAAGGGTGTTAAAGCTGATGAAGCTAGAGAGGCTGGTGCTTCTTATGTTGGGGATGATGACCTTATAAATAAGGTGAAAGATGGATTTAATGAATTTGATGTTGTTGTTGCAACACCTGATATGATGAAAGATGTGGGAAAACTTGGTCCTATTTTGGGTAAAAGAGGATTAATGCCAAATCCTAAGACACAAACTATTACAAATGACTTAAAGAGTGCAATAGCTAGTTTGAAGAAGGGGCGTACAGAGTTCAGAGCGAATAAAAATGGTGTTATCAATTTTTCTCTTGGTAAGTCTTCTATGGATAATAAGATGATAAAAGAAAATTATGATCAATTTATTAAGGAATTACTTAAGAAGCGACCAAGTGACTTAAAGGGTACTTTTGTAAATAGTGTTTACATGACATCTACCATGGGGCCTTCTGTAAAGATCGATTTTGTTTAGGAGTTAGATTATGAGTGCAAAGATAAACCCTAGAAAGGTTGAAATGTTTAATTTATTAAAAGAGTTTTTAAATAATAAGGATAATATTTTTTTCTTGGATTATAGAGGATTAACAGTTGCAGAACTTACTGACTTAAGGAATAAGGTTGAAAAAGAGAAGGGTGAATTAAAAGTTGTAAAAAATAATATAATGAAGCGGGTTTTAAAAGATAAACTTATAGACGGACTTGATCCTTATCTTTTAGGTCCAACAGCTGTTATTACTGCTGTTGATGAAGCTAATATAATTGCTAAGATTTTTTATGATTTTACTAAAAATACTACTTTAAAGGTTAAAGGAGGTTTTGTTTTAGGAGAAATCTATAATGAGGCTAAACTTAATGCATATAGTAAACTTCCTACTAAGAAAGAAGCTATTTCGTTGTTTATCAGTGTGCTTAAAGCACCAATTTCAAAACTTGCAAGAACTTTAAAAGCTGTATCTGATGTTAAAGTTTAATTAAATTTAATCAAAACGGTGTTAGTCTTAAATATAAGTGCATGCTATCACTGTTAAAAATAATAATATAAGAGGAGTTAAGTTAATATGGCACTAAGTAAAGAAGATATTTTGACATGGCTTGAAGAAGCTAAAACATCTGAGGTTGTTGAACTTATAACAGCTATTGAGGAAAAATTTGGGGTTACTGCTGCTTCGGTTGCTGTTGCTGTTGGATCTGGTTCTGCAGTAAGTAGTGTTGAGGAACAGACAGAATTTGATGTTATGCTTGTATCTTTTGGAGATAATAAGATTAATGTTATTAAAGAGGTAAGGGCTATTACTGGACTTGGACTTGGAGAAGCTAAAACTTTAGTTGAGTCTGTTCCTAAGGCGGTTAAGGAAGGTATTTCAAAAGCAGATGCTGAGGAAATTAAGAAGAAATTAGAAGCAGTTGGTGCAAAAGTTGAAATTAAGTAAAGCATTAAAAATATGTCAGATTTGTTATTCCACATGTCATTAAGATGATATGTGGTTTATTGTGCCTTAAAAAAGGAGTCTTTTAATGATAAAAAGGGTTTATCTAGGACAAGGAAAAGTAGAAGAAATCTTAGACTTACCTAATTTAATAGAAATACAATTGAATTCGTATGAGAAATTTTTACAGCTTAAGAGATTAAAGAATAATAAACCTTTGCTTAATGAAGGCCTTGAATCTGTTTTTAGGGATGTTTTTCCTATGAAAAGTAGCAATGGTGAGGTTGTACTTGAATATGATAAATACTACATTGACAATGATTCTATTAGTTTTACTGAAAAGGAATGCAAAAGAAAGGGTCAAAGTTATGAGGCTGTGTTAAAAATAAGATTAAATTTGCAATTTTTAGCAACAGGAGAGATAAGACAAAAAGATGTCTATATGGGAACTATTCCTTTAATGACTGATAGAGGGACTTTTATTGTTAATGGTGCTGAGAGAGTAATTGTATCTCAGATTCACAGATCTCCTGGGGTTGTTTTTTATAAGGAAAAAGATTTATATTATGCTCGTATTATTCCTTATCGTGGTTCTTGGTTGGAATTTGAGATTGATTCAAAAAAAGATTACCTTTATGTTAAGATAGACAGAAAAAAAAGAATACTTGTTACTCTGTTCTTAAGAGCCTTGGGACTTGATACTAGAGAAAAAATAATTGAAACTTTTTACAAAATAAAAAAAATTGAGGTAAATGAAAATACTAAAAGAGAAATCACAGGTCAATACTTAGCAGTAGATGTTGATATAAAAGAAAATATGAATTATCGGGCAGGTGATAAAATAACTTTGCAAGATATTGAGGATTTTCTACAACATGGAGTAAAAGATATATATCTTATTGATTTTGAAGGGTATGACAGTGTTCCGGGAAAACGTTTGATTAGTTCAAATATTATTTTGAATTGTTTTGAGAAAGAAGATGCTTATTTTCCTTTAAAAGATGGTGTTAAAGAACTTTCAAGAGAAGCTGTGATGCTTGCAGTTTATAGTGTGCTTTTACCTGGTGAGCCAATATCTGTTGATAATGCTGAGAATGACTTAAGAACTGTATTTTTTTCAGAGAAAAGATATGATCTTGGTCATGTTGGAAGATACAAGCTTTCTAAAGAATTTGGTCTTGATGATCTTACTACTTCAGTTCTTACTATGGCAGATATAGTAAATACAATATCCCATCTTTTAAGGATATATGATGGACATGATGTTCTTGATGATATTGATCATCTTGGAAATAGAAGAGTTCGTTCTGTTGGTGAGTTGCTTACAAATATATATAAGGGCGCAATGTCCAGGGTAGAGAAAATTGCAAGAGATAGGATGTCTAATAAAGAGGTATTTAGTCTTAAGCCTCAAGAGTTGATTAGTGTTAAACCCATTGTTTCTGCTGTTAAAGAATTTTTTGCAACTAGCCAGCTTTCACAGTTTATGGATCAAGTTAATCCATTGGCTGAATTAACACATAAAAGGCGTCTTAATGCTTTGGGTCCTGGAGGACTCTCAAGAGATCGAGCAGGTTTTGAAGTGAGAGATGTTCATTATACGCATTATGGTAGAATGTGTCCTATTGAAACTCCTGAAGGGCCAAATATTGGTCTTATTGTTTCTTTGGCTACTTATGCTAAGGTGAATGATTATGGTTTCTTAGAAACTCCTTATCGAAAAGTTATTAATGGTAAGGTTACTAATGAGATCAAGTATTTATCAGCAATCGATGAGGAAAAAAAATGTATTGCTCAGGCAAATGCTGTTGTTAATGCTGATGGTAATTATGTTAATAATTTAATTTCTGTTAGGGTTTCTGGTGATTATACTACAATGGTTCCTGAAAATATTGATTATATGGATGTTTCACCTAGACAATTAATTTCTGTTTCTTCAGCATTAATACCTTTCCTTGAACATAATGATGCAAACCGTGCTCTTATGGGTTCAAATATGCAACGTCAAGCAGTTCCTTTATTATTTCCACAGCCACCTATTGTTGGTACTGGCATGGAAAGGATAGTTGCACAGGATTCTGGGGTTGTTGTTAAAGTAAAGCGGTCAGGTATAGTGGTATTAGCAACAAGTAACAAAATAGTAATCAAGCCCGATGATGCATCTGGTAATAATGATTTGGATGAATATGAACTTGCAAAATATGAAAGAACTAATCAGGATACTTCTTTTAATCAATCAGTTTTAGTTAAAGAAGGTCAAGTAGTTAGTAAGGGTGAAATAATTGCTGATGGACCTGCTACTAGATATGGGGAATTGGCACTTGGAAATAATCTGTTAGTTGGTTTTATTCCTTGGAACGGATTTAATTATGAGGATGCTATATTAATTTCTGAGCGTATTGTAAAAGAAGATCTTTATACCTCGGTGCATATTAAAGAATTTAGTATTGAAGTAAGAGAAACTAAGCTTGGACCTGAGAAAGTTACAGCTGATATTCCTAATGTTAGTGGAAAAATATTAAGTAAGCTTGATGAGAATGGAATTGTGAGAATAGGGACTTATGTAAAGCCAGGTGATATATTAATTGGTAAAGTAACACCAAAGTCAGAAGGAGATATTACTCCTGAATTTAGGCTTTTGACATCTATTTTTGGAGAAAAAGCAAAAGATGTTAAAAATAATTCACTTAAAGTGCCACATGGTACTGAGGGTACTGTAATTGATGTTCAAAGAATTACTAAGGATGATGTTGGTAATATGCCACCTGGTGTTGATGAAATACTTAAAGTTTATATTGCTAAGAAAAGAAAACTTAAAGAAGGGGATAAGATGGCTGGCCGACATGGTAATAAGGGTGTAGTTGCAAAAGTGCTTCCAGTTGAGGATATGCCATATCTTGCGGATGGAACTCCTCTTGATATATGTTTAAATCCTTTAGGAGTGCCATCTCGTATGAATATTGGACAGTTAATGGAGTCTCAGCTTGGTCTTGCTGGTAAATATCTTGGTGAGTATTATGATGTTCCTGTTTTTGAATCTGCTACAAATGAATGTATACAAGAAAAGTTAACAAAAGCTGGATTTCATGAAACATCAAAAGCAATTTTATATGATGGATATACGGGTGAACCATTTGAAAATGAAGTAATGGTAGGAATTATATATATGCTCAAGTTGCATCATCTTGTTGATGATAAGATGCATGCAAGATCTACAGGGCCTTATTCACTTGTTTCTCAGCAACCTCTTGGAGGAAAAGCACAATTTGGTGGTCAAAGACTTGGTGAGATGGAAGTTTGGGCACTTGAAGCTTATGGAGCTGCTCATACTCTGCAAGAGCTCTTAACTGTAAAATCAGATGATATGTCAGGTAGAGTTAAGATATATGAAAATATAGTTAAGGGTATTCCTACCAATGTATCTGGCATTCCTGAATCTTTCAATGTTTTGATGCAGGAGTTAAGGGGTCTAGGATTTGATTTATCAATTTATGATGATAATGAAAATCAAATTCCTTTAACAGAAAAGGAAGAGGAATTGATTAATAAAACTTAGGTTTTGAGGGTTTTATGAAAGAGATAAAAGATTTTGAAAAGATAAGAATAAAGATAGCATCTCCTGAGCAGATTAGAAATTGGTCTTATGGAGAAGTTAAAAAATCTGAAACTATTAATTATAGAACTTTAAGACCTGAGAAAGATGGTCTTTTTTGTGAAAGAATTTTTGGAACGACAAAAGAATGGGAATGTTATTGTGGCAAATTTAAATCTATAAGGTATAAGGGTATTATTTGTGATCGTTGTAATGTTGAGGTTACTCATTTTAAAGTTAGACGTGAAAGAATGGGGCATATTGAATTATCAGCACCTGTTGCTCATATTTGGTATTATAAATATATTCCTTCTAGAATTGGTCTTTTGCTTGATATTACAGCTTCTAATTTAAATTCTATTCTTTATTATGAGAAATATATTGTAATTGAACCAGGTGATACAGACCTTAAGAAAATGCAACTTTTAAATGAAGATGAATACTCTGAAGCAAAAGAGAGATATGGGATGTCTTTTAGTGCTTCAATGGGTGCTGAAGCAATTAAAACTTTACTTGAAAATCTTGATCTTGACGAACTTTCATCTAAGCTTAGACTTCAAATGATTGATAAGGATGATAAAACAGATAAAAAGCTTTTAAGACGTCTTGAGATTATTGAGAATTTTAAAGTTTCTGGTAATAAGCCATCATGGATGATTCTTGATGTGCTTCCTGTAATTCCACCAGAAATTAGACCAATGGTTCAGCTTGATGGGGGAAGATTTGCGACTTCTGATCTTAATGATCTGTATAGACGAGTAATTAATAGGAATAATCGTTTAAGAAAGCTTTTGTTGCTTAATGCGCCTGAGATTATTGTAAGAAATGAAAAAAGAATGTTACAAGAATCAGTAGATTCTCTTTTTGATAATTCACATAAGAGAAAAGTTGTTAAGGGTACATCCAATAGACCGCTTAAATCTCTTTCTGATGCATTAAAGGGTAAGCAAGGTAGATTTAGGCAAAACCTTCTTGGTAAGAGAGTTGATTATTCAGGTCGTTCTGTAATTGTTGTTGGACCTGAACTTAAGTTACATCAGTGTGGTATTCCTGCAAAGATGGCGCTTGAGCTTTTTAAGCCGTTTGTAATTAGAAAATTAATTGAGAGTGAATCTGTCTTTAATATAAAAAGAGCAAAAAGTTTAATTGAGCAAGAAGTGGATGAGGTATGGCAGATTTTAGATAATGTTATTAAAGAACATCCTGTTCTTTTAAATCGGGCCCCAACCCTTCATAGATTAGGAATACAAGCTTTTGAGCCAGTTTTAGTTGAAGGTAAGGCCATCAAGTTGCATCCTCTTGTTTGTCATGCTTATAATGCTGACTTTGATGGTGACCAGATGGCTGTACATGTTCCATTAACTCCTGCAGCACAGGCTGAGAGCTGGGCTTTAATGCTTTCAACTAATAATCTTTTAAACCCTGCTAATGGACATCCTATTGTATTTCCATCTCAAGATATTGTGTTAGGTCTTTATTACTTAACTATGGAGAAAAAAAATGTAATTGGAGAAGGACGTAAATTCGCTAATTACAACCATGTTCTTCTTGCAATTAATAGTAAATGTTTAGACTATAATGCACGTATTTATGTTAAGGTTGATGGGGCATATACAGAAACTACCGCGGGACGTGTTGTAT
Source organism: Borrelia sp. HM (assembly GCF_019669085.1). Taxonomy (NCBI): domain Bacteria; kingdom Pseudomonadati; phylum Spirochaetota; class Spirochaetia; order Spirochaetales; family Borreliaceae; genus Borrelia; species Borrelia sp. HM. The sequence goes on along the minus strand of NZ_AP024401.1, from coordinate 407,572 downwards.
TTAACGAAGCTTTGCCAGATAGGATTGCATTTGTCAATAAAACTCTTAGTGATTATGAGTTGCAGGCTTTAATTTCTGAGGTTTATGTTGTTCATGGTTCATCTATTGTCATTGAAATGTTAGATATTATAAAAGAGCTTGGTTTTAAATATGCGACTAAATTTGGATGTACAATAAGCATGAGTGATATTATTGTTCCTCAAGAGAAAAAAGAATATGTAGAGAGGGCTAATAAAGAAATTACAAAAATACAAAATGATTATTCAAAAGGTGTTATTACTGGAGAAGAGAGATATAACAATGTTGTTTCTGTTTGGTCAAAAACAAATGAAGAGCTTACTAATAGGATGATGGAGATTCTTAAAAAAGATAAGGATGGATTTAATGTAATTTATATGATGGCTGATTCTGGTGCTCGTGGAAGTAAGAACCAAATAAGACAGCTTGCAGGAATGAGAGGATTAATGGCTAAGACCTCTGGGGATATTATTGAGCTTCCAATTATTTCTAATTTTAAGGAAGGACTTTCTGTAATAGAGTTCTTTATATCTACAAATGGTGCAAGAAAGGGACTTGCAGATACAGCTCTTAAAACGGCCGATGCTGGATATTTAACACGAAGATTAGTTGATATTGCTCAAGATGTAGTTGTTAGAATAGAGGATTGTGGAACTATTAATGGTATAAAGGTTGAGGCTTTAAAGCATGGTGAAGAAGTAGCTGAGCCTTTAAGAGAAAAAGCTGTTGGAAGTTATTCAATTGAAAGAATCAAAAATCCTATTACGGGTGAAATTATTTTGGATGTAAATGAGGAAGTTACAGAGGATAAGATAAAATTATTAGAAACCGTTGGTATTGACAAACTTGTAATTAGATCTGTTTTAACTTGTGAAGCTGAGCATGGAGTTTGTCAAAAATGTTATGGTCGGGATTTTTCAAATAATAAGCCTGTTAATATTGGAGAGGCTGTTGGAATAATAGCTGCCCAGTCAATAGGTCAACCAGGAACACAGCTTACTATGCGAACTTTTCATATTGGTGGAGTTGCACAGGCAGGTAGTGAGGATGATAAGATTTCGCTAAAAAATTCTTTTATTCTTAATGGGATAGAGGGGTTTAATGTTAATATTGATGGTGGATTGCTTTTTACAAGAAAAGGAACCTTGAAAATAATAAATGTTCTTTATGAAGAAGATATGAAGAGTGTTAAAGAGCTTAGAGTTTTGGATTCTCAAAAGGTAATTAAAGGAATGCCTTTATTTACAAATCAAGAAGGTATTGATGTAATATCATCTTGTATTGGTTATACTAAGATTAAGGATGACAAGATTATGATTGTCTCTGAAGAACAAGAGGTATCTTTAAAAGCTGGTACGAGACTTGAAATCAATGTGGGTGATTATGTTAATGCTGGTCGTATAATTGGGACATTTGATCCTTTTGCAGAACCAATTATTGCTGAACTTAAAGGAAAGGTTAAATTTAAAGATGTTATTTTAGGTACAACTTTAAAAGAGGAAATAAATCTTGAAACTGGAAATATTGAGAAAAGAATTACAGATCAAGTTTTTGAGTCTCTTGACCCTCGAATTTTAATTATTAATGACAGAGGGATTGAGATTGCATCTTATGTGCTTCCTGGAGATGCTTATCTGCAGGTTGAAGATGGACAAGATGTTAACATAGGAGATATCATTGCTAAGCTTTCTAAAGGTTCTGAGAAGACTCAAGATATTACAGGTGGTCTTCCTAGAGTTAATGATTTGTTTGAAACAAGAATTCCAAAGAATCTAACAGAAATGGCTAAGGTAAGTGGAGTTGTTCAATTTAAATCAATTCAGAAAGGTAAAAGGCTTATTAATGTTTTAGACGAGTATGGGGTTGAACATAAACATTATATTCCTGCTGGTAAACATCTTTTAGTTAGAGATGGAGATATTGTAAAGGCTGGAGATATGCTTTGTGATGGAAGAATTAATCCTCATGATGTTCTTGAAATTCTTGGTGGTATTAGTTTGCAAGAATTTTTATTAGCAGAAATTCAAGATGTTTATCGAAAGCAAGGTGTAAGTATTAATGATAAGCATATTGGTGTAATTATTAAGCAAATGATGAAAAAAGTTAAGATTGTATCTGTTGGTGATACTAATTTTGTTTATAATCAGAAAGTAGATAAGCATACTTTTTATGAGCAAAATCAAAGGGTAATTGAGCAAGGTGGTGAGCCAGCGGTAGCTAGTCCAATTCTTATTGGAATAACAAAAACTTCTCTTAATATAGATTCATTTATTTCAGCTGCTTCTTTTCAAGAAACAACTAAAGTGTTAACAGATGCTTCAATTGCAGGTAGTATTGATGATCTTAAAGGTCTTAAGGAAAATGTTGTAATTGGACATTTAATTCCTACAGGAACAGGTATGAATTTGTATAAAAGAGTGAAAGTAAAAGAAAAATCAAGCTCTGAAATATAGCTTGAAAAGAAAACACATATTTGATACCATTTTATTGGTAAAATTAGTAAAAGGGAGCATAGATGCCTACAATTAATCAACTAATTAGGAAGCCAAGAAAGAGACGAAAGGAAGAAACAGCATCTCCTGCGCTTCAAAATTGTCCTCAAAGAAGAGGAATTTGTACTCGTGTAATGACTGTTACACCTAAAAAACCTAATTCAGCATTAAGAAAAGTAGCTCGTGTTAGGCTTTCAAATGGATTTGAGGTAACAGCTTATATTCCAGGGATTGGTCATAATTTACAAGAGCACTCAGTTGTTCTTATCAGAGGCGGGCGAGTTAAAGATTTGCCAGGTGTTAGGTACCATATTATTAGAGGGGCTAAAGATACACTTGGTGTTAATAATAGAAAGCAAAGTCGTTCTAAATATGGAACTAAAAAACCAAAAGCTTAAGAGGTATAAGTTGTATGTCAAGAAAGAGTAAAAAGATTAAGAAAAAAATCTTTAAAGATACCAAGTACGATTCTCGAGTTGTTGCTAAATTTGTCAATAGAATGATGTATGATGGAAAAAAATCTATTAGTGAAGCTATAATGTATAATTCAATTGATATGCTTTCAAAAAAGATTGAAGAAGATGATAAAATTGCTGCTTTTACTAAGGCATTAGATAATGTTAAGCCTTTAGTAGAAGTTAGGAGCAGAAGAGTTGGTGGTGCTACTTATCAAGTTCCAGTTGAAATTAGAGAAGAAAGACGAGAAGCCTTAGCAATGAAATGGATTATTTCAGCTGCTAGGAAATCTAGTGGGAAGTCTATGCAAGAGAAGTTAGCAAATGAACTTGTTAATGCTTACAATTCAACAGGTGTTGCTTTTAAAAAAAGGGAAGATACTCATAGAATGGCAGAAGCAAATAGAGCTTTTACACATTATAGATGGTAATAAAAAAATATTCTTGATAAATTTTGTTTTGTGAATTTAATTAAGTATTAAATTAGGTCAATAGGGGATTATTTTATGTTAAAGAAGGTGCTTGTGTTTTTTTTTATCTTAGGTTGTGCAGATTCACAAAATAAAGTTTCACTCTCTAATACTATTGCTTTAATTGTTGATGGAAATTTTGATGATAGGGGTTTTAATGAAGGTTCTTCTAAGGCAATAGATCAAATCAAAGAAGAGTTTGATGTTAAAATAATTAAAAAAGAATCCAAGGTTTCTGATTACTTAGCAGATATGGGCGGATTAGAAGAAGCTGGTTCTAGCTTAACTTGGGGAATTGGTTTTAAATTTACAGATGTGTTTTTACAAAAGTCTATAGAAAATTCTAATGCTAATTATGCTGTTATTGAAGGATCTTATGCAAAAGATTTTAATTTACCTAAGAATTTAGTAAATGTAAAATTTAGATCTGAGGAGGGAGCTTTTTTAGCAGGTTATCTTGCTGCTAAGATATCTAAGACTGGTAAAATTGGATTTTTAGGTGGAATGGATGGTGAAGTTGTCAATGCATTTAGATATGGATATGAAGCTGGTGCTAAATATGCAAATACAAATATTGAATTAAATTCTCAATATATAGGTACATTTTCTGATCTAACACTTGGACGTTCTATGGCAAGCAAGATGTACGCTTCTGGAGTTGATATTTTATTTGCAGCAGCAGGACTCTCGGGACTTGGTGCTATTGAAATTGCCAAAGAGCTTGGAGATGAGCATTATATCATTGGGGTTGATCAAGATCAATCATATCTTGCACCTAAAAACGTGATTATTTCATATGTTAAGAGAATTGATGTTGTTATTTTAGATTTGACAAAGGCTTATTTAGAGTTTGGAAAATGGAACGGAGGGAATCAATTAGAATTTGGATTTAAAGATGGGGTATTTGATTTAATTTTTAATAAGTTGATTAATACAGACTTGATGACTGATTATGATGGATTTGCAGAAATTAAAGATAAGATGATTAAAAATGAGATTGAAGTTCCAAAAGATAAAAAATCTTATGATGCTTTTATTATTAATTATGTTAAATAAATAGTAGTTAGGTAATCATAAGGAATTGTATCATGCATAAATTAGTATTGTTCATTGTTATTGTTTTATCTTTTATAGGATGTGTTAAGAAAGTATCTGATTTTAAGTCTTTAAATAAACCAGTGATTTCTTTAATAGTTGATGGAGTTTTTGAAGACAAGTCTTTTGGTGAGAGTGCTTGGCAAGGCATTCAAATGTTAAAAAAAAATTTTGAAGTTGAGGTTTTTGGTAAAGATTCAATAGGCAAATCTTATATTAGTGATTTAGAAGCTTTTAAGGATAAAGGTTCTAGTGTTATTTGGGGAGTTGGTTATAGATTTCAGGAAGCCATTGAACAATCTGCTTTGTTAAATAGAGATATTAAGTATGGAGCTATTGATGTTGTTTATAGAGATGGTGTAAAAATTCCAGAAAATTTGCTTGGTCTTTCATTTAAAGTAGAAGAAGCCTCATTTCTAGCGGGTTATCTTGCTGCTAATACATCTAAAACAGGAAAAATTGGATTTTTAGGTGGAATTGATAGTTCAATTGTTAATGCATTTAGGTACGGGTATGAAGCTGGTGCTAAATATGCAAATAGGGATATTAAGTTAACGTCTCAATATGTTGGCTCATTTGTGGATTTAGCTTTAGCTAGAACTATTTCTTTAAAAATGTATAAAGATAATATTGATATTATTTTTGTAGCAGCAGGACTATCAGGTCTTGGTTCGATTGAGGTTGCAAAGGAACTTGGGATTGGCCATTATATTATCGGAGTTGATCAGGATCAATCATATCTTGCACCTGATAATGTTTTAACATCAGTTGTTAGAAATATTGGGCATTCTATTTATGAAATAACAAAGAGTTATTTAGAAACAAATAATTTTTCTGGTGGGAGAATATTAGAGTTAGGACTAAAAGATGAGGCTGTGAGTATTATTAAGGATAACGCTAACATAAATAAAAATATTGTAATTAAGATTAAAGCTATAGAAGATAAGATAATTAGTGGAGATATTTTGGCTCCAAGCAATATTGATGAATATAACAAATTTTTAGATATTCATGTTCTATTAAATTAATGCATAATTTAGCAAATATATAATTTATTTTATTATTTGTATCTTATTTTACTGTAAAAGTTTCTTTTTTGAAAAATTATTATAGTAATTATAGCCCAAAAATTGATTTTGAGAATATTGAATCGGTAGTTAATAAGGAACATTGTCATTCTAGTACTTGCAAATATTATTATTTTTATGCTTCAATAGGTTTGAAAAGTTCATATACACTTTTTTATTAGATGTTGTCAAACTTATAAGTTAAATAATAATTAAATATGAGTTTGATTTATTTAATCCAAGGTTATAAGATCTTATTAGATTAATCTTAAACGGAGATATATGTGAAAAATTTATTTTTATCTTTATGTATTTTATGTTTTTCATGTTCTGATGTTAAATTGGATAATAGTTCTGTTAAAATTGCTGTATTAATTGATGGAAAATTTAATGATAATGCTTTTCATGAAAGTGCTTGGAAGGCTGCTAAAAAGTTAGAGAAGGAATTTGGATTAGAAATAGTTATGAAAGAGTCAAATCCAGATTTTTATTTGTCTGATATTGAATCATTAAAAAATAATGGCTTAGATCTTATTTGGCTAATTGGATATAACTTTAGTGATCTTGCTGTTATTGTTGCTGAAAAAAATCCAGGTATTAAATGTGTAATCATTGATCCTATTTATAATAGGCAAGATTTAAGAGTTCCAGATAACTTGTTAGCTATAACTTTTAGAGTTGAAGAATGTGCATTTTTAGTAGGTTATATTGCAGCTAAAGTATCTAAAACAGGAAAAATTGGATTTTTAGGTGGAATGGATAGTGCAGTGATTAATGCATTTAGATATGGATATGAAGCTGGTGCTATGTATGCGAATAAGAATATTATTGTTGATAGTAAGTATATTGGTAGTTTTGTTGATATTTATACTGGTAAGAGTATGACAAATGATATGTATGCAAATGGTGTAGACATTGTTTATCATGCTGCGGGATTAGCTGGGCTTGGAGTTATTGAGGTTGCCAAGGAGCTTGGAGATGGACATTATGTTATTGGCGTTGATCAGGATCAGTCACACCTTGCACCTGAGAATGTTATTACATCCTCAATTAAAGATATTGGACGGGTTTTGAGTATTGTTACTTCAAATTATTTAAAAACAAATATTTTTGAAGGTGGTAGAGTGTTAAATTATGGATTAAGAGAAGGCTTTCTAGGCTTTGTTAGAAATCCTAAAGAGATTTCTTTTGAGCTTGAGAATGAATTGGAGCATATTTCTGAAAGGATAATGAATGGGGAAATTGTTGTTCCTAATACTAAAGAGGCTTATGTTGATTTTCTTAGGAGGGTGGGAATCTTCTTGAGTTAATAATAATATTGAATTATTATTATTTATATATAGTTTAGTAAACTAAGTTGATTTAAGTTTGTATAATTTATTATTAAGCTTTTTTGATTTTAAAGTAGCAATCTGCTTTAAATATGATTAATTTGAATTAGCTACGTCCTAGCTTTAAAATTTTTAGGTTTCAATTCTCATTTTATTATTATTATAATGTATAATAAATAGAAGTCGATTGATATTTGTTTTTCAGAGGTTTGAGCATTGAATAAGAATGTATTTCCCAAAATTTATTATTATGATCAGGATTTTATTGATATTTATAATAAGAGTCTTTCGTGGATTCAAGATAAAATTGTTTTCTCTCAAGCTTTGGAAAAGAGTAAAAAGGATAGAAATTATTATTCTGAAAATCTTGGATTTATAGATCAACTTCAAGCTTGTCTTTCAAGCTTTTTTCTTGTTTATAGTAATGGAGAATATTCTCCCACATCTACCATTGATAAATTTTATGAACTTCAAGAGGCATCTGGTGCAATTAGGGCCCGATATGATCATAATAATAATATTCTTTATATGGAAGGAAATGATGATGGTATTGGATTACCCATTTTTGCTTGGGTTGAATATAATTTATATCATAAAACAGGTAATAAGAAACGTATTTGTGATGTTCTACCAATTCTTGATAGATATTATAAGTGGATAGAAAAAAAGTTTTTAAAGCCAAATGGTCTTTATTCAATTGATATGAATAAAATTTTTTATAAAAATTCTCCCAGAGAAGGTGCGTATTATCCAATAGATTTTAATTCATTGCAAGTACATAGTGCATATTGTATTGCCAAATTGGCAGATATACTAAATGATAAGAGTGTGTCACTTGAATATAAGAAAAGATTTTTTTCTCTTAAAGCTAAAATTAATTCATTAATGTGGGATGAGAAAGATGGGTTTTATTATGATCTTGATATTGATGAAAATATTATTAGATGTAAAACCATAGTTGGATTTTTACCACTTCTTTCTGAAATTCCAAGTGAAGACAGAATAGAGAGAATGATTTTTTATTTGAAAAGCCATAAACATTTTGGAACTCCAAATCCTTTTCCTACTCTTTCGGCTAATGACCCCAGGTTTAATTCAGATGGCAATGGATATTATGGTTCTGTTTACACTTATATGAATTTTTTTGTTATTAAAGGACTTGAATATTGTAGGCGTGCAAATATTGCAAGGGAATTTACCATAAGACACTTATATTATATATTAGACACTCTATTGCCTGATGGTAAAGTTAAGGGGCATATTTGGGAGGCTTATAAGCCAATGAAAGAAGGCCCTGCATTTTTAGATGTTGATAAAAAAATTCTTCCAGAGAAAGATATTATTTGTTATCTAGCACTTTTTAGTATTAGTTTGATGATAGAAAATATTATTGGACTTACAATTAGTTTGCCCGATAAAACAGTTTATTGGAATATTCCTACTCTTGAAATTATGGGAATAGAGAGTTTATCTCTTAAAAAAAATCAAACTACGATTATATGTAATAAGGGCAAGAGAGGCTGGGAGATTAAAATGGAATCTGAAAAACTTTATTATTTCACAATAAATATATTAAATAAAAAAGAGAAAACTCTACCTATACCTTCAGGTAGGTGTTCAATGCTTTTGGATAAGCTTTAATTAATAGTCCACTGCTATGACATTTATTCAAAGTTAGAACTTGGAGATGTTGATATGATAGATGTTGTATTTTTAAAAACCTTACTTGAGAATAGAAGATATTCTAAAATAAAGGAAGAACTTTTAAAATACGATGCCTTTGATATTAGTGAGGCTCTTAAAAAACTTAATGGTTCTGATTTGATTTTACTTTATAGATTTCTTCCAAAAAAAGTTGCTGTTGAAGCTTTTTCTAATTTTGATCAAGTTACAAAAAATAAATTAGCAAATTCTTTTACAAATAAAGAGATAAGAGAAATGATAGATGAGTTAAATCTTTATGATGTCATTGATCTCTTAGAAGAAGTTCCAGCAAATGTAGTGCAAAGGTTTTTAGCAAGTTCTACTGAAGAAAACAGAGAGATTATTAATAAATTTTTATCTTATAATGATGATTCTGCTGGGTCAATTGTAACAATAGAGTATATTGAACTTAAAGATTATTTTTGTGTTGGAGAAGCTCTTGATTATATTAGAAAAGTAGCAAAAACTAAAGAAGACATTTATACCTATTATATTACTGATGAAGAAAAACGATTAAAGGGCGTTATAAAGATTGAAGATTTGATGTTGTCTAGTGATGATGTTGTGATTTCTGCAATAATGAAGAGTAATGGATTTTATATTGTTAAAGTTAGTGATGAGAAGGAAGATGTTGCTCTTCTTTTTCAAAATCATGATATTTCAAGTGTTCCTGTTGTTGATAATGAGGGTAGGATGATAGGGATCATCATTATTGATGATATTCTTGAAGTTATTCAAAATTTAAATACCGAAGATTTTCATATAATGGCTGCTGTTACTCCTTTAGGGAGGTCTTATCTTGATACTTCTATTTTTGATATGACAAAAAATAGAATTGTTTGGCTTTTGATTCTTATGATATCTTCTACTCTAACTGCTACTATAATTACTAATTATCAGAATTTGGTCTTGTCTTTAGTTATTTTAACTAGCTTTATTCCACTTTTAATGGATACTTCGGGGAACGCTGGTTCTCAAGCCTCTGCATTAATTATTCGTGAACTTGCCCTTGGAACTCTTAAGGTAAGAGACTTTTTTAGAGTGCTAATTAAAGAAATATGTGTTAGTATTTTAGTTGGTTTAATTCTTGCTAGTATTAATTTTATAAGAATTGTACTTTTTGTTATTCCTGAGCATGGTGAAAAATTTAAAATAGCTTTTGTTGTATCTTCATGTTTGATGATAGGTTTAATGGTCGCAAAAATATTGGGGGGTCTTTTACCAATTTTAGCTAAATTCATAAGAATAGATCCAGCTTTAATGGCAGGACCCTTAATTACTACTGTTGCTGATGTTATTACCTTGATTGCTTATTTTAATATAGCTAAATTAGTGTTAAGCAATTATTTTTAGATATTAATTTAATTTTTTTTAATCTTATAATTAAATAGGAGAAATTTTTGAGTGAGTGTATTTTTTGCAAAATAGTACAAAATGAGGTTCCATGTTATAAAGTATATGAGGATGAGTTAGTACTTGCTTTTCTTGATATTAATCCTTTAAATATTGGACATACGCTTGTTATTCCAAAACAACATAGTAATGATGCTTTAGATATGAGCGCTGAACTTAATGGTCAAATATTAAGGGTTTGTAACAAAGTGGCTTTGTCCTTAAAAAAATTAGGATTAAATATTTGTAATGGTATTAATATTTATACTGCAATTGGTGCTGATGCAGGTCAGGTTATTTTTCATACTCATTTTCATGTATTGCCAAGATTTAAAGGGGATAATTTTGGGTTTAAAAGAGGTAGCAATATTGAGCTCTTAGGAGATGAATTTTTGGAGTTATCTCAAAAGATAAGTAATAATATTTAATATCTTTTAAATATAAATTTTTTTGCTTTTTGTTTATATTTATTATGACTTTTTGTCAAGTTATATACTATTTAATTTTATTTGCCTATATGTGATAAATTGGCTTTTATAATATTAAATTTTCTCCAAATAGGATAATTTTTGTAGATTGTTAATATACAAAATAAATTTTAATTGTTATTAAGGATATATTAAATTCTCTTCTTTTATATTGCTTAATATTTCTAAATACCGATTAGATTCATATTTTGCCATATTTAAATTGTGATCTTGATAATTTCCACATTCGTGAGCTGTTGCGCCTATAATATTTCCTTGCAAATTAACAATTTCATGAAAAAGCCACGATATTAAATCAATAAGATCTCTGCTTTCGTAATCACCTAAAAGAATTAGATAAAATCCTGTCCGACAGCCCATTGGTCCAAAATATAATATCTTGTCGCCCCAGACTTTGTTATTTCTAAGCATTTCTGCTCCTATATGTTCAATTGTATGTATTTCTGAGTTATTTATTACAGGTTCCCTATTAGGAGCTTTCATTCTAATGTCTACAGTAGTGAATGTTAAATTTTCAAATGTATCTTTTCTTGAAATATATATACCAGGTTGTAGTTTTGTATGATCAATTGTAAAGCTTGTTATTTTATTCATATTTGAACTCCTTTTTTATTTTATCTACGAAGTCTAATTTTTCCCATTCCATCTCACTTTTACCAAAATGTCCATATGTGCATGTTTTAGAATAAATAGGTTCTCGTAATTTTAATTTTTTGATTATGCCATTGGGAGTTAGATCGAAGTTATTTAAAATAAAAGTTAATATTTTTTTTTCATATGCGCTGTCGTTTATACCTGTAGTTATTTTAACAGATATTGGGTTTGGAATCCCAATAGCATAAGCTAGTTGCATTTCAAATTCTCTAGAAATGCCTGCTGCTACCATGTTCTTAGCAATATATCTTGCCATGTAAGCTGCTGATCTATCAACTTTAGTAGCATCTTTTCCACTATAAGCTCCACCTCCATGTCTTGCAAAACCACCGTAACTGTCAGCAATAATTTTTCTTCCTGTAAGACCTGTGTCTCCAGTAGGTCCACCAATGACAAAATTACCTGAGGGATTAATATAATATTTAATATCATTATTAAGCATTGATTTGCTTTCAAGGACAGGCCTTATAATTTTTTCAATGATTGTTTCCTTTAGGAAATCTTGAGGAATATCAGGATCATGTTGATGGGATACAACAATATTATTGATTTTAATAGGAATTTTATTAGAGTCATATTCTATGGTAACTTGGGATTTTGCGTCGGGGCGTAGCCATTCAATTTCACCTGATTTTCTAAGTTTACTTGCTTTTTTCAAAATTAAGTTAGCTAATTCATATGCTATGGGTAAAAAATTTTCAGTTTCATTGCATGCATAACCAAAAATTATTCCTTGATCTCCTGCTCCTATGATTTTAGAATTTTTTTTTTCAACGGCATTTGTAATATCAATTGACTGATGTCCAGTAATATCAATTATTGTAGCATACTTATAATCAAGTCCATATTCTATATTTGTATATCCAATATTCTTTATTGTTTGTTTTGCTATTTCTTGTATATTGATTAAATTTTTTGCTTTGCTATTTATCTCTCCTGCTACTATCACTAAATTTTTTGAAATTAATGTTTCACAGGCTACTTTTGCTGTTTGATCCTTTTTAAGTATTTCGTCAAGTATTGCATCAGAAATTTGATCTGCAATTTTATCTGGATGTCCTTCAGAAACTGCTTCAGATGTTGATGTTTGGTTATTATTAGGCATAATATTATCACCTTATATGAGTTTAATTAGTTCCTTTACCATATTAGCTGCATTAACTGATGCAACTTGTAAAAACTTATTAAAATCCATGTGATTGTCTTTGATTCTTGCTAAATCAGATACAGAGCGTGTAATAATGAAAGGTATTTTGAATATGTATGCTACTTGAGCAATTGCCGCACTCTCCATTTCTACAGCTAAAGCATCTGGGAAGTTTTTTGTAATTTCTTCTAGTTGTTTTTCATCTCCAATAAATTGATCACCTGTAAGTATTAGACCAATGTGAGCATTAATATTGTTAATTTTATCTTCAATAACCTCAACAGTTTTTCTTAATAAATTTTCGTCTGATTTAAATTTTTGTGGAAGATTTGGTACTTGTCCTGTTTTATATCCAAATTTAGTTAAATTAAAGTCATGAAATGCTGTTTCTGATGATACTACTATGTCTGCTATTTTGATATTTTCAGATTCTTTTATGCCACCGGCAGTTCCCGAGCTTATTATATGAGTGATTTTGTATTTTGATATAATGTAGCTAGTCCAAGTAGCAGCATTTACTTTACCAATACCAGTTGTTAAAGAGATTACTTTATGTCCTGATATTTCTCCTTTATAAATTTTTTTCTTATTTAAATAATCATCCAATATGATTTCTTCTTTATCTTTAATCATATTATTTATTTCGATTGCTTCTTCATCCATAGCAGATGTTATTAAAATCATGATTTGCTCCTTTTTAAATTTCTTTTAAACCATATTTTGTTAAAAGAAATTCTATTTCATCTTGTCTGAGTATTTTTTTAATACCCGTTTCTGTTTTAGGTATAGATTTAACATATTTTTGACTTTTATCAGAGCTTACGACTTTGTTATCTTTGATTATATATTTTATGTATGGTGTATTTGCATTAGTTTCACTAATTTTTATTATTTTAGCAATTGATTGATCATTAAGTTCAACAATAAAGTCCAATGGACATTGAGAGAGAACTTTAATTATTAGTTTTAACACCCTTTTATCAAACTTCTTGTCAGCATCTTGTATTAATTCGATAAGAGATGCTCCAGAATTTAAGGCTTCTTTATATATTCTATCTAAGAGTATTGCACTATATGCACTAGCAGCACCTATTACATTAGACTCAATATTTATGTTTTCACTTTTAAGCTTATTAGGATATCCTGAACCATCTAAATTTTCTTTATGAGTGAGTATTGTTGAACATATAGATTGCGAAAAATTAGTAGTTGATAGTATGGTATAACCTATAGAGGGGTATTTTTTTATTATTTCGAATTCTTCTTCACTTAATTTTTCTTTTTTTTCGCTTATTTTTAAAGGAATAAATAAGAACCCTATTTTGTGCAAAAGGGCTGCTGTGCAAAGTTCAACCATTTTATGATTGTTTAAATTCATTTCACTTCCAAGTGCTACAGTTAGTATTGCGGTATTTACTGGGTGAATGGTATTATAGGCGGATAAGAGTTTGGGTATTTTAATATACTTGATAAATGTTTTTTGATTTTTTTTGTAAAATTCTATTACTTTTTTGACAGTTGGAAGAACATCTTGATAGTAAATTTTTTTGTGTTTTTTGCATGTCTCGTATACTTCTTCTAAATTGCTTATTAGTATATGGTAATTAGCAAGGGATTCTGCATCATATTCTATGTCAATAAGTTGCTGTGTTGTTTGCATTGCTGACTCATTGAAAAAAGTTTTTTTCATCTTAATGGCTTTTTGTAGATCCCATTTTTCAATGAGTTCAATATTTTTAGATGTTAAAAATGAGTTTTCCGGCCATACCAAGAAATCTTCATCTATTATGTATGAAAAATTTTTTATATCTTTTGCTAAATTATCAAAGTTTTGCATTCTTCCTCTTAAGCTTAAACCCATGTATAACATATTATTTATTAATTGTCTATCTATTTAGTATAATACTATATGTGGATATCAATTTTAAAAACTGAGTTTTATGATAAGAGATTTTTGATGGTTGACAGAATACTTTTAATTTTTAATATTTTGTTTTGTTGTGCTTTTTTAGTTTTTGTATATTTCTTAGAGAGTTTTAAATTTGCTTATTTTTTAAACTTTATTTTTTTTAATTTTCATTTTATTTTAGCTTTTATTTTATCTGTCTTTATTTTTAATACTGTTTATATCAGATTTCTATATTCAAGATTATATTTTATATTTAATGGTGTAGATGATACTTATATTTTTTTAAAGCTTAAGATAATGCGCAAAACACTTAAAAGTGTTTTTGATATTTCTCTTATTCTAAAGATAATTTTAATTAAGCAAGATAAAAAGACTTTGAATGAACTTTTTTTTTATTTAAAAAATATTAAAATAAGTAATAAGACAATAGTAGAGCTTTATTCAATATTTATCAGTTTGAGAGACAAAGAGAAAGCTGCTAGTTTAATTGTAGATTACAAAGAGAATAAGAATAGGTGGGTAAGGTATTGCGTGGCACTTAATCTAATTGCCAATGGAGAGTTTGTTAAATTGAACAATGAAATAGACTTTTTAAAGAAATATTTTTTAAGATCTGATCCTATTTTTACAATTTATTTTCATTATATATTGAAAAACTCTAATTTGGGATATCAGTTGATAGAAAAAGATCGACTTAAGATTAGGGATAAATATTTTAAATATACAGAGCGATTGAATGCCAAACATACAAAATTGCTTAAGTCAAACTTATTTTTTGTTGTATTTTATTATATTTATGATATATCCAAAAAGGATATTTTTTTATTAAAAGAGGTTATATTTTGAATATAAGAGTAAGATATGCACCCTCTCCTACTGGTTTACAGCATATTGGGGGCATTAGAACAGCTTTATTTAATTATTTTTTTGCCAAATCCTGTGGTGGGAAGTTTTTGCTTAGAATAGAGGATACAGACCAAACTAGGTATTTTAAAGAAGCAGAAGAAGATTTGTATGAAAGTTTAAAGTGGCTTGGCATTGATTTTGATGAAGGGCCTAATTGTGGTGGTCCTTATGGGCCTTATGTTCAGTCAAAAAGAACAAAAATATATCAAGAATATGCTAATAAATTAGTTAAATTAGGACATGCTTATTATTGTTATTGTACACCTGAGAGACTAGAGAGAATTAGAAAGATTCAAACTGTTAATAAGATGCCAACAGGTTATGATAGACATTGTAGAAATTTAAGTGATAGTGAAATTAAGGATGCTTTAAATGTAGGAATCACTCCTGTTATTAGATTTAAGATTTCTCTTGATGGAGAAACTCATTTTAATGATATTTTACTTGGTAAAGTTACATGGGCTAATAAGGATATTAATCCTGATCCTGTTATTCTTAAATCGGATGGACTTCCAACTTATCATCTTGCAAATGTTGTTGATGATCATTTAATGAAAGTATCTCACGTATTAAGAGCTCAAGAATGGCTTTCTTCTGGGTCTTTACATGTTCTTCTTTATAATGCTTTTGGATGGACTCCTCCCATTTATTGTCATCTTCCAATGGTCATG
Source organism: Borrelia sp. HM (assembly GCF_019669085.1). Taxonomy (NCBI): domain Bacteria; kingdom Pseudomonadati; phylum Spirochaetota; class Spirochaetia; order Spirochaetales; family Borreliaceae; genus Borrelia; species Borrelia sp. HM. The sequence continues at coordinate 391,773 of NZ_AP024401.1, read as the reverse complement.
GGTAGTGATGGACAAAAATTAAGTAAAAGGCATGGTGCAACAGCTTTAAAACAATTTATTGATGATGGATATCTGCCAGAAGCTGTTATTAACTATATTACTTTACTTGGTTGGTCTTATGACGATAAGAGGGAATTCTTCACAAGAAGTGAACTCAAAAAGCTATTCTCTATCGATAGAGTTAATAAATCTCCTGCTATTTTTGATTATCATAAATTAGATTTTTTTAATAGCTATTATATTAGAAAAAAAGAAGATGAAGAGTTAGTCAATCTTTTAATTCCATTTTTACAAAAAGCAGGATACATTAAAGAAGATGTTAATTCATGTGATAAACAAACATTGATGCTTTTAATTCCTTTAATAAAGCCGAGAATTAGAAAACTTAGTGAGGCTATAACTATGCTTAGGTTTTTTTATGAGGACATTAAAACATGGAACTTAGATGAGTTTTTAGGGAAGAAAAAAACACCAGATGATATTTACCTTATTTTAGAAAATATTAAGCCAATACTAGAAGGATTTGAAACAAGAATATTGTCTGAAAATGAAAATATTTTTTATGATTTCGCTAAAAAAAATAATTTCAAAATAGGAGAAGTTCTGCTTCCAGTTAGGATTGCGGTTCTTGGCAGTAAGGTATCACCGCCTCTTTTTGATTCTTTGAAATTACTTGGCAAAGACAAGGTATTTGATAGAATAAATTTAGCGCAGCAGTTTTTAAAAAAATATGGATTATAAACAATAAATAATTTTGGAGATGTTTAATATGGCTAAAATAGAAGATGTTATTTCGCTTGCTAAGAGAAAAGGTTTTGTGTTCCAATCCTCAGAAATCTATGGAGGTCTCTCAGGCGTATGGGATTACGGACCTTTGGGTATTGAGCTTAAAAAAAATATCCAGAAAGAATGGTGGAGAGATATGATTTATTTGCATGAAAATGTGGTAGGTCTAGATAGTTCCATTTTAATGAGACCTGAAGTTTGGACAGCATCAGGACATGTTGATAGTTTTTTAGAGTTATTGGTGGACTGTAAAAATTGTAAAAATAGATTTAGGACGGATTGTGTTGATTTGTCTCAAAATTGTCCTAATTGTAATACTATGGATTCTTTTACATCTTCAAGAAGTTTTAATTTGATGTTTAAGACTAATATTGGAGCGGTTGAGGATAGTTCTAGTGAAATTTATTTAAGACCAGAAACTGCTCAGGGTATTTTTGTTAATTTTCGTAATGTGTTAGATTCTACAAGACTTAAGGTTCCTTTTGGTATAGCTCAGGTTGGGAAAGCATTTAGAAATGAAATAATAGCAAAGAATTTTATATTTAGGACTTGTGAATTTGAACAAATGGAAATGCAATTTTTTGTGCATCCTAATAATATGGATGATTGGTATTATTATTGGAAGCAAAAAAGAATGAATTTTTTTATTGAAACTCTTGGAATAAAATCCAGTAATCTTAGGTTTAAAGAACATAAAGATGATGAACTTGCTCATTATGCTAAATATGCAGTTGATATTGAGTATGAGTTTCCATTTGGTTTTCAAGAAGTTGAGGGAATTCATAATAGAGGTGATTATGATTTATCTCAGCATGCAAAATTTTGTGGAAAACCTAAGTTATTTGAATATCATGAATTAACAAGTGGTGAGAAATATGTTCCTCATGTTATTGAAACGTCAGTTGGACTTACAAGGAGTGTTTTAATGACCCTTTGTGATGCTTATGATCATGAAGAACTTGATGGAGGAGATAAAAGAATAGTTTTGCGTTTACATCCTAAACTTTCTCCTTATAAGGTTGCAATACTGCCTCTTGTAAAGAAAGATGGATTGCCTGAACTTGCTAGAAAAATTTTTATGCAACTTAGTGATGATTTTTACATGTTTTATGATGATGGTGGTACGATAGGTAAACGTTATAGGCGTCAAGATGAGATTGGAACACCTTATTGTGTAACAATAGATTATGATACTATTGAGAATAAAACGGTTACTTTAAGAGAGCGGGATAGTATGACTCAGATAAGAATTCCTATTGATGATTTATATTCATATATTAAAACTGAAATTCTAAATTACAAGGGAGTTTCAAATAGATGAATCTTGCATTAGAGATTTTGAAAAAGAGAGGATTCTTAAAACAATGTACTAATTTAGGAGCATTAAATGCTTTAATGAATAGGGAGAGGATAGTCTTTTATATTGGTGTTGATGCTACTTCGACCTCTTTACATATTGGACATTTAATTCCTTTTATGGCAATGGCACATCTTCAAAGGCAGGGTCATATTCCAATTGCTTTAATTGGTGGTGGTACTACAAAGATAGGTGATCCTTCAGGTAAGGATAAAATGCGAAAAATTTTAGCAAAGGAAGATATAAGCAGAAATGTTAAGGCAATCAAGGAACAATTATTTAGAATAATAGATTTTAGTCAAGGATATGTTCTTGATAATGCAGAATGGATTGATAATATTAATTATATTGAATTTTTAAGAGAGGTTGGAGTTCATTTTTCTGTTAATCGTATGTTGGGATTTGAGACTTATAAAAGAAGATTGAATAATAATGGTCTGTCTTTTATTGAATTTAATTATCAACTTTTGCAATCATATGATTTTTATATATTAAGTAAGACTAAAAATTGTAGCCTTCAAATTGGAGGTGATGATCAATGGGGCAATATTGTACTAGGTGTTGATTTGATTAGGCGAAAGTCAGGAACAGAGGTTTTTGGACTTACATTACCACTTATTACAAGAAGTGATGGCAAGAAGATGGGAAAGTCAGAACAAGGAGCAGTTTATCTTGATTCAAAGATTTACAGTGTTAATGACTTTTATCAATATTTTAGAAATGTCCCAGATTTGGATGTTAAAAAATTTTTATATCTGTTTACTTTTTTAGAAGAAGATGAGATTGATCATATTTCAAGCTTCAAGGGAGCATTGTTAAATAAAGCAAAAGAGACCTTGGCTTTTGAAATAACAAAGATTGTTCATGGAGAAGATGCGGCTTTAAGAGCTAATTCAGCAGCTAAAGCAGCCTTTCAAGGACATGGAGGAAATAGAGCAGATATTCCGTCCTTTAAATTGGGACCGCTTGGTTTAGATGGGGGTGGTGTTTTATTAATTGATCTGATGGATTTTTTAAAAATTGTATCTAGTAAGTCAGAGGCCAGACGACTTATTAATTCTGGTGGAGTTTATATAGATAAATTGAGAGTAATAGATCAAAATTATTTCCTTAGTAAAGATAGTTTTGCTAGTGGTGAGCTTGAACTTAGAGTTGGTAAGAAAAAAATTTTGAGAATTATTTTATAGTTGGTGTTTAATGTATAACAGAAGAGCTTTAAATAATTTATTTTTTAAATCATTTCTGTTTTTTATGGAACGTAAGCATCTTATCTTTACTGAAGAGCATATTTTTTGTAGTTTAATTAGCGATGAAAAAATTAAAGAATTGCTTAGTTTATGTACACTTGATTTTTATCTTTTTGACAGAGTTTTAGAAGAGTTTTTCAATAAGCTTCCTTTAAGAAATTCTGATATTTCAAATTATCTTTTTAAAATAAATGATTTGTATCAAGATATAATAGATACTATTTTTTATTATAAAAAACCTTATAGATTACAAGAGAAAGATTTATTATGGGTATTAATTAAAAAAAGAAAAAATACAATTTTAGATGCTTTGTTAAAGTCAGGTTTTAATTTAACTATCTTTGACAAGATGATCGAAGTTTATGATTATTTAGGTTCAGACTTAAATTTAGGAGCTTTTGAGAGGGATGAATTAGGTTCAGGAGATCTTTTTAATAAAGATGTAAATGGAGATGAAGGTTTGGGTATTTTTGAAGAAGATTATTTTAATTTAGAGCAACATGATGATTTATTGGGTAGTAGTAACAATTCTGTTGAATATTTTTTAGTTAATATTACTGATAGTTTAGAGCCAAGTTTAAAGAAAAATCCCTTGATTGGTCGAGAAAAAGAGTTATTTAAGTTGATTCAAGTCATGCTTCGTAAACATAAAAGTAATCTAATTGTATTTGGAGAACCTGGAGTTGGAAAAACAATATTGCTTCAAGGACTTGCTTATGTGATAAAAGTAGGTCAAGTGCCCCAAGAATTGATAGGCTATGAAGTTTATTCTCTTGATATTGGAAGACTTATATCTGGGACTAAATATAGAGGAGATCTTGAAGATAGAATAAATAAAATTTTAGATTGTTTATATTTTAAAAAAAAAGTGATTCTTTTTATTGATGAAATTCATATGATAGTTGGAGCTGGAGCTACTTCCTTTAGTAACATGGATGTTTCTAATTTATTAAAGCCTATATTAACTTTAGGTAGAGTTAAGTTTATTGGTGCTACTACTAAATATGAGTATCAGAAGTTCTTTTTGAAAGATAAAGCTTTAATAAGAAGATTTAATAGCATAGAACTTAGAGAACCAAGCTTTGAGGATACTTATCTTATCTTAAAAGGGACTAAAGAACAATATGAAAAGTATCACAATGTTAAATATACAGATGAGGCTTTATTAGCTTCAATTTCTATGTCTAAATGTATTAAAGACAGGTTTCTTCCTGATAAAGCTTTTGATTTATTAGATGATCTTGGAGCTAAATTTAAGCTTGAGGGTAACAAAAAAGTCATAACAAGTGATGATGTGAGAAACTTTGTGAATTCTATGATTGGAGCTAATATTTTTACTTTTGATAATTATGATAATGACTTACTTATTAGTCTTGAGAGTAAAATAAGAGAAAGCATCATCATTGATGAGAAACTTTTATCCGATTTAATGTTGAGTATAAAACTTTTAAGGATCAAATTTTTATTTAAAAACAACACTCTTGGTATTTTCATTTTGATAGGTTCCTCTGATGCAAATAAGAGTAAACTTGCTTCTATTTTATCAGAAGAGCTTAAGATTCCCAAGCTTACTTTGGGAATGAGTGAGTATGGAGATTTTGATGGAATTAATCGATTAATAGGGCCCATATATGGAGCTGATTCTTATGATGAACCCACTAAATTTTTTAAATTTTTGAGTAAAGCCCCAAGTTCAATTATTTTGCTATCAGATTTTGACAAATCTCCCAAGAGAGTCATAGATTTTTTTTTTTGAAGGATTTAACACTGGTAAACTTTTTGATAATCTTGGTAGAAGTGTGAGTTTATCAGATAGTATAATAATAATAGATATTAATATAGAACATAAAGAACTAAGTAGCATTGGATTTAAAAATGATGTAGTTAGTAGTCGAAATTTATTAGAAAAACGTTTTTCTAGTAGATTTTTGGATTTAGTAGATCATATTTTTTTCTTTAGGCCTGTAGATGAGAGTGATTTTGAAAAGGCTATTATCGAAGAGATGAATAATTTTGTTAAGATACTAAAGGCTGAGAATATTTTTGTTTGTTTTGAAGAATGCGTTATTCATTATTTAAGGGATAAGACTTATAAAAGTGGGCTTGGCATTAAAAGTGTACATAAGGTTGTAGTCAAGGAGATTGGAAGTTTATTAATTAATGATTTGATTTTAAAAAGATTTAAAGATAATGATAAGGTTAGAGTTTATTTATTAGATAAGACAATCAAATATGAGTTATTATAATTAATAAGGAGTAAATATGCAGATATCTATTATTGGGTCAGGAGCTTGGGGAACCGCTATTGCTAAGGTTTTGGCAGATAAATTTAGAGATAATAATATTTTATTATGGTCTTTTGAAGAGAGTGTTAAAAATAGCATTAATAATGAACATGAAAATTTTAAATATTTAAATGGTATTAAATTATCAGATAACTTGGTTGCAAGTTCTAACTTGCTTAACGTTGTGAGTTTATCTGATTATATTTTTATTGCAACTCCTTCCCTTTATACTTTAGATATTTTAAATAAATTAAGAGATATGTTTATTACTAAACAACCTACATTAGCAATACTTACAAAAGGTTTTATAACAATTGAAGAAAAACCAAATACGATTATGGAAGTTGCAGAAAGCATTTTAACTGAATACAAAGATAAAATCACTTATATTGCTGGACCAAGTCATGCTGAGGAAGTTGGACTTGGAATTATTACAGGACTTGTGGCTGCTAGTAAGAGCTTGGAAAATGCTTGCAAATTTATTGATTTATTTAGTAATACTTCCATTTCTATGTTTTATAGTAATGATGTTCTTGGTGTTCAAATAGCATCGGCTTTGAAAAATATATTTGCAATTGCATTTGGAATTTTAGATGAATATAAAATAAAAAATCCAAATTTAATAGGTAGTAATACAGAATCTTTTTTATTTGCAGTTTCTTTAAATGACATGAAAAATATTGCATGTAAGATTGGTGTTTGTAATGAAGAAACGTTTTTATTCTTGGCTGGCTCTGGAGATTTAGATGTTACTTGTCGAAGTATTTTTGGAAGGAATAGAAGATTTGGTAATGAAATTGTGAGTAAAAATATTTTAGCAGGATTTACAGATATAGATGATTTGATAAGAAATATTCACAAAATTGGTTATTTGCCTGAGGGAATATTGGCAGCTAAAGAAATTTCTTTGCTTTTTAAATCTTTAGGTTGTGATTTAAATTATTCTAATTTAGCAAACATAATTTATAAGATTTTAAATAAAGAGTTAATGCCTGAATCAATTATTGATTATATAAGAAATTTTAAATTTTAGAGGACCCATTAAGGGTTCTCTATTATGTTTTTTGATTTATCATATACATGATATTATTATAAACTTCGTCAATTATTTCAAAATTTATCACAATTTCTATGAATTCATTTGACTTAATTGTGCCTATAACGTTTTGATCGTTTGTTAAATTTTCTCTTTTGACTAAGGCTTTACTATCAACTAGTATCTTTATTCTAGTGATATCTTTTTGTACTTGTTTAATATTTCCAACACCTCCAAAGCATTCTATAATATGTTGTGATGTTTCTTTTTGTTGGTTCATATTTCTTTATCCTTCAAAAAATGCTTTATATGCCATATAAGAAGTATATATGTCAAATTTAGAGGTTATTTCAAATGGCGAGTGCATGCTGATTACTCCAGGTCCCATGTCTATTGTTCTAATGCCATAATGTGCCAAGAATTTTGCGACAGTGCCTCCACCACCTTCTTCCACTTTTCCAAGTGTAGCTATTTGCCAAGCTATTTTATTTTTATTGAGCAAATTTCTAATATAAGATACAAGTTCTGCATCAGCATCACTTGCCATGATTTTACCCCCGTGTCCTGTATATTTAATTATGGGTATTCCATATCCTAATTTGGGTGCATTTTGTTCATCATGAACAGATTTAAATAAAGGGTTTATTGCTCCGCAGACATCAGCAGATATGCTTTTGGAATTCCATAATACTTTTTGAACAAGAAGATTATTGTATTTATTTTTATCCATTTTAAATATTATGTCTGATACGAAGTATTCAAGGTATCTTGAGTTAAGTCCAGTTGAACCAGTTGAACCAATCTCTTCTTTGTCTACTAAAAAACATACAGCAGTCTTGTTAGGAGTTTCTTCTAAATTTAATATGGCCTCTAGTGAAGTATAGGCACAAACCTTGTCATCTTGACCGTAGGCTCCAATAAGTGCTCTGTCAAATCCTATATCTCTTGCTTCTCCTGCTGGTACTATTTCTATCTCTGCTGAAATAAAATCTTCTTCTTCTATTTTATATTTTTCTTTTATTAGTTTAAGAGTAGCTAATTTTACTTTGTCTTTTTCTTTTGTTTCAATAGGTAGACTGCCAATTATGATTTTTAGATTTTCGCCTTCAATAATTTCATCAGCTTTTTTGTCTCTTTGTACTTTTCTGTCAAGATGTGGCAAAATATCAGGAATTATAAATACGGGATCATTTTTATCATCACCGATGTTAATCTCTACTTTTTCACTGTTTTGCAAAAATATTACTCCTCGTATTGATAGAGGAAGGGATAACCATTGATATTTTTTGATACCTCCATAATAATTTGTTTTGAGCAATGTTAATTCATTTTCTTCAGTAATTGGTGATGGTTTTGCATCAAGTCTTGGTGAGTCTGTGTGTGAAACAATGAAATTTATTCCATTTTCAATAGGGTCTTTTCCAATCAATACAAGCGCGACGTTTTTATTGCGACATGTATAAAATATTTTATCTCCAATTTTTAGTTCTTGTTTTTCACATGCATTAATAAAGTTTTTTTCCTTTGCTCTTTGTATAGCGTAATTGGTAGCTTCTCGTTCGGTTTTAATTGTACTTAAAAATTTTTTATATTTTTGAGCAAATTCAAAAATTTGATCTTTTTCTTTTTCGCTTAAAGATAGCCAAGGATTTTGTTTTGTCATTAAAATTTTTCCTCCAAGTTACTTATTATAACATTATATTCTTGTTAAAATTTAGTTTGACAATAAACGACAAATTAACTCAATCAATTTTTGATTGTGATCTAAAGATTATTTTGGGATAACGACCATATTTACACATTGTATTATGAGCTTTATTTGTCAATTTTCTTTTTTTTATAAAATTATTTGATGTATTTGTATTAGTATTTAAGTATTGTCTCTAAATTGGCTCTGGTTTGTGCCATAAAAATCCTTGACCATAATCTATTCCAATTTCATTTATTTTTTTAAGTATTTCTTCATCTGAGACAAATTCAGCTATAATTTTTATTTTCTTTGTATCAGCAATTTCTTTTATTGATTTTATGATTACAAGATCTATTTGGCTAGAATTTATTACCTGAATAAAGGATCCATCAATTTTAATTATATCTATTGGCAATATTTTAATGTATGAGAGTGAAGTATATCCGCTGCCAAAATCATCAAGTGCAAGTTTAATACCAAAAGTTTTAAGTTCTTTAAAATATTTATTCATCAGTTCAAAATTTTCTAAAATTCCAGTTTCTGTAATTTCTAAGCATATATTTTGAAGTGGAATATGACTTTTAAGAAGTGTTTCTCTTAAAAACATTCTAAAATTTTTGGATTTAAGTGAGTATGGTGAAATATTTATTGAAAAAATATGAATACCATTTTTTGATACAAAGTTTGTATACTCTCTTAAGGCTTTAGTAACTACTAATTTATCCACTTCAACGGTTAAGTTATACTTATCTATTAAACTAAAAACATTACCGTTTGGAATGGGAGTTCCTGTATAGTCAAAAAGTCTTGTTAGTATCTCAATTTTAGGTTTTAAGTGCTTTTTAAGAGGGGTAATTTTTTGGTAGTAAAGGCTAAAAAAGTCATTCTTTATTGCTTTTACTATGTATTCAAATATTTTATTTTGATTTTTAATAAGTACTATTTCTGGTAATTCATCTTTGTACAAAATAGGCATAGAATCTTTATATTCTTCAGATATTTTTGTTGCTATTTTTAATTTTGCAATTTTTGTCTCTATATCTTCTTTTAAGTTTACTTCTATTATTCCAATGTTAAATTTGAATATTATGCAACCTTCCTTTCTAAGTTCTGTAGAGATAGTATTTTTGATTTTTTCTGCAATTGATATTATTCTTTGTTCTCCTCCGCTTGTGGATATAATAACTATTAAATTATTATTATTTAATCTAAATATATATTCTAAATGGAATGACATTATTTTAGAGATCATTCCTTTAAGTATTTTTGTATTCAAGTTATCTTTATTATTTTTATATTCGCAATCTATATTTATGTGCAAGTCTAGATCAAGTAAATAGACCTTTTTATAAGAAGATTCAACTTGGTTGATTAATAGTTTTTCAAGTTCCTTAATATTATACAAATCTATTTGTTGATCGATAAGTCTGAGATCTTTGATTTTATTTTTAGATTTTGAATATGATATATCTTTTATTGTAATTAATTTATCAATGTTATTTTGAGCAATTGTACTAATAAATAAGTCTACGATTAATTTTTTGTTATTTTTAGTCTTCAAAATACAGTTAGTTATCAATATTTTTTTAAATTCAGGAATAACATTTGTGTTATAATTCAAATCTATTTTAATTTCTTTTTCTAAATCTATGATCTTGATATCACTTATTTTATTTGGTTTTCCTTTAATTTTTATTGGTAGTTCAAGTTCTCCGCTGCCTTTTTCGTTAATATAGATGATTTCATTGTTGGTATTTGTGATGATTACTATTTCTTGGATAAGTTCAGCTAGATTTAAAAAAAAATCAAGATTAGTATTGTTATTATCGTTATGAATTTTTTTCTGTTTTATTAGTTTATGTGTATCGTTTAATTCATTTATTGTCTTTAGTATATCTATATAGTTTGTTCTATAGATTGATTCGTCTATAGGCTTGTTATTGATGATAATAGAATGGATGTTATTGATATTTTTTAAATCATTTGCCAGACTAATTGAAAAATCTATTTGTCTTTTATAGTTGTAGATAATAGCAAACTTAATGTTATTTTGTTTTATAAATGCATTAGATACATTTTTTCTAGATTTTACTATGTGAACTATGTTAAAGAAAGATTTAAACCTTGTAATATCATCTTCACTAATGTCTTTTTCAGATATTACAATTGTGTTTAAATTTAAATTTTTCATTTTATTTAAATAAGTTTATATTAATTTTATTTTAAATCTATGTTTTGTGATTTATTTTTTTTTAGTTTATTTGAGTTTATTTTGGCTAGTACTAACCAAGTAATTCCTAATGATATTAAGATTAATGACAATATTTGTCCCATTGATATGTTTAGGAATGAAAAATCTAATATACTCTCAGGTGTTTTGTAGGTTATAACAAATCCTATTTCCTTATCTGGTTCCCTTAGATATTCAATAGAGAATCTAAATACTCCATAAAGAATGATGTATATTCCAGAAATGAACCCATCATATTTTTTAATTTTTCTAAAAACAAACCATAGTAGTAAAAATGATATAGTCCCTTCAAATAATCCTTCGATGATTTGAGATGGAATCCTTGGAAGATTAATAAATAAATCATGAGGCAGTATTTCTAGTCCAACTGATTTTGCAAATTCTTTTACTCCTTTATAAGTTACTTTAAAAGGTTCTGCGTTAGGAAATATGATCCCGCCTTTCATTGGTCTTCCGTAAAGTTCTCCGTTCGCAAAGTTAGCTAATCTTCCAAATATGTAACTTGAAGAGAAAGATATTGCTGCATAATCTGATATCTTTAGTGAGTATTTCTTTATGTTTGTATTTTTAAGTTTAGTATTTATAGTTGTAAATACTGCAATAATGATGCCAACAAAACCTCCATGTATTGCCATTCCTCTAAATCCTGTAAAGTTCCAATTTTGGTCAAATGGAAGAAAGATTAACCATGGGTGTGTATAGTAAATTCCACTTTTATCATAAATTAAGGTAGATGTTAATCTAGCACCAAGTATTGCCCCTATCACACTTGCAAAAAATAATGTTTCAAAGTCACTTTTTTCTATATCAAGCTTATTGGTTTGTATTTGATACCAAATGAATTTATAACATATCATTATTATTATGATATAAGATAGGCTGTACCATGTAATTGGTATTCCTTTAATTACTTCAGGATGTAACCAGCTAGGGTAATTTATGTAATTTGGCATTTTTTCTCCTTACTCTTCTTTTAGTTTTGCAAATAACTTTTTTTTAAACAACAAATTTTGTTTTCTTAGTTTTGCAATTTCGCTTTGTTGAGATTTTATTATATCAATAATGGCATTATTATCTATGGTTTTGTTTATTAATAATGATTCAAGATATGAACATCTCTCTAGATATTCATCTTGTGCTTCTTTAATTATAAAATGATAGCTTGCATTTAGATCATCTTCGCTTAACAAGTTTACGCTATCTATTACATCTTCAAGTTCAATTAATTTTTTTGCTATTTTTTGTATACTTTTAGAAGTCATGCTTGTTGGTTTATAAAGAGTTATTGGTATTTTATGATTTAGTGCATTATCAACAAGTTCATCTTTATAAATTGAACCTATACTTTGTAAATTGATGTTTAAATAGTCTTTTGCTGATTTGAGTATTTTTTCAGTTTTTTTAATATCATCGGGTGTATTTAACATATTAAATACTATGAAAGGACTAAACTGTGAGAATATTTGCATAAATTTTTCATAATTTTCAGGATCATAAACTTCTATTTTGAGTAATAAATTAGGTATATATATTTTTTGTAAATCACTAGAATCTTTTTTGATTTCAGATATTATTTGGTATGCTTTGGTTTCTTTTATAAATACTTTTGATATTATTCTAAATATTACGTTTTTTAAGAATAAATAGGCATTCATTGTTGCTGTTACTGTTGGGATTGTGACTATTACTCCACTATTTGACATTAGAAAAAAGTCTACTGTATTAAATGTTGTTCCAGCTCCAAGATCAATTATAAGATAATCATAGTTTAAGTTTTTTAAGTTATTGATTATTCTTTTTTTTTGAAATATGGTTATATTTGCAAGTTCAGGAATATCTGAATCTCCTGCTATAAAGCTTAAATTTTTTATATCAGATTCAATTATTATGCTATTAAAGGGAATTTTTGTCTTAAGAAAAGTGCCAATACTTTTTTTGGGTATGATGTTGAGCATAGAATGTAAATTTGAACCCCCAAGATCAAGGTCGACAAGTAATACTTTTTTCCCTTCATTTGCAAGACAAATTGCAATATTTGTTGAAAAAAGAGATTTTCCAACACCTCCCTTTCCGCTAGCTACAGGAATAATAATCAAATCTTTACTCCGTCATTTTATCCTTTTTTTTAATTAAAATTAAAATTATTGAGTTAAATATGGTGTAAGTTGTTACTATTTTGGCTAACATAACAAGAAACCATATTTGCTTTGTATGCAATAAATTAAAAACAGCTCCCAATACAATCAGTAAAGTACTCATGATTATTTGAAAAGTTTTTGTTATTGTAATTAAATTATGAAGGATTTTAAATTTTGCATACAGTATATAATTTATTGTTAATATGCATATGCATAATTCTGGTGAAAATATGATAAATGCTACCATGAATTTTACAGAAGAATTGCTTATAAACACTGTATTTTTAGTAAATCCATATAGTGCTGATAATATTAATAGACTTGAAATCCCTTGTAAAATAAGAATAAATACTGTGATTATTCTTTTCATTTTTGGGTTATTTGTCTTTAACATAATTTTAAAATATTATATTATGGAGATAAAATCAAGTTTTATTTGATGTAGGTGTTAAATAGATGAAAAAGAAATTTTTAGTAGTTTTATACTTTGTGTTAATTTTAGGTATAAGTTCTTCAGTTATTGTAGAATCTATATTCGCACAGTCAAATTCTTCTAATGTTAAGATGTCTGATGAAGGTTATTCTCAGTTGATGTTGGAAGCTTTTAAATTTATTAAGGGTGCTTATGTTGAACCTGTTGATGAAGAGGCTATTTTTGAAGGGGCATTAAAGGGAATGTTTAATGCATTAAATGATCCTTATTCTCAATATTTGACACGAAAAGATTTACTAGAGATTTCAAAGACTACACACGGAAATTATGTTGGGATTGGAATTTCTATTGTTAAGAAAAATGTTACTTTAAATTCCAGCAATTCTGTTGCTTCTTATGTCATGGTGATTAGTCCTTTTGAAGATGGACCTGCTTATAAGGCTGGAATTAAGGCTGGTGATTATATTACTGCTGTTGATGGTAAGAGTACTAATTCAATGACACTAGAAAAATTTACTGAACTCCTAGGTGGAGAAGCGGGTACTAAAGTTAAGATTTCTGTTTTAAGGGGTGAAGATTTAAATCTTGAATTTGAAATTTGTAGAGAAAAATTAGATATCAAGACTGTTAAACATGATGTTATTAATAAAGACGTTGGATATATTAGGATAATAAGTTTTAACCCAAATACTAACGTGGATTTTAGAAAAGCTTTTGAAAAGCTACAGAAACATAAAATAAAATCTTTGATTTTAGATCTAAGATGGAATGCTGGGGGTTATCTTCAAGATGCAATAAAGATAGCAGATGATATTTTAACTGAGGGTATTATTGTATCAACAAAGTCAAGAGATTCTAATGTTCCTATAGAATATAAGGCGACTTCTTCACATATCGTGCCTTTGAATATGAAAATTGTTACTTTGATTGATAAAAACTCAGCATCAGCATCAGAAGTTCTAGTGGGAGCCTTAAAGGATAATAATAGAGTTTATGTTATAGGGGAGAAATCTTATGGTAAAGGTGTAATTCAACGCATATTACCTTTTTACACTGGAGGATTTAAGATTACAAATTCAAAGTACTATACTCCTTCTGGTAACAGTATTCATAATGTTGGTATTAAACCTGATTTAGAGGTTGGAAGGTCAGATTATTCTGAGGATGAAATTTCAGCATATAAACAAATTTTTGATAAGAATTTTGTGGAGAACTTTTTAAAGGGTAAAAAAAATAAAAAATCAATTACTGAGGATGAAATAGATTCTTTTGTAGATAATGCTGTTAAAAAGTATTCAAGCCGTAGTTTAGAAATAGATAAAGATATGTTAGGTTATTATTTATTTTTTCAATTTTATCAACACACAGATAATAAAATACCAGTTTATAATTTGCGTTATGATAGAGCGCTAAAAACTGCTTATGAATATCTTTTAAAGGAAACTAAAAATTAATTTGTGAAGCAGATAGTCTTAGATGATAGTTGTTTGCTAGAAAATGATATCATCATTAATGATATTAAGATTTATCATTATCTTGTTGATGTAAGAAGAGTGAGGGTAGGTGATACGTTAAGTATTCTCTTTAGGGGGAAAGAAGTAAGATTTACTAAAATTTTAAGTATAGGCAGTAATTTTATTAAGCTTTCTACTCTTAAGGTGGAAAAACTTAAGAAGCGTGATTTCGAAATAAGCATGTTTATATCTACTCTTAAGGGTAAGAAGTTAGATTTAAGTTTAAGGCAGATTGTTGAAATTGGTGTAGCTCAGATAAATATTGTTAATGCTGAGCATTCTGTTGCTAAAATAGATATGGATAATTTAACCTTTAAAAATGAAAGATTTTTAAGATTGATTGATGAGGCTTTAAAACAGAGTGGTAATACTCAAGCTCCTAGCCTTAATTTTTATAGAGATTTTTTTTGTATCCCTTATTCTCCATCTGTAAATTATTATGTTGCTCATAATGATGGTCTTTTGCTAAGTTGTGGTGATGATATTAGTTTTTCTGGTAAAATTGGAATTTTAGTAGGTCCTGAGGGTTGTTTTTCAAGTTCAGAAATTGCTTTTTTTAAAAAGTTAGATTTTAAGTTTGTAAGATTTAATACTCCAATTTTAAGAGCTGAGACAGCTATTATTTATTCTCTTGTGCATTTTAAATTATTATTAGAGGCTAATAATAATGGCTAATTTAAAAGATATATATTCAAAACCAGATAGGATTTATCTTTTTGGAATGCCAATAGATGTATTTAAGAGTAGTAATAAATTAATTAGTCGATTTGAGTATCTTGTTTCTCATCCATACCATTCGATGGTTATTTTTGTTAATTGTAAATCTTTTCTAAAGTTTTTGTTCTTTAAAAAGTTTAGAAAGCGTGTTAAGAGTTCTTCGCTTGTTTTTTCAAATTCTAAATTGTTAAGAGCTTTTTTAAAATTTTTTAAGCGGATTGATATTGGTTGTTATGATGCAAATACAATTTTGCTTGTTTTAATGAGCGTGTTGGAAAATACATATAAAACGTGTTATATTATTGATCAAGATAAGATGATTTCTAAAAAAAATTTTCTAAGGTTAAAAGAATCACATAAAGAGATTAACTTTATTGGTTATTATGATTTAAAAGCTGTTAAAAGGAATAAAGAGATGTTTTTTGCAAATATTAATAAGCTAACTCCTAGCATGATAATAAGTTTTTGTAGTAATGATTATCTTGAAAATTTGTTTTATGTAAATAAATTTGGAATTAGAACTAATTTAAGTGTGTTTTTATGATTTTTTTAAGCTTAAATATTATTAAATTATTTTATATGAGGTAAATAATGGCATTTGTATTAGATCAAGCTGTAGTCTATCCAATGCAGGGGGTGGGAAAAATAAAAAATATTCAAAATAAGGAATTTAATGGTGAGTTTATTGATTATTATGAAATATATTTTCCATTCAATGAGATGACTTTTATGGTTCCAGTTTCTAGGGCAGATGATCTTGGAATTAGAGCTTTAGTTAGCAAGGAAAAGGTAGAGGAAGTTTTTGATGTAATTAAAGACTTTGAAGGTCAAATAGATCAAAAAAAGATAAAGGATGGTAGTCATGATTTCTATAAACAAAGTGATATATTAAGTACCGCTAAATTGTATAAATTTTTATATGCAAAATCTATGCAAAAAGAATTGCCTTTCTATGAAAAAAGAATTTTAAATGATTTTGAATTAATTTTACAGCATGAAATTAGTTTGGCCTTGCAAATTAGCTTTGAAGAAGCCAAGCAAAAAATTAAGGAAGTCTTATCGATGGAAAAGTCTTAAATTGTTTGACTTATAGGAAATTAGTATGTTGAGTGCTTTAAAGTTAGTTTTTTTGATATCATATAGATTTATTTTATTTTTTTTTACCTTTTCTATAATTTTTGTTTGTGCATCTTATTTAAAATATAATTTTTTGTATTCGAATTTGTCTATTGTTAACTTTAAACTTTATTATGATGCTTATTGTTATGTTTTGCCTTTTGCTCTTGTTTGTACCTTTATGAGAATTGCTTATCCTTTTAATCTAGAAAGTTTTAAGCTTTCTAAAACCCTATATATTGTAATTTTTATGTTTATATTGCTATTATCTTATTTTGGCTTTTTAGCATTATTTCATTTTAATTCTATCTTTTTGAATGTTTATAGTAGAGACAAAAGTATCATTAAAGATGGGGTAGTACATTTTTTCGATGATAAAATAATATTTTATAGTAATGATGTTAAATCATTTGGTTTTAAAGGTGTTTTGAAAGTCAAAGATAATGGGTTAGATGATGAAAATTTGAAAACATTGTCATATAATCCAGATTTTTTTAAATTTAATACCATTAATTTGAATAAAAGTTCATTTTTAACTCAAAAATTACATGATAGTAGTCTGATGAGTGCTATTTTTAATGATTTAGATACTTTAAATAATTTTTTTCTTTCTTTAGAAACTTATAGTTTAATATTTAATATATTTGGATTTTCTTTACTTTTATTTGCATTTTGTTATACTTTTAACTTTATATTTTCAAGTTGTTTTTCTTTTTTTCTTTATCCTATTTTTGTTATATTATTTTTTAAGGTTTACAATATATATGCAGTTGAGTTTCCAGAGAGTATTGATTTACTTATGGGGAAAAGTGCATTTTCTAATTATGTTCCTTTTGTGTTTTGTTTAATAACTTTTTTTTCTGCTTATTTAGTTGGTTTTGTTTCTGATTATATTAGAGTTGATGGTAAATTTGATAGTAGTTTGCATTGAGATAGTGTATTAAATATGAAAAAAGAATTATGTATATTTTTAATGAATTTTGTTACTTTTTTATTTTTCTTTATTGGCTTTACTTTTTGTTATACATATTTTTTTGGAGCAGATTATCTAGAAAAACATGTATTAATAGCCACATTTTTTGACGCTGTTTTAAATGTTTATTACTATTTTAATGGATTTTTCATTTTTTTTATTTTAATTTATTTTATTTTTTTAATTAGTAAAGATACAAAGCTTTATCTAATAGAATATAAAGGGTATTTATTTAAAAAGCTTTATCCATTCACATTTTTATTTTTTGTAATAGGTATTGTTTTTTTGCTTGTTTTTAATTCTATTATGTCTTATGTGCTTGAGCAAAAAAATGAGTATAGGTATAACTATGAAAGATATAATTTTCTTAAAAGTCAAGCAGATATAATAGTTAACGATGTTAAAAAGATAGATATAAATTTATCTTCAAGTAAAGCTTTAGGTGTAGAGGAGTCAATAGAAATTTTAAAACAGAAAAAAAAATACCTTGAAAAATTGATTGACATATATGAAAAGATGAAACTTATTAATTATGATGATAATGAAGTATCAATGAATTATTATTTAGTTAGATCTGAATATGATAGAATGCTGATTTATGACATTGATTTAGAAAAAGCCAAAAAAGCTATTAAAACGTATTTGATTAAAAGTCTAAACAAGAAAGATTTTCAAGATATTATTAATGGATTTCTTGATAAAGGTGATTATTCTACAGCTAATTATTTTGCTTACATGGGATTTGTTGCAACTAAAGATGATGATTTTTCTGCACTTTTAGACTTGACTTTCAAGGCCATTAATGAAAATAAAAATATCGAGTTTGAACAAAAACATTCAATTTTTGAAGAGAAGCAAAAAAATTTTTTATATCTTAATACAAGCAAATTTAAATCTGCCTATTATGGCTTTTTAAAACTTCATAAATTATTCCCAAATGACAATGAAATCTTAAGTTATAAGAATAAATCTTTGGAAAAGCTTAAAAATGAGTATTTCTTTTTTGATGAACTTGAAAAGTATTATGAGCATTATGGTATAAATGATGTGTTTTTATTTCAATCTGATTATATTAATAGGACATATGATTATATTTATATGCAAAAAGTAGTAAACACTAGGTCTAATATGAAGATGGTTAAAAATTTTGAACTTATTAAATTTGATAATTTAGGCAATGTTATGTTGCATATTAAAGTGCCATTTGCTACTATTAAGGGAAATAGAGTTTATCAAAATGTTTTAGATAAGAATAGTGAAAATAGTGATATTACTGCTACTAAAGTTATTGTTGCAAATGTAAATTTTAGTTTAAGTAACCCAGGTATAATTGATATTAATAAAGATATAAATAACTTAGGTTTGTTTGCAAATTCTGATGGAAATAGTATTTTTGTACCCATTCAAAATCTTATAAGTTCTTTTAATCAAGTTAAAGTATTAAATTTAAGACTGATTAATATTTTCTCTTCAAGTCTTTTTTTAATGATAAATCCTATTTTATTAGTTTTTTTGGGAGTTATATTTATTGTTATAGCTTCTAGTATCAATTTTGAATTTAATTTAAAATTTGTAATATCACTTGTATCCTTAATTATAGCTGTTTTTTCAATTATTATATCCTTTTTTGTAAATTATTTATTGTTAGTTTTAATATCACTTTTTACTCAAATATTTGCTAATATATATATATCTTTCATTTTGATTTTTTCTATTTTGTTTCTTGCTACATTTTATCTAATGCTAGTTAATTATAAAAGAGTATAACTTTTTATTGGGAATTAGTGTTATCTATTTTATATAAAAATATTTCATTAATCATTTGGTTTTCTTTGTCTATTTGTTTTTTGTTTAATATATATGAATTTTTGTTTATGTAATTTTCGTCTATGATAAATAAAGGTATTTCTTTAGATGTATGTTTTAATTTCAGATTTAACTCTTTATAAGGTGTAAATCCATTTATAAATCCAAAATGTTCATTAAATTTTGTTTTATATTTAAGATTAATAAGAGCTTCTTGTATCTCTTTATTTAGTATCCATTGAATAAACTTTTCTATAGGTTTTGAGATTGCTTTAACTCCCATGAAGTTCATATTGTATATTGATGTTTTTTTTTCTTTGTTTGTTAGATATGAAAAATTGAGATTGTCTTTTGTATCTTTGTTTAATTTATGATAATATGTTAAGTCAGTTATTCCTGCAATAAGAAGAGTCTCCTTTTGAAATAATATTTTCTCTAAATTTAAATATTGATATTTTTCGGCAAACCTTTTTTGTAATTCAAGTTCATTATCATTCATGAAAGATTTGATGTGATCTATCATATTAGACATTTTTTTTTCATCATACTCTGGTTTATTTTTTCTAAAGCTAAAGTTTAAGTCATTTATTTCAGATATTATGTAAAATAGATTTTCAGAGATATATGGAGAGACAAAAAATTTTTTCTGTTTTTGAAAGCTTTTATATATTTCTTTAATATTTTGTAAATCAATGTATTTTGGTATTTGATATTTATTTTTGTATATTAAGATAGGAATATCAAAGCTTATTGGAATAATTTTGTATGCAAATTTTGCAGATATGTTATTTAATACTAGATAATCTGGATAATAGTATTTTTGAATATTTTTAAAATTTTTAGCTATATTGATATTATCAATATTTTTTGAGACAATAATTTGAGCATTTTCTTCATTAATTGTTTGCATATTAATATGTTCTTTGTATTTAATGATAAAACTTTCTTTATTTTGGATATTAAATTGGTTTATATAAAATGGAATAATTTGATTATCGGTCAATATTGTAATAGTATCATGGCTTGAACAGCTGAAAATTAAAATAAAAATTATTCTTGAAATTAGCTTCTTTATTCTCATAAAATTGATTATTCTATTTCATTTTACAATAAATTATGTATAATTCTTATAGTTTATTTTATAATTTTAATATATTAAGAATCTTAAATATTTGTATTTTTTGTATAAAAGGAGGTTGGCTTAATTTGGGTTTATTTGATTTTTTATTTTCTATTTTTAGTAGACAGCTTACTCCTGAACAGTTAAAGCAGAGAAGACTTAGGGAAGTAAAAAATAATCTAAATAAAGTAAGCAATTTTTTTAGTGCTTCAAAAATTCAAGCTTTACCTCAGTTTGCTAAATTTATTTATAATCTTTATAAAGTGTTAATGCCTTTTAAATTTTTTGTACAAAGGTATAGAAATTCTAATAAAATAATTCACTTTGTTGTTGAGAAATATTTGAATGATAACCAAAAAAAAGCTTTAGAATATATTTATTCCTTCTCAGCTAATGATATAGTCAACTTCACATCTGATTTATCTAAGAATTTGAATAATAATTTGAATTATTTGTTAAAAAATATTACTCAAGAACAAGTTAGATTAATAGATGAGACTTATGGAGCTTTAGAAATATTTTTTGATTTAGTTTCATATAAGTATTATTCAATTATTAAAAAATTTGATTCTTTATTTCCAGAAAATGACTTTATATATAAGCCAAGATTTAATGCTATTAGTTGTGGTGTGATTCTTGATGATGTTAAAGAGTTGTTAGAATGTATATATTCTATTAGAGATATTTCTGTTTGGAGGAATCTTTACGATATTCTTGTAGAAGTACATGGAGATAAGGATAATTTTCCTATTAAACCGAATTTTTGGCTTAAGATGTTTACTTCTATAATTGATATAAATAAAAAGAAAGAAATTTTATATCTTGTAAGGTATGTTAGTGGTGAGCCTGATTATTTGCCTATGTCTAATATTAAGAAATCAAAAGCTAAGGCAAAAATCTTTTTTAATGATCTTACTAAACATGTTTCAAATGAAATAGCAAAAATTGAGATTTTAAGAAAAAACAATAAATCCAAAATTTTGGCTGAAAAGCTATTTTCTAACACTAATCTTTTGAGTTTAGATAACTATAATGAAAATATGAATGCCAAGATTACATCTAAAATCTTAAATACCACTGGATATATTTATTCTGAGCTTTTAGGTTATTTGAAAACCTATGCAGTTAGTTTTGTGAAAAAAGAGTTAAGTGATATTGTTAATGTTCTTATTATTAAGGGACAGTGGAAGGATATGGAAGTTTCTAGAGATATTTCTAATGATATTCATTCTTTATATGGCATTTATTCAAGTATAATTGAATTTGATGACAATCTTAGTGAACAAGGTGGTTATGGCTCTAGAATTAATGCTCTTTTGCATAGGGTATCAATTGGAGAGAAATCATCAGAGAAATTACTGTTAAATATAATATCAGATATTAATAAAAGGGCTTTAATTTTATTGAATGATTATTATTCAAAGATTGGTTCTTTGACAAGACACTTGAAAGATTGTTTATCAGATTATGTTAAACCTCCTTCGGAAAAGGAGCTTATTTATAATTGGAAAGAACTTGATATTGAGCTTGTCAAAAGCTATAGCAATAATGTAAACTTTGGTAGTATAGTGAAAAATATTGTTGATAGTTTAAATCTATTTTTAAAGTTAATTGATTTATATTTAGACAATAAAAATACTGTTTAGTAGTAGGAGTGTGTTTAAATGGGAAGAGCATGTGAAATAACAGGTAAAAAAACAATGTTTGGTCATAATGTTCCAAGAAAGGGTCTTGCTAGGAGAAAAGGTGGAGGAGGACAACATATTGGTGTAAAGACTAAGAGAACTTTCAAAGTAAATTTAATAAATAAAAAATTTTTTGTTCCAGAAATTGGAAGAAATGTTAATATTAAGGTTTCTGCAAATGCTTTAAGAAGTATCTCAAAGATGGGCCTTGATGTATTTTTGAAAAAAAATTCTAAAAAGATAGAAGATTTTATTTAACATTTTAATTTTTGTAAATCTTAATTTATTAAGATATTTTCCATTATGAAGTATTCATTATATTTATTTATGATCTTGCGGTTTATAAATTCAAGTTTTTGGAAAATTTTGTGAATTATTATAAATGCGCTTATATTTTCAGGAAATATTTTGTGTGCATTGTAGTATTCTAATAGAATGGATGAATTTGTATTAGGTGTAAGCAATAGTTTTTTTAGTGTTTTTTCTAGTTGGATTGTTTTTTTTAAATTTGTAGAGTATGAAATAAATTGAGATAGGAATATAAACGAATTCTCTTCTTTATTTGTAAATGGAATTAAAAATGTACTAAATTTTTTTAGTTCTTGGCCTTTAAGCTTACCTAAGATAATAGGAATGATTTTTATGTTTTTTGTGATGTCTTTAATAAAATTCAGTGTAATTTCAATTTTGTGGTCATTATTCATAATTTTATCTTCTTGATTTGTAAATTCAAAATTTTTTATTAGATTGATTATGTCTAGATTGACATCAATTGTTTCATTAAAGAATTTCCAAGTTTCATGATTTGAAATATTGATGTGTTTATTTTCTCTTGTTTGTGAGAAGATAAACACATTTTTTGTATTACCTGATATTACTTTTTGAAATGTATTAATGTTTTCTAAGAAAAACTCATAGCTACCATAGCTAGTTAGAAGTGCTTTATGAGTTTTTCTTTCATTTAGATTTAATAATCCTAAATTTATCTTGTTAGTTGAATAAAATATATTATCAACTAAACTATTTCTTATTTTATTTATAGGTTATATCCTTTAATTGCATCTTCTACTGTATTGATTTCCATAAACTCTGTTCCTTTATTGGTGTCTCTATTTGGGTTTCCAGAAACAATTACTACAATATCTGAATCTTGGACTATTTTTTTTGTTTTAAGCATTTCAAGAGAAGTTACTACAAATTCAGTTGTTCGTTTAAAATTATTATCAACGAAATTGGAATAAACACCGTAAGAAAGTGATAGTTCTCTTGCAATTCTTTCATTGTTTGTTGTAATAAATAGCGGTACACTTGCTCTGTATGTTGCCATTATTCTAGCAGTTCTTCCCTTAAGTGAATCAACAATAATAGCTTTAATAGGCATTATCTTAGTTGCGTCAATTGCACATTTAATAATATAGTTTCTTATAACTTTTTTACTACAGAAAATTTCATCTTGGAATAATTTTTTTTCTCTATATTTTTCAACTTCTATAGCAATTTTGGTCATCATCTTAACAGCTTCAACTGGATATTTACCATAAGCTGTTTCACCAGATAACATTATTGCATCTGTACCGTTTAGAATTGCATTAGCAACATCAGAAACTTCTGCTCTTGTAGGTCTTGGATTTTCAATCATTGTATGAAGCATTTGTGTTGCAGTGATTACAGGTATTCCGTATTTGATACAGGTTTGTGTGATTTTAATTTGTGCTAAAGGAACATCCTCAGCAGGTATTTCTACTCCCATATCTCCTCTTGCTACCATAATTCCATAAGAAGCTTTTGCAATTTCTTCAATATTATCAATTCCTTCTTGATTTTCAACTTTAGAAATAATTTTGACTTCTGGATTTCCAGCAATATTTAATATATCTTGAACGTCTTTAATATCTTGTGCATGTCTTACAAATGAGTGTGCGATGAAATCAATATTTTGCTTTGCTGCAAGTTCAATAAATCCCTTATCTTTTTCAGTGACAGATTTGAGTTTGAGTGGAATTCCAGGTGTGTTTATTGATTTTTTGTTTTTAATTTGCCCATCATTTTGAACTTCACAAATCAATCTGTCTGTAAATTTTTCGATTACAATCATTTCAAGTTCGCCGTCATCAATTAGGATTTTAGAGCCATTTGGAACTTCATTTACAAATCCATCATAATTGGTTTGCAGTGAGTTAGGATCATTGATAGGTAATGTTGAGATTATTATCTTATCTCCTATCTTAACTGTAATAGGAGCTTCAATATTAGCTGTTCTGACTTCTGGTCCTTTAGTGTCAATCATTAATGCTATTTTATTTGAAACTTGTCTAACATTGTTGATTACTTTTATTGCATCTTCATGAGATTGATGAGCAGTGTTAAGTCTTATTACATTTACTCCTGCTTCATATAGTTCTTTGATGTGTTCTGGATCACATCTGAGATCGGATATTGTTGCTACTATTTTTGTTAATTTTTGTATCATTTATTTTTCTCCTACGGTTATAAATTTTATGCTTTTTAGGTTTCAATAACAACATTTTTTGATAACTCTATATAATTTTATTTTAAGAATAAATTGAGACATTCTATATATTTTTATTTTTTAGTTTGCTTATGATTTGAAGATCCAGTTTAATATTTAAGTTTTTTTCTCTGCTAGGTATTACAAGTCCTTGTTTACCTCCTTTGATTTTTCTTAAATATTTGACATTAGTATAGTAAAGATCAGCCCTACCCAATTGTCTTGTGGGTTTTGTATAAAATACACATAAATTACCAGCATCTAACAGGACTTCAAGAGGAGGTGTTTTGTCTTTTTGATTTTTAATAAATACGTAAGCCCCAGGATAGTCTCTTGTATGTAGCCAATAGTCATTTCCTTTTGCCCAGTTCCTTAAAAGTTCATCGTTTTCTTTTGCATTTCGTCCTACAATTATATCAAATCCACAAGATATGAAATGAATACCGATAGATGATTTTTTGATATTTTTTTTCTTTTTAATTGTTTCATTGTCCAGAATGATGTAGTCTTGTTCGTTTATGCAAGCTATTTTTGATATTAGTGTATCATATTGTTTTTTTGCATGTTCTAATTGTTCTTTTATCAGACTGAAAGAATTTTTCTTTTTCTTATATTCTTTAAAGTATTTTGAAGCGTTATCTTGAGGGAGTAATGCTTTATCTAGTATTATTCTAATTTGTTCACCCTTACTGTTATTTAGCATTATTTCACTCATTCCTTTTTTGATCTTATGAATATTTAATAAGATTATTTCACCTTTTTCTTTTTGATCTTCACCTATTTCAATTGAAACTAGTTGCTTTTCTAAAGAACTTATTTTGTTTTCTAAATGTATTTTTTCTTTTTCATATCTTTGCTTAAGTAATTCTGTATTATGTGCTTGAATTTCTTTGATCTCTAAATTATCATAGTATTTTTCAATAAATTCAGAATAAGATAGTTGAGGATTGTATTCATTTTTTAATTTAACTTCTTTTTTTTCATTTATGGTGTTATTTTCAATAATTTTTTTTACTGTTGTGAATATTTCTCCTGTAATTTCATTTGAATTTGGTCTTCTATAATATGCATCAAAGATTTTAAAATTTGTGTCTGTTACAATTATATTGGGAGATGATGGCCATAATTTTATGAAGATAAAGTTTATTATTTTATCTTTGATTACTTGAATGAAAATTATTCTTTCATTTTTTATTTGATATGCTTCAGATATTTTGCCATGTTGAATTTTTGATTTTAAGAATTCAAAAAATCTTAATGGAGGTTTAATATTTTCAAATCTTTTGCTTGTCTTATGAATTCTTGTTTTTTTTGAGTCTAGTGATATCAATATATTGAAATTTTTTTCATTTTCTTCTTTATTATAAAGTTCTATAATCAAAGTTTTGTGGTTAGGTTGTTTTATTTTTCTTATAAATGACCTTTTTAATGGTAATTCTTTAAGTAAGACGTTTATTTCATTATAGTTTAATGACATTTTACCCCTTAAATCTTTTAATAAACATGTTTATTATTATTTTACAAAATGATATATTATAAATAAGAGTTATTATTATAACAAGTTATTCTATCATTGGACATATATGAATGATATTTTATTGAAGTTTGTATTAATAATATACTGGTTTTTATATGATTAAGAGAATAATATTAGTTTTATATCCTTGTTTAATTTTTGCTCAGGTATCTGCTACTCAGTATTTTGAGGATATTTCTTCAAGATATCAAAATATAGAAGATATGCAGGCTAAAATTAGTCTTAATGTTAAAGGCTTGAAACAAACAGGAACTTTGCTATATAAGTTTCCCGATAAATTTATTGTTAATTTTGATTCAAATAATCAGGTTTTTGTAAGTGATGGAGAAGTTTTAACAGTTTATGTTCCATCTCTTGGTACTTCTTTTAGACAACAATTGACTATGGGAAAAGGTGGGAGTGGTTTTATGAATATATTAGGTACTGAATATAGCGTATCTTATACTAATTCTCCCAATTTAGAGCCTCTTGATGAATCGGGAGGATCAGAAAATTTTATAAAATTAACTTTTTCAAGACGACTTTATAAAGGTGCTGCTACAATTGACTCTTTTATGATTGCTTTTACATCTAATGGTGTAATTAGGAGAGTTATTGCTTATCCTACAGGTGGTGGTAGAGAAATCGTTATTGATTTTTTGTCTGTGAAGTTGAATGTTGGGATTCCTGAAAGTAAGTTTAAGTATGAACTACCAAAAA
Source organism: Borrelia sp. HM (assembly GCF_019669085.1). NCBI lineage: Bacteria > Pseudomonadati > Spirochaetota > Spirochaetia > Spirochaetales > Borreliaceae > Borrelia > Borrelia sp. HM. The sequence continues at coordinate 364,874 of NZ_AP024401.1, read as the reverse complement.
CTTCAAATAAGGTAGATAATTTTTTGTATGATATTAAAAAAACTTGAGGTGGGGAAAGATGCAAGAAGAGCATTTCATTAGATTTGGAGATTTTTTAAAAAAGACTCGGATTGATAAAGGATTAACTCTTGAAATGATATCTGATGATATTAAAATTTCTGTTAAATATCTTAAAGCGCTTGAAGATTCTAATCTTGAGTTGTTTCCAAATGAAGTTTTGATTTCAGGATTCTTAAGAGCTTATAGTGAATATTTGGGTGTTGATGTTTGGTATGTTTCATCTCTTTTTAAGGAGTATAAAAGGAATCTAAATAGTCACTATATTGGGATTAAGGCTGAGGAGCAGAATATTAGTTTAAATTTTATAAATGAAGGTGGATTTAGAGAAAAATATTTTGATATTTTAAAGATAGATTTTTCTAAAGTGGTTAAGATATTGTCAGGGGTCATTAGTATTATAGTGTTAATGTTTTGCATTTTAAATTTTGTTGTTATTAAGAAGTTTGTGGGAAAATTTTTCAGATCAAATCATGTGACGGGTAAAAACCCTGAATTTCACAAGATTCTTTTTGATAAGGAAAATTTTTGGAATGTTGTACTTAAAGAAGGTGACTTGTTATCTTTAATTTATGGTAGTTCAATTTCAGAGTATAAAATCTCTTTTTTAAATGATGATTTGGTTATTACAAATAATTTAGAAAATGGTCGATATATTTTTAAGTTAGGAGAATCACAAAAAATCAACTTAGATAATACTGTCAAAGTTAAGATGATTTATGAGAATTATTCTAGAAATAATTCTCAAGAAGCTCATATAAGTTTAGAGTCTATTGTGTTAAATGCGGGATATGTGTTTGAAACCAATTTATCTAATAGATTTAACATTTTGAATTGGGGATTTGAAGTTAGTGGTCCTAAGGGAAGAGTGATTAGTGAATATCCCACTGTATATTTTTCTCAGAATATGGTTACTATTGATTTAGTTATTAATTTTTTAAATAATACTTTTTTAAGATATGCTGATGAGAGTAATCTTTATGGTAAATCTTTGCTTGTATCCAAGGGTGTTCCTCTTAATTTAACTTTTAAAAATTCTATAATTTTATTTTTATCAAGACTTTCTGATATGAACATTGTTCTTCAAGGTAAAGATATCACTTCTAGTTTAAAGAGTTTTGGAAATGAAATCATGGCAGTTCAATTTTTTTGGTTAAAAAACCCTGGAGGTTTTGAGCTTAAAGTTTCTGAAGTTTATTAATGAGCAAAATAGAAAAATTTCTCTCTAGTTTAAATTCTTATCAGAATCAGATTGTTTTAGATGATACCAAAAATCCTATTCTTGTTTTGGCAGGTCCAGGTAGTGGTAAAACAAGGGTTATAATTGCTAAAATAGCTTACTTAATCAAAAAAATGTATTTAAGACCAGAAGAGATCCTTGCTTTAACTTTTACAAATAAAGCCGCAAGTGAGATGAATTTAAGAATAAACTCTCTTTTTGATTTTAATAAGGCGTTGCATATTCAAACTTTTCATTCTTTTGGTGCTTGGCTTTTAAGACTTTACTGTAAAAAATTTGATGAAAATTATGATTCTAATTTCACAATTTGGGATACTAATGATGTTGTTAGATTTATTAAGCAAATTAGACTTGCTCCAACTATTGAACTTGCAAAGAATATGTCATCTTTAATATTTAAATATAAAGAGAGTTGTTTTTTAAATGATGATTATAGTCTTGATGAAAAAAGTTGCAAGAATATTGAAATTTATGAGCAAGAAAAATCTAGAAGTAATGCTTTTGATTTTGCTGATCTTATTATTAAGGCTACTTTAATGCTAAGAAATTGTGAAGATATAAAAACGAAAATTAATACAAGGTTTAAAGCTATTTTTGTAGATGAATATCAAGATACTAATTATGCACAGTTTTTATTTTTAAGAGAGCTTTATTCTAAAGATATGCATTTTATGGTAGTAGGAGACGAAGATCAATCTATATATTCTTTTAGAGGTGCTAGGATTGAAAATATTCTTGAATTTGAAAAAACATTTGATAATGTGTCTAAATATTATTTGGTAAAAAATTACCGTTCTAGTTTAAGCATTGTTAATGTTGCGAATGATGTTATTTCAAAGAATAAAAATCGATATGATAAAGTGATAATTACAGAAAACAGTATAGGTAATAAGGTAAAGTTTTTTGTATTCCAAAATCCTGCAGAAGAGGCGGAATATTTTTTAAATTTTCTTGTTGAAGATAACCTTGATACAGCAATTCTTTATCGATTTAATTATCAATCTTTGCAATTTGAGAAAGCTTTTTTAAAGAATAATATCCCATATAAAGTACTAGGTTCAATGAGATTTTATGAAAGAGAGGAGATTAAGGATGTAGTCTCTTTGTTAAGGCTTTTTGTAAATAAAAAAGATAGAGTGTCTTTCTTAAGAGTAATAAATAAGCCTGCTAGGGGGATTGGTAAGAGCACCGTGGATAAAATCATTGAGATTATCAATGATCTTGATGTAAATCTTGATTTAATTCTTGCAAGCAGAAAAGTGATTAATGTTTTAAAGGGCAAAGCAAGAGATTCGCTTGTTAATTTTCTAAGTTTGTATGATAAACTTTGGGAAAAACTAAAAAGAGATTTTTATGTGAACTTATCCTCATTTATAAGGGATGTTGTAATTAATTTTGGTTTTTGGGATCATTATCAGAAATTTGATAATGATGATAAATCTAGAAATATTGATGAGTTTATTAGCAGTGGAGTTGAATATTCAGGAAGTGTTGAAGGGCTTGTAATATTTTTAGAAAATTCTTCTCTTTCATCTTTAGTGCATGGAGATTCTAAATCTAGCGTTATACTTTCTTCAATTCATGGAGTTAAAGGACTTGAGTTTGATAGAGTAATAATATCTGGTTTTGAAAAGGGATTATTGCCTTCTGAGATTGACACATTGACCCAAGATAGATTGGAAGAAGAAAGAAGGCTTTTTTACGTTGCCATTACTAGAGCCAAACTTGAACTTATTATTACAATAAGTTTGCAAAGATTCTTTGCCGGAATACAAAAAAATACAGCTATTTCAGTTTTTTTTAAAGATATTAGTGAATACAATTATGACATTGTTTTTGTTCCAAAATATTTAAAAGATAATTTTAAATATTTTAAAACAAAAAGTATTGTAAAGAGTGATAGTAAAATCTTTAATATTGGAGATTATATAACTTATGATGGTAAAAATGGTATAGTTATTGACAAATGGTATAAAAATGATGAACAATTTATTAAAATTAATCTAAGTGATGGCAAAAAAGCTATTTTAAGCTCAAACTACATTAAAAAACTTTATAAAATTTATTAGAGGTGCAATTTGAAAGATCTTCATTTAGAAAGTAGCTTGAAATTAAGCTTATTAAGGTTAAGTGAAAAAGAAGAGCAGGAATTTGTTACAAAATTTCAGAAAGTTATTGACATGCTAGATAAAATTTCTCAATTTGATGTTAGTAATGATTTTGAAAAGAAAACGTGTAGTCTTACTGACTGTAGAGATGACGAAGTTTCATCTTCTTTAACTATTGAATCTATTAAAAAATTTAGCAATATGTTTGTTGATGGATATTTTTCATCACCTAAGGTTCTTTAAATAGGGAGGGAGTATTGATTTGGATTTAAGGGGTTTAAGTTTAGTAAAGATTAAGGAATTAATATTAACTCGAAAGTGTAAGATTTATGATGTTGTTACCTTTTATAAAGAGCTTTATGAAGCAAATAAAGATGTTAATGGTTATATTGAATTTTTTGATGATGCATTAAAATTAGCAAAAGAATATGATGGGCTTTTAGATAGAGGTCAAGGTCAATGTTTACCTTTAATTGGTCTTCCTATTGCTGTTAAAGATAATATTGCAATTAAAGATAAGAGTTTAACTTGTGCATCTGAAATTTTACAAGGGTATATTTCTCCTTATGATGCGACTGTTATTAAGAGATTAAAGGATAAAGGTGCAATTTTGATTGGTAGAACTAATATGGATGAGTTTGCAATGGGTTCTTCTTGTGAATTCTCGTATTATGGGGTTACCTTTAATCCTTTAAATAAAGAATATGTCGTGGGTGGCAGTTCTGGTGGTTCTGGAGCTGTTGTTGCCGATAATCAAGCTCCTTTTGCACTTGGTAGTGATACTGGAGGATCTGTTAGAATTCCTGCGTCGTTTGCAAATTTAATTGGTTTTAAACCTTCTTATGGAGGTTTGTCTCGTTATGGACTTGTATCATATGCATCATCTCTTGATCAAATAGGATTTTTTTCAAATTCCATTGATGATGTGGCTTTAATATTAAGTTTTGCTTGTGGAATTGATAGAATGGATGCTACTAGTATAGATATTTTTAAATCTCCTTATCCATTGTTAAACAATTCTTTAACAGGCATTAAAGTAGCTGTAATTAAAGAACTTGATGAGAATTTAATGGAACCAGAGGTTGCGCATGCGTTTTCTAAATTTAAGTCTAAACTTTTAGGTAGAGGAATTGAAATACATGAGGTTTCAATAGAGGAGATTAATTTTGTGCTTTCTCTTTACTATTCGGTATCTCCAGTTGAAGCTGCTTCTAATCTTGCTCGTTACACTTGTATTCATTATGGGAAAAGACTAAATGATGATTTAAATCTGGATGATTTTTATCATAATCATAGGAGTTTATTCTTGCAAGAAGAAGTAAGAAGGCGTATTGTGCTTGGTAATTATTTGTTATCAGAAGGTTATGATTTGAAATACTATTCAAGGGCTTGCAAGATTATTGAGAATTTATTGATTCCTAAGTTTAATGAAATTTTTAATAATTTTGCGTATATAGTTACACCTACAAGTCTTGTAAAACCTTTTAAAATTGGTGAGAATTTTGATGAGCCTGTAAAAATGTATTATTCTGATTTGTGTACTGTAATTGCAAATCTTATTGGATCTCCTGCACTTTCTGTTCCCTTTGCTAAAGATGACAAAGGATTGCCTATTGGTATGCAGATCATTGGTCAATTTAAAAAAGATTTTGAGCTTTTGAACTTTGCAAAGAATATAATAGAGGGAATGGATTAAATGGAATATAAATTACTAGTTGGCTTAGAAGTACACGTACAGTTGGGATTAAAGACAAAGGCTTTTTGTGGATGTAAAAATGATTCTGGAGGAATTCCAAATTCCCGTACCTGTCCAATATGCCTTGGGCTTCCTGGAACTTTGCCTAGTGTAAATAAGGAGCTGATTAATAGTGCAATTTTAGCTGGGCATGCTACTAATTCTAAAATTAGAAATATTGTTAAGTTTGATAGAAAACATTATGCTTATCCCGATTTACCTAAAGGATATCAAATATCTCAAAATGATGAACCAATTTGTGAGAATGGATTTATATTTATTGAGACTTCTTCAGGTCTAAAAAAAATTGATATTGTTAGAATACATATGGAAGAAGATTCTGGTAAAAGTTTGCATTTGCTTGAAAGTGAGAATCGAAGTTATATTGATTTTAATCGTGCAGGTGCTCCTTTATTAGAAGTTGTTTCAAGTCCCAATATTAATAGCGGAGAAGAAGCTGTTGCCTATTTAGTTGCTTTAAGAGAAATTTTTAGATACCTTGATTTATCTGATTGCAACATGGAAAATGGATCGTTTCGATGTGATGTTAACATTAATTTACTTATCATTGATAATGATGTTGAATATAAAACGCCCATTTCTGAAATAAAGAATCTAAATTCTTTTAAATCGGTAAAATCGGCGATTGATTATGAAGAATTAAGGCAAAAAGAAGAATGGATTTTACATAGAAGAACTTTTGATAGTATTGGTAAGCGTACAATGGGTTTTGACGATAAAAGGAGTGTGACAATTCTTCAAAGAAGTAAGGAAACGGTCGTTGATTATCGGTATATTAAGGAACCTGATTTACCTTTGATCAAGCTTGATTTTTCTTATATTGAAAGTATAAAGAATAGTAGAATGATAGAGCTTCCGTTTGATGCTAGAATAAGGTTGAAAAATCAGTATGGTATTAGTGATTTTGATGTTATTACTTTAACTTCTGATAAAAACTTGGTTAAATATTTTGAAGAGGCAGCAAAGGGATCAAGTGATCCTAAGAGAGTGGCTAATTGGATATTGTCCGAGGTATTGAGCGTTTTAAATGATAAAGAGATAAACATAGTTGATTTTATTTTACCACCAGCATATATTAGTGAACTTGTTGAATTTATTGTTGATGGAAAGATAAGTGGTAAGCTTGCAAAATCAATATTTTTAGAAATGCTTGAGCGTAATATTTCTTCTTCTATCATTATTAAAGAAAAAAATTTAGAGCAGATAAGTGATATATCTTTAATTGAATCAATTGTAATGGAAGTTATAAAAGAAAATCCTAAATCAATTGAACTTTATAAGAAAGGTAAAAATCATGCAATTAGGTTTATGATGGGACAAGTTATGCAAAAGGCTTATGGTAAAATCAATCCCATTCTTGCAAATGAAATTTTAATGGGCAAGTTGAGGGATGTATAGGGAATCTTTAATTGATCGTTTGCCAATAATTAAAAGAGCAAGATTTTTTTATCTTTATGATATTAATGGTAATAGATATTTAGATTTGTACTTAAATGGAGGTCTAAACTTTTTAGGTCATAGAGTTAATGGGTTAAATCTTATTCTTAAGCAAACTTTTTCAAGAGGTCTTACTGCTTCTTATCCTTCTATATTTAAAAAACAGTTTGAAAATATTCTTTTCTCTTTTTTTAAGGAAGCAGGTTTTGTATGTGTTTTTAAATTTGAAAGGGATGCTAGAGATTTTTTATTGTCTTTAACAGGTCAGAGTTGTTTTAGTAATCCTTGGGAAAAAAAACAAGGCATATATGAATTTAGGATTGGGTTTAGAAATTTTAGATATCCTATGCTTGTAAATATTCCAATGCCTGGATGCATGTCTATTAGTATTGCTATAGTAGATAATTTGTCTAAAAAAATAGAATTTAGAGATACTTTGGATGCTTTAACTTTAGCGATTGCTAGGCATATGTTTGTTAATATTTTGTCTTATGAGAAGAGTTCAAAAATAAATTTTAATGTTTTTGCTACGCCTATGTTTAGAATAATTAATAGATACATGTTTCCTCTTTATAGGCCTGAGTTTCATAATGAAGTTTTTAATGAGTATTTAAAAAGTGGCTATTTAATTAGCCCTACTTTTAGCACCCCTTGTTTTGTTCCTTTAAAATTTTCTAAAGGAGATTTAGATGGTTTTCTAAAAGTTTCTCTTAGACTACAGAATAAATTTGGATATCAGTATTGACAGGTTAACTTGCAAGTAATATACTGAATAAGTATAATTTTGTAGAATATCTAAGTGAGGACTGTGTATTTATTATGAATAGGATAACAAGTAATAAAACAATATGGATTAAGCCAAAGTATGTAGAGAAAAAATGGTATGTAATTGATGCGGCAGATAAAGTTCTTGGTAGAGTTGCTACAGAAGTTGTTAAAATTTTAAGGGGTAAGCATAAGCCTTATTATACTCCACATCAAGATTTAGGTGATAATGTTGTAATTGTCAATGCTTCAAAGATCAGGCTTACTGGTAAGAAATATTCTCAAAAAATTTATTATAGACATTCAAGGTATCCTGGGGGGCTTTACTCTGATACTTTTAGAACGTTATCTGAGAAAAAACCAACAGCACCTCTTGAAATAGCTATTAAAGGCATGTTACCAAAAGGGCCTTTAGGGCGTGAGCTTTTTAGGAATCTTAGAGTTTTTGCTGATGCTAATCATACGCTTAAAGCTCAAAATCCTTGTAAATTAGAATTAAGTTAGGAAGAGAGGCAAGATGTCAAGTTCAGATGTTAAGGATATTAATTTAGGGATGGGTACTGGAAGGAGAAAGTCTTCTGTTGCTAGGGTTTATATTAGAGAAGGTAAAGGGGATATTAAGATCAATAGTAAGGATATTGGTTCTTATATGCAACTTGAAAAATTAAAGTCAATTGCTTTATCTCCATTGATTTTAACAAATACTCTTGGGAAATACGATCTTTATATTAATATTTATGGTGGAGGTATTTCAGGTCAAGCTGGTGCGATTAGACATGGTATTGCAAGGGCTCTTTATGAGCTTGATAAAGGGTATAAGATGATTCTTAAATCTAATGGGCTTTTAACAAGAGATCCAAGAAGAGTTGAGCGTAAAAAGTTTGGTAAAAAGAAGTCTAGAAAAAGTTTTCAATTTTCAAAAAGATAAGTACTCGTTTTTACATTGTATTTGTATAAAAAAGCCCTTATTAAAGGGCTTTTTTATTATTTAATAGAATAAAAAACATTTTTTCCATGATATTCTGCAATACTTCCTAATTCTTCTTCTATTCTTAAGAGTTGGTTATATTTAGCTATTCTGTCTGTTCTTGAGAGAGAGCCTGTCTTGATTTGGCCTGTTCCAAGTGCAACAACAAGATCAGCAATTGTTGTATCCTCTGTTTCTCCTGAACGATGTGAGACTATTGCAGTATATCCAGCTTTTTTTGCCATTTCTACGGCTTCAAAAGTTTCAGTTAATGTTCCAATTTGATTTACTTTGATAAGAATTGCATTTGCAACTTTCATTTCAATTCCTTTTTTCAGGAAAGATGTGTTTGTAACAAATAAGTCATCACCTACAAGTTGAACTTTATTTCCAATTTTATCTGTAAGTTTTTTCCATCCATTCCAGTCTTCTTCTGACATTCCATCTTCAATTGATATGATAGGATATTTTTCTACCCATTTTGCCCAATATTCAACCATTTCTTCAGAAGTAAGTTCTTCTTTTGTTGACCATCGAAGTACATATTTTTTGGTTTTTGGATCATATAATTCAGATGTTGCTGGATCTAGGGCAATTGTAATATCTTCTCCAGGTTTGTAACCTGCATTTTGTATAGCTTCCATAATAACTTCACAGGCTTCTTCATTTGATTGTAGATTTGGTGCAAAACCACCTTCATCTCCAACAGATGTTGCATAACCTTTCTTATTTAAAATGCCTTTGAGTGTGTGAAAAACTTCAGCAGCCATTCTTATTGCATCACTGAAAGTTTTTGCTCCAATTGGCATTATCATAAATTCTTGAAAATCAACAGAGTTGTCAGAGTGAGCACCTCCATTTATAATGTTACACATAGGTGTAGGTAAAATGTTGGATTTGTAAGCCCCAAGATATTGATAAACTTGAAGTCCAAGGTGTTTAGCTGCTGCTTTGGCTGTAGCCATTGAAACTGCAAGAATAGCGTTAGCTCCAAGTTTTGATTTGTTAGGTGTTCCGTCAAGTTCAATCATTTTTCTGTCGATTTCAACTTGATTCAAAGCATTCATTCCTTCAAGTTCTGGAGATATAATGTTTATTATATTGTCAACTGCTTTAAGTACTCCTTTGCCCATATAAACAGATTTATTACCATCTCTTAGTTCAACAGCTTCATTTGTTCCTGTTGATGCACCTGATGGGACAGCTGCTCTACCCATAGAACCATCTTCAAGTATTACATCTGCTTCAACCGTTGGATTTCCTCTAGAATCAATGACTTGCCTAGCTTTTATTTCATAAATATGAAAACCCATTTTATACACTCCTTATAGGTTAATATTTGTATATTTACTTTAATATATGTTTTTAGTATAATGATAAATAAGACAAATGTGTAGTATTTTGGCAAAAGAATTGTTTGTTGGGTTTTAAGTTAAATGATAGAAAGAATGTTTAAGTGGCAATTTTATTGGATATTCTTTTTGTTTAATATTATTAGTGTTTATTCAAAATCTTATATAGTTCAAAATTTTGATTTATCATTAAATGAATTTTTAGAAGTTTCAACAAGAAAGGATAATTTGACACCCATTGTTGATTCTAAGAGGATTATTATATTTTATCCTTCTAATAAAGGTGTTAGAAAAATTTTTGCTGCTTTTGATTTTGATGATTATTCAAAAAAGTATTTATTTAAGAAAAATAAATATGGGCTTTTTTTTGTCAAGGTAAATCTTCCCCATAGAGTTGGTAAAGTTAAATATAGGCTTGTTGTAGATGGTATCTGGACGAATGATGAGTATAATAAAAATGTAGCGGTTAATAAAGATTCAATACTATTCTCTATAATTGACATAGGTGTAGAGAATTGCTATGCTTCTTTACGAAATCCAATTGATTCTTCTGAGAGTAGGGAAGTTGAAATTTTTTATATAGGACGTCCTGGCCAGATTGTTACAATAGCTGGCAATTTTAATAACTTTAATCCGTTTTTCAATAGATTAATTGAACAAGAACCTTATAAGGGTGTTTATACTATTAAGCTTAAAGACCTTCCTAAAGGTAGAATTTATTATTATTTTGTTGAGTCTGGTAATAAAGTTATAGATAAGAATAATGTTAATAGAATTAATTTGTATTCAGTTGGAGGCAATGAAACCAAGATGAATTTTGAGGTTTCATATTTTGATAATTAGTTTTTTGATGAAGTTAAAATTCGTAATTTGAGTTTGTAATTTTTTTTAAGATTTACCGGTAGTATTAGCTTCTAATCAATTTAAATAAAAAGTTATATCATTTATTCATTTAGCAGACTATTCATTTCATCAAATAGGTATTTAGATACAAAATGATCCTTTTCTATTTCTTCAAGAGGTGCATTTTCCGATGTAAAGGATGTGTTATTTATATTTATTAAGGATAATTCGTCAAGTTTGATTGTTTTTTTGTCCTTTATTTTTTCAGGATTAATTTCAGGGATAGATGCTATTAATGTTTTTGTATATGGATGTTTAGGATTTAAAAATAAAGTTTCTCTAGGTGCAATTTCTAAAATGGAACCCATGTACATTACAGCAATTTTATCGCTCATATATTTTACTACTGATAAGTCGTGTGATATGAATAGATACGATAATTTTAATTCTTTTTGTAGATCTTTAAGCAAATTTAAAATCTGTGCTCTTATTGATACATCTAATGCAGAAACAGCTTCGTCTAGCAATAAAAGTTTAGGATTTAAAGCAAGTGCTCTTGCTATTCCTATTCTTTGTCTTTGTCCTCCTGAGAATTCATGTGGATATCTTGAAAGCATGCTTTTTTCAAGGCCAGTAATATCAATTAGTTCGTTTACTCTTTTATCTATTTCTTGTTTGGTTTTTGGAAGGATCTTATTTTCACTGTATATTACTAGTGGTTCTGCTATTATTTCTTTGATTGTCATTCTTGGATTAAGGGATGTATGTGGATCTTGGAAGACCATCTGCATGTCTTTTTTGGTTTTGAGAAGTTCTCTTTTTGATAGTTTGGTAATGTCTTTTTCATTAAAATATATGCTACCTGATGTTGGTTTATAGAGTTGCATGATTGTTCTTAAGGTTGTTGATTTTCCACATCCAGATTCTCCAACAAGTCCTAATGTTTTATTACGTTCAACTTCAAAGCTTATGTTATTGACAGCATTTACCTTACGTTTGTTTTTCCAGAATAAGAAATCTTCTCCAATTGTAAATGTTTGTACTAAATTTTCCACTTTAAGAATTATATCTTTCTTGCTATTCATTTAAACTCCTCAATTTATACTTGTAGTGATTTCAATAGGATGATCTTTGATGGAATATAGTTTTTTATTTGGATCCTGTTCAAGAGTAAGTATTGATTTTAAAAGTCCGATTGTGTATGAATGTTTAGGGTTTTTAAATATTTCTTGTACTGTACCTTCTTCTACAAATTGTCCCTTATACATTACAGATACTGTATCACAAACTTCTGCAACTACACCTAAATCATGAGTTATTAATATAGTTGAAGTATTAAATTTTTTAGAAAGATTTTTAATTAGCAGCAGTATTTGTTTTTGGATTGTAACATCAAGAGCCGTAGTAGGTTCATCAGCAATTAATAATGATGGATGGCAACTTAGAGCCATTGCAATCATAACTCTTTGTCTCATTCCTCCTGAAAATTGATGTGGATAATGCTTTATTCTATCTTCTGCATTTACAACCCCAACCGTTTTTAACATTTCTATTGCTTTTTGTTGAGCTTTATTTTTATCTAATTTTTGATGTAGCATTATTGTTTCTTCAATTTGTGTAGATATTCTTAAGTATGGGTTTAAAGAAGTCATTGGATCTTGAAATATCATTGCTATCTTATTACCTCTAATACTTTGAAGCTCTTTTTCGCTAAGTTTTAATAAATCTTGACCTTCAAATAGTATCTCTCCACTTTTATATACTGTCGTCATTTCTGGTAAAAGTTTTAGTATTGCCATGCTTGTGACGGATTTACCACTACCAGATTCTCCAACAATAGCCCTGATTTCACCTTTTTTCATTTTTAAGTTTATGTTGTTTACGGGATATATTGTTGTATGTTTTAGCTTAAACTCAATTGCTAAATTTCTTATGTCTAGTATGTAGTTTTCTTCTTCCATTTGATTGCTCCTAGAGATTGTCTTTTGGATCAAATGCATCTCTTAATCCATCTCCTAAAAAGTTCATAAATAATAAAAATATTGTCATGACTGTTGCTGGTATAAAAATTTTCCATGGATATTCAATAAATGTGGAAATTCCATTTTTTATTAATTCTCCCCAACTAGTCATTGGTGCTGATATTCCAAGACCCAAGAATGATAGAAATGACTCAAACAGAATAAATGATGGAACATTCATTGTTGTAATAATTACTATCATGCCAATGCTGTTAGGAATTAAATGTTTAAATATCATTCTTTTATTTGTTGCACCTAGTGTTTTGGCTGCTTGTATAAATTCAGATTGTGCTAGTGATTTTACTTGACCCCTTACGATTCTAGCAATTGTTAGCCACGAGATAATGCTAATTGCAATAAATAATCCAATTATATTTCTTTCCATAATAGTCATTAGTGTTATTATTACAAGTAAAGTGGGAAGGACATAAAGAATTTCTATTATTTTAGTTATTATTTTATCAATGATACCACCAAAGAATCCTGCTGTTGCACCTATAATGGTTCCTATTATCATTGATATAAAGGCTCCTATAATTCCTACAGATATTGATATTTGACTTCCCTGTATTATTCTTGAAAGTAAATCTCTTCCAAGACTGTCTGTGCCTAAGAGATATATTCTTTTGTGTATTTTAACTTCTTTTCCATCAATTGTTTGAATATCAGTTTCTATTTTTCTTTTTATTTCCTCTAGATTTGTTTTTTCTTCATTTGTTATTTCTCTTTTTTCTTTAGTCGCTAATCTTTTTATAAAATTAAGTTCCTTTTCGTACCAAAGTTCTCCTGCATGTCTAAGAGATGGAGGCAAATCAGCATGTTCTACTATTTGCGTATAATATTTGTATATTGGTAGTATTGGTTGAAACATTGCAATTAGTATGTAAAATCCAATTACAAATATACTAATAAATGCCAGTTTGTTTTCTTTAAATCTTAGCCAAGCGCGATTGTTTGCTGATTGGGTTTCAACATAGGTATTATCTTTGCTCATTTGTTCTCCTATATTCGTGGATCAAGTTTTTTATAAACAAGATCAGATGCTAAAATGGAGAAAAGCAAGATTATTGAATATATTAATAATGAGCCCATTAATAGTGGATAGTCTCTGTTTAGAGATGCTTCTACTGTAAACATTCCCATTCCAGCAATTCTAAATATTTGCTCAATAACTATACTCCCAGAAATTATACCAGCAAATCCCGGGCCTATATAACTTATTAAAGGGAGCAAAGAACCTACTAGCACATGTTTTCTTATTATTACATTAAAACTTAGTCCTTTAGCTTTTGCTGTTCTTATAAAATCGCTATTTAGTATTTCTAAAGTAGAGCCTCTAGTTATTCGTGTAAAAATAGCTACCCATGGCAAACTCATTGTTAATATTGGCATGATTAAATTTGTAAGCCCCCCTCTTTCTGAGATCCAGCCAGAAGTGTAAAATAATCCTAATTTTATAGATAAAAAATATTGCAAAATGGGTCCAGTTACAAAAGTAGGTACTGAAAGCCCAAACATTGCTGTTAATCTTATTATATAATCGATACGTGTATTTTTCTTAATGGCTGCTATTGTTCCTAGTAAAATGCCAAGTGTAAGAGATATAATGAGACTTATTAGCCCGAGTGTAAGTGATCTAGGAATCCCTAATTTTATATATTGGTTTACACTTAAGTCTTTCTTTACTAATGATGGACCAAAATCACCTTTTAAAATATTTGTGATATAATAGTAGGCTTGAACATAAAAAGGTTTGTCAAGGTGGTATTTTTGCATTAATTTTTCTTTTATTTCAGGAGCAATGGGTTTTTCAGAGTCAAATGGATTTCCAGGAGCAAGTCTCATTATTAAAAAACAAATAAAAATTATTATTATTAAAGTTGGTATTGTTTCTAGTAACCTTTGTAATATAAACTTTAACATAGTTGCTCCTTATCACAAGAGAAAAATTTTAAATCTTATAGTTAATCATTTTAACATATGATCTTAAATATTATTCAAATAATTTTAATTTATTTTAATTGCTTTGTAAATTGATATTTTTTTATATATCTATGATTGTATATTATTTAATTATGTTTTTTTTATAAATTCATCATTATTGTATGAATATCATTATTTAACAAAACTGGTTTTATGTGATTTTAAATGATTAATAGAGCTTTATCTATTAATCATTTAAATAAATATTTATCTATGTATTATTCTTTTAATCTCTTAAGTTCATAGAAATTGAACCTTTCTGAAATATTTGGTGTCCAACCAGTCCATTTGTCATTTCTAAATAGGTAATTGCCTGCATGTATATATATTGGGGCTACTGGGAAATCTTTTTCTATGATTATTTCTTCAGCTTTTCTTAAAATGTCTTGTCTTTTTAGTGGATCTTGCTCTAGATCAGATTGTTTTATTAAATCTTCATATTCTTGATTAAAATAGTTATATGAAGAAAAATGTGAAAATTCTTTTTGGAATAAGCTTAAGAATGTCAATGGGTCTGAGTAATCTCCAATCCAACCAGCTCTTATTATCTCATAATTTCCTTTGTTTTTAGTTTCTATAAATGATGCCCATTCTTCATTTTCAAGTTCAGTATTTATATTTAAAATACTTAACCATTGGTTTTGAATAAATTCAGCAATTTTTTTATGGCTTTCGTTTGTGTTATATTTGATTTTTAGTTGAGGGAATTTATTACCATTGGGGTAGCCAGCCTCATTCATTAATTGTTTTGCTCTTTCAGGATCGAATAATTTTAGTTGTTTGCCGTAAGAATAATTATTATAATTTGGACTTATCCTTCTTGTAGGAATAGAATCATTTGCCAAAACTTTTTTTGTTAATGTTTCCCTGTCAATAGCAAGAGTTAGTGCTTCTCTAACTTTTACATTATCAAGTGGTTTTATTTGTGTGTTAAATGAAAAGTAGTAAAGACCATTAACAGCAGATGAATAATAATCATTTCTTAGTTTTATTTCTTTAATTAAATCATTTGGGATTGTTGTAAGTGCATCAATTTCGTTGTTTTCGTACATTCTATAGGCAGTTGAAGTATCGCTTATTGTGTAAAATATAATTTCTTGTAATTCAACTTCATTGACATTAAAATACTTATCGTTTTTTATAAGTGATATTTTTTCATTGGGTATTCTTTCTTTTAATTTGTATGCACCACTTACTACAATATTTTCAGGATTTGTCCAATCTTTTCCATGTTGTTCAATAGCATGTACTGGTACTGGTATAAATGTTTGGTGTACTAGCATATCAAGAAAATAAGGTTTTGGAGTAAGAATAGATATTTCTAGTGTTAGTTCATCTATGGCTCTAATACCAAGTTCAGATTCTTGTATTTTTCCCTCAAAGTAATCTTGTGCGTTTTTTATTGTTGACTTAACTGTACCAACATAATTTGACCCTGTTTCTTTATTTAATATTCGAAGATAAGATTGACGTATACCCTCAGCAGTAATTGGAACCCCATCACTCCAAATAAGACCTTCTCTTAAGTGAAATGTATATACAAGACCATCATCAGAAATGTCCCAAGATTTAGCTAATCCTGGTTTATATCCACCAGTTTGTGAATCACCATTTACTATACCACTAAACATGTGTGAAGTTATAATCGCGCCTAATTTGTCTTCAGTTAGTTGAGGATCTATTGATTTAGGCTCTGCTCCCATACTAATTTTGAATGTCAAGTTTTCTCTGTTGCTTTCCTTATTACAAGATATAAAATTTATTATAATAAGTACCATAAATATGCATTTTTTGATTTTCATTATTTTTCTCCTGTGCACTAAAATTAATAACAATTCATTAAAAATCATAGATAATGAAAATTTATTTGTTGAAAAACTTGTTTAGTATATCATAAAGTCGATAAAAGTATAAATATATAATAGACAATAAATATTGTCAGATATAATGGTTAGATAATTAAGATGAAAATAAATGTAAAAATTTTTAATAATTTTAAAGTTTTTATTGTGCTAAAAAACTACCATTCCTATAGTCTGTAGAAATGGTAGTTTTTATAATTATTGTTAATTATTTTCTTTTTGATGTTTTATTTCTTCATAAATATAACATTCTGAAACATTAGGAGTCCATCCTGTCCATTTGTCATGTCTAAATAGATAGTATGATTTAAGTACTGAGAGTGGAGCTACTGGGAAATCTTTTTCTATAATAATTGATTCAGCTTTTCTTAGAATGTCTTGTCTTTTTAGTGGATCTTGCACGGAATTAGATTGTTTTATTAAATTATCATACTCTTTATTTGAATATCCGTATGCTCCAAATCCTTGATTTTCTGTTGTAAATAGACTTTCAAGGAATGTTAATGGGTCTGTATAATCTCCTGTCCATCCCATGAATGAAGTTTGATAATTGCCCATGGATCTGCTACCTAGGAAAGTATTCCATTCTTCAATTTCAATCTCTATATTAATATTTAGTATTCTTTTTAATTGTTCTTGTAAAAATTCTGCAGTTTTTGCCATTTCATCGCGTTGTGCAGTCTTATATTTAAGCGTAGGAAAACCTATACCATCAGGATAACCAGCTTCAGCTAGTAGTTTTTTTGCCCTCTTAGGATCAAATAATTCTAGTTTTTTGCCATAAGAGTAGTGTTCAAATGGTGGTGTTAAGTTTCTTGTTGGTTGTGATTGACCTTTTAGAGTAATTTTGCTTAGTGATTCTCTGTCAATTGCAAGGGTTAAAGCTTCTCTAACTTTTACATTATCAAGTGGTTTAACAGTAGTGTTGAATGCCACGTATACTACTCTGTTTACAGGATAAGAATAGTAATCATTTCTTATTCTAGCTTCATCTAAATAGTCTGATGCTACTTTCATAAGGAAATCAAGTTCATCATTTATGTACATGTTATAAGCAGTGTTGCCTTGTACTTGATAAAATATAACTTCATCTATTTCAACATTTGAAGTATTATAGTATTTCTCATTTTTTTTAAGTACTATTTTTTCATTGGGTATTCTTTCTTTTAATTTGTATGCACCGCTTACTACAATATTTTCAGGTTTTGTCCAGTCTTTTCCATATTTTTCAATAGCATGAATTGGTACTGGTATAAATGTTTGGTGTACTAGCATATCAAGAAAATAAGGTTTTGGAGTATCTAAAGTTATTTCTAAAGTATTATTATCTATAGCTTTAATACCAAGTTCGGATTCTGATATTTTACCTTCGAAATAATTTTGTGCATTTTTTATAGTTGATTTAACAATATCAACATATTGTGAACCTGTTTCTTTGTTTAAAATTCTCAGGTAAGACTTTCGGATACCCTCAGCAGTAATGGGAACTCCATCACTCCAAATAAGACCTTCTCTTAAGTGAAGAGTATATACAAGACCATTATCAGAAATATCCCAAGATTTGGCTAGCCCTGGTTTATATCCACCAGTTTGAGTATTTCTTACTGTTAGTCCTAAAAATGTGTTTACAATTATGTTAAATGATTGAACAGAAGTAGCAAGTTGAGGATCAAGTGAATCAGGCTCAGCTTCATTTGTAACTCTAAATGTTATCTTATTTTTGTATTCGTCACTTGAACAAGAAATTAATGATATAGTAAAAAGTAATAAAGGAATTATGGTTCTATGTTTCATAACTCATTCTCCTAAAGTATTTATGAATTTTGTTTAACGTACTTGAATGGATTTTACTTTAATTTGATAAATAAATAAAGTATAATTAAAGGAAAATGTTTTTCATGTAACTATTTACAAGAAATATTGTTGATTTACTAGTATATTATTTCTAATAACTTTAAGGAATAGAGTTTTATGTTTATACATAATGAAAGTTTTAATAAATATTTCAAAGATATTGAGAATGAATTTTTTAGTAGATTTAAGGCTATTGAAAATGTAAATTGTTTGAATGATTTTTATCATGAAGGCGATCCTGTTAGTAGGAATTTGGTTGATACTATGATCAAAAGGCTTCTTAAAGATAGTTCTACTATTATTGGTATTCAAAATATTTTAGAGCTTTATGAAAAATCTAAATCTGGAAAGTCTTCAATTATATTAATGGAACATTATAGTAATCTTGATTTTCCTTGCTTTCAATTTTTGCTTAATAGAATGAATTATAAAGAAGTTGCAGATCACATTATTCCTGTAGCTGGTGTTAAGCTTTTTCAAGACAGTTTATTTGTTAAAACTTTATCTTTGGGTTATAGCGTAATATTTATTTATCCTCCGCATTCGTTTGTTGGAGTTGAGCGTGAAAAGGTTAGAGAGAGACGAGTTTTTAATGCTAATTCTATGAAATATATTGTAGATAAAAAGACCAGTGGACATATAATTCTTATTTTTCCAACAGCCACAAGATATAGAAAGGGTAGACCTGAGACTAAAAAAATAATTTCAGGAGTTTTAGGTTATTTTAAGCTTTTTGATTATTTTGTCATGGTTAGTATTAATGGTAATGTCCTTGAAGTTTCTCCAAATGAAGATATGTCTTGTGATCTTTTTAAAGAAGATATTCTTGTGTATAATTCAACAGAAGTATTAGACATATTTGAGTATAAAAATTTAATTTCAGAGCAGTTAAATCAAGAAGGTTTAGAACCAACAAAAGAGCTTTTAGGTTCTAGAATTGCTGATGATTTAGAAAAGCGTTTTGAGGTTCTTCATGAAATGGGGGCCAAAATATATAATAGTTTGAATTAGGATTTTTATTATACTATGCCTGATGTAGAAAAAATAAATAAGTTTAAAAAAGAAATTCTTGACAATATTTCTGATGAAAGAGCTAAAAAAGAACTTTTTGGTATAAAAATGGATATTGAGCCTCCAAAGGATGGGGAGGTTATTGTTCCTTGGGAAGAAGAAGGCAAAGACAATATTATAGGTCTAGAAGAAGAATCTGAGGACGAACTTGATTTAGATACAATTCTTGGTCACCTTGATAGTGAGGAGGAACAGGAACGCATTGCAAATGAAAGTGAAATTTTAAAAGATTCTAATAAAATAGATATTGATTCTGAATTTAATGATTTAGATAATGATTTTGATGTTTTAAGTTCTGAACTAGAAGAAAATCTTGCAAAAGTTCTTGATGATAATTCTATTGGTATAGATGATGCCATGAATTTGAATTTAGATAATTCTGATGATTTGCAAAATGTAGATCTAAGAAATAATTTGGATTCAAATTTATTAAATTCTGAAGGGTCTATTGATAGTGAGATCGATAATGATTTAGCTCAAGATTCTATAACTAATAGCAATGATGCTTTTGATTTTGATAGTGTTATTGGTATTTTAAATGAATCAGATAAAACAATTAATCAGATAGAAATCCCTGACAATAACAATAATGCAAATGCTTTTGATGAGAATTTGGATGCTCTTGATGCGCAAGAAGATAATCATGTTCCTAATACTTCAAATTATTCTAAACTATTAAGAGATGATAATGATAAATCCTTAGATGAGAATAGTGTTCAAATTAATTATAATTTGTTTTTTAAGAATTTGAACTCTTATCCTAGAAATTTGAGAATTGCTGTTGCTGAGGCTTTAATGTTAGATAATGTCTCTAAATATAAAATTGAGGCATTAATTGATCTTGTTGAGCAAAATACGAAAGGGCTTAAGTTTATCGCTAAATTTGTTGGAGACATTATTGGTCGTTCTGTCAAATTGCCCGTTATGTATTATAAGTCAGAGGAATTTAGCAAGCTTGAAAAAAAATTTAGCTATAGAGCTTCTCAAGCTTTAATGCCAATAATAAAAATAGCGTCTATTTTTATTATTTTAACTTTTTTGTCTTTTTATTTTTTAGTTGATGTTATGTTTTTTTATATTGCATCTGATAGAAAGTATAAAGAAGGAATATCTTACATATATAAAAATAAGAAAGAACTTGCTAAGGCTACTTTTAAAGATGCATATTATATGCAACCTAGCAAACATTGGTTTATTACTTATGCTAAGGCTTTTGAAGATGTAAGGGATTTTGATAGTGCTGAGGAGAAATATGAAGAGTTATTTACTATTGACCCATTTTCTGAGGATGCCTCTAAGAGAAGACGTAAAAATTTTGATAGGGATGGTTATATATCTTATGCTTCTATGAAAATTAGGCTTGGTGAATATGCTGATGCCAATTCAATTTTAGATGAAGTTATATCTTATTCTCTTTATGATTATGAAGCCTTAATGGCTAAAGGTGATAATTATTTTCAATGGGCTCAACTAGAGCCTATCTATTACAAAGATAGCATTAATAGTTACACTATTTTACTTTCAAAATATGGTCGCAAGAAGGAAATTTTATTTAAGCTTTTTAATGTTTATATTGAAGCTGGTGCAGAGAGAGAATCAGAAAATGTAAATGCCTTTATTAAGGCAAATTCTAAATTAGATATTGATGAGGTAGTTTATACTAAGTATGCTAAGACATTAATAGACAAATATATTGAGTTTAAAGTTTATCATAAAAGAATAAATGCTCTTTCTAGAAATCTTAAATATTTTAGTGCTCAAATGGACTTACTTAGTAAAGAATTTTCTAATTTTAAGACAGGTGATGGCAAAAATATTTCCGATGTTTTAAATGATATTAATCTTAATTCGGAAATTGAATATATTCTTAGAAGAGTTTTGATTAAGAATCCTGATTATAACAAAGCTCTTTTTGAAAGTGGTAGATATTTTTATTATATGGGTGATTTTAAAAAATCGGAAGGATATTTGTTAACAGCATTAAATAGCTTTAGACAGGAAAATTTAATTGAAAATTTTGCTGAAAAGATAATTGCTTATAGGCTTTTATCAGAGATTTATGAGATGGAAAATGATACACTTAAAGCAAGTAATATTATGAGTTTAGCTTTAAATGAATATGATTTTTATAAAAAAAATGAACTTGTTAAAGTTTCCAGAGAGCTTGCTTTAATTTATGAGAAGCAAGGGGATATTCTTAAAACTTTAAATGGTTTTAAATCAGCTATATCTTCTTATAATATGGCAATAGATGAAGGTGTTAATTCACCAGATATTTATTATAAATTAGCATTGCTCAATTATAAGGAGCATAATTATAAAGATGCATTGTCTTGTTTATTTAAAGTTGAGAATATGTCTGGATTTGCGAATAGTGATAAAGTTTTAAATTCAATTGGATCTGTTCTTTATAAAATGGGTGATTTAGAAGCTTCTAGAAGTTATTATTTAAGAGTATTGCAAAATTTAGAATCAGAAAAGTCTAGCATTTTGAATTTTAAACCTAACGAAAATGATTATCATAGAAATTTGTTGATCAGAGAAATTGAGATTTACAATAATCTTGGAGTTGTTGAGGTAGTGGCATCTCTTGGTAGTGATAATAAGGGTGGAACTAGTATTGTTAAAGATAGTAGCCTTTTTAATTCAGGAGTTGCTCATTTGACCGAATCTTCTAGAATTTTTGATCTATTAAATCGTGATGATATGGTTAAGACAGCTAAAAAAGATCTTGCTAGCTTAAATCTTAGAGATATTTTTAAGAATAATTTTGTTATTTCGAAAGTTTTGTTTTATGATAATTTATCTGATAATCTTTAAATTTTTGATGAAATTGATTGTTAAGAGTATGGGTAAGGTTAAATGATTAATTTGTAAGGGTTTATATGAAAAAAGCTTACTTTATAGTTTCCTTATTTATTGTATTTAATTTGTTTTCATCTATGGGTGATGATTTAAGTATTGATATTGATGATGTATATGTTGAAGCTCATGAAGATGGTTTTCATCTTTTTATTAGGAAAAAGCCAAATATTAAATCAGTTATTTTAACTGAGTCTTTTGAAATTCCAGATAAGAGTAAAGATGTTTCTACTTATTCATTTAGAACATTAGAATATAATGATGTTAATGGAGATGAAATTAGAATTTTGAATGGCAGAGTTATTCAAAATAAAAGTCTTTTATCATTAACGTCTTCTACTCCTGTAAAGAATAGAAAATTTGGACAAGCTTTTCATATATTAATACCTAAGAGATTAAGATATGGGTTTCCTGATTTTTCAACAAGAAGTGGTGATATCAATTTAGAAGTTCTTAAGAGAAATAAAGAACCTTTTTGGTTTTCAATTAGGACTTTTGAGAAGAAATATAATGATTATTTAGGAAAATATAAAGATAATGCTTATGAGCTATTTTTTGGAGACACTCAGCTAGAAAATGCAAGAGAGCCTAATAGTAGTTTAGAAGAATCTTTTCATAGATTTTCTGATGATGTGCTTGTTGCAGACAAGGGACTTGATATTATTGATAAAATAAAAGACATTTTAGAAAAGTCAGAAGATCCACTTGCTGATTTAGATCTTGTTTTTGTTATTGATGTGACTGAAAGTATGAAAAGTCATATTGAAATTTTAAAGAAACATCTGTTTGATATGGTAGAGTCTCAGCTAAATAAATTTAAATCTTATAGGATAGGTTTTGTATTTTATAAGGATTATCTTGAAGATTTTTTAACGAGATCTTTTGATTTTAATAATAAAGAATATTTAAATATTGTACTTGAAGATCTTAATGTGGGTGGTGGTGGAGATCATCCTGAGGCGGTATTTGAAGGTATTAATGCTGCTGTTACTCAGTTTGATTGGAAAGCAGATAATAGATTTATTATAGTATTAGGTGATGCACCGCCTCATGAATATCCTAGAGGACCTATAGTTTATGAGGATGTTATTAAAGCAGCTAAGGAAAAAGATATTATAATTTATGGAATATTACTTAATTAAGTTTCATTAGTTGAATATCATAATTTATTTTTTAGCTTAATTGTTGTTTATTTTTTCCATTATCTTTTTAGATAATGGTGTAATCCATTTTGGATTTTGTATATTGGATTGTATTATTTCTTGAAATAACTTTTTTGCCATTTCTTTTTTATTGGTTATGTAATATATAAATGCAATCTCGTACTTTCCAGTAGCAACAATACTTTCATTGTCTTTATGATTTTCAATCATTTTATTGTATATCTTTAGTGCAGATCTGTAGTCATTAACATTTGTTGATTTTTGAGCTTCTCTTAAGTAAATACTGTAAGGAGTTTCTTTTGTGAGTTGCTTATCTAGATGTGCTGCTGTGTAGCAGGAAAAGAATATTATACTTGTTAGAATTAGCTTTTTCATTTTTTATTCTCTTATTTAATAATTAATTTTTACTAAAATGTTTGATTTAGATTTTATTCTATTAAATCTAAAAAAAGAAAACAAGCTTATATGCTCATTTTCTTTTTTTATTTTTTATTTAGAAGGAATTATTATTTTCCAGTTTTCATGTATTAGATCTGGATTTTGAATTTTTTGTCTGTTTGCAAACCAAATTTTTGGCCATAAATAAGGATCGTTATATAATTTTTTAGAAATGCCCCATAAGGTGTTTCTAATTTTAATTATATATAGTTCTTTACTTGCATTGCTTTCATAAGCCTTTAAATATCTTGCAGAATCTAAAAATAATTCATTTGCAAGTCTAAGGTTATTAAGATTTTTAGCTTCAAGGCCTTGTTTCCATAATTGTCTAGCTTTTTCAATAAGCTGAAGAGTTTTAAATTTAGTTGAATCTGATTTTTGCACTTCCTTAGCTGTTTCTTCATAAGCAAGTACTATTGGAGTCGCATCTCCAAATAAATAAGGATGATTGCTTTCATAGTCTAAAAGGTTTATATATTTGCCTTGATCCTTAAGTAGAGTTCTTCCATTCCATGGTGAAGGCTTAATGAGTTGGTTGTTGTTATAGATGGGAAGATTAGAAGCAGCTTCTAACGCTTTTAATTGTTTGTACATTCTTTCATCTGTTTCTTTAATAGCTCGTGCTTCTTTTGCTTTTTTAGCAGCTTGTTGTGCCCTATTAAATGCTTTACTATACATTTCAAGGGAATGTTCGATGTCATACATTTTATATTTTCTTGTTGCTTCGAAATATAAGTTATTTACTTCATCGATTTCTAATGGAATCCATATATATGCTTCATTAATTTCAGCATCATTTAGGTATTTTTCAATATTATTTTTCAGGTAGTTTATTTTTTCTTTTTTTTCTATTGTATCTTTTGCGATATTTTTATACCTTTCTAATACTTTTAGAGCAGTTTTATTACCTTCTTTAATCATATTTTTAGCAAATTTTGCTTCCATGTTTTTTTCAAGCCTTTCAGCTTCGTTAAATTCTTCAGAGTAAAAAAGATCTCCCCGCTCTCTTATGATTCCATTTTTGATTTCTTCAATATCTTTTCTTATATCCCCTGTTTCCTTAGTTGAAATTTTTGAGTTTTTATTTTTTTTATCTTCCTGAGAGGTTACACATGAAACTAGGAAAAGAGCGGATATAGATAACACTAAAAATAATAATTTGTTTTTTTGTATCATAAATACATCCTTTCTATATGGTATATTGATTATAATAAGCTAAAAAATTTGTTTTTTAGTTTAGATATTAATTCTTTTAATTCTTTCATTTTTATATATCATCTTATAACAGCATAACATTTTAATGTGACATAATACAATTTTTTGCTTTCATCTCGTATCCATTTTATTTAATCAATACTTTAACCATTTTATTATGACTTTGAATATTTATTATATCCACATGTTTTTTCTTCTTGATCTAATTGCTGCTCTGAAGTGGTTGAACATGAAATTAAGGAAAAAACAAGTATATGTAATATTAAAAATGATAATTTAATTTTTTTAATCATAGTCACATCCTTTTGATATTATGTTAGAGCTACTTAAATCGTAACTTTTATTATGCCTTATCTTTTTAAAAACAGGCCTGGCAAAAATAATATTTTTGCATTTTTAATGAATTATAGCGTATTTTTCATTTTTATTAAAGTTAGTAAATATTTCTAAAAAAGATATAATTAAGCTTATAAGATTTTAAAAAAGAGGAAGATTTAATTTTGAAATCATATATTATTATTATTTTACTTTTGTTCTTTCAAGTAGTATTATTTTCTCAAGTAGCATCTGTTAAAGAAATAGAAGGTCAAATTAACGTTATAAGAAATGCTATTTCTGTTAAATTAGATTTGGGAGATGAAATTTTTGAGTATGATTTTATTGAGGTTGGAGATAATTCTAAAATTAAGATAGGCTTGTATGGTATCAATGGCGTTTCATCAGATTTAACTCTACATTCTAACACTCATAGCCTTATTTATTATTCTTCTCTTAAAGATGTTCAAAATGCAAAAATTTATTTATTTAAAGGTAGCTTAGATGTTGTTGTTTATGAGGTTATTAAAGGTTCTTCATTTTCTGTTGATATAAATAATTATTTTTTTGCGACTGATGTTCCTTCAAAATTTTATGTCAATTGTGAATATTTTAATAGTTATTTTGTTAGTGTTTTTGATGGCATGCTTAGGCATTATAATAAGAATGAATATTGGATTTCAACAGGTACTAGTATTTTACTTTGGGATAATAAATCTTTTTTATCTAAAAATGGTGATTCTGTTTATGAGAATGTAATTCAAAATTTTAAAGAGATGTCTCATAAAAATTTTATTGCCTTGGTTAGCAGGTGTTCAAATTATATATTTTCAAAATATGTTGAGATTAGTTTTAAATTTGATTTTGTTTATGATTATCTGGTAAGAGATCCTAAATTTAATACCATATATTCAAAGTGGAGTTTAGAGGACAAAAACCATATTTTAGGAGATAGGGTTATTATGATGAATTATGTTAATTATCTAAAAGGTAGGATAGGTATTCTTTTTAATAATTTCATTTATTTGGCCAATATGTTTTTTTTCATAGAAGATATTGTTAAGAATTTTTCTGATATGTCTAATAAAGTCGTTATCCATGGTTCTATTTTTAACTTCTTCAATAACTATAAAAAAAACAAATCATTTTTACTCAAGAAGTTTTTTAAAACCATTTATTCTTTTAAAATGTATTTAGTTCGTACAAATGGTGATATTCCTAGTAATTTGAGTATTGATGAATTTTATTTATTAAAGCCTGGAGAATTTTAAATTTGATAAAATATTTATCAAATTATAATAAATAGTCATTTATAATAAATAGTCATTTTTAGTTGATTTTGATAATTTTTATATTGAATTAAATTAATGGATTTTTTATTGATTAAAGGTTTATTTTAAGCTTGTTTAATGTAAAATTTAATACAAGAATTGGACGTAGTACAGGCTTTTATGGTATTCTCTTACAAAGAAACTTTCTTTAAGGAATTGGTGTGTTTTTTGAGTATTAGGTTTGCAATTTTATATTGTTTTGTTTTCTTAATTGATTGCATTTTTTGAAAAGAAGGTGTTTAATTTTTGTGAATAGATTTCTTTTCGTTAGAATTTTTTGTATTTTGATTTCAATAATCTGTTTGTTTTTATTTGTTTATATTAACTTTTTTAAGATTAGAGAACTCAAATCTTCATGTAATAGAAAAATTGCGTTTTTTATTCCTGGAATTATTAGTGGTTCCCCTTCCTATAAAACAATATATGATTTTCTAATTGAATTTAAAAAAAATAGAAATGATATTGAAATTAAATTCTTTGAAGCTGGATTTAATCAGCATGAATGGATGGAATTACTTGAAAAGTTGTTAAATTCTCAAAATTTTGATTTTTTAATTACAACGAATAATGTAATGCAGAAACTTATCGATAAAGTTTATCATAATTATCCTTATACGAAATTTTTGCTTTTTGATTCTTTAGTTAAGAATACTAATCCTCAAGTATATTCACTCTCTTATAATGTTGCAGAAGAGGCTTATATATTAGGATATTATGTGGGTTTATTTTTACAAAGCTCTAATTTATCAAATAAGAATGTTGCCTTGATTTCTGGTCAAGAGTATCCTGTTATGAATAATTATATTTTTCCTTATTTTAAGGATGGAGTTAAATCAATTTTAGATTCAGAAGTATTTTTTAGAACTTTAGGAAATTGGCATGATAGCAATAGAGCTAAAATGTTATCTGATTCTTTAATTTTAGAGTCAGGAGTTTCTGTAATTCTTCCAATTGTTGGAACAGCTATTGAAGGAGTTCTTGCATCAGTGCGTGAGCATGGTATTTTCGCTGTTCTTTTTGATAGTGAAGATTATTTGGATAATAAGGATAATATTATTGGTTCAGGAATTACAAATCAGAAGTTTTGTTTAAAAGAAGTCTTAAGTAAAGCTTTAAAAGGAGAGATTAAGTATGGAACTTATGAAGTTTTTGGATTTAGAGAGGGGGGAATTTCATTTAATTTATTAAATGAATTTTATATAAATCATACTGATTTAGAACTTAAGAAGAGAATTGAGAAAAAGATAAAAGAGATGAGTAATAGTGAAATGAGAATAGGCTTATAATTCTTTATGATAGAGTTTAAAAACATAATAAAATCTTTCCCAGACATTGAGAAACCTATTTTAGATAGTGTAAATTTAAGGATTGAAGAAGCTAAAATTTTAACTGTAATTGGAAGGAATGGAGAAGGCAAGAGTACTTTGTCAAAAATTATAGCTGGTTTTGTTTATTTTGATAGTGGTGATGTCTTTGTAAATAATAATAGGCAAAGAAACTGGAATGTGGACGTGGCAAAAAGTAATGGTATTTATATTGTGTCACAAATTCCAAAGCTTGATATGAATTTAAGGATTTGGGAATATCTTAGTATTTATTGGTTTGATTCTAAATTTTTTATGCCGATGAATAAAGCTAAAACTTATAGATATTATAGATGGCTTAGACAATTTTATGAGATTTCTTTTGATTTAGAGACTAGAATACAAAATTTAAATATTAAAGAAATATATTTTTTGCTTATTATTTCTTCTCTTAAAAGAAATGCAAAGATCATTATTTTTGATGAAAGTGTAGCTTATTTTTCTCAAAAAGAGGCTAAAGATTTTATTAAATTGCTTCAAAATCTTAAAATAGCAGGCATTACTTCTCTTTTTATTACACATAGAGAGATTGGGGATGCTATAATTTTTAGTGACGAATTTATTATTTTAAAAGATGGAAAGTGTTTTAGAACAACAAATAAAGAGGTTATACTTGGCAAGATTGAAATACCTACTGATAAATTTATTACTACAAGTATTAGGCGTAGTGAGTTAAATGAAGACTTGATAAAATTTAATTTGTTTTTTGAAGATTTTTGGAAGTATGATATTAGTTTTTCTTTAAAAAAAAGAGGGGTTTTAGGAATTATTGCAGAAGATGCAGCAATAAAAACATGGGAAAAATTATTTCTGGGTAAAATTCCATTTGTAGGATGTATTAAAATGAATGGACATAGATACGAACGTATTGATGTTTATGAGCTAAAGGCAGGATTTTTACCTTTAGGAATTGGCAATTTATTTTCTGATAATACTACTATATTAGATAGCTTTTTGGCTAAGATAATGAGTTTTGAGAATGAATTTTTTATTAAACAATCTACTATTGATAAGCTTAAAAAATTTTTTAAGAAAGATATGGAATATTGTGATAGTAAGATATTAAAAACTTTTTATTCTAAATCTTTTGCATTTTCTGGGGGGACTTTAAAAAAACTTGCTCTTTTTAGAGAAAAATATATTACAAAGAGCTTTTTAATTTGTTTCTCACCTCTTAGCAATTTAGATTATAAGGCATATATTGAAACATCTAATTTTATTCGTAATTTTTCTAATGAAAAGCCTGTTTTATTGATTACTCCTAATTTAGATGAACTTCTTCTTTTATCAGATAATGTTTTGGCAATCAAGGCCGGTGAAGTTGTATTAAGATTAGAAAGGGAAAATATCAACAAAACAGTTTTAAAGGAAATGTTGTTTATATGAGGACATTAAAAAAAGAATATGTTCTCTTAGTATTTTCACTTAGTATATTAGGTATTAGCTATTTTTTTGATGGATTTTTTAGTTTTTCTTATATTAAGATGATATTGTGGAATTTTATATTGCTCTTATTAATTGCAACAGGAATTTCTACTTGTGCTAGGAGTAATAGTTTGACCCTTGGAGATGAAGGTCAAATTTATTTTGGAGCATTTTTATCATATATATTATGTGAGTTTTTTGAACTTACATACTTTAGTTTTGTATTAATAATGATTTTAAGCTCCATTTTAGTTGGTTTAATAGGAATTATTCCTTTTTTGTTAACATTCTTTTTTGGCTTAAATGGGATGCTTACAGGTCTTTTAATGTCTTATGGGAATCAGAGATTAGTTGATGGTTTAATATCAAAGCTTTTAGGTTCAAACGAATTATTAAACAGAACAAAAAGTATTAATAAGATATTTTCTCTTGATGCTTCTTTGCCTTATTTGCTTGTCTTTGGTGTTTTAATTTGGGGGAGCTATTTATTTATTCATAAAAGAACTATTTTAGGATTAAAACTTGAAATATTAAGCGATAGAAAGCCTTTAAGCAAATTTTTCAGTATTAATGAATTTAAGTATAAGTTTTTTACAGTATTTACCAGTGCTTTTTTTAATGGACTTGTAGGTTCAATATTTTTAATTTTTTTTAAAAATCATTTATTTTTAGGATTAACCGCTGGTCTTGGTTGGAGTGGATTTGTTGTTGCGGTAGTGTCAGGATTTAATTATATGTATGTGGTTTGTTTTAGTTTATTTTTTTCCATGCTTAATGAATTTAATAATTATCTTAAAATAAATTATGCGTTTAAGTTTGAGTTTATTGGTTTATATCAGTCTATTGCAATTTTTATCTCATTATTTTTAATTAATTCAGGTAAAAAATAAATGTTTAGTATTTTTTTAAATTCTATAATATTTGCATATTTGGCTCTTGGGATTCTTTACACTGAAAAAATAGGACTGTTAAATATATCTATTGAAGGAATTTCTTTTTTAGCTGTTTTTTTGACATCTTTTTTGATTTATTTAGGATATGGAATATTTGTATCGGTTATCATAACAGTTTTTGTTAGCTTGATGTTTGGAGTTGTTTTGTCTTTTTTTGTAAAAAATGGCTATAACATTTTTATAGCAGGTATAGGAATTAACATATTGTGTTATTTTTTAGTAGGAGTTTTAATGAAAGCTAATTTTAATTTTATACCCGGCTTTAGTTTAAATATATCTAATAATTTTGCTACTACATTTTTTACCGTATTGTTTTTTATTTTATTAGGTTTAAGCATTTATATACTAAATTATTCAAGAGTAAGAGTAGTTTTTGAATTTATTCGTTCAAATGATTATGATAATTTATTGGGAGAGAAAACTAGTTATTGTTTTAAATCCTTTGCTATATTGATGTCAGTGTTCTTTGCAAGTATTGCAGGTTCACTTCTTGCTATAAATTTTAATTTTTATTCTTATAACTTAGGATTAAATAATGGTTGGCTTGCAATTTGTATATTGTATATTGCATTTGTAAATCCTTGGCTTATTTTTCCGATTTCATTTTTGATGATATTTATTGAATACAAGTTTTTCAATTTTCAGGATTATTTTAATTCTTATATTTCTCTTTCATTAATCTTTTATACGGCTATATTGATTAATATATTAATTTCTCTTTTTAGGAAAATCAAACTATTTTAATAATATCATGTGTTGAATTTTTAAGAATTTTTAAAGTTTGCATTTGTAATTCCAAGTCTTTAATTTTATTTTTATTAAATTCATAGAAAGGAATTTGTTTGAGTACAGCTAAATTATTAATGAAAATTGTGAATATGATGTCGTCATATGTTTCTATTTGAAAAATAGCATTCATTATTAGATTAAACATTAAATCTTCATCTTGGATGAAATGATAAATTCCTTTTTTTAAGATAGCATCAATTAACACGAATAAATTAATGTTTAATAATTTTTGATTATCTTGAATAAATTGGATAATATAGTCCATTGAATTGCTTGATTCTCCAATGAGGAAATATGCCCATGAAATGTCAAGATAATTTTTTGGGTCTTTAAAATCAATTATTTGTAGATAGGTGTTTGTTTGTTCAATTGCTTTTAACCAGTTTTTAGTGAGATATTCTAATTCTGAGAGCAATAAATATGCATCAAATTGTTTTGGATCTTTATTGATAATTTGTCTTAGTAATATTTTAGATTGTGTATATTTTTTTAAGTCTTTCAGTAACATTGCTTTTATGTAAAGTTCATCTATTTGATTTTTATCTGCTTTATTTTGGCTTGTATTTTTTATCGGAGTTGTTGCATGAATAGAAACAATTATATTCATCCATACTAATAATGTTATTGCATATTTTTTCATAAACTTGCCTCTTTTATTTTATGTAAAATGTCCATTATCATGTTTTTATATTTATCTATAAGTTTATATGAATTTAATTCTTCAATAAATCTATTAAGGTAGAACATTGCAAGAGTTGAAGAGTCTTTAATAGCATTTGATGAATTAATCATATTGCTAAATTTTAATATTTCTTCTCTTGATTCATTTATAGGTTTATTTCTAATTTTTCTTAGTTCTATAATAATTTGCTTATCAAATTGTTTTTCTTTTAAAAAATATATTATGGGTAGACTTTTTTTCCCTTCAATTAAGTCTTCTCCAAAATCTTTGCCATTAATTCCATTTTTAATATTTTTTATATCATCTATTATTTGAAAACAAGTTCCAAGTTTTAAAAATGTGTTATAAAGGTTTTTTGCATTGCTCTCATTATTGGTGAGTATTCCAGCTAGAAATCCAGCCATTCCAAAAAGGGAGCTTGTCTTAAGTTCAACCAAAGATATATATTCTTCAATATTTGGAATATATGTCTCATTATGAAATGCAATGTCAATGCCTTGTCCTAGGTGGAGATTTGATAGAGTCGTAAAAAAATTTTCATAAATTAACAGTTTTTGCTTTGTTTTTAAATTTGAAGTTTGTATTAATTTTACAGGCAGAAAATAAAGTAAATTTGCTGTATTGATGCTATTGTCCAATCCATAAATTAAGTGAACAGCGGGTTTACCTCTTCTTTTTGTAGATCCATCTTCTATGTCATCAATAATTAAACTGCCAGAATGAGGTAATTCAAGTAACATGCTTAAATTGTATAAATTTTCAGTATTTTTCTTTTTATATCCTAGTGCATATGCTAGTAAAATCATTAGTATTGGTCTTATTCTTTTTCCTCCTCTATTGATTATTTCAATAGCCGGGGCTTGAATTACTTTTATTATTTTTTCTTGTATATTTAGTTTTAGTTTTAATTCTTTGTCTTTAAATATATTTAGAAAATAATCATTTGAAAATACATTGTTAATATTTTTTTCGATCTTATCTAGAAATGATTTATTGTTCATAATTATAATTATAATTATAATAAAAAGTATAATTATAAGTGTATTTAAGAGATTGATATGTACGATGTTGTTGATGAATATTCACAAAGAGCCAAAAGAGAAGGGTATCTTGCGAGATCTGTTTATAAATTAATAGAAATTGATAAAAGATTTTCTTTATTTTCCTCTGGTAATATATTAGATATTGGAGCATCTCCAGGAAGTTTCTCTCAATATGCTTATGGCAATCTTAAAAATGGGGTACTTGTTGCAGTTGATTTTAATAATATAGAGCTGAATTTTGTTGATAATTTTCATTTTGTTAAGGGTGATATATATGATGATGATGTTTGTCAAAAGATAAAGACTTTTGCGCCTTATAGTTTAATTATAAGTGATGCAGCCCCTAAAACTACTGGTAATAGATTAGTTGATACAAGCAATTCTTTTAATTTGAATATGAGAATAATCGAATTAGCTTTTGATATCTTAACAAGAGGCGGTAACTTATTACTTAAAGTTTTTCAAGGAGGAGATGAAGAACAAATTTTTTATAAGCTTAAGAGTTGTTTCAGTCTTGTTAAGAAGGTTAAGCCTAAAGCTGTTCGAAAAAATTCCTTTGAGATTTATTTTCTATCTAAAGATTTTGTTGGTTTAAAAACAACTATTTAAGTTAATTTTAAGGGGATTAAGATATGTTTATAAAAGAAAAAGTTATGGATAAGAAGTTTTATTTGCAAATTGCATGCTTTAAGATAGGCAAGGAAAGTTATGGTATTTCAATAGATCATATTAGGGAAGTAATTAAGGTTCCTGTGGAAGGTATATATGCAATACCCAATGTTCCTGATTATGTTACTGGTATTTATAATCTTAGAGGCAATGTTGTTCCTTTAATAAATTTAAATATTAGATTTAAAATTCCTTCGGTCTCTGTAACAGAAGAAGATAAGCTTCTAACAGGTTATTTAATAGTTAAGATTAAAAATAAGCTTTTAGGAATATTTGTAGATAAAGTTCTAAAGGTTATTAACTTTGATGGATTTAAGGTTCAAGAGCCTCCTGCAACTTTGCAAACTTTAGACAGGAGATATATATCTGGTGTTGTTAGAATTGATCATGATGAAAACTTTGGGAGTGAATATTTAATTCTGATTGATATTGAAAAAATATTTGACAAAAGTGAATTTGAAAAGATTCCATATAAGGAAAGTGATGAATAATAGTAAGGTTCTCATTTATATAAATTATTCAAATTTAAATGCTGAAATCCTTGCTTGTGAAATACAAAAGTATTTAAAACATGAATATGGTATTTTAAGTTTATTTATAGGAAGTAATCAGTCTTCAAAGTTATTAATCGGAGATGATCTGCTGTTTGCCATAACTTTGGGTGGAGATGGTACAGTTTTATTAGCTAGTAGCTTGCTTTTAAAAAATGATATTGACATTCCAATTATTTCAATAAATTTAGGTAAAGTAGGATTTTTGGCAGATATAAAACCCAGAGATTTTAAAGAAGTAATAGATAAATTTTTTGATAATTCTTTAGTTATTCATAAAAAATATTTGCTTAATATTAGTGCTTATAGGAGTGGATATAATATATTTACTCAATATGCTTTAAATGATGTGATTATTCGTTCTAGTATGCTTAATAAGTTGATTTATGCAAATCTTAGAGTTAATTCAGAAGATTTTCTTTCTTATAAGAGTGATGGGATCATATTTGCAACTCCAACAGGTTCAACTGGATATTCTTTCTCAGCAGGTGGATCGATTTTAGAATCAGATCTTCAGGCGTTTATTCTAACACCTATTTCTCCTCATTCTGTTTATAACCGTTCTTTCATTTTTTCAAGTGCTAGTAGGCTTTCCTTGTCATTTTATAAGGAATATGCATTACCCCCAGCATCAATTTTTGTTGATGGTGTTAATATTGGTAAATTTGAAGTTGACGTTGTTTTAGAATTAGGTCTTGATAATAAGAGTTTGCGGTTTGCATCATTTTGTACAGATACTTTTGTTAAAAGACTCAAAAATAAGTTATTATAAGATATATTATTTTATGAGTATTAGTTTGTTTTTGACTTTTGTATGTTAATTGAGCTTTTTATAAAAAATTTTGTTTTAATTAAAGAGTTGTCTATTAAGTTAAATTCAGGATTGGTGGCATTTACAGGTGAATCTGGAAGTGGAAAGAGTTTGTTGTTATCCTCAATTTGTTATTTATTTGGTGAAAAACTTAAAACTAATATAATACTTGACGGCGAGCAGGAATGTATTTTACTTGCTAAATTTAAGTCAAATGATGATGTTAGAAATTATTTGATTTCCAAAGGTATATTAGTAAAAGAGTATATTATCATAAAGAGGATAATTGTATTTGGAACTTCAGATACTTTTTTGAGCAGTTATTATATCAATAATGAACCAGTTTCTAGCGTCATTTTAAGATCAATTTTTCATATGTTAGTTGAGGTTCATTCTCAAAATCAACAGTATTTGATTTTAAAAAATCCTTTAAATAATCTTAAGATTTTAGATAATTATATTAATATAAATGTTCAATTGAAAGACTATAAATTGGCTTATGAAGAATACATGAAATATTTAAATGAATATGATGATTTTCTTTTAAAAGAAAAAACATATAAAGTTAGTATTGAAGAATATGAGAAGATAATTGGTGAAATAGATGCTGTTAATCCTAAGCCAGGGGAAGAAGAAATTTTAAAGAGTAGATTAAATGAGCTTAGACATTATGAATCTTTATGTAATGCACTTGCCAATTTAAATAGTGTTTTAAGTTTTAAAGATGGTATTTCTGCTTTAAATGAGATAAGAAAGGTAATTTGTGATGCTGAATATCTCTCAAGCTTAAATAATAATTATCTTGAACTTGAAAATCGTCTTAAAAACTCTTACTATGAACTTGAAGATATCGGTCAAGCTTATAGTGGGTACCTTTTCAATAATGCCTATGATGAGAAGGAAATTGAAGCTACTGAGAGTCGTATGTATGAGCTTTCTCGTATTAAAAAAAAATATGGGCCAAGTCTTGATGATATAATAGCATTAAGAAAAAAGTGTGATGATGCTATTAATTTATCACTTAATTTTGAGACTGAAAGATTAGATAGAGGGTACAAGTTAAATAATTTGTTTGAGATAGTTAAAAAATTGGCATCTGATATCTCAGATATTAGAAAAGCTGCTGCATTGAGATTTGCATCTGGTGTAACAGAAATTTTGCATAAGCTTAATATGAATGATGCTGAGTTTTTTGTGTCCGTTTCTGAAGGAAAAATTAAATCAACAGGTGTTGATGAGGTGGAATTTTTAATTTCTAGTAATCTTGGTTTGAAAGCCCAACCAATTTATAGAGTTGCATCTGGGGGTGAGCTTTCAAGAATAATGTTGGCTATTAAGAGTGTTCAAAATGTTGATGAAAATAAGCTTATTATATTTGATGAAATTGATTCTGGTATAGGGGGTGAATCCGGAATAAGTTTAGGTAAGTATTTAAAGAGTTTGTCAGATAATATGCAAATATTTGTTGCTACTCATCTTGCTAATATTGCAAGCCTTTCAGATTATCATATTTTAGTGAAAAAGGAATGTGTTCAAGATAAAACTTATGTTCAGGCTTCTTTATTGTTAGGTGATTCTCGTGCTTTAGAAATTGCTCGAATGCTTAGTGGAAACGTTAATAAAATTAGTATCAAACATGCTAAAGAGCTTTTAAAGGGGTAATAATTGATTATAAGTGGGTATTTATGGATTTAGTATATAGTGAAAATTATCAAAAAATTTTGTTTATTGATAGTATGATTTTGCAGACTTTAAACGATATAAAAGATATAAAAGAATCCGGTAATCTTACAGTAAATTCAGATGTAATATTTAATTATATTAATTTAAATTTAAATGTTTTAAGTTATATTGCATCATTGAATTATTTTTATACACGACCTAGATTAAAAGTTAACTATGATTTTCGAACGAATCTTTTTAATTTTATTTCTGATTTTTCATTATTTGTTAGTCCTATTTTGCTTATCTCTGTTAGGGAACTTATGACAACAAGTAGTTCTTTGCTTGATTTAAATCCAGAAGAGCGATTTTTGATTGTTAAGAAGTTGGGATATCTGATTGATCTGGGGTTATATTTTAGTAAAGGTGATTCTAAATCGGTTCTTTTATTAGAAGATATATATCTTAAATTTATTATTTTGACTAAAAATTTTATTGATTTTAAAAATTTATCTAAAAATTTACTTATTGATAGTCCTTTTTATAAAGTGCAGTTAGCTCATCTTGTTAAATCTTTAGAACTCTTAGAAGAAGGAGCGTTTTTGCTAAGAGCAAGATATGAAACAAATGAAGCTTATGGATTATCAGAGAAGATTTTAAATTATATTGAGGCCGGGAGAATTTTAGCTACCGTTACTTCTCAAAAAGAAATAGCTGAAAAATTTGCAAAATTTCATGAAGTTTGGTCTATTAAATTTCAATCAGATTTAGGCAAGATCAAATAATTTTATATAAAGAGAGGGTATGAATAATTTTGAATCTTCATAAAAAAAGAGTAACTAGATTTAGAAAAATCAAGTTACTCTGTTCTTTTCTTTTTTTAATGTTTCTTATATTAATTAACTCTATCTTAAAATACAAGATTAATATTTCAACTTTTTATAAGTTTAATCATTTCAAGCGTGCTGATACTTTAGTCAGTGTTATTTCAAATAATAATGTTTTTATGCAAGATCAAATTTTAAGTTTAGATTCTGATAAATATTATTATTCTGTTATAAGTGATCGTTTAGTAAGTTTTTCAGATTATTACTATGTTCTTAAGAAATTTAAAGATAGTTATTCTGTATTTTCTAAGAAAACAGATAACTTTTTATTTGATTTAAAATATAAAGATTTTGTTTTTACAAAGGATGATGCTATTTTTGCTTTAAATAATTTATATAAAGTTTTGGAAGTTTATAAGATGGAGAGAAGAAAAGAGGATGAAAAAAAGCTTTTTTCTCTTAAATTTATAGCTTCAATATTAAGTATTGATTATAATAATGGTGTTTTGGCTTTGGGACTTTCTGATGGTAAGATTTATGTATATAAACATGACGTAATGATTTATAGTAGTGATTTGCTTGGTATTGGCTTGCCAGTTATATCTGTTAAATTAAGCTTAGATAATAAGTATTTGTGCATTTTAAGAGAGGATGAGAAATATTCTTTAGAAGTAATTAATTTAGAGGATGGGTATAATCAGATTTTATATTTGGATAATTTAAATATTAAGGATTTTAATCCTTTTTTTAAAGTTGATAGATTTTATAATGTTTTTGTTGAAACTTTAGATTCATTTTTAATACTTAATATTGAAAATGATAAAATTTTTAAGGTTTCTAATAAAAATTCTGTTTTAAAAGCCGATTATGATTCTTTGTCTAGGGTATATAGGATATATTTTTATGATTTGCTTAGTAATATGATCAATATAAAGACTTATTTTGTAGAGTCTTATGAATTGTTTGATAATGTTTTTTTTAGAGATACAATAAATTCATATGTTGAATTTAATGAAGGAATTTTATATTTTAATGATAATAGTAATTTAAAATATTTAGGACTGTAGTTGTAAATGATAATTGCTTTTCTGTTTTTATTTAGTTGTTCTAATTTATATTCGTTTTTTGAATTTAAAAAAGGGGAGAAGTTTGATTTAGTAGGTGATTTTGGAGAATTAAAAGATGGTATTTTAGGAGTTGGCGTAAGGTTAAGGGCTTGGGATACACATTTTTCTGTTTTTTCAAATAATTATAAAATTTTGTATTCTAAGAATAAGATTAGTAAATATGATAGGAGTATTTTGATCATTTTTGATAAAGACTTGGGTCTTAATTTAGAGTTTTTTGGTAATTTTATATATAAAGCTGGAAGAATTTTTTTAAAGGATGATAGTAAGGTTTTTGATATAGTAGTTTTTGACCAATATAGTGGGCAAATAGTTAATCCTTTATTTGTAATAAAGAGTAGAAATAATTTAAATGGCAATTTTTCTTTTTTGGGAGGTAATATCTTTTTAAAAGATAAGGACAATACAAAGTTCGAGTTAAAAGGCGATGTGAATCTCGATTTAGAGTTTGGTAGTTATAGTCTTATTTTAAATTTTTCGAAAAATAATGTTGGTTATTCAAAATCTCTTAATGGTATTTACTATTTTGAGGTATTTCTAAATAATAAGAGTATTTTTCGTGCTGATTTCCAGAGTATATATTTAGAAAATAATGCATATGTTATATCTGAGAATAAAGATTATCAATTAGATATTTTTAATATAAAAAGAGATAATGGCAGCATTGAGATAAATAATCTTGAGTTTACTAATGGTCGTAACGAAATTAAAATAAAGTATGGAGATGTTTATGATGCTAAGAATAGCTTGATTTATAGGTTTACGCTTAATGGATAGTTTGATTTTTCATACTCCTGTACTTCTTGATGAAATTATTAATCTTGTAGATTCCATGTATATAAGTGATGGATTTATTTTTGTTGATTGTACTCTTGGAGAAGGCGGTCATTCAAGTGCTGTTTTAAGAAAATATCAAGACATAAGTGTGATTGGTATTGAAAGAGATAATATTATTTTAAATAGGGCACAGAAATTTCTTGAAGAATTTAAAGAAAGGGTTTCATATTTTAATGTTTGGTTTGATGATTTTTTTAGTGAATATCCTTTAAATAGTAAAGTAAATTTTATTTTATCCGATCTTGGTATTTCTATGTTTCATTATAAGATGAGTGGTAGGGGATTTTCTTTTATTAAAGATGAAAAGTTAGATATGAGACTTAATCCTGATGTTAGTGGTTTGAGTGCTTATGAAATTATTAATACTTTTGGCAAAGAAAGACTTGAAGATTTAATTTATGAGTTGGGTGGTGAATATTATTCTAAAAGGATTGTGAAGTCTATTTTGGAATATAGAAAGGTTAAAAAGATACAAACCTCAAAGGAACTTCAAAGCATAATTAGCGCGTCGTATCCTACTAGGATAAAGTATAAAATAAATCCAGCAACTAAAACTTTTCAGGCATTAAGAATTTATGTTAATGATGAGCTTTTTCGTTTGAAAAGAAGCTTGCCTTTATGGATAGAAAGCTTAGCAAAGGATGGAATATTAGCTGTTATTACATTTCATTCCTTGGAAGATAAAATTGTAAAAGAGTTTTTTAAAGGTTTAAATAAAGACCAGTATTATATCCTTACTAAAAAACCTGTAATTGCAAGCTTTGAAGAGAAAAGATATAACAATGCATCAAGAAGTGCTAAACTTAGGGCCATAAAAAAATTATATGAGTAAGATAGGAATACTTGAAGTTAGATTGTGTTATTTATTAATTTTGGTATTAACAATTATAATATGTCTAAATATTTATCTTAATTTTAGATATGTTGTTAAGTTACGTGAATTTAATGATTTAAATTATGAACAAGGTAATATTATTGATGAAAACCTTAGATTATTAACCATAATATATGAGCTTCAAAGTATTGATAGAATAGAAGAGCTTAGCCAAGAGTATTTAGATTTAGAGAAGAAAGATAATAAGGATATAAACATTATTAAACGGTAGTATTTGTGAGGGTATTTGGTGCATATAAAAATTAAAGATATTTTAAATGCTTTTCAAGATATTAAATTTATTGGTAATTCTATTGGTATTAACAGGGTTGTATCTTTCTATTCTCTTGATAGTCGTGAAATAAATGCTAAAAATAGTGAGACTAGTCTTTATTTTGCATACAAGGGCGATAGGGTAGATGGATTTGATTTTATTGAAGATTTAATTGGTCTTGGAGTTAAATGTTTTGCTTGCTCTAATGAGTATGAGTCTTTATGTTTTAATTATTTTCGTAAAAATGAGAATTTAGTTTTTTTGCTTACTAGTAATGTTGTCATTTTTCTTCAATGTTTAGCAGAACATTTTATTAAAAAAACAAGTTTTAAGAGAATAGCCATTACTGGTAGTAATGGCAAAACTACGACAAAAGAAATGCTTTATAGTATCTTGTCAAAGAGGTATAAAACTTGCAAAACCTGGGGAAATTTAAATTCAGATATCGGGCTTCCTTTAAGTATTTTAAGGACTAAAGGAGATGAAGAGTATTCTGTTTTTGAAGTAGGGATAAGCTATGTTGGAGAGATGAGTCTTCTGGCTGAAA
Source organism: Borrelia sp. HM (assembly GCF_019669085.1). NCBI lineage: Bacteria > Pseudomonadati > Spirochaetota > Spirochaetia > Spirochaetales > Borreliaceae > Borrelia > Borrelia sp. HM. The sequence goes on along the minus strand of NZ_AP024401.1, from coordinate 323,799 downwards.
TATTAAATCCTGAGATTGTTATTGTTACAAATATAAATTATGCACATATGCAATCTTTTAAAGATTTAGACATTGTTGCTTCTGAAAAGGCTAAAATCATAACTAAGAGTACTAAGATGGTCATATTAAATGATTCTTGTCCTTATAATTCTTATTTAGGGGAGATAGCCAAGTCTGTTAATCCAGATATTAATATTTTTTATTTTGATTTTCATAGTCTTACAATTGGGACGTTTTCATTTTCAAATGATAAGTTTACTTATCATTTTACTTATAAAGGGTTTGATTATTCTATTTTATTACCAGGTAGGCATAACATTGTCAATGCAATATCTTGCATTAATTTAGCTTTGTTACTTGGTTTAAGCGAAGGTGAGATCTACAAGGGTCTTATGCATGTTGATTTTCCAAAAGGTAGAGCAGAACTTTTAAGGGTAAAGGACCATTTGATTTTAAATGATTCTTATAATTGTAATTTAGGTTCATTTATGGCTTTAAAAGAGATTATTTTAGATCTTAAAATTAAGACTAAAAAAATTATTATTCTTGGTTCTTTTAAAGAGCTTGGAAAATTTTCATATGAAGTTCATAAAACAGCAATTCAAGAAGCTGTTTTGATGAATTTTGATGAAGTGTTTTTAATTGGTGATGAATTTCAAGAAGTAAAGAGAATTGAAAATTTGACTTTTGATAATTTATTTTATTTTAAGAATTTTGAAGATTTTGTTGATTGTTTTTTTAATAAGAATTTGGAAATTCAGTGTTTTATTGTTATTAAAGGGTCAAGATCAAATAGGCTTGAAAGGGTTCTTGACTATATTTAAATATTCACGAATGTTTGGAGGGTATATTGTTTTATCTTTTAGGATTTAGATTGCTTAAATATATTACTTTTAGAACCGCTTATGCTACTATTTTTGCATTTTTGCTTTCTTTAATTTTTGGTCCCTTTATTATCCTAAGACTTAAAAAATTAAAATTAGATCAAATTTTAAGGGAAGATGGGCCAAAGCGTCATTTAAATGAAAAAACGGGTATTCCTACTATGGGAGGTATTCTTATTTTTTTTTGTGTTTTAGTCTCTTTATTTTTTTGGATTAATCCTTGGAATATTTACTTTTTAATTATACTTTTTGTCATGATTAGTTTTGCATTTTTAGGATTTATGGATGATTTTCTGAAAATAAAGAGAAAGAATGTAGATGGACTTCATCCTCGTTTCAAGGTTTATGGACAGATATTGTTTTCTTTTGTTTCTGTTACTATGCTTTATTATTTTGGTGGCGATCATGTCAGTATAATTTATTTTCCATTTTTTAAATCTCTAAAGTTAGATTTAGGAGTTTTTTATATTCCATTTGGAATGTTTGTTTTAATATCTGCATCTAACTCTTTTAATTTAACAGATGGACTTGATGGGCTTGCTATAGGGCTTAGTATTGTTGTAACAGGTGCTCTAATAATAATTTCATATCTTACAAGTAGAGCTGATTTTGCATCTTATTTAAATATTCCAAATATTAAAGGTTCTGAAGAGCTTGTAGTATTTCTTGGCGCTTTACTTGGCGGTGGTTTTGGATTTTTGTGGTTTAATGCGTATCCTGCTAAAATAATGATGGGTGATACTGGGAGTCTTTCACTTGGTGCAATTCTTGGAATGGTAGCTTTAGTTTTAAAAAGTGAGATTCTTTTTGCCATTCTTTCAGGAGTTTTTGTAGTTGAGGCCTTGTCTGTAATTATTCAGGTGGCAGTTTATAAGAAGACTAAGAAAAGAATATTTAGAATGGCCCCACTGCATCATCATTTTGAAGAGCTTGGATGGTCTGAAATGCAGGTTGTTATTAGATTTTGGATAATAGGTTTTATATTTGCTATAATTGCCTTAAGTACTCTTAAGATTAGGTAAATTGAGATTAACCATTATGTTGGTGGAGAAGAGCTTCCTTAGAAAATATTATTTACTTGTTTTATTATCACTTATTTCTTATGGCCTTATTATATTTTATACTTCTTCATTTTTTTTAAGTGTAGAACTTACAGATGACCCTAATTTTTTGTTTTTAATGCGTCTTAAATATCTTTTTTTTAGTTTTCTTGTATTTTTTGTTTTTGAAAAAATTTCTTTAGATTTTTTAAGAAAAATTGTTTCTATTGTTATAGCTGTAACTTTTGTATTGATTCTTGCAACTTTTTTCTCTCCTAGTATTTCTGGTGCACAAAGATGGATATTTATTAAAGGAATTAGTATTCAGCCCTCAGAGATTTTTAAGGTGTCTTTTACAATTTATTTTTCAAGTTATTTAAGTAAGTTTAGATTGAAGTCAGATAATAAAATTTCTTATTGGCTTAAGCCCATGTTAATTTTTGGTATTTTTTGGCTTTTAATAATTTTGCAAAATGATTATTCAACAGCTATTTATTTTGCTATTCTTTTTTTTGTTGTTTTATTTGTTTCTGATATATCATTTGGGTATATTTTTGCTATTTTATTTACTTTTATTCCCATTGCCATGCTTTTTTTAATATTTGAGCCTTATAGAGTTGCTAGAATTTTTGCATTTTTAAATCCTTATGAAGATCCTTTAGGCAGGGGATATCAGATAATTGCATCACTTAATGCTTTAAAGAGTGGTGGTCTTATGGGTAAAGGTCTTGGTATGGGGGAAATAAAACTTGGCAGGCTTCCAGAGGCGAATTCTGATTTTATTTTTTCTGTTCTTGGAGAAGAATTAGGATTTGTGGGTATTTTTTTTGCAATGATATTATTTTTTTTATTTTTTTATTTTGGGTATTTTATTTCTATTTTGGCTAAAACCAGATTTAGATTTTTTATTGCATTTATTTCAAGTCTTACAATTTTTCTTCAAAGCATTATGAATATTTTAATTGCAATTGGACTTTTGCCTCCTACAGGTATTAACTTGCCATTTTTTTCTTCAGGTGGTTCTTCTATTATTGTTACAATGGCACTTGCTGGGTTGATTGCAAATGTTTCTAGAGATATTGAAAGTAAATAATTTTGAAATTTTATTAAAGTGGTAATTTAATTTTGAATTCATGTTAATTTATAGAAAGTTTTTGCTCATATATACTTATATAATAATTTCTATTATGTTGCTTGAGATTATTTTTATTATTTTTATTTCACCTTATTTTTTAATTAGATATATTAGTTTTAATGATGATATTCATATTCCCAAGGAAGATATATTAAGTATTTCAGGCATTAAACCCAATACTTATTATTATGATGCTGATGTTGATACTTATAAAAAAAATATTATGAGAGATTTAAGAGTGAAGGATGCAAAGGTACAACTTAAATTTCCCAATACAATTAACATTAATATTGAAAGAAGAATTCCTATTGCGACTGCTTATGAGAACATTGATGGAAGTTTGATTTACTATTTTATTTCTTCAGATGGTGTAATTTTGGAGAAATGTAAGGATTTAATTTATGATCTGCCTATAATTAGTGGGTTAAATTTAAATGGCAATGAAGTTGGTGATTTTTTAGAGGATGGGATGTTGACTATTGTAAAGAACCTTAACTATGTTAAAATAAATCAAAATACTTTGTATAATTTAATATCAGAAATTAGTTTTTTGAAGTTGAATTTCTATGATTACAAAATTTTTTTATATATAAAAAATATATATAATAAGGTATTAATAACATCGGATATGAATTTAATAAGTGTAATGTATAAGGTATTCATGATATCTAATTTGCTAAGGGGAAGAACTGATACTATTGATTTAAGAAGTGGTGATATCATTTTATTAGGAGAAGATTAGTGTCTAGAGATTTGATTGTAGGATTGGATATTGGAACTTCAAAGATTTGTACTGTGGTGGCTGAGGTAAACTTGAATAATCAGTTAGAAATAGTCGGAATAGGCACTAGTGTATCAAGAGGTGTGCGGAAGGGAGTGCTTATAAATATTGAAGCAGCACTTGATTCAATTTCTAATGCTATTGAAGCTGCTGAACTTGTTTCTGGGTGTGATATTGCTACGTTGTCTGTCTCGATGTCAGGTAGTAGTGTTGAGGGTACTAATTCTAGGGGAGTTGTCGCAATAAATTCTAAGACAAGGGAAATTGGTAATGAGGATGTTGAGCGAGTTATTGAAGCAGCTAAAGCAATTGTAATTCCAATGGATAGAGAAATCTTACATGTGATTCCTCAGGAATTTATTGTTGATGGGATTCCTCATATAAAAAATCCAATAGATATGATGGGAATTCGTCTTGAAGGTGAGGTGCATATTATTACAGGATCTAGTTCTTCAAGTCAAAATTTAGTTAGATGCGTCAATCGTGCTGGATTTTCTGTTGATGAAGTTGTGCTTGGAAGTTTGGCATCATCTTATTCTACTTTATCTAAAGAAGAGAGAGAAATGGGTGTTTTGTTTGTTGACATGGGTAAGGGTACCACTGACGTAATTCTTTATATTGATGGCTCTCCTTATTATACAGGAGTAGTTCCTATTGGTGCTAATAGAGTTACTCTTGATATTGCTCAGGTTTGGAAAGTACCTGAGGATGTTGCTGAGAATATTAAGATAACAGCCGGTGTTGCGCATATTTCTGCCCTTGAGAGCCAGATAGAGAGTGTTATTATTCCTAATCTTGGTACTAGGCCTCCTCAAGAAAAAAGTCGAAAGGAGCTAGCTGTAATAATTAATTCAAGATTAAGTGAGATTTTTGAAATGATAAAAGCTGAAATAATAAAAAGAGGACTTTACAATAAAATTAATGGAGGAATTGTTTTAACTGGTGGGGGAGCTTTGTTTCCTGGTATTGCTAATTTAACAGAAGAAATATTTAGATATCCATCAAGGATAGGATTTCCGATGAATATTAATGGAGTTGGAGAGGAGTATATTGATCCTAAATTTTCCTCAGCTCTTGGGCTTGTTCTGTATAAGCATGAACAGCAAAAATTCAATAAATTAAAGAAAGGAAATAATAAATCTAAGAGACAAAGTAAAATATCTTCAAAATTGAAAGGTTGGTTTTTGAAGGAGTGGTTTTGACAAGTCATGGAGGAAGTTTAATGAAAGATTATAACATTATTGATAGTCATTCAAAGAGGTTTGATGCTACTACAAATCCTACGGTTCTTAAGGTAATTGGTGCAGGGGGTGGTGGTAGTAATGCTGTTAATCGTATGATTGAATATGGAGTAAGAGATGTTGAATTTATTGTGGCAAATACTGATCTCCAGGCTCTTCAAACTTCTATTGCTCCAATAAAAATTGCCCTTGGAGCCAAAGTTACTGCGGGTCTTGGTGCTGGTGGTAGGCCTGAAATTGGACAAGCAGCAGCAGAAGAAGATATTGATGTTATTAAGAATCATCTAGCAGGAGCTGATATGGTTTTTATTACTGCTGGAATGGGCGGAGGGACTGGAACAGGGGCTGCGCCTGTTATTGCTCAAGTGGCTAAGGAACTTGGAATTTTAACTGTTGGAGTTGTTACTAAACCTTTTAAATTTGAAGGGCCTAAAAAGATGCGGCTTGCTGAACAGGGAATAAATAATCTAAGGAAGTCCGTTGATACTTTAATAATTATTCCAAATCAAAAACTTTTAACTGTTGTTGATAAAAGAACTACAATTAAAGATGCTTTCAAGAGAGCTGATGATGTTTTAAGAATGGGTGTTCAAGGAATTGCAGGGCTTATTATTGAGCATGGTGAAGTTAATATTGATTTTGCTGATGTTAAGAGTATTATGCAAGGACAAGGTGATGCTTTAATGGGTATTGGTTATGGTAAGGGTGAAAATAGAGCAGTTGATGCTGCTACTTCTGCGATTAGTAATCCCTTGCTAGAAGAAGTTAGAATAGAAGGTTCTAAGGGACTTCTTGTTAATATAACTGGAGGAGAAGATTTTTCATTGCTTGAGCTTGAAGAGATTATGGGAATAATTACTGCTAGTGTTGATGATGAGGCAACCGTAATATATGGACATGCAATTAATTCAAATCTTGATGATGAAATTTATGTTACGGTTGTTGCTACTGGTTTTTCTTCTAAAAAACAAAAAGATTTATCTGGAGTGTTTGAAAATAATACTTTAAGTTCAAAAGAATTTGATAGTTTAATGTCAGGCAGTCAAGATACTTCAGATGGTGTTTATGGAGGTAATGATAATTTTATAGCAAAATCAAAAAATGTTAATTATTTTGAAGATGATATTGATATCCCTACATTTCTTAGAAATTTGAATAAGAAAAATAGCGACAATTAAATGAAACAATGGGTGTTAATATTTTTATGTTTGCTTATATCTTGTGGTGATGAATCTAAAGAGAGAGCAAATCTTGGGCTTAGACTAAGAGAAATAGAGGTGGCTGGTGGTTCTTCATTAGAAAAAATAGAAATTTATAGGGAATTTATTGAAAAAGAAGAGCAAAATATTTTAAGAATAATAAATTCTGTTGATAAAAAAGCTAGATTTTTTAGTTTAATTGGACTTGAGTTTATTAAACTAGGTCAGTATGGAGCTGCTATTGAATATTTTAATAAAAATTTAGAGCAGGGTCCAGACAATCATTTGTCTCATTTTTATATAGGAATTTCTTCTTATAATTTAGCTAAGGGAATAAAAACCAAGGAAAAGATTGAAGAGTATTTTATTCTTGCTGAGAATTCTTTTTTAAAGTCAATCTCTATTAAAAATGATTTTAAAGAATCTATTTTTTCTCTGTCAAATATGTATGTCTATGATCTTGATAAGCAATTAGAAGCTAAAGGATATTTAAATAGGCTTGAGTCTATGGGAGAGAATAGTTTTGAATTTTTTATGTTACGGGGAGCAAACTATTATTCCCTTGGGGATTTCACTAATGCGTTGTTATTTTATAAGAAGGCAAAAAGTAAAGCCTTAAATAAGGAACAAATAGAGGGAATTAATAGGATAATGAATAATTTAAAGTAGCTTTTATGTTTAAATTGCTATATGTTGATAATTTAAAGTTTTTAAAGAGTAAAGATAAGCTTAAAATTTTTAATAATTTTAATTTCAATGATCTTTGTCGTTTAAGCTTAAGAGATATTTCCAATTATTTGTCTAAAGATTTTAAACAAAATTATAAGCTTCCAGATTTAAAATTAGTAGAGTTACAACAAAAAATTATTAATAGAGCAAATGCAAAGGTTGTTATACTTGAAGCTAAAGATTATCCTTTAAAGCTCAAGAGGATTTATGATCCTCCATTTGCTATTTATTATAAAGGTAATCTTCCAAACGCTAATTCTTTATCTTGGGCTGTTGTTGGTTCAAGACAAATTTGCAGAGCTTTAGTTGATAAGATTAAAGAGTTATCTTCTCATCTTGCTAAAAATAATGTAGAAATAATATCTGGGTTTGCAATAGGAGCTGATATTGCAGCACATCTTGGTGCAATTAGTGAAAAAAAAAGAACGTATGCAGTTATTGCAACAGATATTGATAATGTTTATCCAAAACAAAATAGGAAATACATTGCTCATCTTTTAGAAAATGGTGGAGGAATTTTTACTGAAACTTTACCTTATGAAAAGATACAAAATTATTTTTTTGCAAAGAGGAATAGAATAATAGCTGGTCTTTCAGATGCTGTTTTGGTGACTTATGCACCAAGGAAATCAGGTGCTTTAATTACTGCTGAACTTGGGCTTGATTTAGGTCTTGATATTTATGTTTATAATATTGATTATTCTGGTGATGGTTCTAAAAATTTATATGCTTCTGGAGCACAAGAGATAAAATCAATATCAGAACTTTATAATATACTAAATGTTCAGTATAATGAGCCTGGAATTAATGATTACTCGGTAGATTATTGTTTGGGTAAAGATGTATCGAGTATTCTTATTAATGAGTTACTAGATGAAATATCGAAATAGGGGGGATCATGAGTTTTAAAGGAACTACTGTTATTGCAATAAGACGAGGAGGAAAGACTGTAGTAGCAGCAGATGGGCAAGTAACTTTTGGACATACTGTTTTAAAGTCTAATGCTGTAAAAATCAGAAAGTTGATTAATGGTAAAATTTTAGCAGGATTTGCAGGTTCAACTTCTGATGCCATTACTCTTTTTGAGAAATTTGAGGAGAAGGTTAAAGCACGAGAAGATGGAATTATTGATATTAAAAGGGCTGCAGTAGAGCTTGCAAAGGATTGGAGATCTGATAGAATACTTCATAAACTTGAAGCAATGATGCTTGTTGCTGATTCTGATAATATTTTATTAATTTCAGGTACTGGAGATATTGTTGAACCTGAAGAAGATGTAATTTCAATTGGTAGCGGAGGAAATTATGCATATTCAGCTGCCCTTGCTTATATGGAAAATAAAAAATTAAGTGCTGTTGATATTGCTTTTAAATCTTTAAAGGTGGCAGCAAGAGTTTGTATATATACAAACTCAAATATTGTGCTTGAGGAGATTGGTTGATGGATAAGGTTGGAAATCAAAATTTAGTTCCTAAAGATATTGTTGAAGAGTTAAATAAATATATAATAGGACAAGTTGAGGCTAAAAAATTGGTTTCAATTGCTCTTGTTAATAGATATATGAGGTCTAAGCTTTCTAAGGAAATAAGAGATGATGTAATGCCTAAAAATATTATTATGGTTGGTTCAACTGGAGTTGGTAAAACTGAGATTGCAAGAAGGCTTTCAAAATTTATTAAGGCTCCTTTTATTAAAGTTGAAGCTACAAAATATACTGAGGTGGGTTATGTAGGTCGTGATGTTGAGTCTATGATTCGTGATTTGATGGGTATTGCGGTGAATATGGTTAAGGAAGAAATGTATGATTCTGTTCGCGAAGAAGCTAGTAAACGTGCTGAGGAAAAAATACTTGACAAGCTTTTGAAAGCTTCTGAGAGTTCTGAGAATGATAATTCAAGTGAGGAAGAAAAGAAGGTTTGTGCTAAATTAAGAGATAAATTTAGAAAACAATTAAGAAGTGGTGCTATTGATGATAATCTTATTGATATTTATGTTTCAGGGAAAATGCCCGTTTCTACTATAGAGATATTTTCTGGTAGTAATTTTGAAGAGATTGATATGAGTATTGGAGGATTGATTAATAATATATTTGATAGAAAGAAGAGAAAAGAATTAAAAATAAAAAAAGCTAGAGAAATAATAATGTCTGAGGAGCTTGAAAAATTAGTTGATCATGAAAATATTGTAGAGATTGCCAAATCAAGGGTTGAGAATATGGGAATTGTTTTTATTGATGAGATCGACAAGATAGTTACTAAGAATAGAACCGGTAATGATGTGTCTAGAGAAGGTGTTCAAAGGGATATTTTGCCAATTGTTGAGGGATCTAAGGTTAATACAAAATATGGAATAGTGGATACTTCTCATATATTATTCATTGCCGCAGGTGCTTTTAATTTGTCAAAACCGTCTGATCTAATACCAGAGCTTCAGGGTAGATTTCCAATTAAGGTTGAGCTTAAAAGTTTAAGTGTGGATGATTTTAAAAATATTTTGAAGAACACAAAAAATTCTTTGATAAAGCAATACATTGCAATGTTTAAAGTTTATAATTTGAATTTAACATTTAGTGAAGAGGCAATTGATAGGATTGCTGAACTTGCTTTTAATATGAATTTTGAAGGTGAAAACCTTGGAGCAAGAAGATTGCATGGGGTTATGGAAAAAATTCTTACTGATCTTTTTTTTGAAGCTCCTGGTAGTAAGTTAAAGAAAATTGAAATAAATTTGGACTATGTTAATGAAAAAATAAAAATTAGCGAACAAAAAGACTTAAATTATTATATAATATAGTAAAAAGTAATTTGTGGTATAGAGGGTATTAGCTTGAATAGTTTTGAGAAATCGGTTGATTTGGTACATAGATATTTGGATGTTCTTAGCTTAAGACAAAGTGTAATAGCTGATAATATTGCAAATGTAGATACTCCGAGTTTTAAGAGAAGTAGAGTTTCTTTTGAGGCTGAGCTTGAAAAAGCAATTTTAAATGAAAAAGCAAGCAATTTATCTTTAATTAAGAACAATGATAAGCATTTTGATGGATTTAAAGAGCTCAATTATTTAGATATTAAGCCGCTTAAGATGCTTGATCATCTATCTACTATTAATAATAACGGTAATAATATTGACATTGATTCTGAGATGAAAAATCTTGTTCAGAACCAAATGATTTATGGTTTATTTACAAATATTCAAGCTCATAATTTTAAAAGTGTGAATATTGTAATAAAATAAGTTATAACCTCAAGGAATATATATGGGATTATTTTCAAGTATTAATATTGCTTCAACGGGTTTGACTGCTCAAAGATTAAGACTAGATGTTATTGCAAATAATATTGCAAATGTAGAGACTACTAGGACTTCTGATGGTGGTGCTTATAGAAGGCAGAGAATAATTTTTTCTCCAAGAGTTATAAGTCCATATTGGAAGGGTCCTTTTGTTCCTGATTATCTTGATAATGGAATTGGACAAGGTGTAAGAGTTGCTGGCATTGAGAAAGACAAATCTCCTTTAAAATTAAAGTATGATCCAACACATCCTGATGCAATAAAGTATGGTGATCGGGAAGGTTACGTGGAATTGCCTAATGTTAGTGCAATTGAAGAAATGGTAGATATGATTTCTGCTTCTCGTGCTTATGAGGCAAATTCTACTGTGATTAATAGCAGTAAGGCAATGTTTAGGAGTGCATTATCAATACTACAAAGTTAAGGAGGCTTGTGAAAAATGAAGATAGATTCTTTTTTTACAGACAATAATGTTCATTTGGTGAGTAAAAATCCTTTGCATTTTGGTAAGAGTTCTTTTAGTTTTGGTGTAGAGCACTCAAAAAGGGCACAGACTTTTAAAGATTTATTTTTTAATTTAATGTCTGATGTAAATAATAGTCAATTAAATGTATCTAGAATATCACAGCAAGCTATTTTACAGCCTAATGATGTTGATGTTCATGATATTGTAATAGCAATGGCAAAAGCTAATATGAATTTAAGTATTACAAAAGCTATTGTTGAGAGAGGCATTAAGGCTTATCAAGATATAATTAATATTCGTTAAGGAGCTATTTGGTTTGAACAATTTTATTACTAAGTTTTTTGCATCAGTAAATAAGGTTTTTAAAAAAGCCAGTATAGTTCAAAAAGTGGCTTTTGGTTTTATTGTTTTATTCGTGATTTTAGCGCTTATTTTCTTGGTAGGATTATCTACTAAAAAACAGGGAATTGCTCTTTTTGGTGTTGGTATTAAAGATCAACACTTATTGGATAGAATAATGCAGAGATTGGATAAAGAAAATGTTCAATATACTGTTACTGCTGATGGGAAAATTTACTTAAGTAATGAAAATGTGTCAAAAAGAATGAGGGCAGTTCTTATAAGAGAAGAACTTGTTCCTATGCATATGGATCCTTGGTATCTTTTCGATATTGATCGATGGACCATTACAGATTTTGAGAGGAATATTAATCTTAGAAGGTCAATTACAAGAGCTGTTGAGCAGCATATTGTTGCTCTTGATGATGTTGATGCTGTTAGCATTAACTTAGTTATGCCTGAGAAAGCTCTTTTTAAAGAATCACAAGAAGCTGTTAAAGCTTCTGTTAGAATTACTCCAAAACCTGGTTCTGACATTGTTACTAATCGTAAAAAAGTTGAAGGGCTTGTTAAGTTGATTCAATATGCTATTGAAGGTCTTGAATCAGATAATATTGCAATTGTAGATAATAAAGGCAATATATTAAATGATTTTTCTAATTTAGGTGGAATTGATAGGATTGATTTAGCTGAAAAAGAAAGAAAGCTTAAATTAAAGTATGAGTCTATGCTTAGAGATGATATTGATTCTGCTTTAAGTAGAGTTTTATCTGGTGATAGATTCATGATTGCAAGAGTTAATGTGACTCTTGATACTTCGCGTCAAACCACAGAATCTAAGGAGTATGCTCCTATTGAGATTGAACCCCAAGATCCAAAAGTTTCTTATAATACAAGAAAAGTTAGTGATTCTACATTAATTTCTTCTCAGATACATAAAAGGGAGTATGAAGGGCAAGGTTTTAGTCCATGGGGGCCTCCTGGACAGGAAGGTAATACTCCACCTGAGTATCGGGATTTAAGTGATATTATTGGAAAGTCAAATGAATTGCAAGAAATAAAGAATGTTGCTCTTAATGAAAAGAAATCCTTAAATGAGAAGGAACCTGCTAAAATTGCAGGAATTTCTCTTGGTATTTTTATAGATGGTGTTTGGGATTTTGTTTATGATGACTCTGGTAATTTTATTATAGAAAATGGCATGCGTAAAAGGGAATATAAACCTATTTCTGATGAAGCTTTAAAAAATATTACAGATGTTTTACAGAGTTCTTTTGAATATAGACCAGAGAGGGGTGATTCGATTATTGTTAGGAATGTTGCTTTTGATCGAGCGAATGAATTTAGAAAAATAGATGAATATTATTTTGCAAGTGAAAAGTTTAAATTTTTGATTTTTATAGTAAGTATAATATTTGCATTATTGATATTAATATTTACAATATTTTTCATTGTGTCTAGAGAGCTTGAAAGGAGAAGGCGAATTAGGGAAGAAGAGTTTGCAAGACAGGCGCATTTAAGACGACAGCAGTCGTTAATAGATGGTGATGATATTGGTGTTGATGATGTTGTTGGTGGGCTTAAGGAAGAAGATGAACTTCAAAATAACGTTGAGCTTTTAGCTAGAGAGAAACCCGAAGATGTTGCTAAGCTTATTAGAACATGGATGGTAATGTATAAAGGATAGTAATTTATATGGAAGAGCAAAAAGAAAAAGAGATCTTTAATGTCTCTACTTTAACGGGGAAACAGAAAGCCGCTATCTTGTTAGTTTCAATAGGTTCTGAAATTTCGTCCAGAGTATTTAAATATTTATCCCAAGATGAGATAGAATCTTTAACTTTTGAGATAGCAAAGCTTGATATTGTTACTTCTGAACTTAAAGATACTGTTCTTTTAGAGTTTAAAGAGTTAATGATGGCTCAAGAATTTATTCAAAAAGGTGGTATAGATTATGCTAGGGAACTTCTTGAAAAATCTCTTGGTACTCAAAGAGCAGTAGATATTATTAATAATTTAGGTTCTGCTTTGCAATCAAGGCCTTTTGAATTTGTTAGAAGAGCAGATCCTGCTAATATTTTAAACTTTATTCAACAAGAACATCCGCAAACAATTGCTTTGATACTTTCGTATCTTGATCCTCAAAAAGCTTCTTTTATTCTCTCTAGTCTTCCTACTGAAATTCAGACTAATGTTGCAAGAAGAATTGCATTGATGGATAGAACTTCTCCTGAAGTAGTAAGAGAGGTCGAGAGAGTTCTTGAGAAAAAATTAGCTTCTTTATCTTCAGAAGATTATACTTCAGCTGGGGGTGTTGATAATGTTGTTGAGATAATTAACATGGCGGATCGTAAAACAGAGAAGTTTATTATTGAATCTCTTGAAGAAGAAGACCCTGAGCTTGCAGAAGAGATTAAGAAAAAAATGTTTGTCTTTGAAGATATTGTTCTTCTTGATGATAGATCAATACAGAGGGTTTTAAGAGAAATAGATGGTCAAGAATTAGCAAAGGCTTTAAAGTCAGTTGATATGCCAGTTCAAGATAAAATTTTTAAAAATATGTCTAAAAGAGCAGCCGGAATGCTTAGAGAAGATATGGAGTTTTTAGGACCTACTAGACGTAAAGATGTTGAGGAAGCTCAGCAGAAGATAGTTGCTCTTATTAGAAAGTTAGAGGAGCAAGGGGAAATAGTAATCTCAAGAGGTGGTGAGGAAGATGTGCTTGTTTGATAAAGGAGTTGTATTTGCCTAAGGTTTTATATAAATCAAAAGAAGTTGTAAATGCAGTAAAGTTAGAGTTTGTTGAGATTACAAATCCTATTTTTGAATCATTAGAAATTAGAAAAAAAGAAAGTGAAATTTCTGGCATAGATGATCGTATTGTTAAGCTTCGCAAAGAGCTTGAAGATTTAATGGAGCAAAAAACAAAACTTCAAGAAGAAATTAAGAATGAACATGAGCTTGCTAAAAAAGAAATAGAAATTGAGTGTTCTAAGATTCTTGAAGATGCTAAAGAACAGGCTGATAAAATAGTAAGTTTAGCAAATCAGAGATCTGAGGCTTTGCAAAAAGAAGCTGAGGATAAGAAGGGAGCGATTGATCGAGAGTCTAATTTGGAAATTGAAAAAAGAGTAAAAGAGCATGGGGAAAAATTAAAAAGAGAGCTTGAAATAGAAACTGAAAAAGGAAGGCATGAAGGATATGATGCAGGTTTTGAACAGGGTCGTGAGGACTTTGATAAAGTTTTAAGCAAATTAAATAGCATAATATCTTCTTTGGTTGCAAAGAGAAAAGAAATTCTTGAATCCTCAGGTGAACATATAATGAATCTTGTGATGCAGATTGCAGTCAAAGTAGTTAAGAAGATTGTAGATTCTCAAAAAGGTGTTGTTATAGAAAACGTAAATGAGGCTTTAAAAAAAATAAAAAGTAAAACAAATATTATTATTCGTGTTAATCTTGATGATATAGATATTGTTAGTCATAAAAAACATGAGTTTATTTCTAAGTTTGATCTTATAAAAAATCTAGAAGTTATTGAAGATATCAATATAGGAAAGGGTGGATGTATTGTTGAGACTGATTTTGGGGAAATAGATGCGCGAATTTCATTTCAACTTGATAGAATAGAGGAAAAATTTAAAAATTTTTCCTCCATATTTTAAAGACTAGGGGATATTAGTGGACAATTTTTTTGAAAATTATTCAAAAATATTAGATACTGTTGAGTCTATGCCTCTTATTGGAAAAGTAAAAAAAATTAAGGGTCTTTTAGTTGAAAGTTTGGGTCCAAAATGTGGTATTGGTGATTTATGTTTAATTGAACAGAACAATGGTAAAAAAATATGTGCTGAAGTTTTAGGTTTTAATGGTCCTTTTGTTAGTCTTATGGCTTATGAAAGATTTGATGGACTTGAGGTTGGTGATAAAGTTTATTCCTTGGATAAAAAGCTTCAAATTAATCTTAGTGATGAATTGCTTGGAAGAGTAATTGATTCTCTTGGTAGGCCTATTGATAATAAAGGCCAATTTCTTGGTAATCATTATAAAGAGCTAAGTTTTAGTAGTATTAATCCTTTAGATAGGGGTATTTTTTCTGAGCAAATGGTTACTGGTGTTAGAGTTCTTGATAGTTTTTTGCCAGTAGCAAAGGGTCAACGTGTAGGTATTTTTTCAGGTGCTGGTGTTGGTAAATCTACTTTACTTGGTATGATTGCTAAGAATTCTAAAGCAGATGTTAATGTCATTGCATTCATTGGTGAGAGAGGGCGTGAGCTTAATGAGTTTATTAAATATGAACTTGAAGGGGAATGTTTTAATAGAAGTGTTTTAATTGTTTCAACTTCCGATGAATCTCCTATTTCAAGATATAGAGGGGCTTATACTGCAACGTTAATAGCTGAATATTTCAGAGATTGTGGTATGGATGTTATGTTGCTATTTGATTCAATCACGAGATTTGCAAATGCTAAAAGAGAAATGAGTCTTTCTATGGGAGAACCGCCTGCTACTAAAGGATATCCTCCTTCTGTTTTTGTAGAGATTCCTATTTTGCTTGAACGTTCAGGACTTAAGGGTAAGGGAAGTATTACAGGTTTTTATACTGTTCTTGTAGAGGGTGATGATTTTACAGAACCAATAGCTGATATTATGAAAGCTACTTTAGATGGACACATTATTTTGGATAGAGATTTGTCTGATAGAGGAATTTATCCCTCAGTAAATATTTTAAGTTCAACTTCAAGATCTTTTCATAGAATATTAAGTTTTGAAAGACAAAAATTAATATCTAAAATTAGAAATTTGTTGTCTATTTATAAAAATTATGAGGATTTAATTAAGACGGGAATTTATTTAAAAGGTTCTAATAAAGAAGTTGATTTAGCAATTTCAAAGTATCCAAAGATTATTGATTTTTTATCTCAAGGGATGCAAGAAGAATTTAATTTTGAAGATTTAGATGATGAAATTAGAGAAATATTAGTTTGAGTGGTCTATATTTTAAGATAAGAAAATTTAAAAAAATATTAAATATTAGAGCTTATGATAGAAAGTTGAGCGAAAATGATTTAATCAATATAAATGGTAAAATTTCAAAAATAGAAGAATTTTTAGAGGGAATTTCTAAAGATTTAGATGGATTAAATGACATGGATGTTTTTTTAAAAGGAAATTATTTAGATTATTTGACTTTTAGAAAAAAGGAAGAGTTAAAAAAGCTTGTAAAATTTAAGCATGAGTATGATAAATATCGTGGTATTTATTTAAAAAAATATGGAGAAGAAAAAAAGATTAGCATGTTAATAGAATCTTTAAATAGTACTATAATTAAAGAAACACTAAAAAACGAAAACCTGTTTTTAGATGAATATGTTAATTATAAAATTTTTAAAAAATTAGGAAATATAGATGAATAGTTTCTTGTCATTTGTGTTGAGATTGGTTTTTTGGTTATTGTTAATTGTTTTTTTATTAGGACTGTCATTTTTTTTAATTGATTTATTTGGTATATATAGAGCTAGAGATTATTTGCCTTCGTATATCAAAACTTTAGTTTTTAAAGAAGATGCTCAATTTAGTGAATATACAAATATTAGTCTTGACGAGATTAGGATGATAAAAGAAAAAGAGGCCATCTATATTAAAAATCAGCAAGTTGAAAAATTAAGAGAGGAATTAAAAAAAAGGGAGGAAAGTTTAAACAAATTTGAGGCTGAGCTTAATCAAAAGCAAAAAGATTTAGATTTGAAACAAAAAATAATTGATGATATTGTAAATAAATATAAAGACGAAGATAAAAATTTTGTACAAGCCGCTTTATATTTAATCAATATGCCACCACAAGATGCTGTTAAGAGGCTTGAAGAGCTTAATGATGAAATTGCAATATCTTATATGCGAAAAGTAGAAGATATTGCTAAGAAAGAGGGTCGGTCATCTATTGTTCCTTATTGGTTATCTCTTATGGATTCTAAGAAAGCTGCCGTATTGATTAGAAAAATGTCTGTTAGTTCTTTGGAGTGATGTATTATAATGATTTTAGATAAGATTGGTAATAATTCTCAAGGTCTAATTAAAGGTTTAAATCTTATAGATTTAAATAGTGGTTTTACCCGAGATAGCAAAAGTGTGTTTTCAAATTTAATTTTTTCTGAGATTAAAAATTTATCTCAGTGTAGAGATTTAGTGCAAGGTTTTATTAAGTTTTTAAAAAATAATGGTCTTATAGATAATAATTTTAAAAGTGTATCTTTAAAACAGTCGTTTATTTTTGAAAAGCTTAGTGATAATAGTTTTATATCTGATTTAAAATCTTTGTTAAAAAAAGTGGAGCATTTATTTAATTTTGAAAATTTAGAAATTTTAAATGAAAATTTGTCTTTTGATTCTGGTTTTGTTAATAAAAAAGAATTATCAAACACTATTGAAAATTTTTTGTCTGACCTTAACATTTTATTTAATAATATGAATTCTCTTTATAATTTTGATGTGTTAGGTATTGATTTTGATTCTAATCATAAAGAATTAGATTTCACCAAAAAAGATAAAGAAAGCAATATTATTAATATTGATGTTAAAAATTTTAAGAAAAATGATAATGTTAAGGAATTTCTTAATTCAGGTTCTAAGTTTAGATTAGTTGATAGTGAAAATTCTATTGGTAAATATGAGATTAAGGAAACTTTTGATGGAATAACAAGGTTTATGGGTGACCTTAATAGTTTTAATGTAAAACATATGAGAGAATCTTTTATCAGTCAAATGAATGATAATTTGATGTCAGAATGGAATTTAAAAATTAATCATAATATTGTGAATAAAGCTAAAGTTGTGTTAAAATCGAATGATACAGGAGAGATTAGGTTAATTTTAAAGCCTCAAAGACTTGGTAGTATAAGAATTAATTTAAATCTTGATTCTAATAATAATTTATTAGGTAAGATAATAGTTGATAATCATAATGTTAGAGCTCTTTTTGAACAAAATATGTATTCGCTCAATAAAATGTTAAATGATAATGGTTTTAATAGTAGTTTAAATCTTTCTCTTGCGGGTAGTGGTTCTAGATTTTTTTCTGGTGATTCTAAAGATGATTTTAAGAGTCAAGAATCTCCTTTTAATAAGGGTAAGATATTTAAGGTTGAAGATGATGTTGAGATTTCTGATGATTTAGAAAAGAGTATTAATTTTATTGTTTAGAATGGAGGATAAATGAGTACAATTGATAATTCAGTTAGTGTAAATAGGTATGGAATAGTATCTAATTCTAAGGTAGAACGCAATGTTAAGGGAAATAATCTTGGTCGTGATGACTTTTTAAAGTTGCTTATTACGCAACTTAAATATCAAGATCCAACAGATCCAATGAAAGATAAAGAATTTATTGCTCAAATGGCACAATTTTCAACGCTTGAGCAAATGACAAATATGAGTAAATCTTTTGAAAATTTATCGTCAGTTATTGGTCAAAATAAAGATTTGGGTTTATTGGGAAAAATAGTTGAGGTTGAGAGTGTTGATGGAGAAATGATCAAGGGAAAAGTCACAAATATTAAAACAGGAGTAGTTCCACAAATTATGATTGATGGAAAATATTATGTTTATGACAATATTTTATCAGTAGGATTGGAGGGATAATTATTATATGATGAGATCTTTGTATTCTGGTGTTTCTGGTCTTCAGAATCATCAAACAAGAATGGATGTTGTTGGAAATAACATTGCTAATGTTAATACTATTGGTTTTAAGAAAGGAAGGGTGAATTTTCAGGATATGATATCTCAAAGTATCACTGTAGCGTCTCGTCCTACTGATGGGCGTGGGGGTGTGAATCCAAAGCAAGTTGGACTTGGAATGAGTGTTGCTACTATTGATACTATTCATACTCAAGGATCCTTTCAGAGTACTCAAAAAGCATCTGATCTTGGAATTAGTGGAAATGGTTTTTTTATATTAAGAGATGGCAATAATTCTTTTTATACAAGAGCTGGTGCATTTGATGTTGATTCTGATCGGCGTCTTGTAAATTCCGGAAATGGTATGAAAATTCAAGGCTGGATGGCAAAGTCTATTGCAGGTGAGCAAGTTATTAATACATCTGCTGATGTTGAAGACTTAGTTATTCCTATTGGAGATAAAGAAGCAGCTAAGGCCACTGAACACATTACATTTGCTTGTAATCTTGATAAAAGGTTGCCTGTAATTAATGAGGGCGGAAGCGAAGCTGATATTGCGCGAGGTACTTGGGTTGTCAATAAAACTATTTATGATAGTTTTGGAAATACTAATATTGTTGAACTTAGGGTTATCAAGGATGCAAATGTTCCTAATACTTGGAATGCTACGGTTTTGGTAAATGGAGAAACAAATTCCAATTTTACAATGGGATTTAATAATGAAGGAGCATTACTTTCTTTAAATGGTCAGCCAGGTCAGCCAGGTGATTTACTTGAATTTCCTATAACTTTTGGTGTTGTGAATTCTAATGCTGGGGAAATTGGTGAACAGCAAACTGTGAATCTTAGACTTGGAAATGTTGGTAGTTATACTGATTCAATTACTCAATTTGCTGATTCAAGTACTACAAAAGCCATTATTCAGAATGGATATGGCATGGGATATATGGAAAACTATGAAATTGATCACAATGGAGTAATAACAGGTGTTTATTCAAATGGTATCAGGCGAGATATAGGAAAAATTGCACTTGCATCATTTGTTAATCCAGGTGGTCTTGCAAAAGCAGGAGATACTAATTTTAGTGAAACAAGTAATTCAGGTCAGGCTAGAATAGGTGAAACTGGTTTGGCAGGACTTGGTACTATTAGAGCAGGAGTTTTAGAAATGGCTAATGTAGATCTTGCTGAACAATTTACAGATATGATAGTTACTCAAAGAGGTTTTCAAGCTAATGCTAAGACTATTACTACTTCAGATCAGTTATTGCAAGAGCTTGTAAGGCTTAAGAGTTAGTTTTTAATTTTAATTTATGATTTATGTAACTAAACTTAATGGCAATGGATATTATTTAAATCCTTGTCATATTGAGAGCATTGAGGCTAATCCTGATACTACAATTCTTCTTATGAATGGTAAAAAGTTGATTGTAAAAGAAGATATAGTAGAGATAGTAAATAAAATCAGGATACATAGGAGAGAGATTAATTTGTTAGACAGAGTTACACAAGCGGATAAGGGAGTTGGGCTATGAATTTGGCTAGTATAATTGGATGGGGAGTTGGATTTGGTGCTATTTTAATTTCTATGGCATTTACTCCTATAGGCTTGGGAGTTTATTGGGATTTGAGTTCTGTGTTTATTACAGTTGTTGGTTCTTTTTCTGCACTTATAGCTTCCTCAGAAATTTCCACTATTAAAAGAATTCCTACATATTTGGGATTTTTCTTTAGAAAAAGTTCTTTTGATAAAATGCCTATTATAAAGACCTTAGTGGAGCTTTCAGAAAAAGCTAGGAAAGAAGGTCTTTTGTCTCTTGATGATGAACTTGATCAAATCAATGATGCCTTTTTTAAGTCTGGCATGAGACTTGTGGTTGATGGTGCTGATCCCGAGATAATTCGAACAATGCTTTATCTTGAACTTGATCAAATGCAAGAGAGACATAAAATTGGTTCTAATCTTTTTGGAACTTGGGCAAAACTTGCCCCTGCTTTTGGGATGACAGGTACACTTATTGGGCTTATAGCTCTTCTTGGAAATCTGGAAGACAAATCTGCACTTGGCTCTTCTATGGCTGTTGCTCTGATTACAACTCTTTATGGTACAATAATGGCAAATTTGATGTTTTATCCTATTCAAATTAAATTAGAATCTATAGATCTTGAGGAAGCGTCAGTTAGAACTATGATAGTTGAGGGTATTTTATCAATTCAGGCAGGCGATAATCCTAGAATTTTAGAACAAAAACTGGTGACATTTTTAAGTTCTAAAGATAGGGGTCATCTTGGTGGAAATATCCTTGGGGGTGAATAATGGTATTTAGAGCTAGAAAAAAGAAGCATACAAAATGTGAAGAAGGTGTTCCTGAATACATGTTGACATATGGAGATATGGTAACTTTATTGCTTGTTTTTTTTGTTACTATGTTTTCATTAAATGATATTCTTTTTCAAGAAAATGTATTGAAAATAGTGTCAGCATCATTTACAGGTTCTGGGGTTTTTAGGGGAGGTAAAACATTAGATATTAATAGACTTTCTTATTTGAGTAATAATTTTTTATCTTTACCTTCTACTGAGAAGAATAAACAAGCATCTCAGGCATCTAAAAACAAGGCCATTATTGAGTTTATTGAAAAAATTCAATCTAATAAAGTTGTTGTCAAACAACATGAACGAGGTGTTGTTGTGTCTCTTTTAGCTGATGCTTTTTTTGATTCAGCTAGTGCTGAGGTTAAACTTGATAATAACAGAGAAACTATACAAAATATAGCTTCTTTTATTGGGTTTTTGGATAATCAAGGGTATAATTTTAAAATTGAGGGACATACAGATAATGTTGATGTTGATATGAATGGAATTTGGAAGAGTAATTGGGAGCTTTCATCTGCAAGAGCAGTAAATATGTTAGAGCAGATTTTAAATTATACTGACCATTCTAAATTAAAAAGTATTGAGAGTAAATTTGAGGTGTCTGGATTTTCAGGCAGTAGGCCAGTTGCTACAGATGATACTCCTGAGGGCAGGGCCTATAATAGGAGAATAGATATTTTAATTACTAGTGACGCTTCTTTGAGTTCTGCTAAAAGTATTAAACAGTAAGTAATATTTTAGCAATTAAAGAAGAGAAAATTTATAGGAGGTAATAATATGCCTGATGAAGACGACGGTAGCATTGATGTAGGTGTTGCTAATAATAAGAGAGTGAAATTACTACCTGATATTATAATAAAGATTTTACAAATTTTAGCAGTAGGGTTGTTTACTGTTGTTATTATGATAATAGTTTCTTATTTCGTTTCTAAAATAGTAGTAAGTCAAAGTGAGACGCCTAATAATTTTCCAATTTTTTCTAATGAGTATTTAGGAAAACCACCTATGCTTATATGGTATGAAAGCATAGATGAAATTAGAGGGACTACTCAGGATAATCCTCCAAAAGCTTTTGTAATAAAACTTGCTTTAGGTTATGCTGAGAGTAATGTCAATATTTTAAATGAACTTGGAAGACAAAAAGTGCGCTTAAAAGATGTTATTAGAGAATATTTTAGTCAAAGAACAGGGCAAGAGATAAAAAATGAAAGTCAGATTAAAGCTGAGATTAAGGCTAGAATTAATAGTATTCTTAGAAATGGTGAAATAGAAGAGATAGCTTTGACTCAAATTGATATTTTTGATATGTGATTTTTAAAAGGAATTTGAAATGGCAGTTAATCCAGGAGCATTATCACAAGATGATATAGATAATCTTTTAGAATCTATTAATTCATCTGATAATCTATCATCAGATGATTCGCTTTCTAATATTATATCTAGTCCTATGGGTAAAAAGCAGAAAGTTAAAGTTTATGATTTTAAAAGACCAGACAAATTCTCAAAAGAGCAAGTAAGAACAGTATCAAGTTTTCATGAGGCATTTGCAAGATATACCACGACATCTCTCTCGGCACTTTTGAGAAAGATGGTTCATGTGCATGTAGCCTCAGTTGATCAGTTGACTTATGAGGAGTTTATCAGATCTATTCCAAATCCTACTACTCTTGCAATAATTAACATGGATCCTCTTAAGGGTTCTGCTATATTTGAAGTTGATCCAACCATTGCATTTGCAATAGTGGATAGACTTTTTGGAGGAGATGGAGATACCATTAAGGATAAGAGTAGAGATTTAACAGAAATAGAGCAATCTGTAATGGAGAGTGTTATTATTCGTATATTGGCTAATATGAGAGAAGCTTGGTCTCAAGTAGTTGATCTTAGACCTCGTTTTGGGCATATAGAAGTTAATCCTCAATTTGCTCAGATAGTCCCTCCAACAGAAATGGTTATTTTGGTAACTCTTGAAGTTAAAATAGGTAAGGTTGAAGGACTTATGAATTTTTGTTTGCCTTATATCACAATAGAGCCTATTGTATCTAAGCTTTCAACAAGGTATTGGCATTCTTTAATTGGTGTGGGCACTACTAGTGAAAATCTTGATGTATTAAGAGAAAAGCTTGAGAATACAGATATGCTTTTAGTGGCTGAAATAGGTGGGATTAAATTAAAGGTAAAAGAGATATTATCCTTAGAAAAAGGTGATGTTCTTAGTCTTGAAAATTCTCCAATAAATAAGGATTTAACCTTGAGAGTAGGAACTAAAGAGAAATTTAAATGTAGGATGGGCCTTGTTGGCAATAAGATTTCTGTTCAGATCACAGAAAAAGTTGGCGAAATAGAGGATTTCGATTTATTAAAAGAACTAACAGAAGAAGTTGAATAGTTTGCTAAAAGTTTAAATGTGTTGAATAAGTGTTTAGTAAAGAGGTGAATTAATGGCTGTAGATGATAATATTGGTATCGGTGAAGAAAAACCTGAGATAAAGGGTGTTAAACTTCCCGATTTAATTGATACTTTGCCTGAGGGTGTTGATCCTAGTAATTTTGGTCTTTTGATGGATGTTTCCATGCAAGTTACTGTTGAACTTGGAAGGACTGAACGTAAAATTAAAGATATACTTGGCATGTCTGAGGGAACGATTATTACACTTGATAAGCTTGCTGGAGAGCCAGTGGATATTTTAGTCAATAGTAAAATAGTTGCTAAAGGAGAGGTTGTTGTAATTGATGAAAATTTTGGTGTTAGAATTACCGAGATAATTAAAATTAAAAATGAGTAGCTTAACTTTATTTAAATTTTTCTTTTTTTTTATGTTAATTATTTTTGGAAATTTGCTTGCACAGGAAAATAAAGTTGATTTAGGTATTATTGCTTCTAATTTGGAGAATGAAGTAGATTTACCAATATTTGGAGATAATGATACGGATTTAAATAGTAAGGATTTGTCAAGTTTATCTTTTTTTAATATTACAGATTTAGTCACTTTATTTTTGTTTTTTCTTTTTTTCCTTATTTGTGTTTTTTTGTGTAAAAAAATGATTATAAATTATAAAAAAACTAAAAATGATAGTAAATTAGATTTCATAAAAGAGATTGCTTTTTATGAAATAGATAATAAAAACTCTATAAGAATTATCAATATACTAGGTGTTATTTATATATTTTTAATTTCCAGTCATTCTTCTGTTTTGTTAAGGGAAATTAGACAAGGTGAAGGGTTAGAAAATTTAGATTTTGAACTTGATAAATCTAATAGTAGTAATACAAATTCTTTCAAATTAATTTTTAATAAAATATTGCGTAAGCATAATCAAGATGATTCATCACTTGATGAAACCGAATATGCAGAGTTAGAAAATGATATTGAAACTTCTTTAAAAAGTAAACAAGATAGATTAAAGAAGTTTTAGAGGTTAAGTTTGGGTAAAAAATTCAGTTTTTTCTTATTTTTTGGAGTTATTAATTTTTCATTTGCTCAAACCAAGTCTTTGCAACCTACTACTGGTCTAAACTTTCCGTTTATTGATTTTTTAAATTCTGATGGTAGTAATGGCATAATTTTCCCTTTGCAGCTTTTATTAATATTAACTGTAATAACGCTTTCTCCAGCTTTTTTGGTCTTGATGACTTCTTTTTTAAGGATAGCAATAGTATTAGATTTCATTAGGAGAGCATTATCACTTCAACAATCACCCCCAAACCAGGTAATAATGGGATTAGCTTTGTTTTTAACTCTTTTTACTATGTGGCCGACTTTTAATATAATATATAAAGATGCATATTTGCCCCTTAAAGATTCAAAAATAGATTTTAATCAATTTTATGATAAAGGAATTGCTCCCCTTCGAAATTTTATGTATAGGCAAATGTCTAATAGCAAACATGAAGAGATTAAATTATTTATGAAAATTAGTAATTATTCTAGGCCTAAAAATTTTAGTGAGGTTCCAACCCATGTTCTTATTGCATCTTTTATTTTGCATGAACTAAAAGTTGCTTTTAAAATGGGTATTTTGATATTTTTGCCTTTTATAGTTATAGATATTATTGTATCTGCAGTTCTAATGGCAATGGGTATGATAATGTTGCCGCCTGTAATGATATCTTTGCCATTTAAGCTTATTCTTTTTGTAATGGTAGATGGATGGACTTTAATTACTAGTGGACTTGTTAAAAGTTTCATGTGAGGATTTAAGTGACAACAGGGCAGATTATTTATCTAATTAGACTTTCTATTGAAAATATTATTATTTTATCAGCTCCAATGTTAATTACAGCATTAATAATTGGTCTTTTAATTTCTATTTTTCAAGCTATTACTTCGATTCAAGATCAAACGCTTAGTTTTATTCCCAAAATTATTGTAATACTTTTAACACTTGTCATATTTGGTCCTTGGATTTTAAAAAAGCTTATGCAGTTTGCTTTTATACTTTTTAGTCAAATACAAAATATATAACCTATGGATATGAATTTTTTAGTTTTAAAATCTTTTATAATTTTACCTGTATTTATTAGAATTTTTCTTTTTTTAAGATTTTCACCTTTTTTTTCAACTATAAGAATTGGTTATTTAAATTTTTTCTTTTCTTTAATTATATCTCTCCTTGTTGTAAACAAGATTAATATTGTTTATCCTTTAAATAATTTAATTGCATTTACGTTAATATTAGTAGGAGAGGCAATTTTGGGTCTTATTCAGGCTTTCTTTATAAACGTAATTTTTAGTGTATTTCATTTGCTTGGATTTTTTTTCTCAAATCAGATGGGTCTTGCTTATGTAAATATTTTTGATGTCTTTTCAGAAGAAGATAATTTGGTAATATCTCAAATATTTACTTATCTTTTTTTACTTTTATTTTTATCAAATGAGTTTTTATTGCGTTTCTTTATGATTGGAGTGCATGATTCTATTTTAAATGTTAGAGTCGAAAATATCGTTAATATAAAAAGTTATGAATTTGTTAAGTTAATATTTTATTCTTTTACTATTCTTTTTGAAAAATCTTTAGTAATTTCGCTTCCAATATTGGGGGTCCTTTTACTTTTATATCTCATTTTAGGAATACTTTCAAAAACTTCTCCTCAGATTAATTTGTTAATGATTAGCTTTGCAATTTCCTTGGGATTAGGATTAATTGTTTTATATATTGGTTTTCCAAGTTTAGTAATATCTATTAAAGGAGTAATTGAACTAGCTTTAGGAGCGCTTAAGGATGCTTTAAATTTATTTTCTGGAAGTTTAGAATGAACAACAGAAATGAATTATTAAATAAAAGTTGGTATATACCTCTTAATTTTTTTTCCTCAGATGATGAGGGACGCACTGAACTTCCTACTGAACAGAAAAAGCAGAAGGCAAGGAAAGAAGGTCATGTATTAAGATCAACAGAGATTAATTCAGCTGTTACTCTTTTGATATTATTTGCTGTATTTTTTTTTATGTTATCTTATTTTTCTAAGGAATTAGTGAGTGTTTTTAAATGGCAATCTAGCAAGCTTCCAGAAATAATGTCAATTAGTATTTATTCATTGAGTTTTGCATATCTTAGACCAATGTTTGGATATTTAGTTATATTTCTTTTGATATCATTTATAGTCAATTTTTTAATTAATGTTATTCAGGTTGGTTTTTTTATTACCTTTAAGCCCATATCTCCTAATTGGAGTAAAGTGAATCCCAACTTTTCAAAGTGGATAAAAAATTCCTTTGGTTCATTAGATGCTTTTTTTAATTTGTTTAAAAGTTTATCAAAAGTTGTTATAATATCCTTCATATATTACATTATACTAAAAAGCAATATAGGTAAAATTTCAAGGATATCTGAATACAGTCTTGAATATGGTATTTCGGTTATATTAAGTCTTGCGTATAGGATATGTTTTTTTTCATTGATAGTTTTGATGGGCATTAGTATTTTAGATTATCTCTTTCAGAGAATTCGTTATATTGAAAATTTAAAAATGACAAAAGAAGAAATAAAAAGAGAGAGAAGAGGAATAGAAGGAGATCCTTTGCTTCGTTCTAGAATGCGGGAGAGAATGAGAAAAATTTTAAGTACTAACTTGAAGGTAGCAGTTCCTCAAGCAGATGTGGTAATTACAAATCCGGAGCATTTTGCCATTGCTATTAAGTGGGATAGTGATACTATGTTAGCACCAAAGGTGCTTGCAAAGGGGCAAGATCAAATTGCATTTTTAATTAAACATATTGCAAGAGAAAATAATATTCCTGTCATGGAAAATAAACCGCTTGCAAGAGATCTTTATGCTAATGTTGATGTTGATGAAGAAATACCAAGAGAATATTGGGAAATTGTTTCTAAAATTCTTGTTAAAGTATATTCTATTACTAAAATTTAATTAGAGGTTGAGTTTTGGATGCAAGTAAGAATCCTGTATTAGGATATTTAGGACTTAGTAATAAATCAGATTTAATAGTTTCAATTGGGTTAATATTTATTGTTGCTGGATTTATTTTGCCACTACCTGCATTTATTTTAGATGCTTTGATTGTAGTTAATTTAGTAGCAAGTCTTTTAATTATTCTAATTGTTCTTTATTCAAAGAGATCACTTGATTTTTCAATTTTTCCAACACTTTTACTCATTATGACTATTTTTGGTCTTGTTTTAAATGTTTCTTCTACTAGATTAATTTTAACAAAGGGAATGAATTTTGATGGTCAAATGATACGGGCTTTTGGAACATTTGTTGTTGGAAGTTCTGGGTCTCAGGGTCTTTTTGTTGGGTTTATAATATTTTTTATTATCATTGCAGTTCAATTTATTGTTATCACTAAGGGTGCTACAAGGGTTGCTGAGGTAGCTGCTCGTTTTGCGCTTGATGCTCTTCCTGGAAAACAGATGGCTATTGATTCTGCTTATAGTTCTGGACATTTAACAGAAGAGGAGGCAACAAAGCAGAAAAGTGATTTGCAAGCTGAGGTAAATTTTTATGGGGCTATGGATGGTGCTTCTAAATTTGTTTCAGGAAATGTAAAGGTTGGATTTTTAATAACATTTATAAATATTGTTGGAGGACTTATAATAGGAATGACCCTTCAAGGGCTTAGTCTTAATGATGCACTAAGTAATTATGTATCTTTAACTGTTGGAGATGGACTTGTTTCTCAACTCCCAGCTCTTTTAATTTCAACGGCTACAGGACTTATTGTAACTAGATCAATATCAAAGGATAGTTTTGGAGTAGAGATTACTAAGCAGTTTACTTCTTATATAGGGGTTTATTGGATTGTATCTGGGTTTTTGTTATTTTTGGCATTTCTTCCAGGGTTTCCTACATTTATACTCATTATTTTGAGTTTTTTAATATCTTTTTTAGCTTATTCACTTTCTAATTCGGCTAGAAATAATGAACTTCATGAAAAACAAATGGCAGAAAAAGAGCAAGTATCAAGTTATGCTGATAAGGAAATCGCTCCTGTAGTTCCATTAGATCCATTGTCTTTAGAAATTGGATATAATCTTGTTCCACTAGTTGATGATTCAAAAACATCAGAACTTCTTGATCGTATTGTTAAAATACGTCGTGAGATTGCTCTTGAATTTGGAATTGTTGTTCCTAAAATTAGAATAGTGGATAATATGAGGCTTGAACCAAATGAATATTCATTTAAACTTAGAGGAGTGGAGATTGGACATGGAGAAATTAAGTTGGGTAAGTTTTTAGTTATAAATGTGGGTTCTGATTCTAGTATTGAAGGAGAACTTACAAAAGATCCCTCATTTGGGCTTCCATCTCTTTGGGTAAATGACAATGGGAGAGAGATAGCTGAAAAATTAGGTTATACTGTAGTTGATCCACCTTCAATTATTGCTACTCATATGACAGAACTAATTAAGAGGCATTCTTATGAAATTTTAACGCGTCAAGATGTTCAAAATATTCTTGATATTTTTAAAAAGGATTATGGAGCTATTGTTGAAGAAGTGTTAAAAGATTTTTCAGTTGGAGAGATTCAAAGAGTTCTACAAGGTCTTTTAAAAGAGCAAGTTTCAATACGTAATTTGGTTACAATTTTTGAAGCGATAGCAGACTTTACAAGTGTTACTAAAAACACATTCTTTTTGATTGAAAAATGTAGACAGGCAATTGGAAGACAAATAGTTAGTGGATATTTAGATTCTAATTTAGAACTTAATGTAATAACAATAAATCCATATTTTGAGCAGAAAATAATTGATTCACGATTTGAAGCGAATAATGATCTTGTAAGTTCTCTTGATGCAAATTTGAGAACTAAATTTATTTATGAACTTTTTAAATTTGTAAGTGAGGTTCAATCACAAGGGTATTATCCTGTCATACTGTCTAGCGAATCTGCAAGGCCTTTAATAAAGGTTTTAACAAATAGAGAGCTTTCAGATATTGTTGTTATATCTGTTTTAGAGGTTCCAAGAAATGTTAAAGTTAATGTGCTTAAAACGGTAGAGGTTGAAGAGTAGTTATGGTACAGTATTTTACAGAAAGAGGTTCAACTTACAATGAGGTGATAGAAACTGTTAAAAAAAAGTATGGAAAAAATGCTAGAGTGATGACCTATAAAACTGTAGCTCATGGGGGCATCTTTGGCTTGTTTACTAGAGATTGGATTGAGGTTTCAGGTTATGTTAGATATGATGTTTATCAACAGCAAATAAATGTTGAAGAAGAAAAGCGTAAGATTCTTCAAAGTATTAAAAAAGAAGGAAGTTCTTCAATTGAAGATGTAATTAAGGAAGTTAAATCACTTAAAAATGAGCTTGCCAATAAAAAAGAGGAAGTTAATCATCCAACAATTTTAAAAATAGAAGATATTTTGCGCAATAATGATTTTTCTGAAAGTTATATTAGAGATATTAATGATTTTATTAAAAAAGAATTTAGTTTATCAGATCTTGATGATTATGATAAAGTGAAAGACAGTGTTATAATATACATTGCTAAAACTATTAAATGTTCAGGAACTCTTATTGATAATCTTAAGAAAAGAATTTTTATTTTAGTTGGACCAACAGGTGTTGGAAAGACTACCACTATTGCAAAGCTTGCAGCAATTTATGGCATTAATAGTGATCCTGAAAGTTTAAACATTAAGATTATCACCATTGATAATTATCGTATAGGAGCTAAAAAGCAAATCCAGACGTATGGTGATATTATGGGTATTCCTGTAAAGGCAGTTGAATCTTTTAAAGACTTAAAAGAAGAAATTACGAATTCAAGAGATTTTGATCTTGTTCTTATTGATACTATTGGTAAGAGTCCTAAAGATTTTATGAAGCTTGCTGAGATGAAGGAACTTCTGAGTGCTTGTGGTCGTGATGCTGAATTTCATTTAGCCGTGAGTTCTACTACAAAGACATCAGATATTAAAGAAATATTTCATCAATTTGCCCCCTTTAATTATAAGACTGTGATTTTTACTAAGTTAGATGAGACAACATGTGTTGGTAACTTGATAAGTTTAATTTATGAGATGAGAAAAGAAGTGTCTTATGTCACTGATGGACAAATTGTTCCTCATAATATTAGTATTGCAGAACCCCTTACCTTTATCAAGAAGATAAATGGATATAGAATAAATGACGATGTTGAGTTTATTCGCAAGCTAAGAAGTAAATCTTATTATTAAGGATAATATATAATGGAAGATCAGGCTCAAAGTTTACGTGATATTATGAGATTGAGTAATAAGGCTAATTTTACTGTTGATGATAAAATTCAAAATAGTAAAACAAGGTTTATTGCTGTTACTAGTGGTAAGGGTGGTGTGGGTAAAAGTAACATTGCTGTAGGTATTGCTCTTAAGTATTCAAGTCTTGGTAAAAAGGTTTTAGTTTTTGATGCTGATATTGGAATGGCTAACATCAATATTTTGCTTGG
This sequence comes from Borrelia sp. HM, assembly GCF_019669085.1. Lineage (NCBI taxonomy): Bacteria > Pseudomonadati > Spirochaetota > Spirochaetia > Spirochaetales > Borreliaceae > Borrelia > Borrelia sp. HM. The sequence goes on along the minus strand of NZ_AP024401.1, from coordinate 292,746 downwards.
AGTTATTCCAAAGTACAGTATTTATCACATGATTATGCAAGGCCGAGATATTAAGGATGTAATAACAAAGACAGAATATAATATTGATCTCTTAGCTGGTGCTTCAGGAACAACAGAACTTTTGGATTTATCAGAGGCTGAGATGAATCAGTTTATAAAAGAGTTATTAAAAGTTTATGAATATGATATAGTGATCATAGATACTAGTGCTGGCATTTCAAGACAGGTTATTTCATTCTTATTTTCTAGTGATGATGTAGTGATTGTTACAACTCCAGAACCTACGTCTATAACTGATGCTTATGGTATAATTAAGGTTTTATCTCATCGAATGGAAAATTTAAAAAATTTAAGGCTTGTTGTAAATAGAGTTGCCAATGTAAGTGAGGGCAAAGTAGTGGCTAAAAAGGTTATCGATATATCAAGTCAATTTTTGAATTTAAATATAGATTATTTAGGCTACATTTATGAGGATCAAAATATTAAGAATTCTGTTTTTAAACAGAGACCTTTTATTTTATTAAATCCTAATAGCAAGGCTAGTTATTGTTTGGATTCTATTGTGGCTACCCTTGAAGAGATTAAACTTGATAATAAAAGAAGAAGGGGTGTAATAGGATTTATATCTAAATTTTTCGGGATGGAGTAGTAGGTAATATGTTATTGAATAAGTTAAACAAATATGTTTTATTGTTTAGTACGTTTGCATTTATTCTTTCAGTTTTGCTTGGCATTCTTGCTCGTGTTACTTTTATTGCAATATTGTTTAGGGCACTTTTTTTGTTTATTGTTTTTTTTTGTATTGGGCTTTTGCTTGATTTTATATATAAAAAGCATTTTTATAATCTTTTTCAAAGTGATAGTTTAGGTGATGATACTACTAAGAAAGATTTTAATGAAGATATACACTATAAGCCTAAATCAGATAGTATGCATACTTTTTCTGAGGATGTTTCTTTTAATAATGTAAATGATTGTGATGACAATATAAAATTTGCTAAAGAATTGAGTACATTTGATAGAGATATTCAAACAAGTAAATTGAAAGGTGGATTATCAAATCAGGTTTCATATATTGAAAAGACTGATCCAAAAATTGTTGCCGAGACTATCAAAATTTTAATTAATGATAAAGAGGAATGATTATGAGTAGTATCATGGTTGATCTTTCTGAGTTTAGGAGTAAAATTAAACACTATTTAGAAAAAGAGAGGAATGTTAATTTAATAGAATTAGAGGCAGATACTCTTGAGGAAGCTTTAAATGATGCTTCTTTAGAACTATCGATTCCTTATAAAGACTTGGATTATGAGATTTTAGTAAGGGGTAGTGACGGGATATTTGGATATGGTAAGAAAAAATGGAAAATAGCTGCTTATAAGAATTCTTATACAAAATTTGGTATTTTCAATGTTTTAAGCTCGCAGGATAAATCTGAGGAAGTTGTCTTGCAGGATGGTAAATTTTTTATCAAAAGAACTACAAGGGGAGTATTTTTAAAAGTTACTGGTGCTCAAGGAGATGGAAGTGTTGTGAATCTTAAAGACGTAATGGATAAACTTGAGTCATATAATAATATTAAAGATTTAGATAGAGAGATTGTTAGAGTTGTAGTTAATCGTGCTAGTGGTACTTATGAACAAGTGGCTATTTTTGAGGCTGATCTTTCTGAGAGTGTAACTATGATGGTTCATATATCAGAAGATTCAATGTCAGTAACTATTGAGTTTACTGCTCCTGGACCTAATGGTGCTGAAATTTTAGAAAAAGATATTTATAATATTCTCAAAAAATATGGAATATCAGATAAAGCATTTCTTAAAGATAAAATAAAAGAGTTTGTAGATTGTCCATTTTATGGTGAACCAGTTGAGATGGCAAGGGGAGTTTACCCTGTTAGAGGGAGAGATTCTTATATTAATTTTATTGCTAGGAGTAAATATTTAGGTTCATATGGTTCTCCAGAAAGTGAGTTGAGAAACGTTGAACAAGGAGAGGAACTGGCAGAGATTATTCCCTTATCAAAGGGTGTTGATGGATACACTGTATTTGGAAAAATATTGCCAGCAGATAGTGGTCGTGAATTAGAGCTGATTTTGGGAGAGAATACTTTAAGAGAAGGAAATAAGATTGTTTCAGGATGTAATGGGTATATATCTATTATAAATGGTGTGATTTCTGTACATGATGTTTATATCATTGAAGGGGATGTTGGTCCTGCTACTGGGAATATAGTAAATAATGGTATGGTTCTTGTTAAGGGAAGTGTTTTAGATGGATATAACATTATGGCTAAGAGTGGAATAGAAGTCAATGGACTTGTTGGTAGATGTAATTTATATACTGAGGGTTCTATTCTTCTTCGAAGTGGCGTTAATGGAAAGGGTGATGCAGAGATTTATGCAAAAAAATATATTAAGTCTAAGTTTTTAGAAAATGTTAATGTGCGATCTGAGGGTGATATTGAAGTTATAAGAGGAATTGTCAATTCTTATGTTTCTTCTCAAAAGAAAGTACTTTGCATTGGTAAAAAATCTAAGATAGTTGGTTCTTACATTAGTGCAAGAGAAGAGGTTAGAGCATATTCTATTGGTTCTGAGGGTAATGCTGAAACTTCTCTTTGTCTTGGTTTTGATCCTGAAATAAAAGATTTGCTATTTAAACTTACTGAATATCTTGTAAAAATTGAGAAACGGTTAGAAGATTTGGTGAAAGATATTTTTTCTTTAAAGAAAAATATTGAACTTACAGTTGATAAAGCTGATAAGTCTATAAAAATTGATAGTTGTGAAGAACTTATTAATGAGAGAGATATTTTAGTTTTAGAAATAAAGATGGTGAAAGATAAGCAAGCAAGTTTACAAGTAAAGCTTGAAAATAGCAAGACTGATGGTAAAGTTTTTGTTGAATATATTGCTTATGCTGGGGTTAAGTTGCATATTAAGGATGCTTATTATGAACTTCCAAGAGATTATAGTAATATTACCTTTATAGAGGATGACAGCATCATTAAAATGATAGCTTATATTCCTTTTAAATCACATGAATAGATTGTTGTAGTTATTATAGGAGTTGCTTTATGGATGTTAATGATTCATTTTCGGTTGGGAAAATAATTTCACAGAGTGCTTTTCATGCTACTGAAATTTCAAATAAAGATTTAAGAGAAAAGAAGATAAGGGATGATAAAAATGTGAATGTTGATCAATACAAAAAAGAGCATGTTGATTCTTCAATAATTAGTATACAGCCAATTGATGAGCTTAAGGATGCTCAGCATGATTTTGTTACAGGGTCAAAGGCTAAGATTGATAAGGAAAGCTTATCTGATATATGTGATAATAATTTAAGTGACCCAAAAATTGGAAAAAACGTTGATATTGATCGATAGTTTAATATAGGACATTCTGTATGTTTGTTGTTTTTTGTTTTATTTTAATTATATTTGTTTTTGTATATTTTCATATTTATATTGGTTTAAAAATAAAGTCTAATAGCATACTTAGGAAGTTTAGAAGTGAGGTAGACAAGACTATTATTGAAATTAATCAAGCTACTGATAGGAATATAAATATTATTGAAATAAAAATTGAGAGTTTAAATAGGATTATTAAGGAAGTCGATGAAAGAATAGAAATACTTGATCAAAGATTGCTAGGATTTAATGCTAGTTCAATTTCAATGGGAAGTAATAATTTTAGTATGAAAGGTGATGTTAATACTTATAAAAGTAATTTAAATTATGCTATACCTACTATTGAGAAAAATATGCTTAAAGAAACATATGATATTCGTCAACAAGTTATTTCGCTTTATGAACAAGGAATGTCTTTAGAAGTTATTGCCAAAAAATTGAAATTGGATTTGGGTGAAATTGAGTTAATTGTTTCAATTCATAGAGGTAGTTAATGAAAAAATGGATAGGTATAGATCTTGGTACTACAAATACTGTAGCATCTTACTTTGATGTTAATTGTAGAATAATATTAAATGATAGGGGTGAAAGAATAACACCCTCTATCGTATCTTTTACAGATTCTGGTGTTATTGTTGGTAGTGTTGCGAAACATCAGATATTAGTAAATCCAGATAATACTTTTTATAATTTTAAGAGCAATATAGGTACCGAAATTTTTTATAAAGTAGGCGATAGTACATATAGAGCTGAGGATATTGCATCTTACTTACTTTTGCATGTGAAGATGAATGCTGAAAAGTTTTTAGGCACAGAGGTTTGTGATGTTGTAATAACTGTTCCTGCTTATTTTTCTGAAATTCAAAGAAGGGGCGTTATAGAAGCTGCAAGGCTTGCTGGATTAAAGTGTCAGGCAATACTTAATGAACCAACTTCAGCAGCTCTTTCTTATGCTTTTGAAAAACAAATAGATGGATTTTTTCTTGTTTATGACCTTGGTGGTGGAACTTTTGATGTTACTCTTTTAGAAAAACAGAATGATACTTATACTGTTCTTGCAATTAAAGGTGAAAATAGACTTGGCGGAAATAATTTTAATGAAGTTATAGAAAAGCAAGTTTTGGCTCATTTTAAAGAAGAATATCCAAATATCAATCTAGATGATATTGTTATTCTTGAGCAGATAAGAGATAGGATAGAAGAGGCTAAAAAAAATTTATCTATTATGGATGAAGTTAATATTATATTACCTTTTCTTGATGGAAAACATTTAAATTATAAGCTTAAAAGAGATGATTTTAATTTTATGATCAGTAAATTTATAGAACAAACCATTTGTCTTACTAATGAATGTATTGCTGATTCAGGAATTAAATCTAGTCTTATTTCAAAAATAATACTCTCAGGAGGTTCAACAAGAATCCCTTTAGTAAAAGAGAGATTAAATGAAATTTTTCCTAAAATTGAAGTTTTAGATTCATTAAATCAAGATGAAGTTGTTGCCAATGGAGCAGGCATTCATGCTTTTAGTATTTCAAGTAATAGTGCCCTTATTAGCTTTAAAGATGTGACGCCTTATTCTCTTGGTATTGAAACTTATAATGATGGGTTTTTTACATTAATTAAGAAAAATACTTTATTGCCAATTTGTGAAAAAAGAATATTTACAACAACTAACGATTATCAAGAAGAGATTGAGGTGCATGTACTTCAGGGTGAATATAATAATGCATCTTTAAATTATTCTATAGGTAGATTTTTCTTTAGTAGTATACAAAAAGCTTTAAAAGGCATTCCTAAGATAGAAATACTTTTTAGTTTGGATGAAAGTGGTATTTTAAGCGTTTCTGCCAAAGATTTAGATACTAATGCTTTTAAGTTAATTCAAATAAGGATGACAAGTGCTTCTAATAGTGATGTTCAAAAAGAAGGTATGATTGCTTCTTTATAAGATGTTAAACTTGATTGCATTATCTAATAATTTATTTTGATGTTTTTGATGTTTATTTATAAGATTTATTAAAGACAGTATATTATTTTTCCAATAATATTATTTATGTTGATAAATCCATATTTTCTTGAATCAATGGAAACTTGTCTATTTTCTCCTATTACTAAGTAGTATCCTTTTGGGATAGATTTACTTTGTAGGTTTTTTAGATGATTTTCATTTATATGAAAATTTGAGTTATGTATAGATATTACATTTTTTGCTAGATTTATAAATTTTTCTCCTGGTATAGCAAAAATTTTTTTGACAGATATTTTTTGGGATATCGGGTCTTTAATGAGTACCATTTCATTTTTTTTTGGAGTGTTCCATAATATGATATATGCACCTTTATTATTTGTTCTTAGTCCATAGGCTAGTTTGTTATTTATTATCCAATGTTTTTCTAAGATTATTGGTGACATTGAAGAACCTTTGACTAAATGGAAAGATATGAATACTTTGATGATTATAAGCATTAATATTAAAGCTAGTATCATAGGTGCTAATTTTTGTTTTATAAATTCTGGAATCTTCATTGATAGTGTTTTAATAAATTTAGGATTCTAGTGTATAGTGTATAATGAGGCATGCTATGATTATACCAAAAAAAGAACAGAATGTATTTAAAAGGAACAAAAATTTTTTATTTAATAAAGCTGTTGAGGGTAATTTTGAATCAAGAGATTTTCGTAATATTAATAAAGGTTATAATAGAAAAAAAAATAATCATTTTTTTTATTCTACAAAGAGTTTTAAAAAACTTTTTAGTGTAATAACATCCTTACTTTTAAATTTAGTTAGATTTAGAATTGTAAGCATTGATGGTTATAAGTATCGATCTTTTTATAATAATTCTGGACTTAAAACAATGAATGCTTGTGATATTAATCCAACTTATAATTTTATTTTTAAATTGAATGCGATAATTTTTGCTTTAATAATAATATTTTATTTGGATGTTTTTTCATATTATGGTTCTTATATTTTTCTCAATAAGCTTAGTTTCCCTAAGGATCATTTTATTGATACTTTTTTATACTATAGCGACCAAGACTTAGCTCAAATTAATAATTATCTATTTGGAGTAGATACGAATGATTATGAGACAACGCTAAGGAAACCTTTTATTTTAAAAGTGGTTGAACATGAAATTAAGCCGGGAGAAACACTTTCTCATATTGCTGCTAGGTATAACATAACAAGTGAGACTTTAATTTCTTATAATAATATTAAGGATGTAAGGAGTATTAAGCCCAATCTGATTATTAATGTGCCTAATATGAAGGGGATTCTTTATACTGTTGAGAAAAATGATTCTCTCTCATCTATTGCAAACAAATACAAAGTTTCCAAAGTAGATATTCTTGATGCTAATAATCTTGATAATGAAGTGCTACATTTAGGTCAAAAGTTATTTGTTCCAGGAGGAAGGATGTCTCGCACATTGCTTAGAAACGCCTTAGGAGAAACTTTTTTATTTCCAACCCAAGGAGTTATTACATCAAGTTATGGATATCGTCCTGATCCTTTTACTAAGACTATTAGTTTTCATAATGGAATTGATATTGCAAATGCAGCCAATACTCCCATTTTAGCAACAAAGGAAGGTGTTGTTGTAAAAGTTGGTTTTAATATTGGAGGATATGGAAAATATATTATTATCTCTCATAATAATGGTTTTCAAACGCTTTATGCTCATTTAGGTTCTTTTGCGGTTAAATCTGGACAAAGAGTATCAAGGGGACAAATAATAGGACGTATGGGAAGTACAGGATATAGCACAGGTAATCATTTACATTTCACCATTTTTAAGGATGGGAAAACTGGAAATCCTATGAAGTACCTTAGATAATTGCTATATATACTTTGATATATCCAATTTTTTTAGTATTTGCATTAATTTTTTACCTTCTACAATGTCAATTAATCTACCTTCAATAATTTGTTTGGCTTTATCAGAAAATGTAGCTGGTGCGATGCATAAGCCTTTTAATTTGTTTTCTTTGGTTTTTGCAACAAGATCTTTTAAGAATAATTCACCAAAATTTTTTTGATCTGTTCTAACAAATCTGACTATTAAATTTTCTTCCCATTGATTATTTGATAGTTGGAAGTTTATATCTATAAATTGTAAGTTTATTTCATTTATTTTTGTATATCTTATTTGAAACTTATTTTTGTAGAGCATAAGAATAATTTCATTAGCTAAGCTTTCAAATTTTTCTTGTGAGCTTTTGAGATATATTCTTAGTGCTAAATTTTCACTTAATCTTTTACTAAATTCAAGTTTTTCAGCAATTTTTGGATAGTTTGGATCAAGTCTTTCAACTTGAGTAAATGCTTCTGCTGCTTTTTTATAATTTTCAGATTCTATGTAAAGTTCTCCTAGTGTGCCAAATAATTTAATGGATATTTTAGGAGGTAAATCAGGTTTAATTTTAAGTATTTCTCTAACATTATTTTCTAGTTTTGCTAGATTATTATTTTTTGAATTAATATCAGCTTCAATTAGAAGAGATTCGTATGTCATTCCATCTCTATTTCTTATTTTTTTTGCTATTTCAAGTGCAAGTTGATCTTGATTTAGTTGAGCTAAAGACTGGGCATATATTAATAGAACATGTACATCATTTTGTATGTGCTTATTTATACTATTAAATATTCCAACAGCTTTATTATAGTTTCCTGTGTAAAATAGTGCTATTCCTATGTGTTTTAAGGCATCATAATTGTTTCTGTTCAATTTGTATATCTTTACAAGGTAATGGAGAGCTTCTTTGTAGTGTGCATTTTTTAGGAAGGCTACTCCAAGGTAATAATTTGCATCTACATCACCTTTTTTAATAAAATATGCTTTTTTAAGAAACTTTAATGCTTCTAGATTAAAATTTCTCTCAAGATTATAAACACCGTAGCTTAAGAAAGCTTTAAAAGAATCTATTTCTTGATTTGTAGGATTTTCTTCTATGAATTGGCATAGTTTTTTAGCATATTTAATGCCGTTTTCATAGTTTTTAGTAGAATAATAATAGTCATTTAGAGTTTGTAAAGCGTTTATTTCATTTGGATTTGCTTTTAATATATTTTCAGCTTTTTCTATTAATTTTTTTGTTCTATTATTTTTACCTTTATTTCTTGTTTTTGAGTTTACTATTGTTATTCTGAATAATAAAAATATTAAAGCAGATATCGCAATTGAGGAAAGTATTATTAATAATGGTAACACCCTAACATCTCCTAAAGATTTAATTCATATAACCTAAGTATTTTCTTTTAAATAAAAGCTACTTTTAAGTTGAATATAACATTAATTATATTATACTATTATCATAGTTAATCATATATGAAGTTGTTTTTTGTAAAAGGAAAGGACAAAAAGGTTGGAATTCTTGAAAGGATTTTTAGCAATAAAGCTTTCTGATAATGAATATTTTTCGATTTTGAATTTAGATGATGTTGCTGTAAAAAGAGTAACATTGGGTAAGTTTGAAGATGAAACCGATGTAAAATTAGATTTTTATATTAGTGAATATAAAGATTTTTCTAATCCTATTTTCATTGGTTCTTTTTTCTTAAATAATCTCATAAAGGAAAGTTCCAGTGTAAATGTTTATTGCAGAATAGCTTCTATGGTTTTGTATGTTTATGGTGAGTGTGGTGGAATTACAAATAAATCTAAGTTTGATTTAAAGTCAATTAAGCTTAGTACAAGTAGTTCTGCCAAAGGACTTAGTGGGTCTTTAAGTAGTACTAAATTGGATAATTTACCTAATAGTTTGAGTGATTTGGAATTGGAAAATGAAAATGAAGTTGGTAAAAAATCAGAAGGTGTTTTGGTGCAAAGCCAAGAGGATTATTTAGATGAGCTCTTGGATAATGTTGATCATTTGAGAGAGCCTCAAAGTTTGCTCATGGACGAAAATTTTTCTAATAATGAGAGTAATTTAAACTTATCTTCAAATTTTTTAAGTTCAGATAATTATAAATTATCTAAAGAAGATTTAAATTCTAATTCTAATCTTAATTTAAATTCAGGAAATTTTGATATTGGAGTTGGAAAAGATAGATTTGGGACTCCCATTGATAAAGGGAGTGAGATTAGACATATAATTAATGAAAATAATACTGTTAATAAGGATACTTCTGATTTAGGTAATATTTCTGTTAATGATAATGATGTAAGTACTTATTCTGACGATTTTGATAATTTGAATGTTGAGTCAATTATGACAGATCTTGATAAAGAATTTGTTGAGAGTGAATTTGATAGTATTGATTTAGATGATTTTGGTGATCAAGATTTTACTATAGATGTTGAAGATAGTAAGTCTAGCTTAAACTTAGAAGAAGAAGAAGGACTTATTCAAACTTCTATGCTTTATTTAAGTCTTGTTTCTTTATTTCTTTTAATATTCTTTTCGTTATTTTTAATTTTTTCTAAAGTGTTAAATCATAGAAATTTTGCAATTTCTTGTTTTTCTTTTTATAAAGAAGAAAAAATTTATAAATATGAAATATGAAACAAATAATTATGTTTAAGCAAATCATTTGTTTTTTCTTATTAAGTTTATTGTCTTGTTCTTGTGGAGAAGGGTCTTCAAGCAATAATATAGTTAGAAAAAATGTATCTGATTTTGATTTAAATAATCTGAATTGGTTATGGAATTTTAATTATAAAAATCAAAATTTCGATGAATATTTTGGAATAGATTCCAGTTCTTATGTGTATATTGCTTATCTTTTTAAGAAAATAGGATACAACGAGAAGTTTAAGGAATATATGTATAAGGCAATAAAGAGTGGGAATGATATTATCTCACAATTTGCTGGTATTAAGATTCTTGAATATCATAATTATAGAAAGGAATATTCTGAGGCTGAAGTTATTGGACATAAGCTTTATACAAAATACGACAGTAATAAATTTATTATGTTGGGTTATTTTAAGAGTCTTTATTGGCAAAAAAAGAACAATGAAGCGCTTTTGGTTTTAAATAAATTGGAAAAGATGGATTTTTCACAATCCCAAGAACAAGAAAATATTTTATTTAAAGCAGTTCTTTATTTTAATGCTGCTGATATTAATTCATCATTAATTTATTTCAAGAAGTTATTTGAAGATTTGCCGGCAGGATACTTACATATAAGGGCTCATGATTATCTTACTCTTGAGGATCGGTCTGGTCTTTTAAGTTCAGATTTTTTAAATCTTGTTAAATTTAAAGCCTTAGTAGCTAATGGAGATTTAAGACGTGCAGTTAGTATATTAAGTGATGATTTTAATAAGTATTATAATAATTTTACATTTTTAAATGATGTTTATAAGTCTTTTGTGGGTTCAGGGCATATGAGCAAGGCATTGCTCTTTTTTAATAATTTAAATAGTATTTATAAGGATTATTACTTAGGACTTATTAATTTAAGGTTGAAAAAAGATGTAGGTTTTACTAGTATAGTTAAATATTTAGAAAATACTTCTTTTAAAGATGAACCTTATAGACTAGAAATGCTTAATGAAATTTTTAGTAATTTAATCTTTACTAAAGATGCACGAAATTATTTTGTCCAAAATATAACTAAATTTTATACCGATAAAGATAAAAATGAGCTTAGTTTTATTAAAGTTTTAGACGAGTATATTTTAGAGGCTATACAACTTGAAGATTATGATAATTTATATGCACTTTATCGTAATGGTCAAGATGTTATTGATAAAGCCATTTTATCTAGGCTTGCTTTTATTAATGCAAGGCTTATATATCATAAATTTATTAATGCTAAATCAAAAGATGAGTATATTGAACTTTTACATTCTTCTATTGAGTATAATCAGACATCTTATGCCTCATTTATGAGCAAATATTTATTAAAACAAGGTATTAATGATTTTTTTGAAAATAGTTTAGATATTCATTATGACCAGTCTGATTATGAAAAGTTTTTAGAAGGATTTTTGAAATTTAATTTGCATTCTTATGTTAGTGTTTTTGTTGCTAATGATTTTAAGAATGGTTATAGGTTTTCACCTAATTTTTATCGTAAACTTTATGATGAACTAATAAAGCATGAATATTATTATGAATCTACAGTTGTTATCAATTATCTTGTAAGACAAGATAATTCAGCTTTAACTAAAGATGATTATAGGCGTCTTTATCCTTATTTATATAGTAATTTAGTTAACTATTGGTCAAATAGACGGGGACTTGAGTCTAGTCTTGTGTTTGCTTTGATAAAGGCTGAGAGTAGTTTTAAAAGAGATGCTATATCTAAAGTTGGTGCTATTGGACTTATGCAGATTATGCCTTTAACATCGGTTGATGTTTCAAAAGAGATCAAATATTACGATTATGATTTGAAACATCCACAAGATAATATCATTATAGGGACTTATTATTTAAGTAAAAGAATAGGAATGGTAGGGGATGTTTATAAAGCGCTTGCATCCTATAATGGTGGTATTGGCAATGTACGAAAATGGGAAAAAGACTATGGGCATTTACCCAAAGAGCTTTTTGTCGAAGCAATTCCTTTTGGGCAAACTAGAAATTATATTAAAAAGATATTGGTTTATGCTGTATTATATGATTCTCTGTATGATCGTAAGGGTATGGACTTTATTATAGAGTATATTATGGGGAAATTCTCTACTTTTTAAGAGTTTTGAAGTTGTTGAGATCTAGATGGAAAAAATTTTAAAAGTTATGATTTTAGGCTTTGTTCAAGGAATTACTGAATTTTTGCCTATATCTAGCTCAGGACATTTGTTGCTTATAAAAAATTTTATGCATGTTGATATTTCAATTATATTTGATATTTACTTGCATTTTGCCACTGTTTTAGTTGTAATATTTTATTATAGAAGGCGAATATTAGAACTGATTTTGATCTTTATAAAATTTTTTTTAAGAAAAAATACTGCATTGGATCTTGATAAGTTTAAATTAATATTACTTATATTAATAATTACTTTATTTACAGCATTTATTGGAATTTTTATAGAAAGTTTTAATAGATTGTTTACTCTTGATTTGGTCTTAATTAATTTTATTTTGACAAGTATTTTATTATTTTTACTTGAATCTAAGATTTTAATTTTCAATTTGAAGCATAATATTTTGCTTTCAGGATGTTTAATTGGCGTTATGCAGGGCATTAGTGTCATGCCAGGGATTTCTCGTTCAGGCATTACAATTTTTACATCAGTTTTGCTTGGGTTTAATAGAGCAGAATCATTTGAAATTTCTTTTTTATCTTTGATTCCTGTTGTGCTTGGAAGTTTGCTTTTAAAGCATAAGGAATTTTTTGGAGAAGATATGCTTTTTAATATTTTTGAGATGAATTTGGGAGCCATTGTTGCTTTTACAGTTGGTCTATTGTCAATAAATTTGTTTATTAAAATGCTTAACAATAGTAAGATTTATTATTTTTCAGCTTATTTGGTTGTACTTGTAGGTTTTATTTATTGCTTTTTGAACTTTAGTAAAATATGAATAGTTTTTATTATTATTTTCAATTTTTATTGTTTTTTATGTTAGCTGTTATATTATTATCGATTTTTGTAGCTTTGACTCCTGTAGGAAATATATTCATATTTTTTGTTTTTAATCTTCTAGGTCAGATGCTTATTAATACTTTTTCGTTTTTATCATTTTATCTTATACTTTATCCAGTTGTAAATTGGTATGTTTATCGAAAAAATATGTTTAGCAAGAGATTTATATTTAATTGGAATTATACGGTTATTTTATTTTTTACCTTGACATTGTGGTTAAAAGTTAATTCTGATCTTGAAAATGCTTCTAATTTTATTCGTTGGTTTTTGAGTAATTTTGGAGTTGTGCTTGGCAATTTTTTTATTTTTCTTATTTTAATTTTAGAACTTATGATTTGGATTTATTTAAATTATGTCTTTTTTAATGATGCTAGCTTTATTTTAGATTCTTTTCATTTTATAGTATTTAAGTTTAAAATCTTGTTTGAAAGTTTTTTTTCCTGTTTGCCATTTTTAAGTACTTTAAAGATTAAGAAAGATATTAAAGTTTATAAAGATTTTGAGAATAATTTAGATTCAAGTGAGTCTGATGAACATGAAAGTAATATTATTAATGATGAAGAATATCAAGCTTTATGGTCTTTTAAGACATTTTTGAGAAAATCCGATAAATCTTTAAATGTTGATTTGGATAAGACCATTTTTGATCACTCAGATGTAAAAATCAAAAAATTAGATGAAGATTTATCAGAAAAGCAATCCTTTCTAGAAAATCGGCAACCTCAGAATAATTTAAATGCTGAATCTGGTGGTTTTAGGTATAAATCATTAGAGTTTGAGGATAACAAATTAGTGGCTGGTGGCAAAATTAAGGCTATTGACATAAGAAAAAAAGGAATGATAAAGAATTTTGTTAGTTCTGAGCATGGAGACTTATTAGTAAATAAAGATGGTAGTAGTTATTCAATAGATATTTCTGTTTTTGAGCAAAGAGAACCCAAGAGTGAAATTGAAGATATTGAATATGAGAGAGATATTCAGAAACAGTCAATGATTTTACAAAACACTTTTAAGGAATTTAACATTAATGCTGAACTTATTGATGTTATTAAAGGACCTGTTGTTACAATGTATGCTGTTCGTCCCGATAAAGGTATTAAGCTTTCAAAAATAACTTCAATATCTGATAATATTGCATTAAGGCTTGCAGCAGTGAGAGTTAGAATTATTGCTCCAATTCCTGGAAAAGAAGCTGTTGGGATTGAAATTCCTAATAAAAGACGAGAATTTATTTTGATTTCAGAGATAATAAATAGTAAAGAATTTAATAATGATTTTAAAGTTCCTTTTGCACTTGGTAAGGAAATTAATGGCAATAATGTTGTTTTTGATCTTGTTACTGCTCCTCATCTCTTAATAGCAGGTGCTACTGGAGCTGGCAAGTCTGTTTGTGTGAATTCTCTGATTGCTTCAATTATTTTTTCCAAATCTCCAGATTATGTTAAGCTTGTGCTAATAGATCCTAAGGTTGTTGAACTTAAGCTTTTTAATGACATCCCACATTTGTTAACTCCAGTTATTACTAATGTAAATAGAGCCTTAGAGGCTCTTCGTTGGTGTCTTGATGAGATGGAGAGAAGGTATATTCTTCTTGATAATTTGCTTGTGAGAGATATTAATACCTATAATAAAAAGATACTAGAAGAAGGATTAAGAGAAGTGCCATTACCTTATTTAGTAATAATTATTGATGAATTTGCAGATTTGATCCTTTCTGCGAGAAAGGATTTAGAAAATTTAATTTCTAGACTTGCAGCTATGGCTAGAGCTGTTGGTATTCACTTAGTTCTTGCTACTCAAAGACCATCTGTTGATGTTATTACGGGAGTAATAAAAGCCAATTTTCCTTCAAGAATTTCTTTTATGGTTGCTAGTTCCATGGATTCAAGGATAATTCTTGGAGCATCAGGTGCTGAGAAACTTTTAGGAAAAGGAGATATGCTTTATATTAGTCCTACTTCTCCTTTTCCTCAAAGAATTCAAGGTGGATTTTTAACTGAAAAGGAAGTTTATAAATTAGTTGAAGAGTCAAAAAAATTTGGTCCTCCAAATTATATTGATGATGAGATATTTATTGATAGTGGTGTTGTAGAGGCTAATGCTGTGGTTCTAAATTCTGAAGATGAGCCTATGTTTGATGAAGCTCTTGCAATTGTTCGTTCTACCAAGAAAGCATCTGCATCTTATTTGCAAAGACGACTAAAGATAGGTTACAATAGAGCTGCAAGGATTATTGAGCTTATGGAAGAAATGGGATATATAGGGCCTGTAAATGGTTCAAAACCTCGAGATGTTTTTATTTAAAATATCTACAAAGGGGATATTTAATATAAATATCCCCTTTATTATTATTTGCTAATTTTTTGTTTTAGCTTTCTGACTTTTTTTGCTTGCTTTCGTTTGAATGCTTTTTCTTTTTTAACTCGAATGGTGGATGGTTTCTCATAATATTCTCTTCTTTTCCATTCTCTAATTATCGCTTCTTTTTCAATCATTCTTTTGAAACGTTTCAATGCTTTTTCTAGACCTTCATTTTTATCAACATTAACAGTTACCAAAGAATCACCCCCTCTTTTTTATTGTATTCTCTTAATGTTATTGATTATTTGATTTTTGTCAATAAGCATTTGCTTAAAGAAAAAATCTGGATTTATTGCGATCCCATTAATTCTGACTTCAAAATGTAGATGGGGTCCTGTTGAAATTCCTGTGTTACCAATGTTTCCAATATATTCGCCTGTATTTACTATTGTATTCTCTTTTACTCCAAATTTTGATAGATGTAAATAAATTGTAAATACCCCTGGTAAGTGTTGGATAATTACAGTTTTACCGGTAATTTCTCTGTCTCTTGCAAATACTACTTTACCTTTACCAGCTGCAAAAATAGGTGTTTTTTCTTTTTTAGATGTAGCATAATCTTTGCCATTATGCATTTTATAGTTTGTTGATATTTTAGTGTTATCTTGCATATAAATTCTTTGTTCTCCAAAAAGACTAGTTATTTTATATTGATCTTTAATTGGTTGAACTAATTTATCGTAGTGATATATTGTTGTGTCTCCTATGTTTCCAATTATATTCCATAGTGTGACTGCTTGTTCTTTTGCTTTAGGCGACTGTTGATTTTTAATGAGCTTGGATTTTTTTTTGTTAAATTTAATCATTGTTTTTTTAAAGTTAAATTTTTTTATTTCTATTTCCTTTATATATTTTTTATTTTCGAATTCTAT
Source organism: Borrelia sp. HM (assembly GCF_019669085.1). Taxonomy (NCBI): domain Bacteria; kingdom Pseudomonadati; phylum Spirochaetota; class Spirochaetia; order Spirochaetales; family Borreliaceae; genus Borrelia; species Borrelia sp. HM. Next base: position 276,550 of record NZ_AP024401.1, on the reverse strand, counting down.
TTCGATTTTTCTTTTACCTTCTTTAATCATTGGTGTGATGCCTATTAGTGCCATATAGTATTTTCTATTTCCTACGTTGAATTTGAAAGGATAAGAACTTAAGATAGGTTTTTGGTTTGTTCCTAGAAGAGATAGTTTTTTAAAATTTTTGTTACTTGCAAGGTATATGCTTTCTCCCTGAAAAACTTCGTTTTTATATTGTATTTTTATGACATCATCAGTTACTGCATTTATATTGAGTAGTTCAATTATTAAAATAAAAAAAATAAATAAAATGTTTTTTATTTGAAGCATTAATTTTATCTCTTTTTAAGATCAATTATTTTTAAAATTTTTTCGCTTTGATTGTAAAAGTCTTCGCCAATTGTAAATATTATGTCTATATTTTGTCCATCTTTGATTTCAAGTTCTTGAATATTTTGAGTTCCATTAAAGTAAATGGCTTTATAATAATCTCTATTATTTTTGATTTTCATGCTTATATGTTTCGAATTTCCATTTTTATCAATTGTTCTAATTTCTTGAATTAGTACATCTTCCATTTTGAGAATAAATTCTTTAAAACCATGTCCGTAAGGTTCAAATAAATCTATTATTTTTACAAGTTTTTCTTTTGTAAAGTTCTTAGGTATAATAGCATCGATTATTATTGAATCTTCATTTAATTCGTTGTATTCTATTTTTTCAATAGCGTTTTCAAGTTCTTTGATAAATTCATTTAATACATCTTCATAGAATGTAAATCCAGCAGCAGCTTTATGACCTCCAGAGTTCATTATTAAATGACCCGGTATCATTGAAATTAATTCTTTTGAATTTACTTTATTATTTGATCTTATAGAGCCTTTAATTATGTTTTCTTGTTTTGTTAAGAAAACAGCCACTTTTTGATAATAGGAAGCAAGCCTTGTTGCCATTCTTGAACTAATTCCTTTTGGAGTATTTTTGTCATAACATATTATAAATTTATCATTTTTAAAAATGGTATTCTCATTATGTGTATTCCAAGATATTTCTTCTTTATGTTTTCTTAAAGTATTAATGTTTTTAATTTCTTTAAACTTGTTTTCTATTTTATTAATATCTTTGGTTAATAGAAATTGAATTGTAATATCTGCTTTTTCAAGTCTTCCTGTTGAATTTAGTATTGGAGCAATCTTAAAAGCAATATCTGTTGAGGTTATTTTTGTTTTTGTTAGTATGTTGACTTCTTTTAAAAGGTAATTAATTGACATATTTTCCCTTAATGCGATTTCTTTAAGTCCTTCTTTTACAACTATTCGATTTTCATTGATAATTGGCATATTGTCAGCAATAGTGCCTATTGCAACAAATTTAAGATTTTTAAGGCAGCTTTTTAATATATCTTTATTTACTTCAAATATGATGTTATAGAATATGTAATATAATTTTTCTTTGATATCAATTTCTTTATATTTAAAATATTTACAAATTTGCATGAGTTCTTTTAATGTTTTTTTAGAAAATTTTGGAAACTTTTTTACAAAATTTTCACTAATATCAATTGTTTCAATATCTATTTTCTTATTAAAGAATTTATTTAAAAGGTGATTTTGTTCATCTTTATTAAATAAAATTATGTATTTATTTTTTGAGAATTCTTCTAGCTTATGAATATTACTTTGTAAGTCATTATTACTTTCTAACATTAGATATTTTTTTAAAATATAGTTGTTTATTGCTATTGCATGAAGAACGATATTATTATTTAATTTTTCTAGAAATAAAAAAGCGATGTTTTTGTTATAAAGGTTAGTGGTGGACAATTGGAGTGCAAGACATGCTTTAAAACTGACATAACATCCAGCAATTTCTTTAAATGGCGAGAGATCTCCTTTTAAATGAGGATTAATAATTATATTTTCTGTGTTAATTTCTTTGTTTGGAAGGTGATGATCTGTGATGATTACTTCTATATTTTTTGATTTTGCATAGTTTGCTTCTTCGATATTAGAAATTCCACAATCAACAGTAATGATTATTGATATTTTATTTTCATATGCTTTATCGATGATTTGTTTTGTTATACCATAAAATTCTCCATTAGAGGGTATTTTATAGGTTACATTAATTCCAAAATTTTTAAGGGTTTCATACATTATTATTGTGGCTGTGATTCCATCAGCATCTTTGTCTCCAAAGATCAATATATTTTCTTTATGTTCAATGGCTTCATTAATTCTATAAATGAATTTGTCTATATTTTTTAATAAAAATGGATTGTGCATTAAGTTTACACTACTTTCTATAAAGAATAAAAAGTCTTCTTCTTTAACCTCTCTTCTTAGTAATAGTGTTGTTTCAACAAAGCTAATATTATACTTTTTTGCAATACTGATTATATCTTCTTTTTTGATATCGATTTCTTTTTTTTTCCAAATTTTCATTTACTATTCCAGATTGTTTTATTTAGAGAAGTGTTTTTTCAAACTCTGTATTGATCTTGTTTTTGATCATGCATTCAAGAAGTTTTCTTGACTTATGAGTCAAGTTTACATTTAGGGTTTTATTTATCTTTTTTTGATTTAAATATTCTAAATATTTAAAACTCCCTGCACTAATATAATTATTTTTATTACTGGTACATTTTATACAGTTAAATCCATTAACCTGGGTACTATAGTAATAGTAATTATCAATTTGTTTTTTACATTGAAAACATACTTTTGATAAGTACAATAATCCCTTTATTATGAGAAATCTTACCTTGTATTGCAAGTCAATTAGTTTTGCTTTTTCTAAGCTAGAGGCATTAATAGCATCAATAGCTTCTGTAAATAAATCGAAGCATTCTCCATTATCAAAACTTAAATTGATGAGCTTAAGCCAAATATTGATGATTATTAGTTTTTCATAGGTTAAATCTTGCATAATGAATTCTTCGTCGTTAACTTCTATTATCTTGCACAAATTGTTTTCTTTTACTATTTCAAAATTGGCTTTTACTAAGTTATTGATGTTTGATTTAAATTTTTTTATAGTAGAATTATAAACTATTGTGTTAGTAATGCCTTGTGAATGAAATAGACTTACGAAGTAGTAACTTTTTTTGTAATACAAATTTGTTATAATAGCATTAATTTTGGTAAACTGCATTATACATATTGTATAATAAAAAAATTCATTGTTAAATGAATTTTCATAAAAATTTTCTTTTGTTATAATTGAACTTAAGGAGATTGAATATTCTATGGAGGAATTAAAAGATACTGTTTCTAAGGGGAAGAAGCGTTCAAAAAACTCTGGGGGGGGCATTTTACCGCATTTTGATAAGCCTGTTAGAGTGCCTTTAATTGCAGTTCCATCACATCCTGTATTTCCAGGTATGTTTATTCCAATTATTATAGTTTCTGATACTGATATGAAGGCTGTTGATTATATCATTAAGGGTAATGGTATCGTCTCCTTATTTGTATTGCGTGATTTATTTTTAGAAAAAGTAGGTAATAAGAGTGATAAACTGACTATCAATTATAAAAAAGATATTTATTCTGTTGGTGTGACGGCTAAAATAGTTAAAAAGATTAATCTTCCTGATGGTGGGTATAATATTTTTGTTTCAACTGTTGACAGAGTGAAGTTTGTTAAGGTTATTCTTAATAAAGAGTTTCCGATAATTGAGGTTGACTATTTAAAACAAATTGCGGTTAAAAAAGATGATATTCAATCTAAAGCAATTTATAGTAGTATTTTGCTTAGAACTAAAGAAATATTTTCACATAGAAAGATGCCTGAATTTCAATTAAATATGGTCAATATTGAGGATAAAGGTCGATTATGTGATGTTGTTGCAGGAATGATTTCATCTTCAAAAGAGTCTCATCAAGAGGTACTTGAAACTTTAAGTGTTAAAGATAGGCTTCAAAAGATTTTGGAATTAATTTATGAAGAATTAAATTTAATTGAGATTCAAAATAAAATTGCTAAAGGAATTCAGGAAAAGTTAGAAAAACAACAAAAAGAATTCTTCTTAAAAGAACAACTTAAAGCCATTAAAGCTGAGCTTGGTGTAGGAGATGAAAGGAGTAATGAATTTGTAAAACTTAAATCCAAAATTGATGCTTTAGTGTTAAAAGGAGAAGCTTTAGAAACAGTTGAAAGGGAGCTTGAAAAATTTTCATTTCTTGAAAGGCATTCATCTGAGTATATTGTAGTTAGAAACTATCTTGAACTTATTACCAATCTTCCTTGGGGAGAATCTAAAGTTAATTTCGACAAATTTAATTTGCAAAAAGCAGGTAAGGTTTTAGATAAAACTCATTATGGTATGAAAGAAGTTAAGGATAGAATTATTGAATATATTTCTGTTCTTAAATTAAGAAAATCTCAAAAAGGAGCTATTATGCTTTTGGTTGGCCCTCCTGGAGTTGGTAAGACCTCTATAGGGACAGCTATTGCTGAAGTTCTTAAAACAAAATTTTTTAGATTTTCTGTAGGTGGTATGAGAGATGAATCTGAGATTAAAGGTCATAGGAGAACGTATGTTGGAGCGTTGCCTGGAAAAATTATTCAAGGATTAAGAATTACAAAGACAAATTCTCCTGTTTTTTTAATAGACGAGATTGATAAAGTTTCAGCGTCTAATTATGGGGATCCATTTTCTGTCCTTCTTGAAGTTTTAGATCCTGAGCAAAATATAAATTTTAGAGATCATTATCTTGATTTGCCTTTTGATATTTCTAATGTATTTTTTATTTTAACAGCTAATTCTCTTGAGACAATACCTATACCTTTACTAAATAGAATGGAAATAATTCATCTCTCAGGATATGTTGATGATGAAAAAATAGAGATAGCAAGAAAATATTTAATACCTAAGGTTTTAAAAGAAAATGGTGTTGATAAAGATTCTTTAAAATTTCAAAGTTCAGCTCTTGTTCAGATTGCTAGGGAATATGCCAGAGATAATGGACTGAGAAATTTTGAAAAATATTTAAAACAAATTGTTAGAAAAGTTGCAAGAAAACTTATTGAGAATGATTCTGTTAAGGCATACCAGATTTCTAAGGAAAATCTGGAAGAATATATTGGTATTCCTGTATTTAGAAAAGAAGAATTTTTAAATAAAGTGATGTCTCCAGGTATGGTAATGGGTCTTGCTTGGACCAATTATGGAGGGTCAACTTTAGTTATTGAGACAGTTAAAACTAAATCTAAATCTTCTGGTATTAAGTTAACAGGTAGACTTGGCGATGTGATGAAGGAATCTGCAAATATTGCACTTACTTATGTTAACAGTATTAGTGATGAGCTTAATTTGCACAGTGCTTTTTTTGAAAAATATGCAATTCATTTGCATATTCCAGAAGGTGCAACTCCAAAAGATGGACCTTCTGCTGGTATTACTATTGCTAGTGCTTTTATATCTTTAGCTCTTAATAAAACTGTAAGACCTAATTTAGCTATGACAGGAGAGTTATCATTAACAGGAAATGTAATGGCTATTGGTGGACTTAGAGCAAAAATAATTGCTGCTAAACGAAGTGGAGTTGAGCATATTATTATTCCTAAATCAAATAAAGTAGATCTTGATGATATTCCTACCAACATTAAGAGTGGTATAAATTTTCATCTTGTGGATAATATGCATGAAGTTATTAAATTATTATTCTAGATTCTAAGTCTTATCTTAAACTTTATTACTCTTTCCAATATGTTATTTTTTTGCTTTTATTATTGAGTTTTCTATTCTTAGTATCTTAACTGTTGGTTTAAAGAGATAAATTAACAATGGCAGTAGTGTTAATGATGCAAGAGATGTTGTTATCATTGTAAAGGCTATGATTGCACCAAGTGTTGAGATTATTTTATAAGTGGAAAATATTAATGTTAAGAATCCTATCCCTACTGATATTGAATTTGCAAAGATGCCATCAAATACATTAGGAATTGATTGAATTAAAGCTGTTTTATAATCTTTTGTTATTTGATAATTTAATCTAAATGCATTAAAGAAATGAATAGAATAGTCTACTCCTATACCCATACTGACTGATGCAATTGCTGCTGTTGCAGGATTGAGGGTTATCCCAAAAAGTTTCATTACGGCAAAATTTAAAAATACTGACCATACTACTGGGGCTGCAATGATTATTCCAGTTTTCATGGATTTAAAAAATAACATTAAAAGTAGTGTGATTGCACTAAGAGTTGTGATAATGTTTGTGATTTGTTCTAATACCATAATTTTAGATATTAATATTTTTTCATATGCGCCTGAAAATTTATATTCATGTTTTGGCATATGTTTTTCAATTAAATTGCTGGAGTAGTTTGCAAAATTTTTAATTTCCTCAGTTGAATTTTGATCTGTTATTACAAGAATTGATATTTGAGACCAATCATCATTAATATAAATTTTTGCCATATTCTTAATAGAGTTGCTCCTACTTATTAAGAGTATTAGTTTATTTAATACAGCTTGATTTTCAGGAAGCCTATACTCTTGTGGATTTTCTTTTTTGAATTTGAAGTTCATCAATCTTACAACTTTATTTATTGAATTAGATTGTGTTTTCTCAGTAAATTGATCAATTTTATCTGTAATTAGATCTAGGGTTTTCATGGTTTTTTCATTTTTAAATTCGCCAGGAGTTCCCTTGATCTCAATTTTAATAATTGAAGTTCCTCCTATTTCTTTTTGCATGAGATTTAATGTTTGTTTGACACTTGTACTTTCTTTAAAATATTCTTTTTCGTCAAAATTGATTTCTATATTGAAAAGACCTATAATTGAGATTAATAAAATAATTAAGGTTATTGTGGATGAAAGATATTTGTTATTTAACATCCAGTTTGTAACTTTTTGGTTTATTAATGATAGTCTTTCAAGAAATCCTTTTTTTAATTTTTGACTTTCTTTAATTTCTTTATGTTTAAATGGTATTTTTACTAGTATTCCAGGTAGTACTAGTAATGACATTAGCATTGCAATAATAACTCCTAGTGACATAAAAATTCCCATTATTCTGTATGCATATATTGATGATCCTGTTAATGATAAGAATCCAAAAGCTGTTGTAAGAGAAGTTAAAATTATTGGTACTTTGAGTGTTTTAACTGTATTTATTATTGTATCTTCAGTGAAAGGTTCTTTTTTAATTCTCTTTAATATTCCATTTATTATATGTACAGAATTAGCGCATCCAATTGAAATAAGGAGTACAATCATTGTTGTTTCTGGAACAGTGATTGGAGACATTAAAAGGCTTTTTATTCCAAAAGTCCAGATTATTGCAAGTAGTGCAATAAGAACAGGAATTATTGCTCCTAATATATTTCTCACAATAAAATAAAGTGATAGTATTACTACAAAAGTAGCAAATGGACCTAAAAATTTAAAGTCGTCTACCATGTAGTTGAGTATTTTTTCCCTTATTATAAGATCTCCTGTTAAGTAAAGCTTTAGGTCATCAGTTTCATATTTTTTAATTGTAGCTTCCATTCTTTCAATCTCATTCTTTAAACTATGACCAAAGTTTATATTATTGCTCTCTGTTGAGATAACCATAAATAGCATTAAAGTATCATCATTATTTATAAATTTATTTTTTATAAAAGGTGTTGAATTTATTTTTTCTTTTATCTTAATCATATCTTCATCTGTGTATGTATCTTTTTTAAATTGCGGGAAATAAGTAAATATACTTGTAACAGAGTTGGATTGTAGTTTTAGTATATCAGTGATTTCTTTTGCTACTTTGCTAATTTTAACAAATGTTTCTTTGTTAAAAATTCCTTTTTTGTCTTTAAACATTACTATTGTTGGTAATAGTGACTTACTTTTATCCATATCGGTTGTTTTTTCAGTATTTTCTTCGGTTGTTGGGATAAGTTTTGAAACATCAGAATTGAATTGTATATTTTTTAAGGAAAATCCTAAAAAGATTGTTATTGACATTAATACTATTAATATTAACGTCTTATATTTAATACTTAATTTTTCAAAATCCATTTTTGTTTGCCTCTTTATTTTATAAATATATTTATAAGTTATAAACTCATTTTTGTTTTACTACTTTATTCTATTACTATATTTATAAGCTTATCTTTGACCGTAATGATCTTTATTATTTTCTTATTTTGTATATTTTGCATAATTTTTTGATTTTTAAGTGCAATGTCTTTAAGAGTTTTTTCATCTGTTTCGTTATTTAGTGTAATTATATCTTTTATTTTTCCATTAATTTGTAATACAATGTCTTTTGTTTCATCAATAATGAGATTTGGATTATATTTAGGCCATTTTGTATTTTTGAATATGCTAGGTTTTTCTTTAATATATTCCCATAATTCTTCTCCTAGATGTGGTGCAAATGGTGAGAGAATAATCGTTAGAGGTTTAAAAATTTCCAAATAATTTTTATTATATTTTAAAAGCTCATTTGTCAATATCATTAATGATGATATTGCAGTGTTAAAACTTAATCTTTCTATATCTTCTGTTACTTTTTTGATTGTTTTGTGAAGTTCAGATATTAATTTTTTTGGTGCTGCTTCTTTTGTTAGTTCTTTGTTTTTTATAGTCCATATTTTGTTTAAAAATCTGAAAATTCCAGCTAATCCTTGTGTATTCCAAGGTTTTGAATCAGTTAAAGGTCCCATGAACATTTCGTATATTCTCATTGAATCTGCGCCATATTCTTTAATTATATTATCTGGATTTATTATATTTTTTAATGATTTTGACATTTTTGCTACTATTTGTTTTAGTTCTTTATTATTTTTTTTGGAAAAAAATTTATTATCTCTTTTCTCGACTTCATCATTGGGAATTAAAATTCCATGCTCGTCTTGATATGCAAATGATGTTATCATACCTTGATTTATGAGTTTTTTGAAAGGTTCTTTTGTGTTAACATATCCTAAATCGTAGAGAACTTTGTGCCAAAATCTTGCGTATAGTAAGTGTAATACTGAGTGCTCTGCACCTCCAATATAAAGGTCAACTGGCATCCAGTAATTAATTTTTTCTTTGCTTGCAAATTCTTTTTCATTATTTGGATCAATGTAACGTAAGTAATACCAGCAGGAACCTGCCCATTGTGGCATTGTGTTTGTTTCTCTTTGATACATTTTTCCATTATGTTCGACATTTACCCAATTTTTTATCCTTGACAAGGGTGATTCGCCTGTGCCTGATGGTTTATAATTTTCTACTTCTGGAAGTGTTAAGGGTAATTGATCTTCTTCTATTGGTATTTCATTTAAATCTTTATCAAGCATAATAGGAATAGGTTCTCCCCAATATCTTTGTCTTGAAAAAATCCAATCTCTAAGTTTGTAATTAACTTTTTTTTCTCCCTTTTTATTTTTAGTAATCCATTCTATTACTTTTGTTTTTACTTCCTCTGTTTTTAGATTATTAAATTCTTGAGGTGTATTAATTGAAATGCCATCTTGAGTGAATGGTTCTGTTAGTATTTCATTTTTTCCTGTTTTAGAGACTACTTGTTTTATTGGTAGATTGTATTTTTTTGCAAAAGAAAAATCTCTTTCATCGTGTGCTGGAACGCCCATTACGGCTCCAGTGCCATAAGTGCCAAGTATATAGCTACATATCCAGATTGGAATTTCTTCTTTAGTTATTGGGTTTATAGCATATGACCCTGTAAATACACCTGTTTTATCTTTCTCAAGAGATGTTCTTTCAAGATCGCTTTTAAGATATTCTTTGTTTTTGTATTCTGAAATCAGTGGTTTAAAATTATCTTTTGTAATTTTGTCTACTATCTTGTTTTCTGGGGCAAGTACTAAGTATGTTGCTCCAAAAATTGTGTCTGGCCTTGTTGTAAATACTTTTATCTTTTCTGTGTTTGATTTGACTGAAAATTCAATTTCGGCTCCTATTGATTTACCAATCCAATTTTTTTGCATTTCTTTAACAGATTCAGGCCAGTCTATGTCTTCAAGATCTCTTATGAGTCTTTCTGCGTATTGTGTGATTTTTAGCATCCATTGTCTTAAAGGTTTTCTTTGTACTTTATGAAATCCTCTCTCCGATCTTGGACCATTGGGAGTTTGAATCACTTCTTCATTAGATAGCACTGTTCCAAGCTCTGGACAGTACCATACAGGTATTTTTTTTGTATAAGCTAGACCTTTTTTATATAATTTTAGGAAAATCCATTGTGTCCATTTATAGTAATTTTCATCATGAGTTTTAATTTCTCTATCCCAATCGTAAGCAAATCCTAGTGCTTTAATTTGTTCTTTAAATCTTTCAATATTTTTTTCAGTTATTTTTTTAGGATGTTCTCCTGTTTGTATAGCATAATTTTCTGCAGGTAATCCAAAACTATCAAATCCTATTGGGTGAAGTACATTAAATCCATTTAATAGTTTATATCTTGTTAATATGTCAGTTGCTGTATAACCTTCAGGGTGACCTACATGAAGTCCATTGGATGAAGGATAGGGAAACATATCTAGAATATAGATTCTTTTCTCTTTAGGAATGTTTGGGTCTTCATTAACTTTATATGTTTTGTTTTGATCCCAGTAATTTTGCCACTTTTTTTCTATTTCTGTAAAATTATACTTAGACATCTAACCCCTCAAGTAAATAGCAATGTTATATTTAAGGTTTATGCTTATAGCATTTTATATTTTATAGTTATTTTACTGAAAAGTAAAATAACTATAAAATGCCTTTTATGATTGACTAAAATTTTAATGTTTTAGATTGATTGCTCAATTATGCTGTGGACTGGACTTGAACCAGCATGGGCATAAGCCCACTAGCCCCTCAAGCTAGCGTGTATACCACTTCCACCACCACAGCGTCATACATATTATATTTGCTATTTTAAAAGTTTGTCAACTTTTTGTGTTTTTTTATTTTTTATAATGTAATTTATTACAAAAATTATTGTGATTGTAATAAATATTATTAGTAATAATATTTTAATTTTAGGTAGTATTATTTTAAATGCCTGACCTATTTTAAAGCTTAATATAAAATAGGTTGTAATTGATAGCATAGCTGCAAAAAAATCAGTTATAAGAAAATGACTAGTGCGCATGTTTCCCATTCCTGCTGACATAAATATTGCATTTCTAATTCCAAATGGAATAAATCTTCCAAAGATTAAGGTTAATTTTCCGTATTTTCCGTAATAGTAATTCATTTTATCTAATAATTTATTTGTTTTTGTTTTTTGTTTAAAAAATTTTTTGGCTAAAAATTTCCCTATATAAAATGAAATTATGTCGCTAATATATGCTCCGCAGAAAATTGCTAAAAATATTGGAATTGTATATTCATTTCTTCGACTCGAAAGCATTCCGCCTATTATTACTATTGCATCTTCAGAAATTGGAATATTAAAGCCAGCAATGATAAGTAGCCCAAAAAATATTATTGGTGAATAAGCGATGTTGAGATCTATAAATTCTAGTATTATATTCATAAAATTTCTCTTTATTTTTTTCTCGTTTTATAATGTAAATATATGCTTAGTAAAATTAAATATGAGCAATAAATAATTATCATTGTTCCATATATATTTAAATAAAGTTCTGTCGTTTTTATAAGTATTGTAGGTATTGCTAGTAAAATAATGATTACTGTTAAAGGAAAGGTTATGTATTTAAATTCTTTATTTTTTGAAGGATAAATGAACTTAATTGGCATAAAGCTAAATATTATACATAATAGTATGATAATTAGATTAGTAATCTGGGTCATTGTGAATATTATGTTAAAGATTATTAGTAGATTCCATAAAGATGGGAAACCTTTAAAATAATCATCACTGGTTTTTGCATCTGTTCTTGAGAATTGGTATGCTGATGAAAATAAAATTCCAATACAAACTATTGTTTTATATTCATTTTCTATGAAATTACTGTAATAAAAAAATATTGTAGGAACAAATGTGTAATTTAAGTAGTCTACTATATTGTCAAGAAGTTCTCCATTTATTGTTGGTATAAATTCTTTTACCTTTAGTCTTCTTGCTAATGTGCCGTCAATACCATCAATTAGGATAGCAAGAATTGTAAGTTTTAATAGCAGATTATAATCTTCATTTATAATAGAAATTATTGAGTAAAGGCCAATTATTAGTCCAAAAGCTGTTAAAATATGTACCGACCAAGCTAAAATTAAGTTTAATTGTTGTTTCAAATTTTACTCCTTTATTGTTATTGAGAATAATTTTTTTACATCCTCTAGACGTTCTTTAAATATGTCAATAGTATTTTTTATTGTTGATTTTAGGCTTAAATCAACACCAGTAACTTTTAGTGATTCTAAAGGGTATTTTGATCCTCCTGTTTTTAGAAATTCTATGTAATTTTTAATAGTATCTTTTTTGTCTTCTTTTATATTTTTATATATTAAAAGAGCAGCTGTAATGCCTGTTGCATATTGATATACGTAAAATGGTGAGTAGAAATGAGGAATCCTAAAACATTCAAGAGAACTCTCTTCTTTAAACTTAAGACTAGGACCAAAGTATTTTTTTAACAAATTTAAATACATGGTTTTTATTGTTTCTTTGACTACTGGTTCGTTTTTATTGATCATGTCATGAATGGCATATTCAAATTCAGCAAACATCGTTTGCCTAAAAAATGTTGCAAGTAAGTCATCAATTTGATTTAGTTTAATATATTTTATTTTTTCATTGTCATTTTCATTTTTGAGCAAATATTCTGCAAGTATTTGTTCATTTAAGGTAGATGCTATTTCTGCTTCGAAAATAGAATATTGATATTGAGGGAATGGATTATTTTTAATGCTGAAATAGGAATGCATGGAGTGTCCAGCTTCATGGGCTAATGTAAACATATCTCTTATTGACTCATCTTTATAATTCATTAATATGTAGGGTTTGCTGTTGTATGAACCTGCACTAAAAGCCCCTGCCGTTTTTCCTTTATTTTCATATTTATCAACCCAACGTTCTTCAAATAGTCCTTTTCTTAGTATTTCGGTATACTCATCGCCTAGTATTTCTAGTGATTTTAAAATTTTGTCACATGCTTCTTTAAAGGAGTGTTTGAATTTAATATCCCTTGTTAAGGGAACATAAACATCGTAATGGTTAAGATATTCTTGTTTTAGTATATGTCTTCTAAATTCGTAATATTCATGAAGTACAAATAAGTTTTCATTAACTGTTTCAATTAAGTTTGTATAAATCTTAGTATCAATATTATTTTGAAAAAGTTGCATTGATATAGTATTTTCAAATTTTCTTGTTTTGGCCAAGAATTTATTTTGATTTATATTAGCAATTAGTAGGTTAGCTAATGTATTTTCATGTTTTTTATATACTTGATAAAATTTTAAAAATGCTTCTCTTCGTATTTCTTGATTCTCATTTTGAAGAAATAAATTGTAAGTAGTATTTGTTAATGGTTTGCCATCGATTTTTCCAAATTCCATGTCTGCATTTGTTAATGCAGAGAATATATCTTCATAAGATGAATGAAGAGATGTATAGTTAGCTAATATCTTTTCTTCGCCTTCATTTAAGATATGTTCTTTGTGTCTTAATATTTTTTCAATTGCTATTTTGTGATTTTTGATTTCTATATCTTCAAGCCATTCTTTGACTTGTTTTGTATCTATTTTTAAGATTTTTGGAATAAAAAATGCTGTAATATTTGATGCATATGTTTCTAAGTTGACATTAATTGCTCTAAGTTCGTTTGAAATTTGATTGGTGACATCTGTTGCCAGTTGAATATGTGTGTAATATGTTGTTCTCTCAAGTTCTTCTTCTATTGTATAATAATCATTTAATGCTTGCTTAAAGATATTTGGATCGAAATCTAATTTTTCATATTTTTTGAAGTTTTGAAGTTTTGATTTTATTTTTTTGACTGTTTCCCTGTATTCGTTGTCATTGTTAAATAGAGAAGATAAATCCCATTTGTCATTTTCATTTATGTTGATTCTGTCTATCATTAAACTTTCTCCTTGAATTTGATATGACATAAATTGTAACTGTAAACAATAATTATTTTAAATGTTTACTTTCGATTTTACAAATTAATGGAAAAATTTGATTTGTATTAAATTGTTACAATTTATTTTTATGGTATTAATCTAAAGATTTCATTAAAAAATTTTTAAATTTGCTGAATGCTATTCCTCTATGGGATATTTTATTTTTTTCTGAAAGACTTAATTCACTAAGTCTTTTATTATTTGTAGTTAAAAATATTGGGTCATATCCAAATCCATTCTTTTTATAATGATTAATATCCATAGCAATTGTTCCGCTAAAGGCACCTTTAAAATTAGTTATAGTTCCATTGATTGAAATATGACTGACTACACATATGAAATATGCAGTTCTATTTTTTTTATTTTTCATTAAATCTATAATAAGCTGATTTTTTTCATTGGTTCCTAATTTTTTTCCTAATTTATGTTGGTCATATCTTTTAGAATAAATTCCAGGCTCAAAATCTAATGCTTCTATGCATAATCCCGAATCTTCGCTAAAAACAGGTTGTTTCCTATCTAATAGTTCAAATAAAGTTTTTGCTTTGAGCAGAGAATTTTCTTTAAAAGTTTTACCTGTCTCTTGTACATTAAAATTTTTAGGAATTTCTATTTTTATATTGGGGATATCTAAAATTTGCTTTACTTCATTTATTTTATTTATATTAGTAGTTGCAAAGAATAATGTTTTCATTGTATATAATAATAAATCATTTACTTTTATTTTTGTATTTTTATTGTATTGATAATGCTATCATTTATAAAAAGTGTTGTAAATATTAATTTGTGGGTTTAAAATGGTTTTTAAGTATTAAAGACTTTTTTTATTAGTCAGTATATGTGCTGAGGGGTTTATTATGATAAAAAAGAGAGGATTCAAAATCATATCTTTTTTTAAGAGATTAGATAAGATCTTTCTTTCAAGTTTTGGTTATTTTTTTAAACTTTTAAATAATATTTATTCTTTTTTCAGGCAAAACGTTAGCTTTATGATTATTCCTCATGTTAAAGGGGATGTTAGAAATATAAAGATTTCTTTTTTGACTTTATTTTTATTTTTTTTATTTTTTCTTTTTATCTTTATAGGGTTTGTTTTGCTTGCTGTTAATTATGTTACTCTTAAATCGATTGTTAATTCTACTGAAAAGAGTTATGCGCTTGCAGAATCTGAGATTGAATATTTTAGAAATACTGTTGTAGAAATTAATTCTGTTGCTAGTAACTTTTCTAAAGTTCTAGATGAACTTAGTACTTCTTTAAAAATCAATGAGAATAATACTAATTTAAATCGCGATAAATTAGAAGGAGACTTTGCAGATTTTATTGATTTGCAATTGCTAGAAGCTAATGCACTTAAAGAGTTAAATGATCTTAAAAATGTTAAGCATACAATAGAAAGGTCAATTTCTCCTCTTAATAGTATAGTGAAATTACTTCATTCCCAAAATAAATTATTAAATGATATTCCTTCGCTTTGGCCGATTTCTAAAGGTAATGGTGTTGTTTCTTTGCACTTTGGACCTGCTATTGAGCCTTTTACTAGGCAATGGTATATCCATAAAGGAATAGATCTTGCAGGAGTAAGGATTGGAACGGCTATTGTCGCAGCTGCTAATGGTGAGGTTGTTAGGGCTAGTTACCAAGGAACAGGTTATGGTAATTTTATTCAAATTAAACATAAATATGGACTCTCCACTCTTTATGCTCATATGTCTCGTTTAAATATTACTAAGGGTTCTTATGTTAAAAAAGGTCAAGTGATTGGTTTACTTGGTCAAACAGGATATTCAACAGGTCCACATCTTCATTATGAGATTCGTATAGGGTCTCAGGTTGTAAATCCTGATATGTATTTAAATTTGGCAGTGGGGGCTTCAAAATAAATGCTTAATCTTTTAAGTATGAAAAAAGATAATAAGAATAAGAAATTTTCATCATCTTTTATTTTCGCAGAGATAAAAACAATTATTGGAAAAGATGATTTTTTTAAAGGAGAAATTGTTTCAAATAATTTTATTAGGATTGATGGTGATTTTTTAGGAACCATTAGTTCTACAAAGAGGGTTATAATTGGAGAAACAGGACGCATTAAGTCAAATATTAATGCAAATGAGATTGTTGTTTCTGGAATTGTTCTTGGAAATGTTTGTGCTAGCAAAAAAATTAAAGTTTTTCAATCAGGATGTATTATTGGAAATATTTCATGTCAGTCTATTGAGGTTGAAGAGGGTGCTATTATTGATGGATATATGAATATTGGCATTGAAAATCTTAGTTTTGCTGAAAAAGATGTGTTAATTTATACTGGTTCTTATAAAGTTAATGAAGATATTTTAATTGAAGTTAATAAGGGAATGGATAGTAAGAAAATATCTAAGGATGTCATTACAGATGATAGTGATAATTATTTATTTAATGGTATAAGCAGCAAGATAGATGAAGATTAATAACTTAGTCGCAGGAGCCTTAAATCTTGATTCAAAGGATTATAAGGCCTCTAAAAAGAAGGTTACTACTAACAGGTTAGGTATTTTTTCTTCTATATTTAAATCTGAGGTTGTCAGACAAGATAAACCTTTTATCTTACTTGAGAATGGTGAATTTAATCTTGAATTAATTAAAGATATGCTAGATGATATTAATGATTTTGGTGAAAAACTATTAAGTGAACCTTCTCGTCAAAATGTGATTTTTTATAAAAAAACTATAGGGGAATTTTTATCTATTATTTTGTCATCTTCTATTTCTATTAAAGAACAAAAAGGTGGAAGTAATGGAGCAATAAAAAGACCTAAATATTCCATTATTAGAATTATTAATGAAAAGCTTGATAAGCTTGCTTATTCTGTTTTGCAAAATCAAATTTCTCAGATTAAACTTTTAAGTAGTCTTGAGGAAATTCAAGGATTACTTGTTAATTTGCTAAGGTAGATGATTTTAAATTGATATTTGATTTTTAAATTTGATATTAAATAATTAGATTATACATATTCAAAATAAATTTTATAATGTATGGGATTATTTTTAATAGGAGGATTACATTGTATCCTCACTTAATTAAACTAAATATTTTTCTGCTATTTCTTTAAAGCTTTTTAGTTGTTCATTTTTCCATTCTTCTGATTTACCAAGTTTATGCATCATAATCTCAGCAACCTTTGGTGCAGCTTCAATTGTGGCTTTTGCGTTTAATAATAGCGATCTTGTTCTTCTTGATAAGATATCTTCAATAGTTTTTGCTTGCTCAAATTGAATAGCAAAGGTTATTTGAGCAGTATTTAATGGCAAGTTTTTATGAATCTTATTGTTGAATTCTTGCATTTTTCTTAAGTATTGAAAATCATTTCCATAAGTTCGAAAGTGTTCAGGTATTTTAAGTGCTTCCTCTTTGTCTATGTATCCGTGTAGTTTTAAATTTTCTGTTATAGAGATTGATTCAGGTAGTAGTTTTTCTTCGATTGCTCTTTTTAAGACTTTTTCAGCCATCTTTCTGTAAGTCGTATATTTGCCTCCGGCAATTGTAATAAGATTTGAATCTGATACGAATATTTTTTCGTTTCTTGATATTTTTGAGGTGTGTTTTATCTTTTTAGGACTTGCGATGAGAGGTCTAATTCCTGCATAAATACTTAAAATATCATTTTTATTTATTTTAATATTTAGGTAATTATTTATGGTATTTATTATAAATTCAATTTCACTTTCTAGACTTTTGGGTTCTTCCTCAATTTTGTCTATTGAAACATCTGTACTTCCACAAATAATACCATTATACCAAGGTACAGAAAATAAAATTCTATTATCACTTGTTTTAGGTATAACCATTGCGCATTCTGTATTTAATTTATCTTTGTTAATTACTATATGTGTTCCTTGGGAAGGTTTTATAATGTTAGTTGTATTGGGATCATCTAATTTTCTAATTTCATCTGAAAAGATTCCTGTTGCATTTATTATACATTTACTATTAATGATAATTTGTTTACCACTTAGTTTATCTTTGATAATGGCACCTGATATTTTTCCATTTTTTTTTGTGAAACTTATAAGTTCTGTATAATTGAATGCCAACCCTCCTTTTTCAGTAAAAGTTCTAAACATGCTTATTGCCATTCTTGAATCATCAAATGAATTGTCATAGTACAAAACAGAGCATTTAAGACCTTTAGTTTTAATATTTGGCATTTTTTTTATTGTCTTGGATTTTGATAATAACTTTGTTTTATACTTAGCTTCTTTATATTTTCCAAGAAGTTTATAGTACCAACTCAAGCCAAGATAGTAGTAGGGAATACTAAAGATATTGTATATGGGTATAATAAATTCAAGCTTTTTAACTAGATGAGGTGCATTTTTTTCAAGTAGAGCCTTCTCATATAATGCTTCTTTTACTAAGGATAAATTAAATTGAGCTAAGTATCTTACACCTCCATGTATTAGTTTAGTCGATCTAGAAGAGGTGCCTTTTGCATAGTCAAATTTTTCAACGAGTAAAGTTTTATATCCTCTTGTAATTGAGTCTATTCCAATGCCAAGGCCAGTTGCTCCTCCCCCAATTATTATTAAGTCAAAATCTTGTTTATCAAGATCTTGTAATTCTTTTGTTTTATTTTTACTCATAAGAATTAAATATTCTCCTTATTAAAATCGATGGTTTTATTTTTTTATGAAATTCACTACTATGTCAGTGAAATCTGTAAATATGCCATCTACTTTTGCTTTATTGAATAATAAATCTAGTAGTTCATGTGCATTGTTAACATATGAAGGTAATTCATCTATCCTAAATGTGTAAGGATGAACTTCTATATTATATTTATGAGCTAAACTTGTAAGTTCTGTTATTTTACCATCAATGATAATTTGGGACATCCAAGCTCCAATTCCGTCAGAATACTTTGCAACTTCAGCCATACCTTCTTCTGATTTGATATATTCATAGTCTGTTGGGGCTTCGTTCCAGTTATTTTCTCCAATAAGCATTATTAATTTTCCTTGGTATCCAAGTTCGTTCCTGATTCTTTTTAATTCATCAAAGTCAAATGTTTGTAGATAAATCTTATCTTCTTTTGATTTGTATCCATATTTATTTAAAATTTCTATTACGATTTTAGAAATATCTTTACCTTGTTGTTTATGCCAGAAGGGTTTTTTAATTTCAGGGTAAATTCCGACATTTTTTCCTGTGCTTTTATTTAGTCCTTGTATAAATTGTATTTCTTCTTCTAATGTTGGAATTTTAAAATTGTATTCATTTAGTGGAAAACGGCTAGGATATATTGGTTTTTGATTTTCAGGATTAAATCTTTCACTAATACTTAGTGATTTAAGTTCAGTTAGTGTAAAGTCGGTAGAGTAATATCGCCCGTTTTCTCTAGCTCGGTTAGGAAATAGTTGTTTAACATTTGTGGTTGTGTCAAGTTCTGGATCATGCATTATAACAGGAATATTGTCCTTTGTTAGCACTATGTCTTGTTCTAAATAATCAGCTCCTAAGGCATAAGCGTATGCTTTAGATTCTAAAGTATGTTCTGGAAGGTATCCGCTAGCACCTCTGTGAGCTATAACTAATGGTGATTTTTTATTTTTACTCATTTTTTCATTAAAGCATGAAATTATGAAAAATATATTAATTGTAAGTATTAATAGTTTTAATTTCATATTTAACTCCTTATATTATATAATTAACAAATTATATAACATATTTATTAGCCTTCTATTTTTAGATAAATTCTATTGTATTTGATTAAATGTCATTAATTTTTTCTCTTTCTTCAAAGTTAGACTTATAAATATTATTGCAAATATACATGAAGCTATTAATAGATAAAAATATGTGTCCCAGCTAAAGTATTGCAATACAAAGCCCGTAATGGCGCTGGCAGTAACAGAACCCCCTATATATCCAAATAGTCCTGTAAATCCCGCTGCTGTGCCTGCAGCTTTTTTTGGTACAAGGTCAAGGGCATGAAGACCAATTAGCATAACAGGACCGTAGATTAAAAATCCTATTATTGCTAATAGAATAATTGTCAATGTTGGATTATTTTCTGGTAACTGCCAATATATAAATATTGTAATAAGAGTAGCAGTGATGAAAATTATTCCGGTTTCTGATCTTCTTCCTTTAAAAATTTTATCAGACATCCATCCGCAAATTATTGTTCCAGGAATAGCTGAAAATTCATAAAGAGAATATGCCCATCCTGAATCTTTTATAGAAAAGTGTTTTACTTGTAAAAGATATGATGGTGCCCAGTCTAGAACACCGTATCTTATAAAATATATGAAAGCATTAGCAATAGCTATATACCATAGCAGTTTGTTATTAAAGACATGGTTGACAAATATTTCTTTTGTGCTGAGTTCTTTTTCTGCATTGTCTGTATAGTTATCAGGATAATCATTTTTGTATTCTTCAATTGGCGGTAAGCCTACAGATTGAGGCGTATCTCTTAGTGTCATTAAAACAAATATTGCAATGCCTATTACTATTCCTGCTGGTACATAAAGTATGGCTTGCCATTCTTGAAAGTGGAGCAAAGCCCAAGAAGATATGATTCCAGTTGTTCCTCCGCCTATATTGTGAGCTAAGTTCCAAGTGGCAACAGTGATGCCCCTTTCTTTTTTGGACCACCAGTGGACTATAGTTCGTCCACATGCAGGCCATCCCATTCCTTGAACCCATCCATTTGCAAACATTAAAATGAACATTAATA
Organism: Borrelia sp. HM; assembly: GCF_019669085.1. Taxonomy (NCBI): domain Bacteria; kingdom Pseudomonadati; phylum Spirochaetota; class Spirochaetia; order Spirochaetales; family Borreliaceae; genus Borrelia; species Borrelia sp. HM. The sequence goes on along the minus strand of NZ_AP024401.1, from coordinate 255,847 downwards.
TTATTGCATTTTTAGTGCTAATTAAGTTCCATGGAAATAATCCAAATATAATGGTAATTACTGCTGTAAGGAATAGTCCTAATGTTAAAAAATATCTAGGATTACTTCGATCCGATACATTTCCCATAATAAATTTAGAAAATCCATATGCAATTGAAACTCCAGATAAAATTATTCCTAATTGACCTTTGCTGAAACCTTCTTTTTCAAGTTCTGGCATAATGAAAGCAAAGATTTTTCTTGTTAAATAGAATCCAGCATATCCAATAAAGATTGAAATGAATATTTGAAGTCTTAGTTTTCTATATAGGGAATCTTGTATTTTTTTATTTACTTGATTTTTCATATGAGGTTCTGGTTTTAGAAAATCAAACAATTTTTTCATAATTAAATATCTCCATTGCATGTATTAAATATTATTGAATCCAAGCCTTTGCTCTTTCAATTGCTTTATTCCAGTTATAAATTATATCTTCTCGTTTGCTTTTTTCCATGGAAGGTTCAAATATTTTACCTGATTTCCAAAGGTTTGTAATTTCTTGGACACTTGTCCAGTATCCAACAGCAAGTCCTGCCAGATAAGCTGCGCCAAGAGCAGTAGTTTCAGTTATTTTTGGTCTAACAACATTGCATTGTAGAATATCAGCTTGGAATTGCATAAGCATATTATTTGTGCTAGCTCCTCCATCAACTCTTAATTCTTTGATTGTAAATCCTTGAATGGAGTTTTTCATTTCAGTTAGTACGTCAAAGCTTTGCAGGGCAATGCTTTCAAGAGCAGCCCTTGTTATATGTTGTTTTGTTGAGCTTCGTGTAATCCCAATAATCATTCCTCTAGCGTAAGAATCCCAATGAGGTGTTCCAAGTCCTACAAATGCCGGTACGAAATAAATACCTCCATTATCATTTACTGAAGCGGCTAGTGCCTCTGAATCAGCACTTTTTCTAAATAGTTCTAAATTGTCTCTCAACCATTGAATTACAGCCCCTCCAATAAAAACACTTCCCTCAAAAACATACGTCATTATATTTTGTTTAGCCCATGCAATTGATGTTAAAATTTTTTGTTTATTATTAATAATAGCTTTTTGTCCTATATTGACGGTTAAAAAGCATCCAGTTCCATATGTATTTTTAGCCATTCCTTTTTGAAGACATGCTTGTCCAAATGTTGCTGCAAACTGGTCTCCTGAAATTCCTGAAATAATGACTTCTGTTCCTAATATGGAAGCATCAGTTTTACCATATATCTCAGAACTTTGTTTAACTGTAGGTAAAATTGATTTTGGGATATCTAATATTTGTAGTAGCTCATCATCCCATTCAAGTGATTTAATATTGAAAAGAATAGTTCTTGATGCGTTAGAATAATCTGTAATATGTAATTTACCTTTAGTAAGATTCCAGATTATCCAGCTGTCTATTGTTCCAAAACATAGTTCTCCTTTTGCCGCGCATTCTCTTGCTCCTGCAACATTGTCTAATATCCATTTTATTTTTGTACCGCTAAAGTAAGAATCTAATACAAGTCCTGTTTTTTGTAAGATAATTTTATCTTTTTCTTTTGCTTTTAATTCCTCGCAAAATTGTGCTGTCCTTCTATCTTGCCAGACTATTGCGTTGTAAATTGGACTTCCTGTGTGTCTGTTCCAGATAATGGTAGTTTCTCTTTGATTTGTAATGCCAATGGCTGCAATTTCATTAGGAAAAGCTCTTGCATTTGCTAAAGCTTCTGTTATTACTCCTAATTGAGAACTCCATATTTCATTTGGATTATGTTCAACCCAACTTGGATATGGATAAATTTGTGAAAATTCTTTTTGTGCTAATCCTTTTATATTAGCATTCTTGTCAAATATTATAGCTCTTGAACTTGTCGTACCTTGGTCAATAGATAAAATGTATTTCATAGTAACTTTTCTCCTTCTTCAATATTATTAATAACTAAATCATGCTAGTTGTTTATATAAATTATTTTGATTGTTGTTTGTTAATCTTTCAAAGTAAACTTTTCATCTTTGTCTGATAAAATAAATTCATAAACTATGGCTCCTAAGATTGCACCAATTATTGGTCCTAATATAGGAATCATAAATACATTTATTTCATCAAAACCGTGGTTTTGAAAACCAGTGAGTAGTAATAGTATTCTTGGCCCTAAATCTCTTGCTGGATTAATAGCATAACCATTCATTCCCCCAAAGCTTATTCCAATAGATAAAACTATTGCTCCAATAATAAGAGGAAAAATTAGCTTTCGACAAGCTTCCTTGACAAAGTTTCCAACAACTAAAATTAAAAGCATTAGTAAAAATGTTCCAAATATCTGGTCAATAAATCCAGACCAAAAACCAGGCACAGCAGGAAAAGTTGACATTATACCGTGGGTAGTTTCAAATGCAGGATCTATTTCTATCCATTTAGGGTAAAATACAATTAGTGTCATTAGAGCTCCAGAAAATGCTCCAAGCATTTGTGCTAAAATGTAATGAAAAAGTTTTGACATTGGGAATCTACCAATAATAGCTAATCCAATACTCACAGCAGGATTAAGATGTGCACCACTAATTCTTGCAGATGTATAAACTCCAAATGTTACACCTAATCCCCATCCAAGTACTATATTGGTATAGCCTCCTTTTATTATTTCTCCATCTATGGGTGGATTTGATGGGAATAAGACTGTCATTGCTACAGAACCTGTTCCAAGGGCTAGAAGAATAAATGTTCCTAAAAATTCTGCAAAAAATTCCTTAAATCGTGTACAACAAATCATAATTTTAACCTCCTTGTATTACAAAAACTTAATTTGAAATTAACTTTTTAAAATATCTATAGTATTTAATTAAATTTATTGTTTCTTTGATAAGTCTGTGTGTTTATTGCCAAAACAATATTTTTAATGTTATAAGATGTTTTTATAGTTTTCCATTTGATTTTACTTCATAATATCTTTTCTAATATGTATTAATATACTTAAATTATTAAGCTTATTGTCAAATTCACGATTTCATTTAAGCATTTTTGTTTTTGCTAAGTATTATTTTTTCTTTTATACGTCAATTGAGATGTTTACTATCTTAAATTTTGATCTATTTAAAACAATAGGCATTGAAATATAAAAGAAAAAAATTCTGATTCGTAGATATGTTTGCCAATGGTGACCGTTACCTTTTTTATATTTAGTATAATCAATAATTATGATTCATTTTATATGAATTATGGCATTTAATTAATGCTTTTATTTTATTGATATTTTTTGTTGTAGCAGTAGATTTTTCTTACCTCCCTTTACTAGTTGATTAATTTATTTTTTTAGTAATTTTTTTAATTACTATCAGATAATGTTTTTTTCTTATCCAAATTGATTAAGACGGAGTTGATGTCCATTTACGTTCTCCTGAGCATAGAATTGAAGAATATAAAATCGTTTGACCTACTAAAAATTTTATTTTTTATTTCTATTAATGTCAATGGTTTAAAAAATTCTAATTTCAATACTATTGCATTCTTTTTTTAAACGTTTTTTACTTGATATTGTATGTTTTTATATGTTTAAATAATCTTATTTTGAATTGGCTATTGATATTGTTTATAAATTTTGGAGGCACAAGTTTGGTAATTGTAATTGAAGGTTTAATTGGAGTAGGAAAAACTACGCTTGGTCATTTTTTGTCTAGTGAATTTAATATTCCTTTTTACACTGAATTGAATAATGAATTCACATTAAAAATGTTAGATAAATTTTATAAGGATAAGTCCAGGTGGGCTTTTTCAATCCAGATTAATTTCTTAAATGAGAGATTTAAGCTTATAAAGGATATATGTAGAACTAAAGGAGGAATACTTGATAGGTCTATTTATGGTGATCGTGTGTTTGCTTCTCTTTTAAATGAGAATGGATATATTTCTGATGATGAATATATGATATACCTTGATTTGCTTAGTAATATGCTGGAGCATTCTCAAAAACCTGTATTGATGATTTATCTTGATTGTAGTGTGGATGAAGCTGAGCGTCGTATTAAAAATAGAAATAGAAATTTTGAGACAGATATTTCTAGAGATTATCTTCAAGACCTTAATGAAAAATATTTAAGTTGGTATGATAATTATGATTTGTCTCCAAAATTGAGATTTAATTACGATAATATTAATATTTTTGATGATATACATAAAAGCAAAATTATTGCTTTTATTAAAGATAAACTTATAATATAATTGCTTATAAACTTGATATTTGTTTTTTTGAGTATGAATAGATTTTATTGGAGGTTAGCATGAAAAAATTGGTGTTATTGTTTTTATTTATTTCTTTTGTTTTTATAAATTTATTTGCAGAAAATGCTTCTTTGGTTGATGATAGGCAAAAAGAACTTGCTATTTTTTATTATGAAGTTGGACAAAGATATATTAATGTGGGAAAAGTTAAAAAGGGGCGAAGTTTTCAAAAAAAAGCTTTGGAAATTTATCCAAAATTAAAAGAAGAAGTTAATCTTAAGATTGCTGTAAAAGAAATTGATTCTAAAATTAAATTAGAAGGTGAGCCTAGTTATCTTGCATTTGATGATATTAAGCTTGATGATATTCCAGGAATAACTCATGACAAGATTGAAATTAATGAAGTAACAAATGCCCCTAAGATAGAATACATTGCAAATGTAGAACGAGAGAAACATAAAGAACAGGCAGTTAAATTTCAGTTTAATAAATTTGTAAGAGCTCTTCTTTTGCAGAATGTTGATTTATTTAATTCCGTTATATCTGATGAGATTAAAGTTTTAGGAAAAGTTAAGTCCAAGGATGATTTTATTGCAAGTTTAAAGGTTAATTCAGGGTATATTTCTGAGGAAGATTTAAATTATCTTGCATTTGATGATTTTTATGACTTCAAGTCTTTAAGTATTATAAAAGATACCGATAATTCTTATATTGTTAAAGTTAAGGCTAAGAGGAATGATTTTACTAAGAAAATCCCATTTTGGACAGATATTCAGACTTTATCTTTTATAAAACATTATGATAAATGGCTACTTTCTTCAATAAAGTAGGCTCTTAATGTCATAATTACAATCATTATTGCTAAAATATATACAAATAATTCCCCTATATATTCATATATTGTTGTGAATCTTGGGGATAATTTTATTTTTGATGTTAGGTATCCTTCTTTAAATGTTTCTAAACTTTTAACATTTTCTCCATATTCATTTATTATAGCGGTTATTCCAGAGTTTGTAGTTCTAACGGTTTTAATTCCATTTTCTATACTTCTAAATTTGGCTACTACAAAGTGTTGCCATTCTGATGAATTTGTATTTGACCAAGAGTCATTTGAGAAATTTAATAATAGGTTTGCACCTTGTCTTTTATAATTTCTTGCAAGGTCTGGAAATGCGTCATCATAGCATATTAATAGGGCCAAATTGAATTTTTTTAGTTTAAAGATTTCAAGTTTATTTCCATTGATGTTTGCTTGGATATTAAAGTTTTCATAAAAGAATTTTCTTACGGGTTCGTAGTTATCAAATGGTATTTTTTCTGCAAATGGAACTAAAAATATTTTAGAATATATATTTGCTATTTGGAGATTAGGTTTTATTACATAAACTGAATTTTCATGTGTTAGTAACTTTCTGTTTACATTTGAAGGTGATCCAATAATAAAATGAGCTTTATTGTTGATTATTAGTTCATTTATTGAATCATATAATTTAAGTAATTCTTCGTTATAATAATAGGTATTATTATTTCTATAAGAGTCAAATGGTAAATTTAATACTCCTTCACTCCAAAGTACAAGTTCTGTATCTGGATATTTTTTTAAAGCTTGTTTTGTAAGTTTAATAGATTTTTTAATTTCTGCTTTATGATTGCTAGTCCAAGGAGCACCATTTAGTTGTATGGCTGCAATGTTTAGAGTGTCTATTTCTTTTTTTAAAATTGGATTTAGTTCTATTTTTTTAATGATTCCGTAAGCAAAAGATGTACTTACAAGTAGGATACAAAGCAAAAGGCTTAATGTGTTTATTTTGTTTTGTTCTACAAAAAAATTTGCAAGTCCCGCATTAAGAAAGTAAACAATAAAGCATACAAAAAACACTCCAAAAATGTCGGCTACTTGTATAAGTTCATTAAAGTTATTGACCATGAAAGCTGAAAATCCCCAAGGGTATGCACCAAATCCGATTGATTTAGCATAATCATAGAATGTGAAAAGTATAGCTAAGGTTAATGTTTTATTTTTGAAAGCATTTAATGAATAACATAATAAATATCCCAGAACTAACGAGTGAAGAGTATAACCTGATACTGCTCCTAAAAATGTAAGTAGTCCAAATGCTTTAAAAAATGCAAGCCAAAAATTTTGTAGACTATTAGCTATTAAGAAGTAAAAGATTGTTAAATAAATAATAGTTTTTTTATCTTTTGTTTTTATTAATGCAATGAAGAGTGGTATATATCCAATTAACCCAATAATTGAATATCCCATATTTTCTATTTCATTTGGAATTGCTAGAGTTGTAAGAATTCCTGAAAAAGCAGCTAGACAAAAATATTTTGTTTTCATTTACCCTCTTTTTTTTATCTATATTATACTATGTAAATGTTTGTATATTAATATCACAGATATTAATATACAAACATTTACATAGTATAATATAGATAATATGTTTTGTTTAATAATGTCAAATTTTTATAGTGTTTGCTTAATTATGAAGAGAATAATTTTAATTTTTAATATAATTATTTTGTTTTTTGGAAATGCATTGATTTTAAATGCTCAGGGTATAGTTACCAAAAAGGATGCTCAAGAAGAATTGCGATGGGCACTTAATTCTTATAATGATGGACTTTATGATGATGCTCTTTTGTCTTTTAAAAAACTTTTAAGTTTTGACCCAAACAATCTTGATTATCATTTTTGGATAGGTAATGTTTATTATAGATTAGGATATGTTGAGGAAGCTTTAATGGAATGGCGGAATTTACAATTCAAGGGGTATAAAGTAGCCTATCTTAGACAATTAATATCTACAATTGAGCAAAGAAGAGGTATATCATTGAATAATGAACTTGATGTTGATAACTTTATTCAAGTTGCTTTTCTTGATAATTCTATTTACAGGCGGCCAAATGGATATCAAATTACATCTTTGAAAGCCAATCAATATGGTGGATATTATGCTGTTAATTTTGTAGGAAATGAAATATTACATTTTGATGCTAATAATAATATTAATGTTCTGGTTAAAGATGGAATAACTTCTTTAAGATCACCTTATGATATGATTGAGCTTGGAAAATTACTATATGTAACACTATATTCAAATGATGAGATTGGAATATATGATAAAACTTTTGGTATTAAAAGGGGTTCAATTGGGAAAAAAGGCACTGAAGCTGGCGAATTGCTTGCACCACAGTATATGACAGTTGATGAGAGAAATTATATTTATGTTAGTGAATGGGGTAATAAGAGGATAAGTAAATTTGATGTTAAGGGTAATTTTATTTTGTATTTTGGCTTTAAAACTGTTGGATATCCTGGACTCTTGGGCCCTACTGGTATTACATATTTAAATGGTAATATTTATGTAGCTGATTCTCCAAAAAATTCTATTGAGGTTTTTGATACTAGTGGTAATCATTTATATTCTATTGCAACTTCTCTTGAATCAATAGAAGGACTTAGCAGTGATTTTACAGGGAATAATATTATTATATCTTCAAAGTATGGTGTTTATAAGTATAGTGTTTTAAGAAAGACATTTGTTAAACTTTTAAAAGCAGATAAGATTGATTCTAAAATTTCATCTTCAATCATTGATGTTAATAATCAAGTTATTGTTTCAGACTTTGATAATGCTCATATTTCAATTTATAAGACTGATTCTAGTATTTATGATAGTCTTAATGTTGATGTACGTCGAGTCATTAGGCTTGAGAATTCTAAAATTTATGTTGAACTTAATGTTAGCAACAGAAGTGGTTTGCCAGTTGTTGGTCTTAAGAGTGAAAATTTTTCAATTGCTAATGAGAGATATTATATCGTTAAGCCTAAAATAGCTTATGATATTAATACTTCTTATGATATGAATATTGCAATTGTTTTTGATAAATCTTTTGCTATGAAAAATTATGAGTCAGAACAGATTATGGGTATCAATACCCTTCTAAAATATAGAAAAAATAAGAAGTTTAGTTTTATAAATGCAACAAGTGTACCTTTGGTAGATAATATTGATAGTTTAATGAGTACTATACATAAGACCAATTCCCTTGGAAATTATGATTCAAGCTATGTAAAGACGGATGTTAGTCTTAAACTTGCAGGTTCTGAACTTATGTCTAATAGCTCAAGAAGGTCTGTTATTTATTTTAGTAACGGAAATTTAGGCAGTTCTTCTTTTAATAGATATTCTATAGACACTATTTTAAGTTATTATAAGAATAATGATATTCGATTTTATTTAATATTATTTGGCAATAATCCTATTGATCCTAAATTGCAATATTTAACAAATGAAACTGGAGGTGCGGTTATTCCTTTTTCATCTTATGATGGAGTGTCTAAGGTCTATGATTTAATTATGATGCAAAAAACAGGTACTTATGTGCTTGAGTATAATTATTCAGGGCCCCAAGAGGAGCCTAATGGGTATTACAATTTGTCTGTTGAAGTAAATTTTAATCAGCAGATAGGTAGAGGTGAATTTGCTTATTTGGCTAATTAAATTTTATTATTTTATGGAGTTTTATTTATGGCACTTAATGTAGGAATAGTGGGGTTGCCGAATGTTGGCAAATCTACTTTATTTTCGTCCTTAACAGCATCTAAGTCAGAAATTGCTAATTATCCTTTTTGTACTATTGATCCCAATGTAGGTATAGTTGAAATTCCTGATGATAGGCTTTTAGAAATTGCTAATTTTGTTGAATCAAAAAAAATTATTCCTGCTGTAATAGAATTTGTTGACATTGCAGGTCTTGTGAAGGGAGCTTCTAAGGGAGAGGGACTTGGTAATAAATTTTTGGCAAATATTAGAGAGGTTTCCATTATTGTACATGTTGTTAGATGTTTTGAAGATAAAGATGTAATTCATGTTGATGGAAATGTGAATCCACAAAGAGATATAAATACAATTAATACAGAATTATGTCTTGCTGATCTTGATACTGTGCAGAAAAGCATTGTAAAAAATGAAAGAAATGTAAAAAGTTCTGATAAAAAGATTAGTGAAAATGCAAAAATGATTGTTTCAATGCTTAAGAATCTTGAACGTCACTTGATAGATGTTAGACCAGCGATTGAATTTGAGTTTGATAAATTTGGTTATGATTTTATCAAATCTTTAAATCTTTTGACTATTAAAAAGGTTATATATGTGTGTAATGTTGATGAAAATTCTCTTTCTGGTAATAAATATACAGATATTGTAAAAGATATAGCTTGCAGTGAAGGTAATGATTATTTAATTCTATGTGCTAAAATTGAGGCAGAACTTGTTGAAATTGATGATTTAAGTGAAAGAATGGCAATGCTTGAGTCTATGGGAATAACTGTTAGTGGTCTTAGCAATTTGATACGAAAAACTTATTATGCTTTAGGATTAAGAACCTATTTTACTGCGGGTGTGCAAGAAGTTAGAGCTTGGACTTTTCAAGATGGAATGAAAGCGCCTGAAGCTGCAGGTATAATTCACAGTGATTTTCAAAGAGGTTTTATTAAAGCAGAAGTGTATTCATTTAATGATTTAGTTGAATTTCAAGGTGTTCAGGGTGTAAAAGAGAAAGGTCGTCTTAGGCTTGAGGGTAAAGATTATGTGGTTCAAGATGGTGATATAATTTTCTTTAAATTTAATGTTTAATTATAACAATAATATGAATGAGTTATTGTTTTATAAAGTTAGATTGATTTCTATTTTTTTTCTTAATGTTATTTTTTCTATATTTTATTTATTCATGTATGGTAATGTCTTTGGTATTTTTATACTTTTTTTAATGTTGATAAACATTTTTGTGATAATTTCTTATTTGCGATATTTTTATGAAATTGATTTTGAAGAAAACAAAATTTTTTATAGAAAATATTTCCCTAAAATAAATTTTAATTTTAATGATATAGTATGGATTGAAAAAAGATTACTAGACAATGTATTAATTTTAGGTTTAAATAATGGACTGAAAATAAAAGTTTATTTTTTATTAAGAAACGAGTATTTAAACGATCTTTTTAGGAAGCTTAAAAGTATAAGGAGTGATCTATTTATTGTAGATACACAAGAACTTCCAAGAAAGTATTATATATCAAGTATTTATTTAATGGTTTATTTAAGTCGAATTTTGACTAGTATTTTTATTTACTACGTTTCCTTTGATAGCATAATAATATTTTTGTTTATTTTATTTATTGATATTAAGGTTTTAATAGGGGATATTTTATCTATTAAGGATTTAGTTATTTTTTATGAGTTTAGAGAAGATTCTGTTTATGAAAGAAAAATTTTTTCTAAACGAGAATATTTTTATAAATTTTTTAACAATATTTTTGTTAAAAATTCTGAATTAAATACAAATGGTTATTTGTCTTTTATTTATAGTTGTAATGATAAACAAAAGAAAGTATACATTAATGATAAAAAAATGTCTTATTCGATGTTCAAGGTGTTTAATTATGTAAATAGATATTGTAAAGAGTATTCTTGTTCTTAATATATGATTGACTATATTGTGATTAGTTGATATATTTAATATGATGCTTGCTGCATTAAGGAGTTTAATTTGGGAAATAATCCATCAGCATTGAAGAGAGCTAGACAAAATGTAAAGCGGAATTTGAGGAATGTAAGTGTTAAGAGTGAATTAAAAACAATAGAGAAGCGTTGTTTAAATTTAATAAGGGAAGCAAAAAAAGAAGAAGCATCAGAATTTTTTAAGTTTGTTGCAAAAAAGTTGGATACCGCTGCTAGAAAGAAGATAATCCATAAAAATAAAGCTGCACGTAAAAAGTCAAGTTTGAGCATTTTATTATTGCGATAAGGAATTAGTTTATGTCTTTTCCAAGAAGACCCAAAGTTACTAAATCAAATATTATTGATCAAATATCCTTAAATATGAAAAATAGTAGTGAAAAGTTAGAAAAAAAATACATCAGGCTTGTGGTCGATGCTTTTTTTGAAGAACTTAAGAATAGTCTTTGTCTGAATAACGTCATAGAGTTTAGGTCTTTTGGGACATTTGAGCTTAGGAAAAGAAAAGGTCGAAAGAATGCTCGTAATCCTCAAACAGGTGAGTATGTAAGCGTTGATGATCATCATGTGGCTTATTTTCGTCCAGGCAAGGATTTAAAAGAACGAGTATGGAGCATTAAAGGATAGTTAATGCCTGTTAATGTTAGGGATTCTTATAAATGGGATTGCAAATTAGATGCAAGCTTGATTTTCAGAGGAAAGTTAAAGTTTGAAGGGGCTTTATATCTTGATTCATCTTTTGAGGGTGAAATATTTTCAAGAACTGGAGTGCTTTGTATAGGAAAGAATAGTAAAGTTATTACAAATGTAGTAATTTGCGATACATTAATTGTTGAGGGAATTTTAAAGGGAAATGTTAATGTTAGTAATAAGGTTTATTTAAGTAGTGGTTGCAAGATATATGGCGATGTTAAGACAAAAAAGATATTTATTAATGATAATATAGTCTTTGATGGTAAATGTGAAATGATTAAATCTACTGAAAGCATAGATTTATTCTCTTTTACAGTGTCACAAATAAAAGATACTTTTCAATGAATTAATGCCTGAGTGATTTATTTCTAATGATTAAGATTTATAAATAATCATTATTAAGTACTAATTTTAGTAAAATACCCTTCTTAAAAATTTATCTCGTAGAGGAGATTATGGATAAAAAATGTGAGGAGTTTGATTTAGAGGATGAAATGAAGCGTTTAAGTTCTTCTAAAGAATCAAAAATTGACGATCATGCTAAGAAAAAAATAGTTAAAGTTGTAACTAAAAAAGACTCTGTTTCTAGTGGACTTAAAAAGTTTGATACTGACAAATTAAGAGAAGAATCTAATGGTATATCATCAAATTTTGATTATGATATACCTGAACCAGACTTGGAAAGCGGTATTAGAACTCTTGAACAAAGCAATATTATTAATTTCTTAGGTGGTAAAGATTTTATAATTATTGATAGTCTTTACGACAAACCAATTACTGAAATTAGGAAGATTGTCGAGGGTCTTGGTACTAATCATACTATTGCGGTAACAATGAAAAAGACAGAGTTAATATTTTTACTTGTTAAGATATTAACTGAACATTCTATTAATGTTTTATTTACTGGAGTTCTTGATGTGTTAAGTGATGGTTATGGGTTTTTACGTACAGCATCTAACTCTTATCTTGCAGGGGGTAATGATGTTTATGTTTCTCCATCTCAGATTAGGCTTTTTAATTTGAGAACAGGGGATATTTTATATGGTCAAATTCGTTCGCCAAGAGATGGTGAGAGATTTTTTGCTATGATTAAGATTAAAAGCATTAATGATCAAGATCCTACATTTGCACAAAATAGAATACCTTTTGATAATTTAACACCTTTGTATCCTAGTTCCAAGTTGGATCTTGAATATGAAAATTGTAATATTTCTACAAGACTTATTAATCTCTTTTCTCCTATAGGAAAAGGACAAAGAGCATTAATAGTATCTCCTCCAAAGGCTGGTAAAACTACTTTGCTTCAAAAAATAGCTAATGCAATTACGACAAATTATCCAGATATTGTTTTAATGATTTTACTCATTGATGAGAGACCTGAAGAGGTTACTGATATGATTCGTAGTGTTAAGGGCGAGGTTATTGCCTCAAATTTTGATGAGCAAGCTAGTAGACATGTACAAGTTGCAGAGATGGTTATTGAGAAAGCAAAAAGACTTGTTGAAAATAAAAAAGATGTTGTTATTCTTTTAGATTCTATTACAAGACTTGCAAGGGCTTATAATCAGACTATGCCAACTTCTGGAAAGATACTTTCTGGAGGAGTTGATTCTAATGCTTTACATAAACCAAAAAGGTTTTTTGGTTCTGCTAGAAATATTGAGGAAGGTGGAAGTCTTACTATTATAGCTACAGCTTTAGTTGATACTGGGAGTAAGATGGATGAAGTTATATTTGAGGAATTTAAAAGTACTGGTAATATGGAATTAATTCTTGATAGAAGCTTAGCAGATAGAAGGCTTTTCCCTGCTATTAATATTAAGAAATCAGGAACAAGAAAAGAAGAGTTATTATTAAGTGAAGAGGAGCGATCTAAGATTTTGCTTATTAGAAAAATTTTAAGTGGTGTTGATGATTACGAAGGTGTTGAAGCTTTAGTTGAAAAGATGAAAAAAAGTAAAAATAATGAAATTTTCCTAAAAACCATGAGTAATGGTGACTAGTAAAATTGACTTTATTTTAAATTTAGACTAAACTTTGACTAAATTAAGAGAGGTTTTATGAAAAAAGATATACATCCTGTTAGTGGTTTAGTAGTATTTAAAGATGGTGCAAGTGATGAGATGTTTTTAACTAGATCTACTTTGACTTCAAAAGAGACAATTAAATATAGTGACAATAAAGAGTATCCATTAATTACTGTTGAAATTACAAGTAAATCTCATCCCTTTTATACAGGTCAACAAAGATTTGTGGATGCAGCAGGTAGAATTGATAAATTTAACAAAAAATACAAGAAGCTTAAATAGTCTTAATTAGTTTTTTATTTGTTTGTATTGTTTATGCTTAATATATTTTTTTTACCCTGTATTTTTTTCCAAGCAATGTTTCTAATTTTTCTTTTTCATTTTCATAATTTTCATTGGTAACAAGAGATGTGATACTTCTCTTTTGTTTTAATTGGCATAGTGCTTGTTCGGATATATCCTTAATGTCTTGACTTGTTATTTTGAAGTAAGCATTCCTAATATTTTGTCTTAGCTGGTCATTAATTTTTAGTATTTTTCTTTTATAGCTTTGTAATATCTCTGTAGATTTTGTTTTTACATTTGTAGTTAGACCAATTACTCCTACTAAATATGTGTAAAGCTCTTCATTATTGATTTTGTTATTAGCTAATTCTTCTAATGATGCCTCAAAAGCTTGATATGTCTTTATGAAGTTTGGATCTCTGTATGATGTAAGAGAAAATATTCCATTTGTAATAGATGCAAATGCGCCATAAGCTCCACCCATAACTCTTATTTTCTCCCATAAAACTCCACTTTTTAATATATGTGTTAAAAAATTGATTTTTGGGTAATTTTCATCTGTTATTTTATAGCTTGAAAAGCTCATAGCATTAAAAGATACTTTTGATGGAATTATAATTAATTCTTTTAGTATATTACTTGATGGTATTGCAAGAGAATTATTTAGGTAGATCTTTTTCTTTTTAATTAAATTTTCTCTTAGTATAAAGAGTTCACTTTCTAATCTTTTAATAACATCATTAGTATTGCCTATAATCAGAGATGAAAAATTGTCTTTAAAAATTATCTTATCTTTTAAATTTTGCAAATTATGTGCAATTTCTTTTAAAGATTCTATGTTTGTTTTAACTTTTTGCCAGAATTCTCTTCCTGTAATACCTGATTGAAGTTCTCTTAGATATTTACTTCGGGTGAGTTTTGATTCTGCTCTTGTTGTTGCAAATATGTGTCCTTTAGGAACTAGGGCTGATTTAAAATCGTTTTTTAGACTTAAGACCACTTCTTTTAATCTATCGTAATCATGAAAATTTATATTGGTTAAAATTTCTTTTATAAGCACAAATGATTCTTGAATTTTATTGTTAAAAGATTTGAAATTTATATTAAGCAGATTTATCATATTACCTTGAACATCTTCTTCATAAGTTTCATATATATTGATTTGTCCTAAAGTATTTTGAATTTTATTATTTAAGTCTATATAAGAGTAATTTTGAGTAGATAAAGCCTGAATTGCTCTTTTGAGTAAAGAGATATGTATAAAATCTTCTTTTTTAAGACCATCTAGTTTAAAAAATAAATATACATTAAAAATGTTGTTATTTTTTTTTACTTCAAATGTATGTGTATTAATTTCACGATTTTCATTTAAAATTAAGCTTTTTTCAACTTCTTTTGGTAAATCCTCCATTTTTAGCATGGGCAATTTAGTAATGTCAGATTTGAGATCTTCTTTTTTTTGGTAATTTTTAAATTGATTGTAATCTTTAGTGAATTCCTCAAATTTTTCTGGATTTTTCTTTATTTTAATTTCTCTATCCATTAATTTTTTTTCTATTTCTTCTTCCATTTCCTTAAGGACATTCTCTGATGGATTGAAGTTGATTAGGGTATAATGATTATTATTAAGTAGGTATTTTTCTATTAAATTTTCAAAGTAAGGTTCTCCTTTCTCTAGTTTGCTTTTGATATTATCCAAGTAGCAATTTATTTTTAGAGTTTCAATGGGATGCATTCCATGTATCCAGCCTTTAAAGCTTTTAATCATTAAAGATATAGGCCAATCTTGTCCTTTTTCTTCCTTTAATGCAAATTCATAACCAAATAGAATACCTTGTATTAGTTTTTGTGGAATTTTGACTTTAACTAAATTTTTGAGTTCTTTGAAAACTAAATTTTTAAATTCTTCCAATTTGCCTGGGATTACGTTTTGTAATCCAAATGACAATACGCATTCTTTTATGTCTGTGTTAATGCCACTAATATCTGATATTACATCACCAATTCCACTTTTTAGCATGTTGATAGTGAATTGACAAGAATCGTCTAACAAAATTTCTGATAAAATTTCAAGTCCAATATTGTCTTTAATATTTTCAATATCAGCACATAACCAATTTATTGCATATACCCCAAGCGTATTTTCAGTTTCTTTGGGAATATCATAATTTAATGTTTTTCCTTGTTTCCATCTTGTAACTTTTTCTATATTATAATTAATATTTAATTTTTTCTTTTGATAAGGTCTAATTATATATTTTTCAATAAAATTAAGATTTTTATTTGTATCAATATTTCCAAATAAGAATATTTTACAATTTTCCAATGTATAATGCTTATTATAAAATTCAATAAATTCTTCATATGTAAGATCAATGATATTGATGGGATTACCACCAGAATCATATTGATAGGTGCCTTCACAAAAGAGAGAATTAGTTGCAAGTTCATTAATTAAAGAGTTTTTATTAGAATAATTACCTTTCATTTCATTTAAAACAATACCTGATAGTTCAAAGTTGCTTGGATTAATATTATAACCTTCTTGCATAAAGGCTTCTTTTTTCAGTAGAGGATGAAAGACAGCATCTGCATATATTTTAAATAAGTTAAAATAATCTTTTTCTATTGTAGATGCTGCTGGATATAGAGTTTTATCTTGAAATGTCATTGCATTTAGGAAAGTGTTTAAGCTTCCTTTCATTAAATAAAGGAAGGGATCTTTTATTCTATATTTATTTGAACCACAAAAAATTGTATGTTCTAGAATATGGGCAACTCCAGTGTTATTGAGAGGAATAGTTTTAAATGCTATTCCAAATGCATTTTCTTTAAATTCACTGCTTTTTAATTCAAATATTTCCAATCCGCTTTCATGTTGAAAATAACACCCCTCGGCATCGTATTCCTCCAGGTAATTTTTTGAACTTAAGCAGAAAATTTTTTTTCTTTTCATTTGTTCTTTATTTTATCCTTTTTTTATGTATTTTTGTGCTTGTTCTTTATTAAATACAAATATATTGTCTGTGTTTTCTGTGTCATCTAAATTAAATACATAAATTGGAAATTTAATTATTATTTTTTTCTCCTCAAAATAAATTACTGCTTGCTGTAAATCAAATAGTAATTCGCTTAGTTGTGTTTTGTTTAGTCTTTCTTGAATTTGTTGAGTAAAGTAAGGAAATGCTTCTTCTACGTTAATAATTTCATCTATATTATAGATGTAATCTCCATTATCACTAATGTAGTAACTTCTATAGTTTGTTATTGATGTATTATTGATTTTTTGTGTAGCATTTACTACTATTGTATAAATACCATATCCATGGTGGATTTCATAGTCTATTTTGAGGCTTGGTTTGTCAAACTCTTTTTTAGTATTTTGGGCCCCACTTTCTAGATTTTTGACTATTTCATTTGCATAATTTTCAATCTCTTCATTGAATGCTTTTAGGTTATTATCTTGTGATTTGGCATTTATTATTTTAGGTATTCTAATTTCATATTCAAAGAGTTCGGTTTTTTCTTGTGATAAAACTGATTGAATCACTATCCCGTTTGTTTTTTCATAATTTGTATTAATGTTATTAAAATTTATCTTTTTTATTTTTTTTGAACATCCCATAATAATTACTATTAAATACATTAGCATAAAAATCTTCCGAACAGTTAATGGTTTTCTCATAAAGATTATTTATTCCCCTTATGTTAAGTTTATTCTATTATTATCCTGGAATATTATATAATACTTTTTATGTTAATTAATATAACTTATTTTGTATTTTATTTGACTTTAATTATTTTTAGTTAAGTCTATTTTGGGAGTTTTTGATGCTTGACTTGAAGTTTATAAGAGATAATTTGGAAGTTATTCAAAAAAATATTAAAGACAGAGGTCAAAATTTAAATATGGATCTTTTCATTGCTCTTGATGATGAGCGCAGGAAACTTATTACTAAGATAGGTGAGCTGAATGCAGAGAGGAATGAGAATGCTAA
Source organism: Borrelia sp. HM (assembly GCF_019669085.1). NCBI lineage: Bacteria > Pseudomonadati > Spirochaetota > Spirochaetia > Spirochaetales > Borreliaceae > Borrelia > Borrelia sp. HM. The sequence goes on along the minus strand of NZ_AP024401.1, from coordinate 238,090 downwards.
TGTTATGAAGGATAAAATAGATTATTCTAAGAGACATTCTTTAATAAAGATTGGCAAGGATTTGAAAGTTGAAATTACAGATTTGGAAGAAAAGTTAGGTCATATAAAGTCTAGGCTTTTGATTGAGCATAAAAAGATTCCAAACATTATTGCTCCTGATGTTCCTGTTGTTGAGAATAAGGATGGAGGTGTTGTATTAAAGGTATCAGGCAATATTCCAGAATTTGATTTTAAACCAAAGGATCATTTAGAGATTGGTTTTGCTTTAGAGCTTTTTGATTTTGAGAGGGCACGTGAAGTTAGTGGTAATAAGTTTTATTATCTTAAAAATGAGGCTGTTTTATTGGAACTTGCTTTGATTAATTTTGCTTTAAATAAGCTTAAACTTAAGGGTTTCGATTTGTTTATTACACCTGATGTTGCAAGAGAATTTATAGTTGATGGAATTGGATTTAATCCGCGTGGTAATGAAAGTAATATTTATAAAATTGAAGATACAGATAAATATCTTGTTGGTACGGCTGAGATTACTCTTGGTGGATATTATTATGATACAATATTGGACCTCAAGTCTCCACTAAGAATGGCAGGACTTTCGCATTGTTTTCGTAAAGAGGCTGGAGCAGCTGGGCAATTTTCCAAAGGACTTTATAGAGTTCATCAGTTTAGCAAGGTTGAAATGTTTTGTTTGTGTAAGAGTGAAGATTCTGCTCGTATTCACGATGAGTTTTTAAAATTAGAAGAAGAAATTTTTACCGAACTTGAGATTCCGTATAGAATTTTAAATGTTTGCTCTTTTGATCTTGGAGCACCGGCTTATAAGAAATATGATATTGAGGCTTGGATGCCAGGTAGGGGAAATAGGGGTGAGTATGGGGAGGTTACCTCAACTTCAAATTGTACAGATTATCAGTCAAGGCGCCTTAAAATTAGATATAAGGATAATGGTCAAAATAAGTTTGTACATATGATCAATGGAACAGCAATAGCTTCAACAAGAACTATAATTGCTATACTTGAGAATTTTCAGGACAAAAAAGGTGGAGTTCGCATACCTAATAATTTAGTCAAATATACAGGTTTTGATTATATAGCTCCTAAGAATTAGACTTTAAAGTATCTTCTTTTAACTGTTCAATTGCTTTTAGGAGTATTTCGTGATTTTTAATGTTTTTAGGGAAAGGTGCGCTTAAGGCCTGTCTAAATTTGCAAGCATCTTCTTTAGCAAATACTATCCCCATTATATGTTTTAGTACAGTGTTAATTGAACAATATTTGTCATATTCTTTAATGTATTCTACCATTTTTAATAATATTTCTTCTCTTGTTGGAATTTCTTCTGTTTCTTGTAAAAATTCTCTTGAAATATGTGCAATGAAGTAAGGATTTTTTGCTACAGCTCTTCCAATCATAACAGAATCTACATTGGCTAAATGTGTTTTTATTTGGTCGCTGTTAGCGATTCCTCCGTTTGTTTCAATGAATATATTGTTATATTCTTTTTTCAATTGATAGACAAAGTCATGCCTGAGTCTTGGAATATTTAGATTGTTTTTGGGGGAATATCCATTTAGTATGGCTACTCGTGCATGAACGGTAAAATTTTTGATTTCATGTTCTATAAGTTTTTCTACGAATTGTTTAAGTTCTATATAATTCTCTTCATTACATTCTCTTTCATTCTTTCTTATTCCTATCCTGTGCTTGATTGAGACAGGTTTATTTGTATTTTTTTTCATAGCTTGTAAAATTTTTCCTACTTGAATTGGGTTTTGCATTAAACAGGCGCCATAGTTTCCATTTTGGACCCTAGATGATGGGCATCCAACATTGAGATTATATTCATCAAAATTGAATTTATTTTCCAAAATTTCTATGGCTTTTAAAGCATCATTTTCACAGTTTGTTGCTATTTGAATTGCAATTGGAGAATCAGTTAAGGTTTGTTTTACAATTGTATTTAAATTTCCCATGATAATTGATTTTGCAGAAATCATTGGAGTGTATAGGGTAACTTTTTTTGATAATAATCTTATTAGGTACCTGAAATGCTCATCGGTGATATCTACCATTGGTGCTATTGCTATCTTTCGATTTGTTAACATGGTCTAATATGTTAAAATAAATTATTCAATTTGACAATATTTTGATAATTATTATATTTGTAAATTTATAAAGACCTGAGGGCAAAAATTTATGTTTTGGAAATGTGTATTAGTTTTGTTTCCATTCTTAGTTATTATTATATCATCAACTGTGGTATTTAATACAGTAAAGAATATCGTAGCTAAAAATGAAAGTTGTGTTATTGTTGAGAAATTAAGTGAGAGAAATTATTTTAACTTTCTTAAATTGTTATTGAACATATCGTTTTCTTGGAATTGCTATGGGTAAGATTGATAAGTTGAAAACTGATAAATTTTTTGAGGTAAAGGATTTTTTTGTTAATTCTGGATTTAATAAGGAGAACATAAATACTAAAATGATATCTGTTTTTAGTGAAGAGCGGCATAGCTTTACTCTTAAGTATGAGTATTCATATTATTATGGGCATTTATACTAAAGATGTTAATAAAGTGGGGGAGGGGGTATATGAGAAAAGATATTGCAAAATTTTATGCTAAAGATATATTTTTGTCTTATTTAAAAGAACCAGAGTATTATTTTAATAATATTAATACTGAGTTTCTCTTAGCTGCTATTCAAAAGGCTAAATTGACTGCTTTAGAGATTGAAAGTAATTTGGATATTGTTTTAGGCAAAATTAAAATTATCAATCAAGAGCAATTTGCATTTTGTTCACTTGGTAAAAATGTAAAATCTTATTCAAATTTCTTGAAAAAGAAGATATTAAGAATAGTTACAACGGTTTCTTATTATTTAATTTGAATTTATTAAAGGGAACAGTGATGGAATTTTTTTATTCTGATAAAGAAGATGATTTAAAAGAGAAATTTTTTGATTTTTTTGTTAATAATGTTAGTCAAGATGATTTCACTAGTATTGGTGTTTGTGGTGGTCGTAGTATTATTTCTTTTCTTAATGTTTTTAATGAAAAAAATTATTCTCTTAAAAAATCTCATTTTTTTTTGACAGATGAGCGTTGTGTTGATTTAAATAGTGATTATAGCAATTTTAAGCTTTTAAATGAAGGATTTTTTTCTAAAATGGAAAAAAAGGGTTTAACTTGTTGTGGTAATTTGCATCCATTTATTTACAATGAATTTGATGAAGCATTGTCTATTCATAATTACAATATTGAGTTTAATTCCAGATTTACAAGGTTAGATCTTAGTATTTTGTCTGTTGGTGAGGATGGACATCTTGCTTCACTTTTTCCTTCAAAAAAACTTTTATTTTCTGAAATGGATGGGTATCAATATGAATATGATTCACCCAAGATTCCAAATAAACGCATTAGCCTTACTCCTAAATCTTTACTTTTTTCTAAAGCTTCTGTGTTGCTTTTTATTGGTAATGAAAAAAAGGGTGCTTTAGAGAATTTTTTAAATTTAGAAGTTTCTTTAAGTTTATGTCCATCTAAGATGTTTAAAGACCACTCTTGCTTATTAGTTCTTACAAATATTGAGGGTGTTTATGCAGGATCCTAGGCTTACTAAGTATCAAAATGCAAAAAATTTAGTAGGAATGACGACTTTAAAAAGTGTTTCAAAAGAAGGTTTCAATGATGATTTTTCTGATTCTGAGATTCAAGGTTCATTGCTTAAGTCTTGGGTTAATCTTGTAAAGAGAGGAAAAAAAGAAACTTTTAGTGAGTCAAGTTCTTCTAAGAAAATAATGGGTAAGCCAGGATTTATTCGTAGAGAGAGTAAATTATCAAAAATAGCAAAGTATTTCTTAGCTATTGGTCTTGAAAAGTCGGCACAGATTATGGCTGAGCTTGATGATTCTTATATAATTGCAATTACTAGAGAAATTACTAAGATTAAGTACATTACTCCTGAGGATAAAAAAAGGATTATTCAAGAATTTGAGGAGATTGTAAGTAGTAAGAAAAAATATATAAAAATTGATGATAAGTTTACTTATGAATTATTGAATAAATCTTTAACTAAGTCTAAAGCAAATGAGATTTATAAAAAAGTTACAGGAGTTGATCCGTTTTTGCCTTTTGATTATTTATCTGGTATTGAGAATGAACAGCTTTGGGCTTTAATTAAGGATGAAGATATGAAAACGCTTTTGATAATATACAATTATTTAACTAAGGGTCAAAAGAAATATATTTTTTTCATGTTAGAAAAAGATGTTAAGAAAAAATTTATTAAAGAACTTTCTAAGCCAAGACAGTTAAATATAGATATGGTTGAGATTATTTCTAATAGTTTGAAAAGCAGATTTGAAATACAAGGAAAGATTAGGACTGAAAAAATTGATGGTTCTAAGATACTTGTTGATATTTTAAGTTATATGGATTCTGAGGATGAAAAAAAACTTTTGCATAATATTGACATGCAAGCTTTAGATCCTATTAAAGATAGTGAGATTAAAGAAAAAATATTTGATATTAATATAATACTTAGAATTAAAGATAATGACATGCATAATATTTTAAGGGAATTTACAGATCAAGACATTGCAGTTATTATTAAAAATAAAAGTAATGAAATTAGAGATAAAATTCTTTTTAATGTTTCAAGAAGACGTAAAGATATTATCTTAGAAGAAGAATCTTTTTTGCAAAAAATAAAAAAGAAAGATGTAAAGTCAATAACTACATCTTTTGTTGATTATATTAGGAAATTAACTCTAAAGGGTGAGTTGGTAATATATAGAAAAAATGAGGAGTTTGTTTAGTGAAACTTAATGACCTACGTAAGAAATATATAGACTTTTTTAAAAGTAAGGGGCATTATGAGATTGCAGGTAAATCCTTAATTCCTGATAATGATTCTACAGTCCTTTTTAATACAGCTGGTATGCAACCTCTTGTACCTTATCTTCTTGGAGAAATGCATCCATCTGGTGACATGTTGGTTAATGTTCAAAAATGCTTAAGAACAGGAGATATTGATGAAGTTGGAGATTTTAGTCATTTAACTTTTTTTGAGATGCTTGGAAATTGGTCTCTTGGTGCTTATTTTAAGGAACTCTCTGTAAAGTATAGTTTTGAGTTTTTAACTTCACCTAATTATTTAAATATTTCAAAGGATAAACTTTATGTTAGTGTTTTCAAGGGAGATGAAAATATTCCTTGTGATGTAGAGACTGCTAATTTATGGGAAAGTCTTGGAATTCCTAAAGATAGAATATTTTATCTCTCAAGAGAGAGTAATTTTTGGGGTCCTGTTGGCAATGTAGGGCCTTGTGGGCCAGATACTGAAATATTTGTGGATACAGGCAAAGAAAAATGTTCTATTAAGTGTGATATTACTTGTTCTTGTGGTAAATATTTTGAGATTTGGAATAATGTTTTTATGCAATATAAAAAGAATGAGGATGGGAGTTATGAGGAACTAAAGCGTAAATGTGTGGATACAGGCATGGGACTTGAGAGGACAATTACATTTTTGCAAGGAAAATCTTCAGTTTATGAAACAGATGCGTTTAAACTTATAATTGAGAAAATAGAAGATATTTCTGGAAAGATTTATGGACAAAATTTAGCTGATGATAGAGCTATGCGCATAATTTCTGATCATATTAAGGCAAGTTGTTTTATTTTGGCTGATAATTTTGCAGTTCTGCCTTCTAATGTAGGTCAAGGTTATGTTTTAAGAAGAATAATTAGAAGAGCTATTAGATATGCAAAGAAACTTGGGGTGAATTATCATTTTCTAGCAGATCTTGTAGATTCTGTTGCAGATATTTATAAATCTTTTTATAAAGAACTAATAGAAAAGAAAGATTTTATTAAGGCTGAATTAAATATAGAGGAAGAAAAATTTTTTAAGACTTTGCGTTATGGTGAACAGGAATTTGTTAAGTTGATTCAACGATTGTCATCAAAATCAATTCCTGGTGAAATTTCTTTTAAACTTTATGATACTTATGGTTTTCCTTATGAGATAACAGAAGAGCTTGCATTGGAGTATGGATTTAGTGTAGACAAAATAAGCTTTGAAGAGCATTTTAAAAAACATCAAGAAGTTTCTAAAAAAGGAGGTGATAAGATTTTCAAAGGAGGTCTTGCAGATTGTACATATGCAACTACAAAATTGCATACCGCTACTCATTTACTTCATAAAGCTCTTCAATTGGTTTTAGGTGATCATGTAAGGCAAAAAGGCAGTAATATTACTAGTGAGAGACTAAGATTTGATTTTAGTCATCCTCATAAAATGACAGAGGATGAAATAAGAAAAGTTGAAGATATGGTTAATTTACAAATAAAAGATAAATTATCTGTAAGTCGATCCGTGATGAGTCTAGATGATGCCTTGGCTAAAGGCGCTATTGCTTTATTTGGTGAAAAATATGAAGATGTTGTTAGTGTTTATGAAATAGATGGATTTTCAATTGAAGTTTGTGGTGGGCCTCATGTTAATAATACTGGTGAGCTTGGTACTTTTAAGATACAAAAAGAACAAGCATCTTCTTCAGGTGTAAGAAGAATAAGAGCAATTTTGATCGATTAATTAATATTTCAATTAATGATATAGGGAGGGTAACTTTATGTTTAGAAATTTGTGCGATTATTTAGTGACTTTACATCCTATTTTTCTAGGATTTTTGGGTTCTACTTTTACTTGGTTTACTACAGCCTTTGGAGCGGCTGCTGTTTTTTGTTTTAGAAGGGTAAACAATAAAATAATGGATGCTATGCTTGGATTTTCAGCAGGAATTATGATTGCTGCTAGTTTTTTTTCACTTATTAAGCCGGCAATAGAGATGGCAGAACAACTTGGTTATGTTGCGTGGATGCCGGCAGTTTTTGGATTTCTTTTGGGGGCATTTTTTATATATGTTGTAGATGTCTTTGTACCAGATCTTGATAAACTTGCGTTTATAGATGATGATTTAACAAGGCATGGTAAAAAAGATTTTTTGCTTTTTACAGCTGTTACGTTGCATAATTTTCCAGAGGGACTTGCTGTTGGTGTTGCTTTTGGTGCTTTAGCTTCTTCTCCTGACCTTCATACTTTAATTGGAGCTATGATTTTGACATTAGGAATTGGTATTCAAAATATGCCAGAAGGTGCAGCTATTTCTTTACCTTTAAGACGGGGCAATGTGCCTTTGTGGAAGTGCTTTAATTATGGTCAAATGTCAGGTCTAGTAGAAATTATAGGCGGATTTTTGGGTTCTTACGCAGTTTATACTTTTACTAGGATTTTGCCTTTTGCTTTATCTTTTTCTGCAGGGGCAATGATTTATGTTTCAATTGAACAATTAATTCCTGAAGCTAAAAGAAAAGATATTGATAACAAGGTCCCAACTATCTTTGGAGTTTTGGGATTTGCTTTGATGATGTTTCTTGATGTTTCTTTAGGCTAATTAGCCAAATTTACCAGTGATATATTCTTCTGTTTTAATATTTTTAGGATTGAAGAATAGATCATCTGTTTGGCTTTCTTCTTCAATATATCCGTTGAGGAAAAATGCCGTTCTATCAGATATTCGTCCAGCTTGTTGCATGTTATGAGTTACAATTATAATTGTATAGCTTTCTTTTAGATTTATTATTAATTCTTCAATTTTTCCTGTTGAGATTGGATCAAGAGCAGAAGTAGGTTCATCCATTAATATTACGTTTGGCTCAATTGCAAGGGTTCTTGCAATGCAGAGTCTTTGTTGTTGTCCTCCTGAGAGACTTAAAGCATTTTTATTAAGTTTATCTTTTACTTCATTCCAGAGAGCAGATTTTATTAGAGATTTTTCAACTATCTCATCAAGTTGTCTTTTATCTTTAATTCCATGGATTTTGGGTCCGTAACTTATGTTATCATATACTGACATTAGGAATGGGTTAGGAGTTTGGAAAACCATTCCAATTTTTCTTCTAAGTTCTAGTACATCAAAGTTATTTGAGTAGATACTCTTGCCTTCATATATGACTTTTCCTTCTATTTTGACACCTTCGACAAGATCATTCATTCTATTTAGTGTTCTAAGAAATGTTGATTTTCCACAACCTGATGGGCCTATTAAGGCTGTAATGCTATTTCTTAGTATTGATATATTAATGTTACTTAATGCCTTGAAATCTGTATAAAACAAATTTAAATTTTCAGTTTTGATAATTGCTTTATCTTCAATCATTTATTTTATCCTGTATAGTCTATGAATTAAAAATTTTGATATTAAATTTATTAAAAGTATCATTATTATGAGTATTGATGCTGTTGCAAATCCTTTGTCTAGGTATCCTTCTTGAAATAATAATAGTAGATGTACAGTTAAACTTCTTGAAGGTTCATTCAAGGAACTTGCAAGTCCTAAATTTGTTCCCATTGTAAATAGTAGTACAGCAGTCTCTCCAAGAGCACGTCCTATTGCAAGAACTATTCCTGTTAATATACCTTGACTAGCAGCGGGTAATAAAATTTTAATTATAGTTTCTGTTTTATTGGCACCTAAAGCAAGAGAACCATATTTATATGATTTAGGAATTGATTTTAGTGCTTCTTCAGTTGTTTTAATAATCATTGGCAATATCATTAAAGAACTCGTTATAGCTCCAGACAGTATTCCCATTCCGAAAATTGGAACAAAAAATATAAGTCCAAAAAGCCCAAAAATAATGGCGGGAATTGATGATAATATATCAACGCTCATAGATACTGTTTTATACAATACTTGATTAGAAGTATATTCTGCAAGCATGATTCCAGTTCCAATTCCTATTGAAACTGAGATTATTGCTGTTAATAGTATGACATTAAATGTATTTAATATTAAGTAAGAAATACCCCCATATTTTCCAGAATTTCTTGGGGTGGATAATATAAAATTTAAATTTAAGGGCATGCTTTTTTGAATATAGTATAGTTTGAGAAAAGGAGCATCATTTTTATAAAAAGCATGCCAAGGTACAACTGCAATTGTACCTTCATTTTTTTCTACTATTTTTATTGCATTTTGGTCATAATCTGAATATTCTATGATATTTAGTTTGATATTTTTAGATATTAATTTATTCCAATCTGTCTTGCCTATGAGTAATTTTTTAACTTCATTAAGACTTAGTATGTCAATAATTTCATTTTCACTTTTTTGTAATGTTTTTTTGCCTACTAAGATAGACATGGAGCTAATTTTTAAGGATTTGATTTCAGGATATTTTTTAAAATCTAATTTTTCAAGTTCTTCTTTTCTTAAGTATCCAATAGCACCTGATGTTTTATTGACATTTTCTATCATCTCCTGATTACACTTTACAATCTTTATATATCTATTGTTAAATTTATTGCCTTTGGTAAAAATGTTGAGTATAACTTTACTTATAGTATTTGACTGTGAACTTGCAATTGGAACTATATCGATATTTTGATCCGATATGCTTCCCCAGTGTGAAATTTTATTGTTGTATATGTTGTAGATATCTTGAGTGGTTATGTCTTCTGCTTTTATATTCTTATTAACAATAAAGGCAATTTTGATTATTTGATCATTAAATTTAAAGGGTAAAAAGTGTTTTTTGTCATCTAAAAATATTGTTTGCTTTTTACTTGTAAAGAATAGTGAATTATATAATATGTAAGATATTAAAAAAAATAGTAGCATTATTAATGAATAGGCAATACATCTGATTATACAAAATGCGATTTTATTAAATAATTTATTTATTTTAATTTTATTCACTTAACTTTTAGCCTTTTAGACGAAGATAGAATAAAATGCTTAATTGAGTTCGTTATTATTACTAGTAATAATAAGACTAGTGCTGTAGAGAATAAAGCTTCTCTGTGAGTGCCAGATGCATATCCCATATCTATTGCAATGTTTATTGTTAGTGTTCTAATGGGTGAAAATATATTTGTTATAAATAGAGGCGAACCACCGCCAACCATTAAAACTGCTATTGTTTCACCGATGGCTCTTCCTATTGCTAGTATTATTCCAGCTAGGATGCCTCTTCTAGCTGAAGGAATCATCACTTTATATGTTGTTTGCCAATCTGTTGCAGCTAGTGCAACAGATGCTAGTTTATATGATTTTGGAACAGCTTTTAGCGCTGTGTATGAAACACTAATTATTGTTGGGAGTATCATTATACTTAAAACTATTACTGAGTTTATTAGGTTATATCCTAAGTTATCTTCTCTTTTAAAGATGTGCTTTATAAGTGAGGCTATAAATGTACTTCCAAAAAATCCATAAACAACGCTTGGAATTCCTGCTAAAAGTTCTATTGTGGTTTGTAATATTTTTTGATAAGCTCCTTTTGCTTTTTCAGACAGATAAATGGCAAATCCAAGTCCAATTGGTAATGCAATCAATACAGAAAAGAATGTTGTTAAAGCTGAATTTATAATGAAAGATAAAACTCCGTAAGATTTCTGTAACCTGCTAGTTGGATCCCAGTTTGTACTAAATAAAAAATTAAAAATTTTAATTCTATTATAAAGAAATGGAGTTAATCCGTTTTTAATTATGAATAAGATTAGTAGTACTATTGTCAAAGTGCTAATTGTTACTGATACAAAAATAAAACAGTTGAAAGCCAACTTAACAATATTTCTTTTTGTCTTTAAAGTTAATTTCATGCTTTAAAAGAGTTCCCCTATAGAAAATGCACTTTGCTAAGTTTATATTTAATTTAAATTTTTAGTCAGGTTTATCATGATTTTAGTTGTGTTCAGTTGTGTGAAGCCTGATAAACCCTTGTTCTTCAACAATATCTTGTCCACTTGGACTTAACATAAAATTAATAAAGTCAAGTGTGTTTTGATCCTCAGAAATACTGTTTGTGATTGCTATTAAATTTCTCTTTATAGTATATTTATCCTTTGTTATTGTTTCTTTTGTAGGATATATGCTATTTATTGAGAGTACGTGTAGGCCCTTTTCTATTGAATTTCTTGCATATCCAAAACTGATATAACCAATTGAATGAGATGTGAGACTTACCTTTTCAATTACTTCGCCATTAGATTTTACCACAATATTATCTTGTCTAAATTGGGTCTCTTCAGGATTTTTTAATATTTTATCAAGCAATAGTTCCTTTATAGATGAATGAGAACCAGAAGATGAGTCTCGATTTATGAAGTTAATTTTAGCATCAGGACCACCAACTTGTTTCCAATTTCTAATATTTCCATTAAGTATTTTAACTAAATCTTCTTCTGTAATATTTGTGACCTTGATATCAGGACTTGTAATAAATATTAAAGCATCATAAGCAATCACTGTAATTTTTGCTCCTTTAGCTATTTCTTCCTCAGTTGCGTCTCTTGAAGATATTGCAATTTTATAAATACCATCAAATAACCCTTGAATACCAACGCTACTACCTTGTGCATCATAAGTCACTTTTAGTTGATCATTTATTTTTTGATACCTTAAAATTATTTCATCCATGATAGATGTTGTTGAGGTAGATCCACCTATTGCAATTACATTTTCCTTGCTTTTATTTGTACAATTACTAAATAAAAAAGCTAGTAAAATAGCAAAAAGCATTTTGATTGCTTGCATTAAAATTAACTCCTTTTATACCTATATATAATATCATTAATCTTAGATAAGTCAATGAATAGTAAATATTTTCATTTTTTGATATAAGTTATTATACAGATTATGAATTTGAGGTGTTAGATGGGTGTCATTAAGTCTGGTGATATTGAAAAGGGTTATTTTTTACTTTTTAAAGGTGTGCCACATGTTGTTCTTGAACGAGAATTTTCCAAAATGGGTAGAGGTGGTTCTATTGTAAAATTAAAACTTAAAAATCTTAAAAATAAGTCTATTGTTCATGAAACCTTAAAAGGTGCTGATACAGCACAAGAAATTGAAGTATTAGAAGTTAGTTCTCAATATCTTTATAAGGAAAATGAAAATCTTATTTTTATGGATTTAGAGACATATGAGCAATTTAATGTGAATTTAAAAGAAGTTGCAAACATTGAGGATAAGTTTTTGTTTTTGCAAGAGGCTGAGGTTTATACCCTTATCAAGTGGGGAGATGAAGTTCTTGATCTTAAATTGCCTCCAAAAATTGTATTTGAAGTTGTAGATGCTGAGCTTGCTGTAAAAGGCGATACTGTAACTAATGCAATGAAGAGTGTTACTCTTCATACTGGCTTGACAGTAAAAGCACCTCTTTTTATTAATATTGGGGATAAAATTTTGGTTAATCCTGAAACAAAAGAATATGTTGAGAGATTTAAATATTAACAAAATATTCTTTTATTTAATTTTTTTTATTGCTTTTTTTTCTTGTGAGATGAGTTATCCTGATCTGCGGGAAGTTGATTATGTACTTAATTATTATTTCACTAAGAATAAGTCCGATTATTTTATGACTTTTGATTTGGCCGTTAGAGTTTTAAATTCTAAAGATATAAGCAAATTTGTTTTTGAAAATATTAATAGTAAGGAATTTATTGAAATAACTAAGGATAAATATGTTTCTTATTTTGTTGATTCTGTACTTGGTAAGGATATTCTTTATTGTCGAGATTTGAGGTTTAATGTTGGGGATAAAACTTTTCAAGCTTTTGAAGCAAAGGTTCATCTTTTTGATTTTGGAATGAGAGTATATAGTAAGGATATTATCATAAATTTAAGCTTGTCAGAAGAAGAGTTATTTTTAGTGCATGATTATGTATATAAATTGAAAGATATGGTTAAATTAAAGGAAATTAGTGGCAATAAGGTGTATTTGATTAAAACACCTGAGGGTGAAATTGACTTTTTATATTCAGTTGTTAAGATAGAAGATTTAGGTAATGTTCAAGTAAGTGGTGGTGATTTTGATACTTATCTGGGATTTTATTTCATAGGAAAAAATTCTAATTTATTTTTTAAATTAAATTAAGTTTGGGCCCACCAGGACTTGAACCTGGGACCACCCGATTATGAGTCGGGGGCTCTAACCAACTGAGCTATGGGCCCTTTTTATAATCAAAGCTAAAAAGCTATTAAACATATTTAACGTCTCTTAAAGCTTTGAAATATTGTATTTACTTTTTTATTGATTGTCAAGTTCATTGATTTCATTTTGTATAGCTTCTATTTTTGAATTTAATGCTTTTAATTTATCTTCAATTGATTCTTTGTTACTTATTAGTTGTTTAATATTTTGCTGTATTTTTTCAACTTCTTCGATTTTGATTGTTTTTATTAAAGTTGTGTCTAATTTAGATATTTGTTGATTTAGAGCTTTTATTGATTCTAACAATGAATTAATTGCTCCACTTTTATTTAATCCTTTTTCTGTTTTTGACATTTCAATAAATTCTTCGGCAATTTTTTTTAAAATAGCTTCTTTATTTATTTGAACAATATTAATTGTGCTTTCTATTTTATTTTGATTATGAATATTTTCTTTAGTTTTGTGGTGTTTTATTTTACTTTTTGTATTTATGATTTCTGATTGAATTTCATTAATTAATCTGTATTCTTCAATAATTTCTTTGCTTAGGTCTTGATTTTCTATGAATTTATTAACCATTTGTTCTAAGCTTTCTGAGAATAAATATTTTTTTAGTATTTTTGTCTCAAATTCTTTTTCTATTGTTTTTATATTTATTTGATTGATGATTGATTTTAGCATTGAATTGATATTTCTCATAAATCTTTTTAAAAAATTAATTTTTTCGTTGAATTTTATTATTTCGATTTGTTTATATTTATATTTTGCAAGTATAAATTTGGTAAAGTTCATTTTGTATTCTGAAATTAATGACAGATTATTTGGATATTGATTTATTATTACTTCAATAACTTTTTTAAGTTTCATTTCGTATGTTTGCATAATATATTTTTTGTTTTTTTTATGGTTTGTAATCTTTTGATACAATTCTTTTAATTTAATTGCATTATCTTCTGCTTGACTTAATTTTATTTGAAGATGAGATATTTCTTTTTCTATTAACTTTAAAGATGTGTAAGATTCTAATTTTTTAAGTTCTATTACATTATTGTTTTTAAGTATTTTGCCAAGTTCAACTAATTTTTTGTCTCTCTCTGAGATTATTTTTTGAATTTTGGATTTAAGATCTTGTATCATAAACATATTTGCATTATTTTCTATTTACACTCTTTTCAAGCTCAAATTTGGAAAACTTATGGTAAATTTTTCTTCCATGTGGACAATGCTTTAGCTTGAGATTGAAAAATTCATTTATTAAAAATTTACTAAATTCAGAACTTATTGTATCATTGCGTTTAATGGCTTGTCTACATGCAAGTGTTGCATATAATTCGGTTTCCAAAGAATCAATGATTTTGCTTTTTCTTGTTTTTAAAAATTGAATAATAATATGTTCATACTTGTTGCAAATATTGGGAATTGATTCTAGTTGATAGGTTTGATTGTTTATTTTGGTAACTATAATGTCTATTTTGATATATTCTTCTAATTCGCTTTCTAATATTTTATTTGTATCTTCAGAATCTACTTGAAATTTAATTGGTACTAAAAGATTTTGGATAGTTTTTTTTGAATTGATTAGATTTTTATATATGATTTTTTCATGAAGTGCATGCTGATCTATAAAATAGACTTCATCATAGTTTTCTACTATTAGGAATTCTGAGAATAGTTGCCCCATATATCTAAATATATGCTTTTCTATTGGTTTTTGAATTTCGTTTATTGTTGTAGATGTTTGTAGAAAAATATTTTGTATGTGATTTTTAAATGATGGTTTATCTTTATGAATTAGATTTTGACTTTCAAATTTTACTTTATCTTCTATTATATTTGTTATTTTATTATCCTGTGGTGCATTTAGAACGAATTCTTTATTGTTTATAATTTCATAATTTTGAAAATCTGGGTTTGTTGAATCATGTTCAGATTGTAATAGATGAGCATCATTTGTTAATTGTCTTTTTATTATTATATTATGATAATCTTGTAAAATTTCTTTTTTTTCTCTATCAAAGAATGCGTTAATATTGTTTGCAATTTGTTTAGGCAGAAATGGTAAGTTAAAAAATCTTACTTCTTTTTTTTGAGGATGTATATTAAAATCAATACATCTGGGATCTATTTCTAAAAATAAATAACATATTGGAAAATTTCTGTTAGTTAGTATTCTTCTATGTCCTTCAATAATTGCTTCTAGTATGCTTTTTTCTTCGATGGGTCTTCTATTTATAAATATTTTTATATTTCGCCTGTCGTTTCTTGAAAAATTAGGAGGAGCAAAAAAGATCTTCATTTTTACATTTTCATATTCAGCTGTTACTTTTCCAAATTTATTGTTTTCGATCATTTCTCCATATACGCTTTGCACTCTGTCTATGAGGCTTTCTTTAAAATAAACTTTTCTTAGCTCATTATTTATACTTAGTTTAAAGTCAATATTGGGATGAGTGACAGCTTTTTCTTCAAAAACTTTTATGCACATTTTTGTTTCAACAGAATCTTTTTTTAGGAATCTTTTTCTTGCAGGAAAATTATAAAATAGATTTGTAATATCTATTATTGTGCCATTTATTGCAGATTGCTTTTTAAAATACTTTTCAACTCCATTCTCAACTTCAATTTGGTAACTGTTTTCTCCTGTAATTGAACTTGTTATTGTAAGATTTGAACAAATAGCTATACTTGATAGAGCTTCTCCTCTAAATCCTAGTGTTTTTATTTTTTCAAGGTCTTGTTCTTCAGTGATTTTTGAGGTTGTATGGGGTAGGTAGCATATTTTTAAATCCTCTTTACTTATCCCACTACCATTATCAATTATTAGTATTCTGCGTATACCACCTTCTTCAAGAAAAACTTCAATTTTATCTGCTTCAGAATCTATTGCGTTGTCAAGCAATTCTCTTAAAACAGAGCAAGGTCTATCTATGACTTCTCCTGCTGCTATTTTTTGTACTAAAGTTTTATCTAGGAATTTGATTTTATTCATTTATTTATTATTTGCATTATTATATTGTTATGTTTGTAATTAGGAAATTTTTTAATAACATCTCTAAGTATTGTATCATTTTTATTATTATCGTATTCTATTATGCCTAAAGCGTGTAAGGCTTCTGGATTGTTTGGATTTTCTTTTATATATTCTTGTAATTTTTTAGTAGCTCTTTTATTATCTTTTATATCAATAAAGGTAGTTGCAAGATTATATTTTGCTTCAAGACTTGAGAGAGATTCTGCTTTTTGGAAAATTTCAATTGCTTTTTGATAGTTTTTTTGTTTTTTGTAAAGTATGCCAAGATTGTTTAATGCTAGTAAATGATTCTTATTTCTAATTTTTTCAAGAATTTCAATTGCTTTTAGTATATTGCCTGAATTTTCGTATGCTATTGCTAAGTTTATATGAGCTGTAATATTTTCAGGATTTTTGGAAATTACATTATTATAAAGTGGTATTGCTTTATTATAATCTTTTTTATTTAGATAAATGGATGCTTTTAAATATAGGTATTCAGGTTTTTGCGGATTTATGTTAATAGCTTTATTGATAATTTTTAATGAGTCATTAATATTATTATTTTCAAATTTTGATATTGCTAAGTTGTAAAACATAATATCATTTTTTTCTTTTATTGAAGCTATTGCTTTATCTAGATATTTTTCACTGTCTTTAAAGTTACCCATATGGTTTGCAATAATTCCTGCCTGAAGGGCGTAATAAGGATTTTTAGTAATATCGTAAGCTTTTTTCAAACTTAAAAAAGCATTTTGTTTGTCATTGTTTTTTTCTTCTGCTATTCCTTTTTGGTAGTATGCAATATCATAGTTTGGATCGATTGCAATTGCTTTATTGAAAACCTCAATTGCTTCTTTTAGTTTGTTTAATAATATTAAGTTTGTTCCTTTATTTGCATATGCCTTTTTATGTTTTGGATTTAGTGATATTGTTTTATCAAATGCTTGTATTGATTCTTCATATTTGTTTAGTTTAAATTTTATCACTCCAATTTTATAGTAATCTTCTTCGTTTTGTGTAATGCTTGCAATTTTGTCATAAATTTCTTCAGCCTTTTTAAAATTTTGATGTCTCTCACTTGCTAATGCTATCATTTTAAGAGATTCTAAATCGTTTATAGATTGATTGGAATTATCTGTACGGGTTTTGAGATTTTTTTCTGTTGAGGTTTGATCGTCTATTGAAAGTCTTTTTAGCTTAGGTTTTTCTTTTTTATGTTGTTCTTTTTTGAAAAGCTCCTTGTTAAAAGGAGCTTTTTCTGTGTTAGCTAAGTTGTTAGTTGCTAAGTTAGCTAAATTTGGTTCAATATCTTGTTTTATTAATTTGATTAAGAGATTAGCAGCTTCTTGAGTTTGTGATTTATCAATTAGATCATTAATTTTATTAAATTTATCACTTAATCCTTTTTGAATGAGTTCATTAAGTCTTTTTTTAGCAAATAAAGGATTTCCGGTATTAATATTATCTAATATCTCATAGAGTGTTTTTTTTATAATATAACTATAAGGCCTATCTATTTTTTTAGTTATTTGATTTTGTAAAATGGAAGTTTTTTTTATATCTGTGCTGTTTATTTTAATTTCTGGTTTTACAATAGGATCTCTTTTCTTAGTATTTAGATTTTGATTTATTTTATTTTCTTTCAAGTCATCTATCTTCTTTTGGATAATTTTATCTTCATTTTGTTTGTGTTTTTCTAAAACTTGTTTTGAGATATCTTGTTGGAAGCTTTCAGCTTTATTTAATTCTTTATTTAGACTTTCTTTTAATTTTTTTAAGTTAAATTGATTTTTTTTGTGTTCAATATGTTTAGTGCTATCTAGGTTTTTTGGCTTTTCATAATTTGAGATTTTATTTTTATTTAGATTCTCAGGTATTGTGTTTTGTTTGAATTCTAAAATATCTTCGTTTTCAATACCAGTATCATTTTTTCTATCTGCATAATTTTCTGTTTTTGTAGTGTCTTTTATATATTTATTATTGAAAGCAATCTCGGAATTTTCATTATTTATTGGTATTGATTGTTCCTTTCCTTGTATTTTATCTAGTATTTGATTAGCAGTATCTCTTTGTAAATCTTTTGATTCAAATGGGCTATTATTTGCAAGTTCTGATAAAGTATTTTCAAGGATTGCAATGTCTGTATTTTGTGGGTATTTATTTTTTAGAATTTTTGTTATTGAGTGTGCTTTTTTATAATTTCTCTCCATAATACTATTTTTTACTTCATTTAACATTATTTCTTGGTTGTTTTTGTTTAGACGTTTTTTATACACATAATAACCAAGGCCTCCAAATGAAGCAATAAGTAATAATATTAAAATTATTAGTATAGGTAAGCTTCTTATTTTATTCATCTATATTTAACTCCTCTTGCCAATTAATTTTGTCTAATTCAATTAAAGAATCCGTTTTTAAATTGTCTTCAAATTCTTTTTTAATCATTGTGTTTTTATTTTGTAGATGATCCTTTGTCTTATCCCGTTTTGTCTTATCTTGCTGTTGTTGTATTTGTTTTGTCTTATCTTGCTGTTGTTGTATTTGTTTTGTCTTATCTTGTTGTTGTATTTGTTTTGTTTTATCTTGCTGTTGTTGTATTTGTTTTGTCTTATCTTGTTGTTGTATTTGTTTTGTTTTATCTTGTTGTTGTTGTTGTGTCTTATCTTGTTGTTGTTGTTGTGTCTTATCTTGTTGTATTTGTTTTGTTTTATCTTGCTGTTGTTGTATTTGTTTTGTCTTATCTTGTTGTTGTATTTGTTTTGTTTTATCTTGTTGTTGTTGTTTTGTCTTATCTTGTTGTTGTATTTGTTTTGTCTTATCTTGTTGTATTTGTTTTGTTTTATCTTGTTGTTGTTGTTTTGTCTTATCTTGTTGTATTTGTTTTGTTTTATCTTGCTGTTGTTGTATTTGTTTTGTCTTATCTTGTTGTATTTGTTTTGTTTTATCTTGCTGTTGTTGTATTTGTTTTGTCTTATCTTGTTGTTGTTGTTTTGTCTTATCTTGTTGTTGTTGTTTTGTCTTATCTTGTTGTTGTATTTGTTTTGTCTTATCTTGTTGTTGTTGTTTTGTCTTATCTTGTTGTTGTTGTTTTGTCTTATCTTGTTGTTGTATTTGTTTTGTCTTATCTTGTTGTTGTTCTTTTGTCTTATCTTGTTGTTGTTCTTTTGTCTTATCTTGTTGTTGTATTTGTTTTGTCTTATCTTGTTGTTGTATTTGTTTTGTCTTATCTTGTTGTTGTATTTGTTTTGTTTTATCTTGTTGTTGTTGTTTTGTCTTATCTTGTTGTTGTATTTGTTTTGTCTTATCTTGTTGTTGTTCTTTTGTCTTGTTTTCGTCTTTTTCTTTTTGTTGTTCTTTAATCATTTGTTCACTTCTATTTTTTAGACTTTTATCAATTTTTTCAAGTTTTGCTTTTTTATTTCTTAAAAGATCTATCATATGGAGAATAGATTGTCTTTTTTCACTTTCATATCTTAATGTAATAAATTGAGAATAATCATGGATTGCCATAGTGTATGCATCCCATGAATTTTTATAATCTTTTTGCTTAAAATTAATTTTTCCTTGTTCTACATAGGAGTTTGCTCTATTAAGTAGTGCTTTGTCATAATTAGGCATTTTTTTAATTGAGTTAGAATAATATTTAATTGCTAAATTATAATAACCCTCTCCTCGTTTAAACATTATGTTACCTAGTTCAAAATATAGTTTATAATCAATATCTCCCCCTATTGCAATTCCATCTAGTAATGCTCCCTCTGCTTCTGTTAATTGATTATTTTCTCTATAAGCTATTGCTAAGAAATAGTATCCATTTTGTACTGTTGGATATTTCTGTATAGCTTCGCTGAGTATTTTGATTGCTTGTGGGTAGTTTTTACTTTTTATTTCTTCTTGTCCAATTTTAATTAATCTTTGTGAATACCCGAGATTTGAATTCAATAGTAAAATTAGTGAGATGAATAAATTTTTAAGCGGTAATAAGAATTTTTTCATATCTTTTATGAATATTATTTTATTACTTTCAAGCAAATATTTCTATATTTCATAGTGTTTTAAAGTCAAAATTATTTTGTTCTTGATTTAAGAATATGACAAATTTCATTATTTCTTCTCTTTGTTCTGTTGACATTGTTTTTTCTTCTTTCAATTGTTCTGATACTGGGTCTGATTTGGCATAATAAGCAATATAGTATATGGCGGGTAATAGTGTTTCAGTCTTAAATTCCTCTAGATTAATATTTTTATTTAGTATTTTTTTAAATACCCTTGTTCTTAAAATCAACGATTTAATTAAAATATATGATTTATGATAGCTTAAATTATAAGAACTTATTTTTTTCATATTTATTATTTTTTTAGGTATTGTGATTTTGCTCTTATCAAGTTGTGTTATGATTTCTGATATAAAGTTAAAAATTTTTTTATCAATATTTGGGTAAAAAGATAGGAAGTAGACAAATATTTGATTTTGAATTTCAAAATTTTTGTTTTTAAAAAAGTTTTCTATATCCTTTGAAAATTTTACTTTGTCATCTTCATCTGCATATATATAAAATGCCATCCATCCGTACGTATCTATTTTTTTCGTATTATCGTTTATATATTTTATTACGTTTTGTAAAAATGTTCTTTTGATGTGTTTGTTTTGAAAGATTTTTAAATCTTCATATGGATTAAAATTCATTTTTTCAAATGAGACAAAAAATTCTTCTGCTTTAAATTTTGCTATGGTGATATTTTCTATATTTGCATTTAAGTTCATCAGCTTATGTTTTTCAATATATTTAATTGCAAATATAAAGTCATTCCATTCATTTGGTACTTTGTCTTTAAAAAACCATTCTAAATATTGTTTTATTGTACTTATTTCAAGTGAAGATATATAAGTCTTTAAAGTATTGTGGAAATCTTTTGGGGTATATTGTACAAATTCACTTAAGAAGTAGTTAAAATTAGAATTTTTATTTGATCCTTTGTAAAAAATTTCATTAAGACTTAATGTTTTTATTGTTCTTAGGTATTTTAGAATTTCATCGTATTTTAAGGTTAAAACTTCATCTATTATATATCTGTAGTTTTGTGTTAGAATTTTGTTAAAAAGTGATTGAGATAGACATCCGACTGGCCAATAGGTTAAAATAAGCAATTTTTTTATTTTAATTATTCTGCTTTGTTTTTTTCTTAAGCTTGATTTGAATAATCTTTGCAATGATTGATTGTATTGCAATATTTGGCTAATTTTTTTCTTGTTTCGATGTCTTACGGCTAGTAATATATCTATTGTTGATTCTAAATTTTCTACCTTTAAATTACTAGAGAAATTCAAGATTAATTGTTTATATAATTCTTTTTTTTCTTCTGTATATGTGTGATTGTTTTGTATTTCGATTATTTTTAGAAAGTTAGTGGCGTTTAGTTTATATGTGATGCCAGATCTTTTACTAATAAAATTTGTTTCTTTTGTTATGTGTAATAAATTTTTTTCTCTAATTATTTCAAGTATCCAGTTTTTGATTTTTGTATCTTGTATTTCTTCATAATAATATTCTTCAAGTGTAATATTTATTGAATTTTTTTTAAGTTCATAATTTTTACTTACTTTGATAAGATTTTTAATATCGGATTCATTGAGTTTGTAAAGTTTTGATAATATGCTATACCTTAAAATTTTTTCTTCTATGTTTAAGATTATGTGTTTTTTTAACATTCTAAGATTATCATAAAATGTTTGACTTTTTGTTAATAATTTCATTTAGTCCTTTAATGATTTTTTGATAATTTTTAGTAATTTTTCGTCACGTTTTGAAACTTTTATTATTGCTTCTAAATAACCATCAACATCACCTATATCAAGTCTTTCGCCTTCTACTTTTTTATATAATACTTTATTTTCAGATATCAATTTTTTTAAAGCATAAACATGATGATATTCTCCTTTTTTGTGAAGTTTAAACCCATCTTCTAAATACTGGAAAAATTCATGTGTATATAAAAACCTTCCAATAGATGCTTTATTGCTTGGTTCTTTGCCAATTTCTGGTTTTTCTACGATGTTTTTTACATGAATGTTATCTTCACTTAATTCTATTACTCCATATCTATTAATGTTTTTGGGATTTTCAATAACAGATAATATATTT
The DNA here is from genome assembly GCF_019669085.1 of Borrelia sp. HM. Classification (NCBI taxonomy): domain Bacteria; kingdom Pseudomonadati; phylum Spirochaetota; class Spirochaetia; order Spirochaetales; family Borreliaceae; genus Borrelia; species Borrelia sp. HM. Next base: position 215,931 of record NZ_AP024401.1, on the reverse strand, counting down.
TTTCCGGTTTTGTTGTGCAATTCTATTAATTGTGTTGTTAAAGATGGATTTCCAATATGTAAATCATCTGGATATGCCACTATTACAGCTTCAGTTCCTATCCAAGGTTTTGCATATAATAAAGCATGACCCGTGCCTAGCATTTCATTTTGCTTTATAAAACTAATATTGATATCTTTAACTTTAATTTTTTCTAGCAAATCTTTTTTGCATTCTTTTGTAAATGCAGCTTCAAGTTCAACCTCTTTGTCAAAATAATTATCCAAGACCATTTTTCTTCTTGAGGTTATTATTAATATTTCTTTAATTCCAGAAGTAGTGAATTCTTCGATTATGTAATCAATTGATGGTTTGTTTAAAATTGGCAACATTTCTTTTGGGATAGTCTTTGTAATGGGTAAGAATCTTGTTCCATATCCTGCTGCTAAGATAATACCTTTCATACTTTGTTTCTCCTAAATAAAATTATATCAGAATTTGGATTGTAAACATTTAACATTTTTTTAAAATAGTTTAGAATTTGCTCTTATGCATATAAGTGCAGGTAAATATAAGGGACAAAAAATTAATTTTCCTAAAACAGGTAGTGTACGTCCTGTGATGGCTGTTGTTAGGGAAGCATTTTTTTCTATTCTTTTTAATCAAATTTTAGGATCCAATTTTCTTGATGTATTTGCAGGTACAGGGATTATGTCTCTTGAGGCTCTAAGTAGGGGAGCTAGTCTTGTTCATCTTGTTGATTATAATAGGTTTTCTAAGAATACTTTAATGAAAAATTTTGAGTTTGTAAGTGAACCTTACAAATTTTTTTTCAGTAAGGCTGAATTTTTTCTTAAAAATAGTAATCTTTTTTATGATGTTATTTATCTTGATCCGCCTTTTAAATATGGTTTTAAAGAGGATTTGCTTAAAATAATATCAAGAAATAAAAGTTTAAATACAGATGTAAAAATTATTATTCATTATCCTTCTAGAGAAAGTTTAGATGACAATATTTTAAGACTTTCTAGACATGATTTTAGAAAATATGGGGGATCAAGACTTGATTTTTTTAAAGTAAATTCTTGTATCTAAAATACGATTTTATTCTTGGTTAGAACTCAAAAGTCTGAATTCATTACTTTTGAGTTCTTCAATATTGTGTCTAAATTCAAATTCGTCAGTATTTTTGAATGAATTTTTTTTAATTGTTCCATTTTGTCTTTTGATAATAATTTCTTTGGCTTCAACATTCATTAGTATATCTCCTATTTTATAGGATTTGTCATGTTTTTTTATAATGGATACAATAGGTATTTTGCCTGTTGTATATTCAAGGACAACTGCTTTAAATATGGGTTTATTACAATTTTTTGTATATATATCTAGTATTGTCCCATAATCAAATGGTGCAAGAACTTTCAAAAAAATTTGTAGCATTTTGACATCAAATTTTTTATTTAGTAAGTATTCCTCTGGTTTATCTTGTTGCCAATGATATTGAGCACTGTTTGTTGTTAAAAATTCAATAGCTTCTAATGGATTAACGGGTTCTTTAATAATTATAGGATTAACCATTTCATCATAAACATCTATTATACAAAATATTCTAATAAGTTCATGGGTAAATTTTTTCATTATATTGTTTGAATCATTGTTGATGTTAAGATAATTTTTTTGTCCATTTATCATCATCTTTGTAATTGCAGAAATATCTTCTCTCATTCTAAATAGGTTTTTAGAAACATTGACACTTTTTTCTAGAATTTCTATTTTGGATATATATTGTTCTTTTACATATGTATTCTTAAGGCTAATCTTTTCTCTTAATTCTTGTAATATTGTGATATGCATAAGTCCTATTGGGTGCAATAAGACTCCAAGAGCGGCTTGCAATATAGTATCATTATCATAAAAAAATTCTGTGAATTCTGTGTATTCTGATTTGTCAATGAAAAATTTTGATGTTAAACGAGGTGCATCTTTTCTTGCTCTTTCTTTATTTAACTGTGAAATAGTTATTAAAAAGTATATTGTAGTATCAATTGCGTGTAGCAGTATTGAATCGCCTTCTGTTTGTATTTGTCCTCTAAAGAATTCATAATCTCTTCTTATTGAGTACAGATATAGTTTTTGTATTATTGTTGTGTTATTAAGATTATCTTCATTTTTAATTCTTTGTAAATCAAAGTGGTTATATATTTTTAATAGTATTTTTTGAATAGATATTATTTTGTGTCTTGGTAAAATATTAGAACTTGCTTCAATAATTTCTTTATGGTAAATATGATCAGGTTCTTTTTCCATGAGAGTATTTAAATTAATTGTTGTTTTTTTCCCAGCAATTGTAAATATTTTATCTTTTTCTGAGAATGGTTTGTATATGTCTTTTAAAACTTCTGCTAGGTCTTCCCTTAAAAAATTTATTTCATTTTTTATAAGTTCGTCATTAACTATGTTTATTAGTTTTTCATGTGGAAGATTTTTGTAATTATTTATTACTGGTATGTATGAAACATTGCCTTTATTTAGAACTTGAATTATCCTTTCATTTATTCTTGTACTTAACTTAGTCAGATTTCCAATATTTAAATATATTATATCGTTTTCTGTTAGATCTTCTATTTTTTTTATTTCTTTAAGAATCATTGGCATACCTTTTAAAACCAAATCTTTAATATTGTTTTCTAAAAGAAAATTGAACTTTTGAGACAAGAATATTAGTTTTATACTTTATCAATTAATACCACAGCCATATTTTTTTACACATTAAACAGTTTTAACATACGAGGATTAAAGCTTATTTTTACTCCTTTTAAATCTTAGCTGTGTTGTTACACATAAAAATCTTTAACTGATAATACCGCCGAGGAGAATCGAACTCCTGACACAAGGATTTTCAGTCCTTTGCTCTACCAACTGAGCTACAGCGGTTAGATTTTTTAAAAGATCATAGTTTCTTTATTAACAGAAATTATTTTTTCATAAACAAGATTTTTTGTCAATAAAGAATTATTGTTGAATTTTTCAAGCTTAAAGCATTATTACTGCGATGATTAATTATTGATATCAAAATTTAATTTTTTTGATAAAAATGGGCATGATACTAAAATTAAATAGTTGCCCATTTTATATGATTTATTTTTTATTATGTAAATATTTGAAAAAATCCATATCTGTTGAGAATATTTTTCTTTTATCTTTAAGTGTGGTTTTATAACTTTCTAGTGTTTGCCAAAATTTGTAAAATTCAGCATTTCGTCCATAAGAGTTTTCATAAATTTTTGCAGCATTAAGATCTCCTTCAGCTTTAGTTTTAGCTGCTTCAGCTCTTGCTTCACTTAATATTTTTAATTTTTCTTTTTCAATACTACCAAGGATTTTTGTTTGCTCAGCAATTCCCAAACTTCTTTGCTCTTCTGCAATTTGTTGCCTTTCTGAAATCATTCTGTTATGTACTGAGTCAATTAAACTTGGATCATAACTTATTTTTCGAATAAGGACATCTACAATCTCAATTCCAATGTCTTTTGTATTGTGATTAGAAACTTTAATTATTTCATTTTCAATTATTTTTCTACCTTTGACAATTTTATAGGTTGTGTTATTTTGAGTTTCTTGTGGTATTAAAACTCCATCAGATAGGCGTTGAATAGGATTATTTGAGCTTCTGATAATTTCAAGTAAAGGATATTTTGCAATGACACCTCTAACAGCAGGCTCAATAGCAGCATTGATTCTTGTGTAGGCTCTGTCCATTGTTTTAATTGCTGTATAGAATTGATTAATATCCGAGATTCTCCACCTAGCAGTTGTGTCTATCCAGATTAATTGCTTTTCTTCTCCTCCTGTTGGAATTCTTTGAGGTTCTCCATCCCATCTAAGAATATTTCTGGGAAATACTTGTACATTTTCAATGAATGGGATTTTATATTTAAGACCTGCTGTATTTTCAGTTCTTTCAATTTTTCCAAGCCTTGTAGTGATTGAAATTTCATTTTCTTTTAAAATATAGATTGGTTGTACTATAGCTAAGAGTGTTAGTCCTAGTATTAATATAGAAGCTAGAATTTTTGTTATAAGAAATAAAAATTTTAATATGTGCTTCATTTATTTGACCTCCTTAAATGGTAGGAAATTTTTTAAGTTTTTGTCGATTATTTCAATATTATCTTTATTTTCAAGAATTTCCTTCATTGCTTCATTATACATTCTCTCTCGTGTAATTTCAGGTGATTTAGTGTATGCTTCAAGTATTGCATTAAAGATAGCAGTTTCAGCTAATGCGTTATTTATTCTATTTTCTTTATATCCTTGTGCTTCTTCTATTAGTTTAAGTGCTTCTCCTTTAATTTTTGGTATAACTTGATTAAATTTTTTCTTTCCCTCATTAATGAATTTATTTTTATCTTGGATTGCAATGTTAACATCTTCAAATGCCTCATAAACTTTTCCCTTTGGTGGCATAGCATTTCTGATTTGTACTTGCACAATATCAATGCCCAAATCATACTTATTTATGATTTCATTCATAGAAGCTCTTACTCCTTCTGTTACTCCAACTCTGTTATCATTAATTATCTCAAAAATAGTATTGTCGCCAATTAATCTATTCATTGATGATTTAGCTATGTCTTTTATGGTTTCTTCAGGGTGTTCTACCTTAAACATGAAAGAATATGGGTTGCTAATTTTATATTGCACTAACCATTCAACAGTGATTATGTTTAAATCACCAGTAATAATTATTCCTTCCTCTTCATCTGGAGAGTTTATTGTTTTGTGGTTTGTATTAAAACCAAATTTAACTTCTTGTACTATCTTGACAGGTACAATGACTTTTTCTTCGATTAATGGAATTTTGATATGTATTCCTGATTCAAGTGTTCTATTAAGCTTACCAAGACGAAGAACAATTGCCTCGTCAGATGGCCCCACTATAAAAACATTTGAAATAGTTATTATTAATATTATTGCTAGTATAATTAGTATGATCATGTAATCATATGTTTTATTAAGAAATCTTATTATATTGTTTAGCATTTTGCCTCCTTGTTATTATTCCATACCTAAAGAATTGTAAATTTTTATTTTAAATTCTTTATACATTGTGATATTTCTTTTAGGTTGGATTTTAAATAATGGGAAAACATTTTTCAAATGTTTTCATTCTTTTTCAAATTTTTTGAATGTTATTTTTTTTATTTTATGATTTTGAATTTCTTCTATTAAATATTCTCCATGTTCTGTATTAACTTGTTCTCCTTTTGTAGGTATTTTATCCAGTAAATCCATGATGTATCCTCCAATTGTATTTATATAGTCCTTGTGTTGAATTTTTATTCCAACTGTTTCTTCAATTTCATCAAATGTAGTCTCTCCAGATATTAGATATATATTTTCATCTTTTTTAGTAATAAGTTGTTTTTCTTCTTCAAAATCATATTCATCAAATATTTCTCCAAATATTTTTTCTACTATGTCTTCTATTGTAAGTATTCCTGAAAATCCTCCATATTCATCTATAACAATTGCCATTATTTTTTGCTTTTGTCGCATTATGTCTAGTATATCTTTTATTCTTTTGTTTTGTTGTACAAAAACAGCAGGTTTAATAAATTTAACAATACTTTTTTCAAGTTTTTTTTTACTAATTTCAATTAAATCTTTAGTTATTAAAATTCCAATTATTTGTTCTCGATTTTGACCTTTATATACAGGAATTCTAGAATATCCTTCTTTTTTAATTAATTTAATTTTATCTTTTAGTTTTGATGTGCTTGATAGTAAAAATACTTCTGTACGGTGTGTCATAATTTCAGATGCTCTAACTTCTCCTATGTTTAACATTTTTTGCATGAATATTCTATCATCATTTTCTAAAATACCTAGTTTTTCAGCTAAAAATAACATGTTTTTTATGCTGTCTTTAGTCATCTTTTGAGTTGATTTTATTTTGCAAAGGTTTAATAAACCTTTGACTATGCTATTAATTGCGTATATTACTGGTGTTAATATAATTGTTAATATCTTGAGTAGGATTGAGGTTGATAAAACTATACGCTCATTATTTATAATAGCAATCTGTTTAGGAAATATTTCTGAGCAAATGAGAACTATTATTGTTATTATTCCAGTTGATAAAGCAAGGGCATTATTTCCATAGTTGTCAAGAACAAATTTTGTAGTAAGGACACTTGTTGTTATATTTGCAATGTTATTTCCAATAAGAATTGTTGTTACAAGTTTTGATGGATTTTGGGCTAAGTGGTATACAATTGTTCCTAGCTTGCCTTTTTTCTTTATATCTTGAAGTTGAATTAGACTTAATGATGTGTAGGCCGTCTCTGATGCTGAGAAAATTGCTGAGAGAATTATAGATATTAATATGATTATTAATTCTAACATACTTATTATTTTAGTTTATCTTTAAGGTATTTTCTTTAATAATTTTGTTTCTCTTTATATAAAACTATATTGGCTGTAACTTATAAATTGTAAGGCGCCGACCGGATTCGAACCGGCGAATCAAAGTTTTGCAGACTTTTCCCTTAGCCACTTGGGTACGACGCCATATAAATATTAGTTAGTTTATTAAAAAATATGTAAATTGTAAATAATATTGATTGATCTTTTGTAGTTTGATTCTTGAAGTTTAAATTTTTTAAATATTCTCTTTTTTGTATTTTTATATAAAAATAAGTTTTATTTTTGTAATATTTATAAATATGAATAAAAAAACTCTTAATAATATTTTATCTATGCTTGATAAAAATTTAATCAAGGAGATTAAAGGTTCTTGTAATGTAGAAATATTGGGACTTGCATATGATTCAAGAAATATTTTATCTAATTTTGTATTTTTTGCTCTTCCAGGGCTTCGTATTGATGGTCAAAAATTTATTGGGGAAGCAATTCAGCGAGGTAGCAATGTTATTGTTCATACTACTGATATTGATTTTTATGATTCCAATGTAACATATATTAGAATTGATTCTTGGAATATGAGAAAATTTATGTCAAATTTTTCTCATATTTTTTATAATGAGCCTTCAAAGAAACTGAAGATTATTGGCGTTACAGGAACCGATGGTAAGAGTTCTGTTTGTTTTTATATCTATACTTTATTAAAATCCATGGGTGTTAAAGTTGGATTTATTTCAACAGTATTTTTTGAGGATGGAAGTGGAACTTTAATTAAAAATCCTTATAGGCAGTCAACTCCAGAGTCAACAGAAATTCATTTAGTTCTTAGTAAAATGGTAGAGAATAATATTGAATATGCTGTTATTGAATCTACTTCGCATGGACTTGATTCTAGTACATCAAGACTTATTGATATTGCATATTTTGCTGCTGTTTTAACTAATGTTACTCATGAGCATCTTGAATTTCATGGCACTATTCAAAATTATTTGAATGCTAAACTTGGGCTTTTCTTGTCTGCAGATGCTAATAATGGTTTTGGTATTATAAATATGGATGATGATAATTTTTCTCTGTTCTTAAATTCTATTAATAAAGCTTATACATATAGTTTAAAGAACCATGAAGCTGATTTTTTTGTAAGTAGGATTAATGAACAAATAAACTCTACTGAGTTTGAATTTTATCATAAAAATATCAGGTATGATGCTAGAGTTAATTTGGTTGGTAGTTTTAATGTCGAAAATGTTATGGCGGCTTTAATTGTTGTTAATCAGATTATGGATGTTGATATTTCAAAGATTATTGATAAGCTTGTGAATATTGAGAGTCTTTGTGGACGAATGCAGGGTATTGATTTTGGGCAAAATTTTTCTTTAATTATTGATTATGCACATACTCCTGGGGCTTTTGTTAAAATTTTTCCTATCTTTAAAAGACTGTCTAAGAATAGATTGATTTCTGTTTTTGGTTCTGCTGGAGATAGAGATCTTCTTAAAAGGAGATTACAAGGGGAAATAGCAAATAGGTACTCAGATATAATAATACTTTGTGATGAAGACCCAAGGAGTGAAGATAGTATGCAAATAATTAAAAACATTGCAGAAGGAATTTCAGAAAAGATTTTAAATGAGAATTTATTTTTTATTCCTGATCGAAGAAGTGCAATTGAAAAAGCAATAAGCATTGCAAGTAGTGGTGATTTAGTTGTTACACTTGGAAAGGGACATGAAAATTCAATAATATATAAAGATCGAAGTATTTTTTGGGATGAGGAAGCTGTCATTAAGGATATTATTTTAAATATGAATTAGGAGATTTGATATTATGAGAAAAAATCTTATGTTAATATTTGGAGGAGTTTCTTTTGAACATGAAGTTTCTCTTAGATCTGCTTATGGGGTTTATTCAGCTCTTATGAATCTTGATAAATATAATGTGTTTTTAAGTTTTATTGATAAAAGTACTGGGATTTGGTATTTGATAGAGTCTATTCCTAATGATCCTGCCTTAATTACAAGAGATAATTCTGCTATTATTAGTTTGATTCCTGGATGTGGGATGTTTGTAAATAATAGGGATCTTAAAATTGATGTTGTGTTTCCAATTGTGCATGGAAGAACAGGTGAGGATGGTTCTATTCAAGGACTTTTAAAAATTATGGATATTCCTTGTGTTGGTGCTGGCATTTTAGGAAGTGCTATTGCTAGTAATAAGTATTTCTGTAAGCTTTTGCTTAAAAGTTTTAATCTCCCCTTAATCCCTTTTATTGGATTTAAAAAATATGATTATCTTTTAGATAAAGATGGAATTAAAAAAGACATAATGCAAAATTTAGGATATCCTGTCATTATAAAGCCAGCTATGCTTGGGTCTTCAATTGGAATAAGTATTGCGTATGATGAGACTCATATTGAAAAGTGCATTGAGGAAGCTTTTGAGTATGATCTAACAATTATTGTAGAAAAATTTATACAGGTAAGAGAAATTGAATGTTCTATTATTGGGAATGATCAAGTTAAGATATTTACTCCGGGGGAGATTGTTATACAAAATTTTTTATTTTATGATTATGATGCTAAATACTCTACTATTCCTGGGAATTCCGTTATATTTAATATTCCTGCTCAACTTGATACTAAGCATTTGTTAGATATTAAGGAGTATGCATATCTTACTTATAGATGTTTAGAGCTTAGGGGTATGGCAAGAATTGATTTTTTAATTGAAAAATGCACTGATTTAATTTATATTAATGAAATAAATACAATTCCAGGGTTTACAGATATTTCTATGTTTTCTAAAATGTGTAAACATGATGGCCTTGATTATGAATCTTTAGTTGATAAATTGATAACTTTGGCTTTTCAAAGTTATGAGTCAAAAAAGAAAAACATTGATTTTAGGCGATTAGAAATTTAATTTAGCTTCAAATTTTTTAAATTTTCTATTTCTTTATCATTTTGGAGCTTAAAAAATTTATCTTGGTCATATTTTCCAGACTTTGGCAGTATGCCAGAATACTTTATTGCATATGAATAATCTATGTTGATATTTTGAACTTCTTTTTTACTTTCTTTATCATATATTTTTATGTAGTGTTCATTAATATCAAAGTGAGCAAAAGTCTCATATTTAATTTCTTCTTGAGATTTTATAGTAAAAGTTATGTTTATTGTATTTGATTTAATATTATTTATTGTAAATATTATGTTGTTGGATGCTATTTTATACGGTGTATTACTTTGATATATGATTAATTCAGATGCATTTTTTAGAAATAAATTAATTTGTTTGGCAATCTTATTTGTAGCAATATTAATTTCATAAATAGTTCTCTCAGCTGCATCTGTTTTTTTAAAAGATAGATTTATTAAATCTTCTTGTATTTTGATTTCGTGTTCTATATATTGTTTATTTTTGTTTAAGCTTAAATGAAAATCTTTTGTTGATATTTGAATCGCATTTCTATTTTCTTGTAAATACTTTATTTTAATTTTATTAATTTTTTCTGGAAAGCTTATTATTTGTTCTATTTTTATTGTCGCAATTTTATCTATATTATATGACATTGTTGTAATGGCAATTATTAAAAGAAAAATGATAGATTCAATTTTTTCAGCTTTTTTAAATTCTTGATTTATCGTTTTAGTTTTCTGTTTTAAATGTTCAGCTATATTAGTAAGTATTACTGAGAAAAGCGATATTGATATGAAGTAACTTAGTAGAATTGATTTTGATATCATTGAGGTTGATTGTACTGATGTTATTATGGTGAAATTTATTATCCAAATCATTATTATTATTATTTGTTTTAAAATTTTTATTTTATTAGGAATAGTTAATATTAGTATATTTTTTAAAATTATGAATAAAGTAAATTCTATTTTGATGTACAATAACATAATAAGTTCAATAACTGATATTACTATTGCTAAATATTTAAGTTCTTTAAGTGTTAAGTGTATTTTAAAATCATATGTAAAATAAGATATAAGGTTAAAGATAAATAATGTTAGAAAAAAATTTACTAGATATATTGGATTTATAATGTTATAGTCTGTGAAATTTTTATAGATATTGAGCATTTTATTTGTAAGTAAAGTAGAAATATATGTGCTTAAAAATAAAATAAGAAATAGTTGTATTATTTTATGGTAATTTTCTTTGGTCTTTCTAATAATGATACTAGTTTTTTTAAATCTTGTGATGAAGGTTAGGATAATTAAATTATAAATAGCATATATTATTATCATAAGTGTGCTTTCATTTATTATCCACTTTTTAAATGGAATATTTATAATGATATAGTGTAGAGCATTTTCTTTTTGAATATTTTTTTTAGCTTTGATTGTATCTTTAAGTGATTTATAAATATCACAGAGATTGTTATTTTTGAGATATTTGAGCATTGAATCTTTATTATTGTTTATTATTAAGATTGGAATTTCTTCTTTTAAATATAAGTTGTATATTTCATTAGTGTTTTTATCATTGACTTTTGATATCTTAAAATTGATTTTATTGTTATCAAATGTTTTAATTAGTATTTCTAAAAAACTTAGACTTGTTTTTGAGTTTACTATGTTTGATTGATTTTCAAACTGTATAGGATTATTTTCTTTTTCTGAGTTTAACATTAAATATATTGTATTTGTATTTTTTTCAAGAAAATTATTGTCTAGCAACAATCTACTGCTTATTGTTGTTATTTTTTTGTGTGAATCGTCTTCTATAAAATAAATATTGATATTGTTTTTAATTTCTTTATTATTTAAGTTATTTAATAATGTTATTATGATGGCAATTGCCATATCATTTTTTAAATCATATTCTATTTCTATTGGTACAATGATATTATAAGTGTTTTTTTCTATGCCTTTTATTTTTACGTGAATTGCTTTTTGTGAGTATCCAATAAATCCAATTTCTTGTAATGAGTGTTCTTGGTATTGAATCTCATTTTTTAGAAAGTATTGCTTTATATAATCATAAATGTTTTCTATTCGTTTTATTTTGTCTTGGAATTTATTTAGCTGGTTGATTTTAGTGATATGTTGTCTTATTGGATTTCTACATTGTTCGGTTTCCTCTGCTTTAATTATTTTATGTGAAATGAATGTTTGTATTAAGATTAACAGTAATGTCTTAATTGTCATAATTTTTAATGTCTTCTTCTACTTGCATTATTTGAAGTACATTGGGATTTTCTTTAAGTGAAGCAAAAATCATTGATACTTTTTTTGCATTTGATGAGATAATTATATTAATGATCCCATGTCCATTGCCGCAGTCTTCTATTTTTTCACTGATTAGTCTTACTTCAAAAGTTGTAAAAAGGTTATCTAAATAATTAAAAAGACCTTTTAAATTTTTTAAAAATATTATGATGTGGTATACTTTTCTTGTTGGTGTTGCTTCCCATTCTACTTCAACAAGATGATTTTTTTTATGATTTTGGATTTCTTTACAATTTTCTTTGTGCACTACTATTGTGTCCTTTTGTATTATTCCAGTAATGTCTTCGCCTGTTAATGGGTTACACTCAGGAGCTATTGTAATGCTTTTTATTTTGGATTTTGTTAAAGATTTAAATAGACTAAAGAGTCTTTTTTGTTCCTTATTTTCTCCAATGAGATATGCAATTATGTTATTGTCTACAAAGATTGTGTTATCATTTTTATTAAGCCAAGATCGAATTTTTGAACGTGCTCTTTTTGTTCTAACGCTATTAAGCCAAATTACATCAGGTTTTGCCTCTGGAGAAGTGAATATTTCAACTATTTGTTCGTTTTTTAATGGTTTGGTTAATGAGCTAATTTTGCCATTAATTTTTGCATAAAGCGCTTGATCTCCAATATCTGTATGTATTGTATATGCAAAGTCGATTGAGTTTGAGCCAAATGGGAGTTCTACTATTTCTCCTTCTGGTGTATAAACATATATAAATGTATTTAGGAGTTCTTTATATATGTCATGCATTGAGTATTGAATTTTATTTGCTGATTCTTGTTGCCATTTTTTGATTCGGTTAATGAATGATATGTCATCAGCTTTTAATTCAGCTTGTTCTTTATAGAGCCAATGAGCCGCAACACCATATTTAGCAATTTTATCCATTTCTTCTGTTCTAATTTGTATTTCAATTAATTGGTTGTCTTCAGGGATTCTAACGGTGGTATGTAAAGATTGGTATTTATTTTCTTTAGGGATTGCTATGTAGTCTTTTAATCTACCTGGTATTGGTTTCCAAACTTTATGTACAATTTCTAGTATTTCATAGCATTCTTTTTGTTGTTTACAAATTATTCTTATTCCTAAGGTATCAAATATTTGAGAAATATTATTATTTCTTATTTTCATTTTTCTAAATATTGAGTAAAAATGCTTTGAACGTACTGTAATTGCAACATCAATACCTATTTTTTTAAGTTCTTTTTCGATGATTAATTTTCCCTTATATAATTTTTTCTCTCTCTCTATTTTTGTTGCGGCTAGGAAATTTTTGATCTCTTTATATTCTTTTGGATAAAGATATTTTAATGATAAATCTTCAAGATATATTTTTAGGGATGAAATTCCAAGTCGCTCTGCAATTGGCACATAAGTTGCAAGGCAATCTTTTGCTATTCTTTCCCTTCTTTTTCTAGGCAAATGAGAAAGAGTTGCCATATTATGTAATTTATCAGCAAGCTTTATGATTATTATTCTAATATCGTGAGTCATTGCAAAAAACATTTTTGAAATGCTATTTGCTTCTTTGATTGCTCTTGTTTTATTATGTAAGTCATTAATTTTTGTTACACCATCAATTAAACTTAAGACCTCTTGATCGAATTCTTCGATGATTTCTTCCTTAGAAACACTTGTGTCTTCAAGAACATCGTGTAGTAGGCCGGCTATTGTCGTTTTAAAGTCTAGTTGAAATTTTATTAAAAATAATGCAACCATGATTGGATGAATTACGTATGGATCTCTACTTTCTCTATATTGCCCGTAGTGTAATTGTTCTGATATTTCAAGAGCTTTAAATATTAATTTTTTTTGAATTTCATCTTGATATGTATTATTTACAGTTTTTCTAAAAATGTTTTTTAATTTATCAATATCATTAATTTTAAGTAAATATGCTATTTCATAAACTTGTATCATGTTCTATCCTTAGAACTAATCCTCTCTTTCTTTTTTCGATATCATATATGGGTTTTAAATATTTAAAACCTTCTTGAATTGCAAACTTTGTTATTGATTTTGTTTGCCATGGAGCCATTTCTATTATTAAGAGTCCATTTTTAACAAGCTTATATTTTGCTTGTTTGATTATTTTCTTTATAATTGTAAGTCCATCTTTTCCATATCCTAAAAGAGCTAGCCTTGGTTCTTTTGTTAATTTTTCTTTTATTTCTAATTCATCTTTAGTTAAATAAGGAGGATTAGTTATTATTAGATCAAACTCTTTATCTATACATTTTAACAGATCTGAGTGTTCTATTTTGATATATTTTTCTAATTTTAATTTTTGTGTGTTTTGTAATGCTACTTTTAATGCTTTTATAGAAATATCTGTTAGTGTTACTTTTGACTTGATATAATGTGCAATTGTTAAGCCAATGCACCCACTACCGCAACATAGGTCTAGTATTCTATTTAAATTATTTTTTTTTATTTGAATTAAGGCTTCTTCTACTAAGCATTCTGTATCTGCTCTAGGAATTAGTACATATTTATTTATATTAAATTCAATTCCCATAAATTCTATTGTTCCAAGTATATGATGTATGGGAGTACCTGATTTTATGTTGTTTATTTGACACAATAATTTATTCTCTTCTTGAATTGTTAACTTTTTATTTGTATTTGCAAGAATTATTTCTTTTGAAGTTTTTAAAATTTTTTCAAGTAGTAGCAAAGTTTCAAGAGTATTTAAGTTATGTTTTTTTGAATTTTTTATAGCTTCATTGATTGTCATTAGAAAAATTATATTGGATTATCCTTTAAAGTTTGTTCTTGAAATTTTATAGCTAGTGAGTCTAGAAAAGGATCAAGTTCTCCTTGCATAATTTCTTCTAGTTTATAAAGGCTAATATTTACTCTGTGATCTGTTATTCTGTTTTGTGGGAAGTTGTATGTTCTAATTCTCTCAGAGCGATCACCTGAACCTACTTGTTGTTTTCTATCATTTGAGCGTTGTTCTTGTTTTTTAAATTCTTCAAGTTCATAAAGTCTTGCTCTTAATACTTTCATAGCTTGATCTTTGTTTTTATGCTGACTTCTTTCATTTTGGCATTGTACTACGATTCCTGTAGGCAAATGTGTAATTCTAACAGCAGAGTCTGTTGTATTGACGTGTTGACCACCAGCACCAGAAGATCTATAAACGTCTATTCTTAAGTCTTTTTCATTGATTTTAATATCAGTTTCTTCAACTTCAGGTAGTACAGCAACGGTTGCTGCTGAGGTTTGAAGTCTTCCATTAGATTCTGTTATAGGAATCCTTTGAACTCTATGCACTCCGCTTTCATATTTTAATTTTTTAAATACATTTTTTCCCTTTATTTCAAAGCTTACTTCCTTAAATCCACCAAGTTCTGTTTCATTAAAGTTAATAAGTTCTGTTTTCCATTTTTTCTTTTCAGAATACTTGATATACATTTCATAGAGGTTATTTGCAAAAAGAGCGGCTTCTTCTCCTCCTGTTCCAGCTCTAATTTCAATGATGATATTCTTACTGTCATTTTCATCTTGTTTTAACATTAATAATTTTATTGCGTGTTCAATTTCATCTTTTTTAAGATCCAGATTAGTTAATTCTTGTTCTAATAATTCTTTCATTTCTAAATTTTTTTCTTCTAACAGGATTTTTTGGTTCATATCAATTTGGTTTAATATGTTCTCGTATTCTTCCTTTTTTTCTTTAATTTTTTCTAAGTAATTGTATTCTTTTACTATTTTTGAATATTCTTTTTGATTTTTTATTAGATTTGCATCTTGTAATTTTTCTTCAAGTAATTTTATTTTGTCTTCGATGGGATTTAATTTTTTTAAAAACATAATAATTTTCTCCTAGCAAGGTAGTAATATTTTATCCTATTTTTGAGTTTTTTTTGTTATAATTGGTCATGAATTTTATCTAAATAGGCTTATTTACAATTTAAATAAATAAGTTTAAGTTTACAAAATTAAGTATATTTTTTTAATTTTTTATATAATATTTTTATTGAGATTGGATATTAAAGATTTATTAATATCTTGATGTGTTTATATATAAATATAGTTTATATGTTTTTGAGATAGTATATATATGAAGTGAATGTTATGTCTTTAATAAACCAGTTAAAAAGGGGTATTTATGTTAGACAAGAAACTTTTAGATGATTTTGAGGATATCTCACAAATTTCTGATAATGAGCTTCTTGATGTTACTGAAAAATCCAAAAGGGGATATCAGCTGATAAAGGAAGAGAGACTTCCTGAAGCAGAGGAATTATTTAATGATATCTTAGAAAAGGATGATGATAATAATTATGCTCTTGTTGGACTTGGTGACATTGAAAGAAAAAAACTTAACTTTGGTAAGGCTATAATTTATTATCAAAGATGCCTTGCTAAACATTCAAACAACAATTATGCACTTTTTGGTTTAGGAGACTGTTATAGAAGTTTAGACGATTATAAAAAGGCTACAGATATATGGGAAGAGTATTTAAAATATGATCCTGAAAATATTACAGTTCTTACAAGAATTGCTTCTTCTTATAGAAAATTAAAGAATTTTCAAAAATCTAGACAATCATATTTAAGAGTCTTAGAGCTTGTACCTGATAATGATTATGCTCTTGTTGGTATTGGACATTTGTATTATGACTTTAAGGAATATAAGGAAGCATTGAAGTATTGGCTTAAAATGTATGAAATAAATCAAGTTAAAATTGATGTACGTGTTTTAACTTCAATTGGTAATTGTTATAGGAAATTAAAGGAATTTGGTAAAGGAATTTATTTTTTTAAAAAGGCTTTAGGAATTTCTCCTAACAACTTTTATGCTATTTTTGGACTTGCTGATTGCTATAGAGGAAATAAAGAGTATGATGAAGCTTTAAAATATTGGCTTTCAATAATAGAACGAGACCCAAAAAATAATTTGGTTTTAACGAGAATAGGGGATACATACCGATATTTAAGAGATTATGAAAATTCTCAAATTTATTATAAGAGAGCTCTTGATGTTGATTTTGATATTTTTGCTATACTGGGTCTTGCATTGCTTCAAAAAGACCAGGGGCAGTATGAAGAGGCCTTAACAGCTATTAAAAACCTGATAAAGACCAATCCTAAGAATTCAATATTGTACGTAAATGCTGCTGAGTGTTATGAAGCATTAGGTCAGATTGAAAATGCTATAGATATTTTATCAAATTTCTTGCAACTTGGAATGAAGAATGTTACTGTTATTGATTACATTAATAATCTTAGGAATAAATTGGATTAATGAAGCTTAATTTTGAAAGATCTGTTTTTTTTAATAAGTTAGTAGATACTCATGTTCATTTTGATGAACTGAATAAAAATTCTATAGATGTTCATTATGTTATTAATGAATGTTTTAGAAATGGATTTTCTTATTTAATTGATGTTGGATTGCATCCTAGTGATTTTTATGGGAGAAAAAAACTCTTAGATATTTATTCAAATATTTTACTAACAGCTGGAATTCATCCCTTAAATAAGGCTTTAAGAGAGGATTTTGAATTGCTTGAAAGGATTTTAGCGGAAGAAAAAGTTGCTGCTATTGGTGAAATTGGTCTTGATTATTTTAAATCAGATAATAAAAAGGAGCAAATTGAAGTTTTAAATATTCAGTTAGATTTTGCTAAAAAATATAAAAAGCCCGTTATTTTACATGTAAGGGAGGCTTATGATGATATTTGCAATATAATTAAATCCTTTAATTTGACAAGTAGAGGAATATTGCATTGTTATTCTGGTACTTATGAATATGCTAAAAAGTTTATTGATCTTGGATTTAAGATATCTTTTGCTGGTAATTTAACTTTTAAAAATTCAGATTCTCTAAGATCAGTCTTAAAAAAATTAAATCTTAAAGATATTTTAATTGAAACAGATAGTCCATTTTTAGCTCCAGTTCCTTTAAGGGGAAACATAAATGCTCCAATTTTTTTAGGATATATATGTCTTGAAATTGTAAAAATTAAAAATTGTGATTTGGATAGTGTTGTATCTGTATTATATGATAATTTTGAAGATTTATTTAAAGATTCAACCTGTAAAGTGTTGGCTTAAATTTAAATAATTATTATTATTTAATATGTACAATATTATTGATAGTCTATTTATTATGTCATAGTTCTTTTTTACATAATTCAATATTATTTGCATATAAGGTTCATTTTATTTTTTGTAAATGTTAAATTCGTATTGAGAGTTTTTGTTAATTTTTTTTACTATTTTTATTAGATCTAATTCATTAATGCCAATTATATATTTAACATTAATTTTTTTTAAATCCTTTTTATTGTTTCCAATTAATGTGAATTCTATTTTTGGAAAAAAAGCTGATTCTGAGAATTTTTTTACAAAAACATGATTATTCTTCATTGAAAATATGATCACTCTTGTTATTTTAGGAGTAATCATATTTTTTAAGTATTGAATATTTTTGTTATCTATCATAGTAATATTTATATTCTGTTTTTTTGCATTTTCATTTAAATGTTCTGAATCTTCTTTGTTTAGTGTATTGTCTTGTATGATTAAAGAAGTTTTTAAATCTTTTGGGGAGTCGTTAAAGATAAAATCAATTGCTTTTTTTAATGAAAATTTAACTTCAGATAGGTGTAGAGTTTTTTGTTTAATTTTTTTTTCAGCAAATATTGTATTATTTGGTTTGTGTGTAAGGAGTATCTTTTTTATATTTTCTAGTTCTAGTTTATCTTTAATAAGTTCAATATCTTTTTCATTGATAAATAGTATTTCTTCTTGTATGAATGGAGTATTTTTGATTTTGAATAAATACTCTGTTGGATTTGAGAATATGATTATATAACTGAAATCTTTGTCTGTGATTTGATTATATTTACAGGTAAACAATAGAAATAGTATTATTGTAAATAAAAAAATTGTTATTTTATGTAGCATTATTTTGAATTTCCAATAAATTTTTTATTCAATATTAAGACTGTGATTACCAGTATTATTATCAATATAGTTAAAATGTGTATTTGTATATTTGTTAAAATTAATACTTTTAAAAATGTAATGATTGCTTCTAAGATTAAAATTGGAATAAAAATCGATTTATATCCATTTATTTTTCTTGTTTTATGAAGATATATTCCTCTTTCACATATGATAGCTGTAGATATTAGTTCTATTATATGTAGAAGTGGTATTTTGATATATTCATATGTCCCAAAAACTTTACTGTTTGTGATAATGAGTTCTAAATTTTGGGATAATATTAATCCAAATGCAAAATATGTTAAAAATATTGGATTTGTTTTAAGTATTGAATTTGGATTGAATGTAAAAAAAAACGTAAATATAAATAATGGGAAAGTATAATAGTATATTTGTTCTTTAATGAATATTGATGCTGCCAAACTAAGTTTTGTTTGGTAATTTATTATCAAAGTTCTATATAATATGAATTCTTCTATTAGGTATAGTAGAGAAAAAATGGTCATAGCGTATAATATCAATAGTAAATGAATATAACTCTTTTTGATTAATTTTATATTAGGATGTTTTACGATCATGTATATTTTAAATGCTAAAGGTAGGCTTACTAGCAAAAATAGATTCATAATAAATAAATTTTACTTTTAAATTATTCATTAATCAATTAGATTTTTATTTTTTAGTATTTTGAAAGATAGTTTTTATTATTGTGATTAATAGATATGTGTTCGAATTTACTTTTTAATTAAGGTATATTAAAATTAGTTATTATTGATTAATGCTATTTGAGGAGTACGTGTTATTAGATGATAAATAGGAATTTCGGTAAGGATAGGGATAGGGCAAAATCAGGAGATAAAGAATTAAAAATTAATCATAAAATTAAGGCTCGTGAAGTTAGGTTGGTTTTTGATGATGGGACCCAATCTGTTTTGCCAATTGAAGATGCTATTAGACGTGCTAAAGAGGTTGAACTTGATTTGGTTGAGGTTTCTCCAAATGCATTGCCTCCTGTTTGCAAAATAATTGATTATGGAAAATATAAATTTCATCAGGAAAAACGTCAAAAAGAACAGAAGAGAAACCAAAAGATAATTAAGCTTAAAGAAGTTAGGATGCAGCCAAAAATAGATACTCATGATCTTGATTTTAAGTATAGGAATATTTTAGGCTTCCTTAAATCAGGTAATAAGGTAAAAGTTACTATAAGATTTAGGGGGCGTGAGCTTGCTCATACTCATTTGGGATATAAAATTTTAGAGGGTATTCTTGAAAGAGTAGGTGATTCTAATTATATTTTAGAATCACCAGCTAAAATGGAAGGCAAAACAATGTTTTTAATTATTGCACCTAAGTCTAAGAAGTAATTAATAAGGAGATATAAATGCCAAAGATGAAAACATGCAAAAGCGCTCGCAAAAGGTATGCTTTTACTTCAAAAGGTAAAGTTAAACATAAAAAGCAAAATTTAAGGCATATTTTAACTAAAAAATCTTCAAAAAGAAGAAGGAATTTAGGCAAAGCAGGTTTACTTTCAATTGCTGAAGTCAAGAGAATTAAAACTTTATTACCTTATGCTTGAATATTTAAGGAGATTATATGGCTAGAGTAAAGAATGGCATAGTTCATGTTGCAAGGCGAAAGAGAATTTTAAAGCAAACTAAGGGTTTTTGGGGTACTAAAAAAAGTAACTATAAAAAGGCTAAAGATACTCTTCGTAAAGGCATGATGTATGCTACAAGAGATAGAAAAAATCGTAAAAGAGATTTTAGAAGTTTATGGATTGTAAGGATTTCTGCTGCTTTAACAGGAATGGGAATTAATTATTCTAACTTTCTTGAAAGTTTAAATAAGGCTAATATTAGGTTGAATAGAAAAATTTTGTCTAATTTAGCTATTGAAGATATTGAAACTTTTAAAAAAATTGTTTACGAGGTAAAGAATTAAAGATTTCCTGGGAAGTTTAATTATAGAAATTAGAGTTATTTTTTGCGACGTCTCACTCAATTTGGGGATTTAAGTATTTTTTTAGAAGATAGTTTGCTTTGTATAAGGTGGGCTAAAATCTAGAAATGAGAATCCCACTTTTAAAAATAGCGCTAAATGAAGATGTTTCTGTGTTGGCTTCTTGGGATTTTTATTATTTAAAGGAATAATAGTTGTGAGATTGATTTCTCTTGACAATATTAAAAAGCAGGATAGTCATATATATTATAGAAGTGTATATTATGCTAAAGTTTTTTATGAATATAAGGGCTCTAAGGACTCTAAAAAAGTAAAATTCACAATAGAAACAACTCCTTTGGGTGATAAGCATATCACTGTTGAGTTTCTAGATTCTTTAGATTATCCTGTTCTTAGTTTGATGATTGCAATAAAAAAATATGTTATTGATCTTGATGTAAAAGGTGAGCTTCCTTGATTTTGTCGTTTAGATCAGAAGAAGCAATGGTAGACTTTTCTAAGTCTTTTTTTAATCCTTTGCCTATTGGTAAAATATTATGTCTTTGTGGTGATATGGGTGCTGGAAAGACAACCTTTTTAAAGGGTTTAGCTTTTAATCTTAGTATTTCCTATTTTATAAGTCCAACTTATAACATTATCAATGTTTATGAATTTATAGGTTTTAAGTTTTATCATATTGATTTATATCGTTTGAATGTTTTGGATGAGTTTGAACTTGTTGGTGGAATGGAGGTTTTATTAGATAAAGCTTCTATAATAGCTATTGAGTGGCCAGAAATTATTATTGATATTTTGCCAAAGGATAGATTGATGTTTGTAAAATTTAAAATAGAAGATAATAATAGGATTTTAGACTTTTCATTATGAATACTTTTGCTATTGAATATTCATATAAGACTTTGATGATTTATTTTGAAATTAAAGGTAAGGTTTTCTCTATAGTGAAATGTAAAGATGAGATTAATTCTTCTCTTAGTGTTCCAAAATTATTTTATGATTTTGTGTTGGAAAATGGTATTGAGCTCAATCAGATTGATTTACTTATTAATTCTTCTGGTCCTGGGTCTTTTACGGGTTTGAGAGTTAGTTTAAGCTTTGTTAAGGGACTATCTTTAGGACTCTCAATTCCTTTTGTTAATATACCTACTTTTGATGTTTTTGAAAGATTGGTTTATACAAAAGCAAATAAGATAATTTTAAGCTTTACAGCAGGTAGATATTTTCTTGGATGTTATAGGGATTTTAAGTTATGTGGTGAAGTTTCTTGTTTGTCTGAGTCAGAGTTATTTGCATATTTAGATAACCTCGATTCAAAATTTGTTATTGTTGGCAATGGTATTGAATTGATTTGTGAAAAACTTAAAAATAAATTTGAGATTTTCAGTGATTTAGATTCTTTTGGTTCAATTTTAACAGAGCTTGGTAAGCTTAAATATTTATCAAATATGCGACAAGGTGATGACATTTTGTCAGGACCTTTTTATGTAAGACTTAGTGATGCAGAGATTAATTCTCATTTACTAAAATAATCAATTAAGCTTTTCATTTTATGCATATGATTTTTTATATTATTTTTATCTTTGAGTATTGATTTTTTATTTTCTTCTTTAATGATATTATAAATTTCGGATCTCAGTATTTTAATGCTTGCAGGAGCCGTTATAGCTATTTTAACACTATCTTTTTTTATTTCTAATATTGAAATTTCAATATTAGAGTCTATCTTTATGCTTTCGTTTATTTTTCTTGATAATATTAGCATCTTTATTCCTTAAAGACTTTGTATCTAAGATAATGCTCTTCATGTGTAGATATAGCTTGTTTTCCTATTAATTTTTTTTTATTTAAGATTATTGGGGCTTTTAAATTGGCAGTTATGTCTTTGTAATTTGTTACATGCATGTTGACTATGCACAATATTACTTTTTCATTTTCATTTTCTGCTTGGATATCTAACCAATCTTTTTCTTCTATGTTTGGCAAATATTTTTCTAAGAAGTTAAAAGGAGATGTTACTAAAAAATTTATTTCTTCGTTTATTGATTGCATGATAGAGAAAAGTTTGTGCTCAGAATTTTTAATTACAAATTCTTTGATATTTTCAAAGCCTAATATCCCTTCAGGAAAATTGAATTTTATACTAATTTCATTTTTCATTTATTTTATAAAGTCTAATAAAGTTGTTTGCATAATTTTTGCAGATGCCCCTAAAGATACCTGATAAGCTAGACTTGCCATATTAAGATCAGTTATTGCTTTTGTTACATCAAGGTCAGTATATTGAACCATGTCATCTCTCATATCCATTATTTCTTTGCTAATTCTTGCATAACTTAAATCAAGTCTGTTTTCTTTTGCTCCAATATCAGATAATGTTGTAAGAATTTTATTTAAACTCTCATCAATTTCTGCCAAGCTCCTACTTCCAATAAGTTCTTCTTTATTGTTATCTAGATTATCTCTTAAGTCAATTAAGCTATCAAAAATCGTTCTATTTATAACTTCAGCATTGTTTGCAATATTGTAAGGAGGAATTTTATTATCATTATTTTGAGTAAGAATACCTAGGTCTTGTAATATTGTTGAACCTTCTTCTGTGATCCATATTTGATGGGGTATAGTTGTTTTTATAGTCATTGAGTTTGAAAGAGGATCAAGAGTGGCTTCAACGGAAGTTGATGATTCATTAATTTTGGCAATAATGTCAGTAGCAGTATCTCCTGCTGTTAGTGCTATCTCAATGTTATTGAGATAGATTTTTGTGTTTTCTTTAACAATAAATCCATTAATGTTTTGTGATGATATTATGTGATGATTTTGAGAAAAGAATATTTCGCTTCCAGGATAGTTGGTTGATCCATAAATTCTATTGTATATTTCAGATGACTTTTTCTCTTGATTGCCGTTATAATCTACTTTTATTATTTGGGATTCTGACCCATCATCTTGATTTGTTTTGTTTTCTCTAGTTGCTTTGAATGCCTCAGAATCAATTTTGGTTCCTGCAAATATACTATATCCATCTGGTCCTTTGATATTTGCTATTGCAAGGATATCTTCAAGTATTGCATTTATTTCTTTTGCTATTATTTTTTTATCATTGGCTTCGTATGTACCACTTGCTCCTTGGACAGTTATTTCTTTTGCACGAGTTAGAATAGTGGCTAATGATTGTAAACATCCTTCTACGTATCTTAATTTACTTTTGGTAGCATTGATATTTTGGGCATAGGTGTTAAGTTTAAATATGTCACTGTCTAATCTTATTGCGTGAGTGATACCTGTTGGATCATCTCTTAGCGTTGTAATTCTTTTGCCACCTTTGTATAAATTTTCTAAAAGTTTAGCTATTTTTGCTTCCTTATCTGTTGAGGATGCTTTTAAGTTATCGTATGTTAGAGGATGACTTACCCTGTTTATCATGTATTATACTCCCATTTTATTTATTATTGTGTCTATTAATTCTGATGAAATAGTAATGAATTTACTTGCAGCAATAAATGATTGTTGAAATTCTATCATGTTTGCTAATTCTTCATCTTTATTTACACCAGATATTGATAGTCTTAAATCAGTTAAATCTTTAAGTATTTGTTCTTGACTATTTTTTGTAATTTCTGCTATTTGTCCTTTTATTGCAACATTAGAGGCTGTATTTACAAAGTAGTCACTTAATGTTTGATTTTTTCCAATCATGATTTGTGAGTATGCAAAAGAAGCAATATGTAATGCTGCTTCGTTGTTGCCAGTAGGGGTGTTATTTGTTGGATTTCTAATTCCTGATACTATTTTGGATGGATCTTCTTGAATTGCTTTAGCTACTTTAAGCCATGCAGCTGGATTTTTTAAAGGAGATATTGAGTATCTAGATGTGTTTGTTAGTTTGTTAGTGGTATTAATGTCTTTGTAATTATAAGCACCCTGAACACCTGATGTATTTAAAATTCCTGTGTAAGTTGTTAAAAATAACCCAGAATCTTCCATATGTTTAATTCTAAATGTATTAACACCTAATTCTTCTTCTTGGATTGCCTTGATTTCAAGTTTTCTTTCTGAATTAATTCTTGCAGTAATTTGTGCATTTGAGTTATTTATTTTATTTATTATGTCTTGAACAGTATCTGTTGTTAGGTAAGGTATTTCTATAAAATCATTTTTATTGACTTCTTGAAATCTTAGTATTCCTGATAATCCTAACTTTTCTTCTGGAAAAATTTCATTGCTGCTGCTGATTTTGAATATTTGAACAGAATCAAATTGACCGTCTCCATTGCTGTCATATCGTCCAAGCTCGTCAGTTAACTTATATTCTTGATCGAAAAATATTCTTCCATTTTGTTTGTCAAGACCGTATCCTGATACATGAGTTTCATTTATAAGCTCTATAATATTAATTGCCATATCGTTTATTTCTTTAATTTCATTTTTAATTTCATTATCTCTTACTTCAATGAGAGCTCCTAATTTCCCTGTATTGGTATTCATTGGTTCTCTATTGTTCCATAAAACATTCCATTTGGTTTTTGTAGGTCCATTGGCTGCTTCTAGGACAAGTTCATTTGCAATTGTACCTTGTACAAGGTGTTTTCCATTTACGTGAATTAAAAATTCATTAGGATCTCGTTTATTTTCTATTGAGATGGAAATTAAATTGCTTAGCTTGTCAACTATTAAATCTCTTTCATCCATTAAGTCATTTGGTTGGTCTTTCATTGCAATTGCTTTTAAGATTTGCTTATTGAGATTGCCTATATTTCTAATATAGTTATTTATTTCTTCTGTGGTAATTTTTACTTCATCGTTTGCCATTGTGTATATTCTCTCAAGAGAGTGAAATCTGTTTCTTACCATTTCTGCAAAAGATTTCCCGCGTTCTAATATAATGTTTCTTTCAGCCAATCCTTGGGGCTGTTTTGATAGATCTTGCCAACTTTTCCAAAAATCATTTAATATTTTTCTAATAGATTGTTCTTCTGGTTCATTATATACATTTTCAATTAAAGAAATAAATTTATCTTTTGAGTTCCAATAGCCTAGATGGTGTGATTCTTCAGCGATTCTTGTATCAAGCAAGTCATCTCTTACTCGTTCTATGGATTGAACCATGATTCCTTGACCTAGTTGACCGGCTTTGTTTGCTCTATTTAATTGAGGAGCGTAAATTGGCATTTCAGTTTTCATTATAACCCTTTGTCTTGAATATCCAGGTTTTGATGTATTAGCTAGATTATGTCCAACTGTGTTCATAGCATCTTTGTGTGCAATTAAGCTTTTCTTGCCAAGTTCTATTCCTGAGAATGTTGAATCCATTTTAAACTCCTTAAAGTAGTTAAAGTTTTTTATTTATTAAAACGGATGCTTCATTTAAGTTTCCACTTTTTGGCCCATAGGGATTTTTATAAGTGATATTATCTACACTTTCTTGAGCATCCTTAAATATTAGGTCTAAAATATCAAGGGATGTTATGGCATAGCTTGATATTAAGTTAGTTAAGTTTTTAATATTCAATATTCCTATTCTCAATCTATGAAAATAATTATATATTTCTTTTTTATAAACCAAGCACAGTGTTTCTATAGCCATGTAAGTTGATGCAAATTTTTTATTTTCTGTAAATTTTTTCCAAACTTCATCTCGCTTTTGCTCTATATCTTTAAATTTATTAAGATAGATGCTTGTTTTCTCAATGTCTTCTTGAAGCATCAGTTCATTCTTTTCATCAATATGTTTTTTTATTGTTATATGCATATCATATATTTTTTCTATTAAAAGAACTTCTTTTTGTAGAGTGTTTTTAAGTTCTGTTTCTAATTTGATCTTCATTTTTATAAATTAAATTATAAGTTAAATTTTTAATATTTACAAATTTAGGTCATTTATCTTATGTGATAATAGTTAGTAGGATTTTAGATATAGCAAACAATAATTTATATGTGTCATTAACAATTATTGCTTGAGTAATTTTAATTTGAGTTTAGGATTTTTGATGTTAGATAAGATAATTTTTTGCTTAATACTTGTTTATGCTATGCTATAATTTTGCATAGTTTATGAGTAATTTTTTTTCAAGAGAAGACGATATTGTTGCGCTTGCGACACCTTTTCTTAGTAGTGCATTATGTGTGATTCGTAGTAGTGGAATTTCTTCAATTGAAAGATTTTCTAAAATATTTTCAGATCCCAAGCGTCTTATTGAAGCGTCTGGCCATACAATTCACTATGGATATATAGTAAATAAAAAAACTGGTGATAACTTGGATGAAGTTGTTGTGTGCCTTTATAAAGCTCCAAAAAGTTTTACAGGTCAAGATTCAATAGAAGTTATGGCTCATGGTTCTCTTATTGGCATAAGAAAAATTATAGATTGTTTTTTAAAAGTGGGATTTAGAATGGCTGAGCCTGGTGAATTTATGCTTCGTGCTTTTTTGGCTGGCAAAATTGATCTTACTAAGGCAGAGGCAGTTAATGAGTTAATTGCTGCTAAAACTAATAAGACCCATGCTCTTGCTGTTAATAAGCTTTCAGGTTCTTTGTTTTCTAAAATAGACTTGATTAAAAAAGATATTTTAAATTTTCTCTCATCACTTAGTGTTTATCTTGATTATGAAACTGATGAAAATGAAGTTTCTGTTCCTTTTGAGGTTATTTCAAGAAATAGAGATGAACTTAAGAGGTTAATAGATTCTTATGAAATTACAAAAAACATGGATCATGGAATTACATTAGTTTTGGCAGGATCTGTTAATGTTGGTAAATCTTCTCTTTTTAATTTGCTATTAAAAGAAGATAGAGCCATAGTTTCGTCTTATGCTGGTACTACAAGAGATTATATTCAAGCAAGTTTTGAACTTGATAGTATTTTATTTAATGTTTTTGATACTGCAGGATTGCGCGAGACTAATGATTTTGTTGAACAGTTGGGTATAGTTAGAAGTAATGCTTTGATCAAAGAAGCATCTATAATTCTTTATGTTATTGATTTGAGTGTCAAATTAACAGGTGATGATTTAAAATTTATTGATTCTTATAAAGGACATTCTAACGTTCTTTTTGTTTTAAATAAAATAGATTTACAACAGAATGATAGGACAGTTAAATTTTTTAATTCAAGTAATATAAGTTCGTCAAATTTAGTAAAAATTAGTACAAAAACTTTGTTTGGTATAGATTCTCTTTATGATAAGATCAAATCATTAGCGTGTTGTGATTATGTTGATATTAATGCTTATGATGTAGTTGTCTCATCAAGTCGTCAGGTAGAACTTTTAAAGAAAGCTTATAATTTAATTATTAATTTATTACATAAAATAGAACATCATGTAAGCTATGATATGTTAGCATTTGATGCTTATGAAATTCTTAACCTATTAGGTGAAATAACAGGTGAGGTTACAAATGAGGATGTGCTTAATAATATGTTCAAGAGTTTTTGTTTAGGGAAATAGGTAATAGGCATATGGATTTTGATGCTATTGTGATTGGAGGGGGACATGCTGGTATAGAGGCATCCCTTGCCCTCTCAAGATTAAATTTTAAAACACTCTTAATTACTCAAAATTTAGATACAATTGGTAAACTTTCTTGTAATCCAGCTATTGGTGGGCTTGCTAAGGGCAATATGGTACGTGAAATCGATGCTCTTGGAGGAGAAATGGGTTGCCTTATTGACTTTAGTATGATTCAATTTAGAATTTTAAATAAAAGTAGAGGGCCTGCTGTTCAGGCACCGCGTGCACAAGCTGATAAATTGGTATATCAAGTTAAGGCAAAAGAAACATTAGAAAAACAGGATAATCTTGATCTCTTTCAAGATACCGTTTGTGACTTTTTGCTTAATTCTATTAAGAATAGAATTCAAGGCGTTGTGACAGAGCGGGGTAATAAATTTACATCTCGTGTTGTAGTGCTTACAACTGGGACTTTTCTTAGAGGTAAAATATTTATTGGTAAATATAAGGCTTGTATGGGTCGTATTTCTGAGCCTGCTGTTTATGGTCTTGAAAAGATTTTACTTGAACTTGGTTTTGAGATGGGCAGACTTAAAACAGGTACTCCTGCTAGAGTGCATAGGAAGAGTATAAATTTTGCAAAAACAGAGATTCAATTTGGTGATTCTGATATCATTCCTTTTTCCTTTTCAAATACTAAGCTAGAAAAATCGCAACTCTCTTGTTATATTACTTATACCAATAAAAAAACTCATGAAATAATTAGTGATAATATGCATCTATCTCCTCTTTATTCTGGTGAAATTGTTGGGAATGGTCCAAGATATTGTCCTTCAATTGAAGATAAGATAGTAAAATTCAAAGATAAAGATAGACATCAAATATTTATTGAACCTGAAGGATTAAGTACTGAAGAAATGTATCTTAATGGTTTGAGTTCTTCTTTGCCTGAGGATGTTCAAAAACAATTAATCCATAGCATTGATGGACTTGAAAATGCAGTTATTACAAGACCTGGATATGCTGTTGAGTATGATTATATAAATCCTATTGAACTTTATGCAAGCCTTGAAACTAAAAGAGTTGAGGGACTCTTTGTAGCAGGTCAAACTAATGGTTCATCAGGATATGAGGAAGCAGCAGCACAAGGGTTAATGGCTGGAATTAATGCAGCACTTAAATTGCAGGAAAAACCTCCAATGATACTTCCAAGGACAAGTTCTTATATTGGAGTGCTTATAGATGATCTTGTTACTAAAGGGACTAAAGAACCTTATAGAATGTTTACCTCAAGGGCTGAACATAGGCTTAATTTGCGACATGATACTAGTGATAAGAGGTTGATTAAGTGGGGGTATGAGGTTGGACTGGTTAGTGAAGAAAAATATTCTAGATATTTTTTCAAAGAGAAAAAAGTAGAAGAAATAAAGGAACTTTTGCGTAAAAGGCGTCTTAAAGAGAAGGAAGCTACTACCTTGCAATTAAAAAGACATGTTAATAAGGATTTTTATCATATTGTAAAGGACCCCAATATTAATTTAAGCGATCTTATTAATATAGATTCTAAATTAAGTGCTTCCCAAGTGATTCTTGAACAGGTTGAGTTAGATATTAAGTATGAAGGCTATATTAATAGGCAAAGAGATTTGATTAGTAAAATGAATAACCTCGAGCTTATTAAATTGCCTCTTGATTTCAATTATGAAATTGATGGTCTTTCTAGAGAGGCAAGGGAAAAATTTACTAAAATTCAGCCAGCAAATCTTGCTCAGGCAAGTAGAATCTCAGGCATTAGAAATACAGATATTCAAGTTTTGCTTATATATTTGTCAAGTCCTAAAAGTAGGGTAGTACCCAGTGTGGCCTTGTGATGAATTATTTTAAACTTTGTTTTGAAAAGTTTTTGAGGGAGAGATAGAAGTCTTTTATTTATATCAAGCATTGATAAGTTCATAAAAAAATAAATTTATTATAAGTAGTATAAGAAATATAAACAGATATTTTTAGGGTTCTAAGGTTTGATTATGGCTTATATTGATAGTGTCTAAATCTTTTTGACAAAATAGAAAAATGATCAGTAATAGATAAAGCTAAAGATAGAATTTTTTTCTTTATTAAGTAGTGATTTTATGTTTATATTTGATTGTTTATATTTTATTTTTAATGTTTTTGATAAAAAAAATTTAGTACAATAGGAGCGGTATGAAAAGTAGTTTTCAAATAGATTCTGAAGTAGAGAATGCGTTAAGTTTAATTAATAAATTTAGAAGAGAAGTTTCAAGTAGGATTCTTGGACAAAAAGAAATGATTGATGCTATTTTGATGGGAATTTTGACTGAAGGTCATGTCTTGCTTGAAGGTGTACCAGGACTTGCAAAAACATTGACAATTCAGACGGTTTCAGATGTGCTTGATCTTGGATTTAAAAGAGTGCAGTTTACTCCAGACCTTTTGCCTTCTGATCTTACAGGTAATATGGTATATAAGAGTACAACAGGAACTTTTAAAGTTAGGAAAGGACCTGTATTTTCAAATATTGTCTTGGCGGATGAAATTAATAGAGCGCCTGCAAAGGTTCAATCAGCACTTCTTGAGGCGATGAGTGAGCGTCAAGTAACACTTGGTGATGAAACCCATAAGTTGCCAGAGCCATTTTTTGTGCTTGCAACACAAAATCCAATTGAACAAGAGGGAACTTATAATTTGCCAGAGGCTCAACTTGATAGATTTTTATTGAAGGTGAACGTGAAATATCCTTCTATTCAGGATGAAATTAAGCTTCTTAAGATATTTTCAGTTGATGGTGGGCTTGAGAATATTAAAGTTGCAAAAGTAATGAATACTTATTCTTTAATAGATCTAAAGCGTATAGTTGGCAAGGTTAAGGTAGATGATAAAATAATGCTTTATATTGTTACTTTAATAGCAGCTTCTCGTGAAAGTGACAAAAAAACTTATCCATTTACTAAGTATATTGAATTTGGGGCGTCTCCTAGGGCATCACTTAGTTTACTTAAATGTGCTCGTGTTAATGCTCTTTATGAGGGTAGATTGTTTGTTCTTCCTGAGGATGTTAAGGCTGTAGCTTATAATGTTTTAAGACATAGAATTATTCCATCTTATGAGGCAGAAGTTGAAGAAATGAATACTGATGATATTATTAAAATACTCCTCTCAGCTGTGGCTCTTCCTTAAAGGTTAAAATTTAGTATGCAATATAGTAATGAATCAACTACTAGCACTAAAACTAAAATAAAAGCTTTAAAGTTCTTCTCAAGAAAAATGCTATTGGAGCTTAATTTTGGTGGATATCGTTCTATTTTTAAGGGCCTTGGCCTTGAATTTCATGAGTTTAGACCATATGAAGAGACAGACGATGCTAGGTTGATTGATTGGAACGTTAGCTCGAAGACTGATAGTATATTTTCCAAAGTTTTTAGAGAAGATAAGGGCATGAATCTTCATCTGCTTGTTGATAATTCTCTTTCAATGAGTCTGGGATGCTTGACTAGTAAAAAAGAAATTCAAGATTTGTTAGTTTCTATTTTTGCTCATATGGCATTTTTTAATAATGATAAAATAGGAATAACTTTTTTTTCAAGTGAAACGGATAAGTTTATTTCATCTAGAAAGGGACATTCACATTTAGGATTAATTTTAAATGAAACAATAAATAGAAGACTTAAAAGAGGCAGTAATTTAACTTATGTGTTTAAAAATACAGCTGAATATTATAAAAAAAGATCTTTGATTATTATTATTTCAGATTTTAAAGCTAGTGATTATTTTAAATCTTTGACTGTTCTTAGTAAACGTCATAATATTATTGCAATAAGGCTTACAGATTTCTTTGATGAAAATCTTCCTCAGTATGGATTTTTAGCTTATGAAGATATTGAAACTCGTGAAGATTTTTTAATTTCAGGACTTAGTAAGTCGATATTAAATAGTTATAAAAATTATTGGACACTAGATAAGATAAAATGGAGGAAAGAATGTATAAAAAGAGATATTAATTTTATAGAAATTAATACAAAAGATGATGTTTTTAGAAAATTGAAAGCTCTTTTGAAAAAGGAGAATGGTATTTGAGACATACAATTGTTATTGTTCTTTTTGCATTGCTTTTTTCTTTTAACTTATTTTCTTATGAGCTAGGAAGTGAAATATTTGTTCCAACCCGTTATTATGTTGGAGATGCTGTTGAACTTAAATTTACGTTAGTTCTTAGTGAAGATGAAGAATTTATTCCTGTTGAGTTTGAAGAAATTAAAAATGAGTTTGTTGAGGTTAAATCGCTTGTTTACAGATCTGATAGTAAAGAATTGATAATAAATTTTGTTTCATTTTATGTTGGTAGTAACACTCTTCCGCGTATCTATGCTGGTAATGTTGTTAGTGGTGACAAATTGTTTAAAATTATTCTTAATAATATAAAAATAAATACTAGTAAACTAGTTTCTGATGATAATTCTCTTAAGATTCAAGATATAGAAGGAGTACTTTTTCTCCCAGGCACTAGTACTTATTTTATTCTTTTTCTTTTAGCTTTTGTATTAGTTCCTTATTTATTTATTAAATTTTTAAGTTTTATAAAACAGCTATTAGTATTTTTAGTAATGAGGCATAGCCTGAGAAAGCCTTATAGAGTTTTTCATAAGCAGTTAATGGTTTTATTTAATCATGTTAAAAATAATGAAGATCAAGCTGTTTTTTATAATTTATTAAATTCTTCTTTACGAGTTTATTTGTCTAAAAAAACAGGTTTTAATTTTAATGCAATTACCACTACAGAAATTTCTGAAATTTTGCACAGTCTTAGTGTTCCTTATGAAATTTGTTCAATTTTTATTAATGTGCTTAGACTTGCTGATTTTAGCAAGTTTAGTGGAATTAATTTGTCTGGTGGGAATCTATCACTTATTTTAGAAGATTTAAAGAAAGCAGTTTTTAATTTTGATGAATTTATTAGAGGTGGTAATGTTAACATTTAATGAACCTTTCTATTTATTTTTACTTGTGATTCTTCCATTATTGATTTATTTTAGTCATTTTTTTGGTAGTAGGGGAGGAAAAGTTAAATTTCCAGTATCTATTTATGGAAATTTTGGTTCTATAAAGTTAAGAGATTATGGTTTGAATTTTTTATATTTTGTAACTTATTTCTTATTATATTTAGCAATAACATTGATGATCTTAACTTTAGCGGGTCCTTCTGTCTCAAAGAAAAAAAAAACCTATCTTAGTAGTGGTGCTGATATTGTTATTGTGCTAGATATATCTCCTAGT
Organism: Borrelia sp. HM; assembly: GCF_019669085.1. Taxonomy (NCBI): domain Bacteria; kingdom Pseudomonadati; phylum Spirochaetota; class Spirochaetia; order Spirochaetales; family Borreliaceae; genus Borrelia; species Borrelia sp. HM. The sequence goes on along the minus strand of NZ_AP024401.1, from coordinate 182,625 downwards.
ATGGGAGCTGTTGAATTTTCATCTAAAAATAGACTTGAATTTGTCAAAGAATTAATTAAATATTTTGTTTCTCAAAGAGAGAATGATAATATTGCTTTAGTAGCTTTTGCAAAAGAAGCTTCCTTAATAGTTCCACTGACAGTTGATAGAGATTTTTTTTCTAAGAGGTTGGATGATATTTATATTATGGATCTTGGGAATGGTTCTGCTTTGGGACTTGGGATTTCTATTGCTCTTTCTCATTTGAAACATTCTGAAGCTCCTAAAAAATCGGTAATTGTTTTAACAGATGGTGTAGTTAATTCAGATGAAGTTTATAAGGACCAGGTAATAAACCTTGCTCAAGGATTAAATGTTAAAATTTACTCTGTTGGAATTGGGAGTAATGAACAGCTTAATGTTGAATTTAAATTGCGATCTGGTAAATTTTATCGAGGAACTTTAAAAGAGGTTTATGATTCTAGTATGCTTTTTGAGATTTCAAATAAAACAGGTGGGCTTTTTTATTCTATAGGTGATGATTTTTCATTTAAACTTGCAATTCAAGATTTTTCTAAGAAAGAAAGTGTAGAACGAAAGTTTAAAATTATTGTTGATAATAATGATATTCACAATGAATTTTTATTGGCAATATTTTGTTTGTTGAGCATTTATTTTGTTTTGTCTAAGGTCTTTTTAAAAGAGGTATTATGAGCATAGGTAATTATTATGCTTTTTACTTGTTTATTATTTTGTTTTTATTTCTCATTGCATATATTGATAATTTTAGAAAAGTTGTTCCATTTTTTAAGACTTTAAGTGTCATGTATATTAATAATGCTTATATTAAAAATTATTATATAAAAAAAATTCTTATGATATTCTTTTTTATGTTAAGTTTGGGTTCTTTGATTGTTGCTATTTTAGATATTTCTTGGGGACAAAAAGCTACTGAAGATAAGAGATCAGATGTGAGAATATCTTTTGTATTTGATATTTCGCGTAGCATGTTAACTTTTGATGAAGGAAAATCGGTTAACAGACTTGAGAGTGCTAAAAATTTTATTAGTTTAATTTTAAATAATTTTGAGAATTTTGAGTATTCTCTTACTGTTTTTAAAGGTAAATCCTTGCAAGTATTACCCTTTTCTAAGGGTAAAGCTAGTTTGAATAAAATATTAAGTTATATTGAGCCTAGTTTGATAAGTTCTCCTGGAAGTTTTTTGGGTGAGGGAGTTTTTAGTGCTTTGCAGGGCATAAAAGATGATTCTTATTATAATTTTTTAATTATTTTAACTGATGGTGATGAATGGGGAGAGAATAATTATTATAGATTTTCTAAGTTGATTGATTTGAGTAATATTACTAGCTTTGTAGTTGGAATTGGAAGTAATATACCATCTGTCTTGATTGATGATAATTTGATTGTTAAAGATAAAGACGGCAATGCAGTAAAGACTATGCTTAATGAGGATAATTTGAATCTTCTTGCAGCTGCTCTTAAGGGTTCTTATTACAATTTATATCTTAAAGGTATAAATTATGTTATTGATGATATAAGGAATGATATAATGAAAAAAAGTTCAAGTGATATTTTGATTGTTGGTATTTTGAGATACAAGATTTTTTTAGTATTTTCTTTTTTATTTATATTATTGTATGTATTTGTTAAGGTCATTAGATGGGACGAAACTTTTTAGTTTTTTTGTTAATTATTGGTGTTATTTCTGCATCTTTTTTATCTTGTTCTCGTATTAAGGCTATGTCGCTTATGGCCATTGGTAATTACAAGTATATGAGGGGCGACTATCAAGGTGCAATTTCTATTTATTATAATCTTTCAGATGATGAACAAAGTTCTTCTTGGAGTTATTATAATCTTGCTATTGTATATTATTCTTTAGGAGAGTATGAAAGCTCTCTTCGTATGTTTTCATATGCAAAAAGAGATAGTGATTTTTTTTTGAATTTTAATATAAATTATAATGAGGGGGTAATATACTATAATCAAGGTCTTTATAGGAAAGCTGAGATGGCATTTAAGGAAGCTTTAAGGATTAATCCTGCAAGTTATAATGCTAAATATAATCTTGAACTTGCCATAATTAAGAAAAGGACTATTCTAGATAATTTAGGAAATTTAAATGTTAAAAAAAATCAGGGTTTTATTGAGAACAATGAAAATTTTTTAAGATATGTTGAGAATCTTGAGAGGGTTTTATGGGTAATGAGGTCAGAAGAGCGAGTTTTATCTTTAAAAGAAGATTGGTAATATTTTTAATTTTGTTTTTTATAAATTTTCAAATTTTCTCTTTGTCTGGTAATGATTATTTGGTGTCGACTAAAGTTCTCAAAGGTTCTAAGGTTATTCATGTGATTAGATTAGATTTGCCTCAAGATATTGATAAAAATTTATTAAATATTGAAATAAATAAGGATATAAAAGATAAAGCCAAGGTTACTTTGATATCTAAGGTTCCAGATGGAAATGGTTTTATTACAGAGGTAAGGATTGAGTATTATTTTGATAAATTAGGCTTTGTTAAGATTCCTTCATTAAAAGTAACTTATCGTGATGAAGTTTATTTAAGTTCAGAATTTGAAGTGGCTATTTTACAAGAAGATGAGATGCATTCTTTTGGTTTACCAGTTAAATTATATTGGGATTTTGATAAAGAAGGAATTTATGAATATCAAAGCATTGGGCTTGTTTTGCGTTCTAAGTGGCTTATAAATAGTAATTTGAAGTTTATTAACAGTTCTTTTAATGTTGTTAAAGATGCTATGGTTGATCGAACTCCTATATTTGAGAGTATTAAGCATAGAACTTTTAATAGTAAAGAAATTTTGGATTTACCTCTTTATAATTTTATCTTGACTCCTATTAGAGGCTCAAAGGGTATTGTGATTCCTAGTGTTTCTTTTAACATAGGCGAAGATATTCTACGTATGAGTCCTGAGATTTTTCTAAAAATTAAACCAATACCTGATGAGCTAAAGTCTTTAGCTATTGGAACTTTTAAAATCGACTATGAATTTCCTAGCTCAACTTTAGTTAATCAAGATACTTTTACTATTGTAGTAAAAATTACAGGTCAAGGTAATCTGCCTTACATTAGATTTCCAGAAGTTGAAACTTATAATGCTAAAGTTATTTATAAGAAAAAAAATTATAATTTTAAGCCTTCAAAGGATGGATATAAGGGCAGTATATCTAAGATATATACTGTCAATCCAGATAATAGGGGTAATTTATTCCTTAATATTCATGATTTTACTTATTTAGATCCTGACAATGGAAAAATTTATACACTTAATGGTAAACGACTTAAATATGAGTATTATGGAGATTTTCAAAAGGGAAATACTCTTAGTAAAGATTTATTTTCTGATTTTAGTTTGCTTTCATATCATGATATTTTAAAACATAAGAATAAAACTTTTTTATTTTTTGTGCCTATTTGTTATTTGATTTTAATACCAGGAGTGTTATGTTCTCTAACTATTTGCATTAAGTACAAGAAATTCTTTATTGCATCGGGTTTTGGATTGATTATTTTGATATTAACATTTGCTGTTAGTCTTAATGCTATAAACGATGGTTCTTTATCAGAAGATAACGTAAGTAATTTGATAGAAGATTATAATTCAAAAAATTATGGTGTTGCTCTTAATAAAATTGACAATATTTTGAAAAAGAATTCGACTTACTCAGGATTGTGGTTAAATAGAGCTATTATTTTAAGCAAGGTGGATAGATATTTTGATGCAATTTATTCGGCTTATAAAGCATTTTTTATATCACCAAATAATGATACCTTTTACAAGGTAATTGATTTTCTTGAAGCTAAAAATGGAATTAATGAGAATATTCGAAATAATAGTTTTGTTTTTTCTAATATTTTTTTTATTATTACTTTAATTTTGATAAATATTTTGGTGGTGATTATTTCTTATAAATTTTGTGAAAATAATTTAAAAAGAATTATTTTGTCCTTGCTTTTATTTATCATAAGCTTGACTTCATTTCAAACATATTACTTTTATGTTGATCAACAATCTGAAATTGGAATTATTAGAGGTGATTTGGTTTCTCTTTATAAAGTTCCTGATAATTTCTCAAGGAGCTGGAAATTTTTGAAAGGCAATGTAAGTGTTTATATTCTTAATAGAAAAGATGACTTTGTTCTTATTCAAACAAATCATGGACTTCAGGGATGGATTTATAAAACCTTTGTTGTCTCTGTTAAAGATAATTTAATATAAAATAAATTAATACTTTAGTAAATTTGAGTTTGATTTATATGAACTTAAGTTATTTTTCTCTATAGACTATTCTTCCCTTTGTAAGATCATAAGGTGATAGTTCAACCTTTACTTTATCTCCAGGGACTATTTTTATGAAATGTTTTCTCATTTTACCAGATAGGTGAGCTAGAACTAAGTGCCCATTTTTAAGCTCCACTCTAAACATTGTATTTGGTAAAGATTCTTTTACAATACCTTCGGTTTCAATAGCTTCTTCTTTAGTGTTCAAAACGTCTCCTTATTATTTTTAATAATAGAATAAATTGTACACAATTAAGAGTATCATTGCAATTAATTTTTTGTAAAAATTAATGTACTAGTTTACATTATATGGGATTTGTTTATATAATTACACGGAGTTTTTTAAAAATTGTAATTTATTATAGGGAGGTAATATCATGCAGAAAAGTAATTTTGAGCATGAATTTATTGAAAAGATGAAAAATTTTCTTTTAGAATCAAAAAAAGAAATATTAAATTCTATAAGATCTGTTGAGAATAGCAAAAGAGAAATAATTAATAATGATATCCATTTAAAGGATATAATTGATATTGCATTTGACAATATGGATGGTAATAATCTTGAGGCTTTAAGTTTTGTAGAAAAGAAGAAGTTACATTTAATAAATCAGGCACTTTATAGAATTTCACAAAATACTTATGGTAATTGTTTGGCTTGTGATAAGGGTATTGCAAGAGAGAGACTTGAAGCTATTCCTTATGCATTTTTGTGTATAGATTGTCAAACCAAAAAGGAAAAAAAGATCAGAAGGTCTGTTTAATATTTAATTGTTTAGAATTGTAATTTCTACTCTTCGGTTTTGTGCTGATAAGGGAGATGAGCTTGCATACTTAGGTTTTTTAGCACCCCATCCTTTGAAAAATATTTGGTTTTTGTTTTTTACTTTCGTTTTTAATAAATAGTTTCCAATTGAATGAGCTCTTTTTTCAGACAGTTCTTGCATGTCTTGATCTGTGCCAAATTCTGCCGTATGTCCTTCTATTAGAATGTTATTATCTTTAAATTTTGTTAATAAATTAGCTATGTGGTTTAGTTTGTTGTATTCTTTTTTAATAATTTGAAAAGAATCAGGATAGAATTCGATATCTAAGCTTAATTTGATACCATTTGCATTTTTTTCTATTTCAATAGAGTTTATCTTATTTTCATTAACATATTTTTTAATTTCGTTTTCTACTGAGTTGTCATTTGGCAATTCAATAGAGATTATTTTTCCAGATGAGTTTCCAATCATTTTAATGTTATTGTTTTCATTTGCTATTTCAAATTCATATTTATCTTTGTATTGATATATATTTCCTAATTTTGAATCAAAATGAATTATTTGGTTAACTTTTTGGGAAAAAAATGTATTTTTCACATTATATTTAGACTCGTAATTTGAGTAGATTATATCATAATATTTGTCACCTATTTTTTCCTTTCCTTTATATGTATAATTTACATCAAACTTTATAACGTAATCTTTTATTTCTTTTGAAATCTCAGATGCTTGAACGTATTCTTCTGCTGGATAGGTCCAAGTTTCATTTATGGCTATAGGTTTTTTTGGAAATTTGGGAATACCTCTAACAGAGGGTCTTTTTTGGTTGCTATTAATTTTATATTCACCTTGTTTATTAATACTAAAATTTCCTTCAAATTCTTCTTTTAGTAGGAAAACATCACTCTCTTCATTTCTTTTTAATATTCTAAAATAAGATTTAATATCAGCAAAGTTGTTTTTTACGTCTTTTATTTCACTTGAAATTTGGATATTGGTTTTATTTTTTGAATTAAATATTCCATTTAGATAGATTGTTTGATCATCTGTAGTTTCTATTCTAAATTTAGTTCCTTTTGTGTATTTAAATTCTAATATTTCAGATGAAAATGCTAAAGTGTTTGCTACAAATAGTAATAAAACAGTTTTAGTATTCATTTAATAAATTATATCATAATTAAGATTTTGTTTATTCAAAATATTTTATTAAATATTTTGAATAATGTATTGTGATTATATATTTTAGTTATAATAATTGTATATTAATAATTTTTTTAAATAATTAATTAATTAAATAATTAATTATTTTGAGGTATAAAAAATGAATAGAAAGAGTGGAATTTTACTAAATATTGGTTCTTTACCATCTAAATATGGTATTGGTGATTTAGGTCAAGGAGCATATAAGTTTATAGATTTTCTTGCCGCTTCTTCTCAAAGTTATTGGCAAATATTGCCTTATTCACCTCCTGATTTTTTAGGATCTCCTTTTCCAAGTTGTTCTGCATTTGCTGGTAATATTAATTATATTGATTTAAATACTATTAGTAGATTTATTGATATGGATTTAAGCACACTTGAATGTTTAAAGAGTAGATATATTGATTATGATAATTTAAGGGCTAAAGAAATTGTTTTAAGAAGTGCTGCACTTAATTTTTTGTGTAGAGCAACAATTGAGGAGTTGAATGCTTTTGAGAAGTTTAAAAAATCTGCTGCTTATTGGCTTTTAGATTTTGCAAGTTTTGTTGTTTTTAAGGATTATTATTCTAAATTTAAATCTCCAAATCCTTTCAATCTTTTATTTAGTAGAGAAATTTTAAAAAGAGATACTAAAGCTTTAGCTAGGCTGAGAGAAAATCTTGAGATTGAAATACAGCTCCAACAAGTTTTACAATATTTCTTTTTTTCACAATTAAAATCTTTAAAAAAATATGCGAATAATGCTGGAATTAAAATAATAGGTGATATGCCCATTTTTGTTTCTTATGATTCTGCTGATGTTTGGGCTTATCAGAAATATTTTAAGTTAAAATTTGATGCAAGTAAAGATAAGATAACAGGTATGCCTCCTGGCTGCTTTTCTAAGAAAGAATATCTTTGGGGAAATGCAGCTTATAATTGGAAAGCTTTAAAAAAAGATGGTTATGAGTGGTGGATTAATCGTATTAGTTTTCTAAGTAAATATGTTGATATTATTAGAATGGATTATTTTAAGGGATTTGTATCAACTTGGGAGATTTCTGTAAAAGAATCTTCAGTATTTAGTGGACGATGGGTCAAATGTCCAGGTAAAGATTTTTTTAAGCATGTCCTAAAAAATAAGTTGAGTCATTTAAAAATTTGGGTTGAGGACCTTGGAGAAGATCTTGGAGATACATTTAAATTAAGAGATTATTTTAATTTTCCTGGCACCAAAGTTATGCAATTGGCATTTGATTCTGATTCTAAAAATATATATCTTCCTCATAATTATGTAAGAAATTGTGTTGTTTATACAGGTACTCGTGATAGTTATACTATACGTGGATTTATTGATTCTATTGGCATTGAGTATAAAAAATATATTTTTGATTATTTTAATACTAGTGAGGATGCTATTGTTTGGGATATGATAAAATCTGCAATAGCTAGTGTTGCAGATAATGTAATTATTCCTATGCAAGATTATCTTGATGTTAATATTGATTTGAGGATGCATATGCCTGATATAATTTTTAACAACTTTAGAATATTTAATGATGATTTAAGCGATGATTTAAGCAAGAAGATAAGTTATATTACAAAACTTTATGGAAGAAGTTAATAGTCAATTTAATAATTTGTTAAAATAGTATTTATTTTAAAAAAGGTTGGAATTTATTTTTATGAGACTTAATACATGTATAATGTTTTTATATGTAATTTTTTTGTTATTTGCTTATTTTTTTTTATGTTTTCGGTTGCATTCATTAGATGAAGATAGATATTTTAAAAATAATGATTTATTTTTTGTTCACAAAGGTGCTTTGTATAAAAAGAAGAATAATGCAATACTTAAGATTGAACCTGAAGGTTTGGAAACCAGATGGATATATCCGTTTGTAAGACCTGTACCTAAAAGAATAACTTCTATTTATGAAGATTTTTATTCTTCAAATTCCCTTTTAACAACTAGTGATTCTGTTTATATTTCTAATAATTATTTTAAAAATTTTGTTAAATTAGTTGGTAGTGAAAAATTTAATAAAAATTCTTATATTACATCAAGTGCATTATCTAGAGGAGATAATAAGTATATTGCTATTGGAACTTCTAATAGTGGCATTTATTTGAGTGTTAATGATAATTTAGATTTTAAAAGTTTAAATTCTTTAATTTCTAAAACGTATTTAGGTGCTGGTTATTATGATGTGATTAGTGCGATAGAGTTTGCAAAAAATAATACAAATGAGTTGTATTGTTCTTATGGAGTTTATGGAGATATTCTTTTAATTAATACAGTGTTAGGGGTCATTAAAAAATTGAATTTTCCCTTTAATAAGCAGATAGTTCGCATTATTGATTTGTCAGATAAAAAAAAGGAAAAACTTTTATTTAGAACTTATGATAATCATTTTTATTCCTATGTGGATGGAAAATGGGCATTTTATGATCAATTCTCTGTTTATGAAGAAGATTTTGGTAAAAAGTCAGCAAGAATGAATCTTGCTTCTAATAAGGGTTCTATTTATTTGACAGCTTATACTCTTAGTAATAAAAAATCTGTTGAAGAGAGATTTAAGTTTATAAAGCGATTGGGTATGAATGCTGTTATAATTGATTTTAAAGATGATAGTGGTATTTTAACCTATTCAAGTAAATTAGATGTTCCAAATAAGATAAAAGCTGTTAAGAATTTACTAGATGTACCTTATATCTTAAGTAAGGCAAAGGAATTTGGAATATATGTTATTGCCCGAGTTGTTGTATTTAAGGATGCAAAGCTATATACTCATAATAATTATGAATATGCTCTTTGGAATAAAAAGACTAATCGACCTTGGGGGAACATTATAAGGGTTAGCAATGGTGATGGTTCTTTTAAGTTTGTTCAAAAAGAATATTGGGTAGATATCTTTAATAAAGATATATGGGATTATAATTTGCATATTGCAAAAGAAATTGAGTCTCTTGGAGTTGATGAAATTCAATTTGATTATATTAGATTTCCAACAGATGGTCCTGTATCTCTTATAACGTCAAGATTTAATAAATATAATATGCAAGCAATTGATGCACTTGAATCTTTTTTAATTATGGCTAGAAAAAGTGTTGCTATTCCTATTTCTGTTGATATTTACGGAAATAATGGATGGTTCATTACAAATAGTATTGGTCAAAATATTGCTATGATTTCAGATTATGTTGATGTCATTTCGCCCATGTTTTATCCTTCCCATTATACTAATGATTTTTTAAAGAATGAATTGTATTATACTACTAGGGCTTATAAAATCTATAAAGAGGGTAGTAATAGAGCTTTTATATTTTCTTCTGGTCGAGTGATAATTAGGCCTTATGTTCAAGCTTTTTTGCTTGGTCAGGAGCGTCGAGTGAGTAAGGAAGTTTATTTAGAATATTTGTCTCATCAGTTGAAAGGTATTAAGGAATCATTAGGTAATGGCTTTAGTTTATGGAATGCATCTAATATTTATTATATGATTAAAACTAATCTAAGTGAGTTTTTAGATTTTTCTTAAAAATATTATTTTAGTAGGAGATTTTTTTGGAATTGCTTTATTTTTTTTATATAGCACTTGGCATATTTTTATTATATGTTGGTGGGAATTGTCTTTTGAAGGGTTCTGTTAATATTGCTTCTTATTTTCAAGTACCCCGTCTTTTAATTGGTGTTGTAATAGTTTCATTATCAACTAGTGCTCCAGAGCTTTTTACAAGTTTAATAGCATCGTTTAAGGGTGCCAATGAAATTATTGTTTCTAATATTATTGGTAGTAATATCATTAATATTATTCTTGCACTTCCTTTAACAGGGCTTTTTTTAAGGATTGAAACTGATTTTAAGAGACTTAAATTTTCTTTTATAATTTTATTTTTATTGATGTTTCTTCTTTTATTTTTGTCTTTTGATTTTAATTCGTGGTCTTTTTTTAAGGTGCCTTATTATAGAATCAGTGCATTTATAATGTTTATTATATTTTTATTATATCTGTTTTTGTTTTATCGAGAGGAAAAAAAAAATCATTTTATTACAAAAGATTTAAACGATTTGAATTGTAATTATGGTTTAAGGTTTTTATTTGTTAATATTTTTATTTTATTGTTAAGTATATATTGTTTGTATTTAGGTTCAAAGCTTTTAATAGATAATTCAATATATGTTGCACACAATATTTTTAATGTTAGTGAGAAAGTTATTGGCATTATTGTTGTAGCCTTTGGAACCAGTATACCAGAGATTGTGGTTTCTATTTTTGCAGTGATTAAAAAGGAATCTGATATAGCCATTGGAAATATTATTGGAAGTAATATATTTAATATAGGGTTTATTTTATCTATTAGTACTTTTATAAGTCCTGTACTTATGAGTGATATTTATTTGGTTGACTTTAGTATAATGTTTGCTGTTTCTTTAATTTTATTGTTAATAGTAAGATTTAAAGGAGCTTTTAGCAGAGGACCTGCTATTCTTTTTTTATTTTTATATATTTTATATAATTCGTTTTTATTTGGTGTTTTTTAATTTTAATAATGTTATTATTATAATGTCATATTATTTTTGTTTTTATATGAGAGGCTCAAACGTATAAAATGAAAAAATTACCTGAAATTTTTTATCTAAATGATAAGGAAGTTGATATTTTAATTTCTCAAATAGGAATTTCCTCAGATACTCAGAAAATGATTTTAGGTATTATTTTGGAATGTAATCAAAATATTATAGATTATGCTAGTTTTGTTGAAGATTATTCTGTTAAAATTCGTGGTCTTAAAGGAGAATTAGATTTTTTATTTAGAAAACTTTATGAAGTTAAGAGAGGAATTATTATTAATCAGGTGATAATTCCGACTGGAGAATTGGTACCTTACCAGATAGTAATAACAGATGAGAATAGTTATGATTTTTATTATTATGCTATAGAAGATTTATTTTTAAAGCATTATGTGGGTATAGAACTTTTTACTACTTTGTTTACAATTAATAATATAGATAAAGATTTGTTAGCTTTTGAAAAGTCATTTATTAATCTTGCAGATTCAGATATTAATTTTAAATATTTTCAAGACAATATTTCATTTAAGAAGATATTTGTGTTGGATTCTTTGATAATTCCTTCTCGAAAGAGCTTATATTTTATTGAATTTATTAAGAGGGTTTTATTTAAAGTTGCTTCTAACAGAATAGTGAAAGATATTTTACTTAGAGCTAAAAATTTAAAGCTTAGTGAATATGATAGGATTTTAGATGACAGTATTAATAATATTGGAGTTATTTATAATATTCTCTTAGCTATCTTAGAAAACAAGGATGAGATTTTAAGTAAGAAGGGTATTAATATTTCTAAAAATTATTTTACATTTTTAAAAATATTAAATACTTATATTGTTAATGAGAAGAATTTAGAAGAATTTAGAAATTTAGAAAACATTAAAATTGATGAAACTCTAAAATCGATTGAAAAAAAAATGGAATTTAAACCAGAATTTGTCAATATAGAAGAATTAAAAAACATTCTTAAAGAATATTCTAAAGAATTATCCGAGCCTGATCATTTTTTAAAATTGGCCGATGAATACTTTTTTCAATCTAGTATTAAGGGTTCTTTACCTAAAGTGTTTAGTATTAAGCGTGGTATGTATTTATATAAACCATGTGCTTATTCTATGTTTTTAAAAGAATTCAGTCAAATTTTAATTGATGTTAAGGAAAAGTTGAGGAAAGAATTTTTAAAGATTTTGAATAACGATAAAAATTATTCTGCTGTTATGACAGAAGAAGGTCTTGAAAAAATTTTGATTGAATTTGTTATTAATTATGATATAAATGGTTATTGTTTAAAAAATAAAGTAGCATTTCTTGATTTTATTGTCTCTCATTATAGAAGAGTTTCTAAAATACAAAATATTCAGATGAATCTTAAGGATGTAATAAAAACCGAGGCTTCAAAGTATTTTAAGAATAGTAATACATTTTTACCGCTTTATAAAATTTATAAGATTGACTTATTTAGTCTTTTAGATTCTGCTTATAAGGATTTACCCTTATTAAGGAAAATTGTGTTATTCTTAACAGGTAAACATCAAAGCTATAAAGAGGCTTTGTCTAGGTTAGATTCTAAAGTTGTGTTTAAGAGTCAAGTTGGACTTTTTGATCCAAATGAAAGAGTGAAAAGGCAATTAGAAAAAAGGCGCAAACAAAGAGAAGAGATGAGAGATAGAATTAGGAACTTTCATACTAAGAAAGATGAAACAGCTTCTCCCCAGATTCAGCCCATGAATAAAACCTATACTAAAAGCGAACAAGATGAAGCTTGGTCAAAATTTGAAGATCAATTAAATAAAAAATAGATTTTTAAATTTAAAATAAATCTTTAGGCTTTCTTGCTGTATTTTTTGATGCTTGACATTCAGCATAATGCCTTATCTTACCATTTTCAAATTTAGACTTCATTATAATTTTTCCGCCCCATCTGCTTAATAATTCCTGAGATCCACCTCTCTGGGCATTTTTAGAAATTTTGGCCATCTTAAACCCCTTATTATATTAATTTATTGTATAATAAATTTATCAAAATGAAGTTGATTGATCAAGGAATTGTTATGTTCTTAATAATATTTTTTATAACCCATGCTCTTTTTTCAAAAGAAGTTTACTATGGATTTGCTGATTATGATATTAATTATAGGATAATAGGTAAGTATGAGATCAGTAAAGAAGAGGCTAGTGAAGAGTGTGGATATAAATTCATTTATGATGATGACAAACTTGTATTTGTTGATTATATTGGAAAACTTAGTGTTTTAAGGCCTTCTTTTTTTTGTGCAAATCAGGTAAAAATAGAATATTTTGGGAATGTAGAGAGGAGAACATTTTTAAATGGGGGTTTTGCTGCTAAGAATTTAAAGGATGTTTATGTTGAACAAATAGAATATTTTTCCACTAGAAAACCGAAAAATATTTTCAATTATAATAAATCTAATGAAATTATGAGGGATAAGTATGGAGTTGCTTATTATCATTTTGTATATAATAATGATAATAGTTTTGATGTTTATAGATTTAATGAAGTTGGTTTTCAAATTAAAGATTTAAATAATATTTATTATACTAAAATTAATTATGATAATTCTGGTCTGACAAAAACGGTTTTATACTATGATGATAACAATTATAATATAAAAGCTAAAAATGGCATATATGGTTTTAGATTAACTTATAATAGTAATTTTAATATTGTTAAAGAAGAGTACTTAGATCAGTTATCTTATTTGTATTCAAATCCTTTTTCTGTTGCAGTACGAACGTATCGTTATGATGAGAGTGGTAATGTTATTGAGATTTTAAATTATGATATTAAAAATAACTTGACCCCTGATGAGAATAATGTAGCAATATACAGATATGAGTATAATTTAAAAGAAAGAGATTATTTTTATAAAGAATATAATTATGATGCTAATAACAATTTGACCATTAGTCAGGATGGTTATGCAATGAGAAAGACCATTTTTTATATACAGAACAATGAAAAAAGGGTAATAAATTATACTAACAAGATAAATAAAAATTATAGTGATTCCATTCCTGCTAGTTATGAAGAAAAGTATGAAATAATGGATAGTTTTAATGGTATTGCAGTTTATAGTTATAAATATGACAATAAATTTTATTTAATTGAAAAACTTTTTTTTGATAAGAATTTTAATTTAGTAAGTGATGCCCACGGAGTGATGATTTATAAGTATGCTTATAATGCAGTTGGACTTCTTGAGTCCCAAGAGCATTATGGAGATTTTGATAATCCCATAGATGATGTTGCTGGTGTTTTTAGATATAAATTTATATATGATGATGATGGAAATCTTATTGTAAAGAGTAATTATTCTAAAAGTGGAGTTTTGGTTGCAGATCTAAATGATATTTTTGAATATGCTTATGAATATGATAGACAAAATAGACTTATTAGTCAGAAAAATTTTGGAAGTTTGGGACAATTACAAGATGATATTCATGGTGTTAGTATGTATAAATATGAGTACAATAAGTTTGGGAAACTGTCACAAAGGACAAATCATGGTCCGGATTTAAGACTAAGAGATGATATTGGGGGTATTTCAGTTTACAAGTGGATTTATAATAGTAAAGGGAACTTAGTTGATTTTAAAAAATTTGATTCTTTAGGTAATTTAATATAAATATTTTTTCTTATTATTTTTTCCAATTGAGCAGAGTATTTCATATTGGCTCATTTTAGATTTTTTGCTAAGTATATTTAAGCTTAATCTTTCAGATATTATTTCTACTTTTTCTCCTATATTGATTTTTAGATCATTGGGTATTTCTATAATTGAAATATTCATACATATTTTCCCTCTAATAAAACATTTTCTATTTTTGATTAAATAGTAGAAAGTATTTGATGTGTTTTGTGGTATTCCATCAAAGTATCCAACTGGTACAAGTCCTATTTTCATATCTTTTTTTGCAGTAAAGGTACCAGAGTACGATATTTGATCGCCTTTTTTGATATTTTTAATAAATATGATTTTTGAATACAAGCTTAGTACGGGTTTTAGTTGTAAGTTATTATTTGTTTTATTGGGATTTGAGTAGTATCCATATAAGATAAGACCTGGCCTTATCATGTTAAATTTTGCATTTATTGTATAGTTTGCTATGTGTTCTGAGTTAGAAACATGGATATATTTTGGAGTAATATTTTTTTTTTCAAGTTCATTTATGAGGTGAATAAATTTTTCGATTTGCGATTCAGTTATTTTTTTATTTTCTGTTGTAGGTAAATGTGTACAAATTCCTTCAAATTCAACTAATTTTGAAGTTTGTATTTGCATTGCTAGATCAAAAGCATGTTCTATTTTGATTCCATATCTGTTCATACCAACGTCAACTTTTAGATGAACTTTGATTTTTTTATTTTGTTTTTCACATTCTTTTTCTATGAGTGATAAGTATTTAGAGTCAGCAACAAAGGGTGTAATATTAAACTTGACTAGATTTCTAATTGAATTTTGATCTGTATTAATGTAGAGCAATACCCTTGCATTATTATCTATTTTTTTAAGTTTTAAAGCATCATCTATCCAAAAGAGACCAAAATAACTTATTCCTCTTGTTTTTAAAAATTTGAATGTTTGAATAAGCCCATGTCCATAGGCATCTGCTTTTAACGTAGCTATTAATTCTTTTTTTTGAACATGATTCTTGATTGATATTACATTATGTTCTAGATTTTTAAGGTTTATTATGATTTCTTTATTTTTAGTCATTTTATATATTGATAGTACATCATATCGTTAATGTTTTACTTTTTTATTACACTGAACTATATTTTTCATTTTTCTGTTTATAATTATTTTTATTCTTAGTCTTTTTTATATTTTTATAGATAATAAATTTAGATTTTAAAGAAAGGGTGCTCTTGCTGCAAAAAAGTGAATTATTCCAATAATTAATGCAAAAATTCCTATTACTTTTTTATTATTTTCAATAAAACATTTAAATTTTCCACATTCTTTATTATTTTGAAGAATTACAGGTATTTTTTGTCTAAAAATAAAACCAATTAAAAACAAACTTATAGCAGGGAGTAAGTTTCCAATTATTGGCAAGTCATAAGGTATAATTATTTCAAAGATGCTAACTATTAAAGATACTATTCCAAAAATGCTTCTTACTTTTTTGTTATCTTGAATTATATTTACAAAATCTTCAAAGATTATTAAGAACTTAAATTGTTCTCTTAAAATTGGAAATGCTAATACTATTCCTCCCAAGATATTTACTAAAACTGATATAAAATATATTTGCAACATCTTTTATCCTCCAAGAACTAATATTTACTAAAATATGATTTATAGCCTTTATTATTGATGATCACTATATTTAATAAATTTTCGTTTTTATATGCAACATTAGTATATAACGTATAGTTAATCTTGTCTATGTAAATTATGGATTTTCAATGATTTTGTTATCTAATAACACTTATATATTGGCTTTTTTTAAGTAATTTTTATATTGATTTTGATGTATCAATTATTGTTTATATTTTATGTTTTATTACTATAGTAGAATAGTATCTACTTTTTGATTTTTTTAATTTAAGAATCAATATGATTTTGATAATTATTAACATGATTACAAAAATTATTCCAATGATTAGATGTTTTTTTATCTTTTTTTCATTCCTTTTTTTTATTTCTTCTTTCCAATTTTTATTTATCATAAGCATAAATATTAATTATTTGAATATTTATAGTTTAAGTAAGTTATTTAAATTCCACCAATAGACGCTGACCCCACTTTTTGCTCCATAAAGTATACTAAGTATTCCATCTTTAGATAAACTTTCTGCAAGAAATTTAAGATTTGGTGGTTCAATTAAGATCATCTGCTCTTTTATTTTGCCCTTATTATCTAGTTTCCATATTAATGTATTAGATAGGTTTTTCATGTTAGTAGTGGCTATTATTTTATCTTTTTGGATTCCAATAATATTGATGAAACTTTCTTGTTGATCTTCTAATATATTTTGGGGTAGAGTGATTTTGTTTTTAATTTCAAATTCTTTGTTTTTGTTTAAGCTTATTGTATAGAAATATTGATTTTTAATTCTTATTCCAAGGTCATTAATGTTTTCGTTTGTTTTAATATTTTCATAGTGGGTTGTCTTGACATAAATTATTTTTTTGCTCACGTCAAAAGATACTTTATCTATTGATATATTATATTTTTTTATTTCGTTTTCTGGTATTTTTAATATGTTTGTATTTACATAAATTTTGTAAAGAGGTGAGAAAGTTTGGTCATAAGAGTATATTATGTATCCTTCATGGTATATAGTTATGATTGCTATATTGTTTCCTTCATCTATATTAATATCATAAACCTGTGGAAATGGTGTTCCATTTTGTCCTTCTTGTCCCAATACTGCTACGGATAAATCTTTACTTAAAATAAATATTTTTGTAGAGTATGTTATATTTTCTTTTTCATTAAATTTAGATTTTTTATGATCTATTTGGTCTGATACAACAATAAAGTCTTTTGATGGATAAATAGCTTGAATATTTTCAAAGTCTATTTTTTTGATTTTAAGATCATAATTTGTTTTAAAGATGCCATTTTGATAAGTTTGAATTAATTTGCCATAAGAATTGAAAATCATTAATTTATTTGCTTTTGTTTCTACAATATATACAAGCCCATTATATGTTTTAATATCAAATCTTGAATTTATAAATTTGTTTTCAAATGGTGTGATTTCTCCAGGCAGTGTTCCAAATGGAATTTCAAATTGTTGTTTTCCAAGCTCGTTTAAAGTTTTGATGTTACATGATATAATAAAAAGAAATAATTTTAAATAAATTGTATAAAACTTTTTCATGTTTTAGATGTTATTATTTTAAATAGTTGAAAGTCAATTATTTTAGGAGAATTGATACCTGATATGTTAAGAGCTATCTTTGAATCAACTATTGGTTCAAAAAATAAAAGAGATTTAAAAAAATATCTTCCTATTTTGAGAAATATTAATAAATTTGAGTCTTGGGCATTGTCTTTATCAGATGAGGATTTTGCCAGGGAAACTGATAAATTTAGAGATGAACTTAAGAGAGGTAAAACTTTAGAGGATATTTTAGAAAGAGCGTTTGCTCTCTCACGAGAAGCTGCTAGAAGGCGACTTAGAGAGAGACCCTATGATGTTCAACTTATTGCTGGACTTGCACTTCATCAGGGAAAGATAATAGAGATGAAGACAGGGGAAGGTAAAACTTTATCCTCAGTTCAGGCTGCTTACCTTAATAGTTTAAAGGGTGATGGAGTAATTATTGTTACTGTAAATGATTATCTTGCAGAGCGTGATTCTAATTGGATGAAACCAGTTTTTGACCTTTTAGGAGTTAGTGTTGGCGTTGTTTTATCTAATATGGATTCTGCTAGGAGAAAAGCAGAGTATGATAAGGATATTACTTATGTTACAAATAATGAGCTTGGATTTGATTATTTACGAGATAATATGTGTTTTGATTTATCTCATAAATCTTTAAGAAATTTTAATTATTGTATTATCGATGAAATTGATTCTATTTTGATTGATGAAGCTAGGACTCCTTTAATTATTTCAGGTTCTACTGATGGAGATACTAGTGCTTATCTTGAAGTTAATTCTCTTGTTTCAATTTTAAAAGAATGTTCTAAGGACCCAAAAACTGGAGATTATCCTTTAGAGATTGATGAAC
Source organism: Borrelia sp. HM (assembly GCF_019669085.1). NCBI lineage: Bacteria > Pseudomonadati > Spirochaetota > Spirochaetia > Spirochaetales > Borreliaceae > Borrelia > Borrelia sp. HM. Next base: position 164,086 of record NZ_AP024401.1, on the reverse strand, counting down.
TTGATGGAGATTATACGATTGATGAGAAAGGAAAGAGAATATCTTTTACAGCAAATGGATTAAATAATCTAGAGAAAATTTTAGTTGAAAAAGGCATAATTCAGGGTTCTATGTATGTTGATTCCAATTTTAATTATGTTCATTATATGACTCAAGCACTGAAAGCTCATTTGCTTTTTTATAAGGACAGAGAATATATTGTTGGAGATTCTGGAGTTGAAATTGTCGATGAGTTTACGGGACGTATTTTAAAAGGACGCAGATATTCTGATGGGTTGCATCAAGCTATTGAAGCTAAAGAAGGTGTTAAGGTTGCAAGTGAAAATAAAACTATGGCAACAATTACATTTCAGAATTTATTTAGGATGTTTAACAAAATTTCTGGTATGACTGGTACAGCTGATACCGAGGCAAAAGAGTTTCATAGAATATATAATCTTGATGTTGTAGTTGTTCCTACTAATAAGTTGGTATCAAGAATAGATGAAGATGACATTATTTATTATACTGAAGAATTTAAATTTAAAGCAATTACTGATGAGGTTTATGAGGCTTATAAGAGAGGTCAACCTGTTCTTGTTGGAACTGTTTCTATTGAAAAATCAGAAATTTTATCAAATATGTTTAAAAATAAGGGCATTAAGCATGAAGTTCTTAATGCAAAAAATCATTTTCGTGAAGCTTTAATTATTGCTGAAGCAGGAGCAAAATATTCTGTTACAATTGCGACTAATATGGCTGGACGTGGTACTGATATTAAGCTTGGTGGAAATCTTGAGCATCGGATTCGCAAAAAAATTGGTACAGGTGTAAGTTTTGAAGAATGCCAATTAGCTATACAAAGTGAGAAAGAGGAATATCTTAAGGATTATGAGGAAATTAAGAGTCTTGGTGGACTTTATGTAATTGGTAGTGAACGTCATGAGTCAAGAAGAATAGATAATCAGCTTAGAGGTCGAGGGGGAAGGCAGGGAGATCCTGGACGATCAAGATTTTACGTATCACTTGATGATGATTTGATGAGGCTTTTTGCAGGGAATAATTTAAGAGTTTTGATGGGCAAGCTTGGAATGGCAACAGGTGAGCCCATTACACATTCTTTATTAACAAAATCCTTGGTTAATGCACAAAAGCGTGTAGAGGATAGAAATTTTGAGATTAGAAAACATCTCTTAGAGTATGATAATGTTATAACAAATCATAGGGAGTTTATTTATTCCCAAAGGAACTCAATTCTTATTGATAATAATATTAAGGAACGTATTCTTCTCACTTTAAGAGAATATCTTGATTTTTTATTTGACCAAATTAAGGGAGAGGTGGTTACAAGTTCTATATTAAATGAAATAAATTCAGTTTTTGCTTACATGATGGGAGATATTGGCTCTGTTGATACCATAAGTATTTTATCTTTGAAAGATAAGTTAATGAAAATTGCAAGATCTAATTTAGATACAAAAGAAGAGCTGATTGGAGCTGAACTTTTAAATGAATTTTTAAAACATGAATATTTAAGGAATATTGATTCTAAGTTTCAAGATCATCTTGCAAATCTCGATTCTTTAAGAGAGTCAGTTTATTTGAGATCTTATGCTAATAAAAATCCAATTACTGAATATAAGGAAGAAAGTTTTACAATTTTTAGTGAGCTTGTAAAAGATATTAAGGTTGAGACATTAAGGCGGACTTTACAGATGAAAGTTGATCTTGATTCTAGTGGTAGTTATAAAAATAAAAAGCCTAAGCGTGTTATTGCTACTCATAATCAATTTTCAAATATTGCCATGAGAGAAGGAAATGATGTATCAGGAGCGCAAATAATTAGAAATGTTCCTAAAATTGGAAGAAATCAACCTTGTTATTGTGGTAGTAAAAAGAAATATAAAAATTGTCATGCAAAAGACTAAAAAAAAAGGAGGATTTTATGTTTCAATTACCAGAACTTGGTTATAATTATGATGCTTTAGAACCGTATATTGATACTGAGACAATGAAATTGCACCATACCAAACATCATAATGCATATACTATGAATTTAAATTCTGTTCTTGAAAAAACGGAAATAAATTATTCTAGAGATATTGAAAGTATATTAAAAAATATTCATCGTTTTCCCAAGGAACTTCAAACTGCTATTAGGAATAATGCTGGTGGATATTCTAATCATAATATGTATTTTAGGATTTTAAAACCTGGAAATAAAGATAATATTTTGAAAAATTTTGCAGATCACGTAAATAGTACTTTTGGTAATCTTGATAATCTTAAGATATCTTTAAAAAATTCAGCTATGAATATTTTTGGAAGTGGTTGGGCTTGGTTAGTTCTTCATACAAATAAAGAATTACAAATAATATCAAGAACAAATCAGGACAGTCCTTTAATGGAGGATTATAAGCCTATTTTAGGTATTGACGTTTGGGAACATGCTTATTATCTTAAATATCAAAATAGAAGAGCTGAATACATTGATGGATTATTTAAGGCTTTAAATTGGGAGGAAATTTCAAGAGTATATAATGAAATAATAGAATAATTTTTATGCTAAAAATTTCATAAACTAGGCATTAAGGAATATTTACTCTTATGCTTAGTTTGTGTTTCTTTGTATAGTTATATGATAGGTTTTATATATCATTATTTAAGTTGTTTTTTTCGATGTCATTAAAATACTTTACTGTTCCTACTTTTAATTCATATGTTGCAGGTTCATCTGATACTATAATTGCATTTTTATGTAATTGAAGAGCACTAATGGTCCACATATGATTTATTCCTTTTTCAATAGCATGTTTTAATGCCCTTGCTTTATTATGGCCATTTACTATAATCATTACTTCTTTTGAATCCATAATTGTTCCTACTCCTACTGTTAAGGCGCTTTTAGGCACTTTATTAATATCATTTTCAAAGAACCTTGAGTTTGCAATAATTGTATCTTGAGTTAGAGTTTTAATTCTTGTTCTTGATTGCAGTGATGATCCAGGCTCATTAAAGGCAATATGACCATCAGGTCCAATTCCTCCTACAAAAAGTGTAATACCGCCGTAATATTTAATTTTTTTTTCATATTCTTCACATTCAATAGTAAGGTTAGGTGCATTACCATTTAATATATGTACATTTTCTTTTTTTATATCTATATGGGAAAAAAAATTATTCCACATAAATGAACAATAGCTTTCAGGATGATTTTTATCTAATCCTATATATTCATCCATATTAAATGTAATTATATTTTCAAATGATATTTTTTTGAGTTTATTCATCTCAATTAAATTTTTATACATTTCAATGGGTGAACTTCCTGTTGGGAGTCCTAAAATGAATGGCTTTTCTTTTGTTGGTGAGAATTCTTTTATTCTCATGGCTATGTGGTTAGCTGCCCATTTTGAAACTTCTTTATAATTAGATCGAACTATTAATCTCATTTTTCTTTCCTCATTTGTATATGATATATATAAAATTAAAGTTTATTAAAAATTATTTTTGATTTTATCATTGTTAATTTTAAATCCAAGTTTTTATCAAGGACATTTATATTTGCATCATAGCCATGGCATATTAAGCCTTTTTTTTCAAGATTAATTATTCTTATTGGATTGTATGAACTTGCTTGAATTGCATCGCTTAAGCTGTATCCAAATTCTACTAAATTTTTAACTCCTTGTATCATTGTGAGTGCTGAGCCTGCTATTATATCGTTTTCTACAATATGAAATAATCCATCATCTTTAAGGTATACTTCCTCTCCATTAGCTATTAATTTGCCAGATTTTTGTAGCGTTGGAGTTAATCCATCGGTTACAAGAATTAATTTACTTATATCCTTAAGTTTTCTAAGCATTAAAACTAGTTTTGGATGTATGTGGCATCCATCAGCAATAAGTTCACACGATATATCTCCATGAATTAAAACAGCTCCTATTGCATTTGGATTTCTGTGGTTAAGTTGTGACATTGCATTGAAGAAGTGAGTTGTATGCAGTATTCCGACTTGAAATCCTTCGATCATATTTTCATATTTTGCATTAGTATGTCCAGCTTGAAGTGTTATGTTATTTTCCATACAAAATATTGCTAGTTCTCTCATGCCTTTAAGCTCAGGTGCAACTGTCATTGTTGCAATATTTGTTTTTTTTCTTCCAAAAGAATCTATAAAAGTACCACCTGCGGCATCTATAAATTTTTTCATGATCTCAATGCTTGGATTTTGAAGATAAGATGTAGGATGGACACCCTTTTTTTCAGGAGAGAAAAAGGGTCCTTCAAGATGAAGCCCTAAAATTTTTGCGCCTTTTTCATTGCCTATTGCTTTTGTACATGCTTTGATTGTCTCAATCATTTCATCAATTGGACGTGGATAGAGTGTTGGTAAGAATCCTACTACTCCATATTCTGCTAAATGTTGTGACATTTTAATTATTGAATCTGTTGAGCATTGATCGGTTCCATAGCCGTGAAATCCATGTATATGATTATCGTAAAGACCAGGTGTTATGTAGTTACCTTTAACATCAATCATTTCATATTTTTTTAAATCAATTTTTTCAAGTCTATCGGCTGTTACGATATCAAAAATCTTACTGTCTTCAATTAGGACAGCTGAATTGTCTATTTTATCATTTCCTGTCAACACAGATTTTGCATTAAACAAACAGAAATTTGGCATGCTCACTCTCCCATGAATTAAATTGTACTATAAGCATATATTTTTTTAAATATTTTTGTTTATTTAATATGTCTTTTATTAGATGTTTATTTTTTGTTTTAGAAATGTAATATAATTTTATTTGATTTATGTATTTTTATGTTAGACTTTCTAGGTAAAGGGGTATTTCAATGTCTTCTGGGTTTTTTGTTCCAGGTGTGGATAATAAATATAATACTAAAGAAATCCGTGAGTCTATGCTTAAATCTTATAAAGCTAAAGTAGATTTATCTGTAGAGAAGCTAGAGAACTTAGAGCAAGAAAAATATGCTTGGCAAATGATTAATAAAAAAATTGCCACTCTAAATTCGCTTTCAAGGCAAATTACGTCTCTTAATAGTCCTTTTAATTATATGTCAGGTAATTCTAGTAATAATGATATTCTTTCCATATCTGCTCGGTATGGAGCCAAAAATGAATCTTATAAAATCAATGTTAATCAAACAGCAGGTTGTGATGTTTTTTTATCTGAGAAGTTTAAACACAAAGAAGTTAGTATTCCTGAAGGAGACTATATATTTTTAGTTGGTAATAAAGAGATTAAGGTTAGGAATAATGGAGATATTGAATCTCTTGTAAAAGATATTAATAATCGGGGTAAGGGATTTTTATCAGCTAAAATTATAAAGAGTGATAGTTCTGGTAATAGTAGGTTAGTTTTACAATCCTTAAAGGAAGGAGAAAATAATAAACTTATTATGAAAGATGAGGCTTTAAAGCTTGCTAAACAGATAGGTATTTTAAGTGAGCTTACAACAAATTTCAATCCAAATTTAGTAGAAATTGTTAATAGTCAACAAAATAGTAGTAATAAGATTTATCTTGATGAGGATAGTGTTGTTTTAGAGCCTCTTTCAGAAATTACGATAAGTATTCCAGATAGTATTGAGATTAGTATCAGAAGTAAAATTAAATTTGAAGTTAAATATTATGATACAGATAGCAATGGTGTTTTAAATGAGATTATTTTCAAACCTGGGGATGCTACATTTGAGGATGCTAAAGTTGAAAGTGAAGATAGCATAATTGATCTTGATTCTGATCATAAACTTCCTTTAAAAGAGAAAAAGTATATTCAAATGAATATGGTTAAACTTAATGGTAATACAGGTTCCTTAGAGTTGCCTCCAATAAATGTTGCAAGTAATTTTGAAAAAGTTGAAGTTGAAATTGGTTCGCTTTCAGATTTAAAAGAGATTAATATCGAAAATAAAGTGAATAATAAGGTTTTTGTTATTAAAAATATTGAGATTTTTGATCCAAAAAATAGAGATGGTTATTTGCCAATAAATGCAAAGAGCTTTGCAGAAAATGCAAAGATAAAATTTGATGGAGTTGATGTTGAGCGTGATTCAAATGTTATTAATGATTTGATTCCTAATGTTACATTAAATTTAAAACAAGCATCAGATGATACTATTGTTGCTAAGGTTGAGCCTGATTATGATGGGATTAAAAAACTTTTATTAGATTTTCTAATAGCTTATAACGAGGTTCTTGCAGGGATTAATATTGTAAGTTCAAATGAGAAGAATTTAGAAGGTCAAAAATTAGATGTATTAGAAGAATGGTCTTATTTAAGTGATGAGGAAAGGGAGAGGGCGTCTAAAAATTTAGGGATCTTTAGAACTGAATTTGCATTAAAAAGTCTTAAATTAAGATTAGAAGCGATAATGTTTAATGCTTACAGGACCAATGATCCTGATTTTTCAATCATCAATCAAATAGGAGTGTTTACTAATTCTATGTCTTCATCAGGAGGTCTCTCTCGTTATTTAAAGCTTGATGATAAGAAGTTTGATGAGATAATAAGAGGCAATATTAATTCAGTAAAGGAACTTTTTGCATTTGATTTTAATGATGATCGCATTTATGATGATGGACTTGCTAAGATGCTTGGCGATTATCTGTCTTCTTTAGTAAGTTCTGGAGGATTTATTTATGATAAAATCAGAAGTTATGATCTTAGGATTTCTAATCAAAGAAATGTTGTTGAAGATTATAAAAAGAAATATGAAGACAAGGGTAGAAAGGTTGAAGGGGAACTTAATACTTTAGATTTTACTATTAAGAAAATGAAGGAGCATGAAAACATTCTTAAATCTTTGAATTTCCAAAGGCAAAATAAATAACTGATTTAATTTAAGTTGATTATTATATTTATTTTTTTCTTATTTTTGTGATATCCTTTTTTAAAAGGACAAATGGATTTGTCTAAAATATCAAAATTATATTAATTTACACGGAGGGAATTTTATATGATTATAAATCATAATACGTCAGCTATAAATGCTTCTAGAAATAATGGCATTAATGCTGCTAATCTTAGCAAAACTCAAGAAAAACTTTCTAGTGGGTATAGAATTAATCGTGCAGCTGATGATGCTGCTGGTATGGGTGTTGCTGGTAAGCTTAATTCTCAAATTAGGGGATTATCTCAAGCTTCTAGAAATACTTCAAAGGCTATAAATTTTATTCAAACAACAGAAGGAAATTTGAATGAAGTAGAGAAGATATTAGTTAGAATGAAAGAACTTGCTGTTCAGTCTGGTAATGGTACATACTCAGATGCAGACAGAGGTTCTATTCAAATTGAAATTGAACAACTTACAGATGAAATTAACAGAGTGGCTGATCAGGCTCAATATAACCAGATGCATATGTTATCTAACAAGTCATCTGCTCAAAATGTAAAAACTGCTGAAGAGCTTGGAATGCAACCTGCAAAAATTAACACACCAGCATCACTAACTGGAGCACAAGCTTCATGGACATTAAGAGTTCAAGTGGGTGCAAATCAGGATGAAGCAATTGCAGTTAATATTTTTTCAACTAATGTTGCAAATCTTTTTGGTGGAGAAGGTGTTCAAGCAGCTCCAGCTCAAGAGGGTGCACAACAGGAAGGAGTTCAACCAGCTCCAGCTCAAGGTGGAGTTAGTTCTCCTATTAATGTTACAACTGCTATTGATGCTAATACATCACTTACAAAGATTGAAGATGCTATTAGAATGGTAACTGACCAAAGAGCAAATCTTGGTGCTTTCCAAAATAGACTTGAGTCTGTTAAAGCTAGCACAGATTATGCTATTGAAAACTTAAAAGCATCTTATGCTCAAATTAAAGATGCAATAATGACAGATGAAATTGTTGCATCTACAACCAACAGTATTTTGACACAATCTGCAATGGCTATGATTGCACAAGCAAATCAAGTGCCTCAATATGTATTGTCATTGCTCAGATAGATTTGATTTCGGAATAAGGGTCTTTGACAGACCCTTATTTTTATTTGTCTTAATTAAAATTCTGATATTTGAGTATTATAATATTGATTTATATGTAATTGTAATGTTTTCATTAGGAGTTTGCTTTGTGTAAAGCTAGTGTTAGAGTCCGCAATCTTTATAAGACATTTTCTTATCATAAAAACAAAAAACAAATAGTTAAGGCTATAAAGAATTATGAAAATGGTCAATGTAGAACTGACATTTACAAGGAATCTTCTGTTTTTATTGCAAATGCAAATATCAGTCTTGATGTTTATGAGAATGAAATTTTAGTTATTATGGGTATGTCAGGTTGCGGTAAGTCTACTTTTGTTAGGTGTTTGAATGGCATATACAAAATAGATTCTGGATCTATTTTGGTAGATAATATTGAAATGAATGATATTAATCAAAAAGATTTATCTGCTTTAAGAAAAGATAAGTTTGCCATGGTTTTTCAGAATTTTGGGCTTTTTCCACATATGAATGTTTTAAGGAATGTGACTTATGGACTTGAAGTTAAAAATATTCCTAAGGAAGTAAGGACACAAAGGGCTTATGATATTTTAAAGCTTGTGGGTCTTGAAGATTCTAAATATAAATATATCAATGAGCTTTCAGGAGGAATGAAGCAAAGGGTAGGTATAGCACGAGCTTTGGTAGTTAATCCCGATATACTTTTAATGGATGAAGCTTTTTCAGCCCTTGATCCTTTAATTAGAGGAGAAATGCAAGGTGAGCTTTTGAGATTGGTAGACAAGTTAAAAAAAACAGTTGTGTTTATTACTCATGATTTAATTGAAGCTTTTAAATTAGGTAATAGAATTGCTTTTATGAAAGATGGAGAGATTGTTCAAGTTGGTAAGCCTTTGGAAATATTAAGGGATCCAAAGACAGATTTTATAGCTAATTTTATTGATAATCTTCCTGTTTTAAATATTTTAAAAATTAAGGATATTATTAAAATGGATTTTGCTTTTAATGATGATCCTAACAAATTTAATGTTCTTCTTGAAAAAGAAGGTGATAATTTTAGTTTGTATAGTTTGTCTAATGGTAAAAAGTATAGTAATCTTATTGCTTTAATTTTAGATATGAATGATGAGATAAAAAGTATTGTTAAGTATTTAAATAGGATGGAGTATTTGATTATAAAAGGAGAACAAGGTAATATTATTGGGTATATTGACTTGGAGGAGATTGCTAGCTTATTGGCAAGATAGGTAATTTATGACTAGAGATTCCATAGTTTCTAATATAGATAAAGCTTTTAGTTTTTTTGTTGATAATTTTTCTCATTCTAATGGCATAGGATTTGCAAAAGTTGTCATTTGGTTTTATGAAAATTTGAAAAGTCTATTTCTTTTTATTAATCCTGTCCTTTTTATTGTTATTATTTGTGTCTTAAGTTTTTTATTTTTAAAGAAAAGATTAGCTTTATTGATTATGTTAGGTTTTTGCTTTATTTTGTATTTTAATCTTTGGGAAGTTTCAATGGATACAATATCAATTATTTTTGTATCTGTATTTTTTTCAGTAATTTGGGGAATTTTGATAGGTATTTTAGGTGGATATTATTCAAAATTTTATGTATTTTTGAAACCATTTCTTGATTTAATGCAGGCCATGCCTCCGTTTATTTATTTAATACCAGCTATACCTTTTTTTGGCATGGGTACACCTTCAGCTATTTTTGCTACAATAGTTTTTGCTATTCCTCCTGTTATTAGATATACAAGGCTTGGAATTGTTCAAGTTCCAAGTGAAGTCATTGAAGCTGCAAAATCTTTTGGAAGTAGTAATGTTCGTATTCTTTTTCAAATTCAGTTGCCATTGGCGCTTCAAAGTATAATTGAGGGAATTAATCAGTCAATAATGATGGCAATCTCTATGATAGTAATTGCAGCTATGGTTGGTTCATCAGGGCTTGGTAGAACAGTAATATATTCTGTTGAAAGATTAAATTTTGGTGAAGGTTTAATATCTGGATTAGCTGTTGTGATTATAGCTATTATCTTAGATAGAATTATGCAGGCTATTTTTATTAAGTTCAGTTATTTAAATACTGATAATTATGGAACAAAAAAGGAAAATAAATTCAAAAGGTTTTTAGAAATGTATAATAAAGAATAATTTTGTTTTTATACATTAATAGGAGAATTGGGTTATGAGAGTTTTATTGATATCTGTTTTTATAAGTTTGATTTTAATTTTATTTTCTTGTGATAAGGATGATAGTCTTAATAATAATAACTCCAAAAATTTGAAATTAATAAAGATTGCTTATGTTAATTGGATAGGAGAAACAGTTGCTACTAATATTATGAAAGTTGTTTTTGAAAAAATAGGATATAAAGCTGAGATATTTCCTGTTACAACATCTGTAATGTATCAGTATTTAGCACTCGGACAGGTAGATGGTATGGTGTCTGCATGGGTTCCTACGGCTGATAAATTTTATTATGAAAAATTTAAAGATAAATTTGTCGATCTTGGCGCTAATTATGAGGGTACATTACAAGGGTTTGTAGTGCCAAGTTATGTAACAATATCAAGTATTGTTGAGCTTAAAGGTAGAGGTTCTGAGTTTAAAAATAGAATTGTAGGAATAGATGCAGGAGCTGGAACACAACTTTCTGTTGAAAAGACACTTAATATTTATGGTTTAGATAAAGAATATGAACTTGTTTCTTCAAGTGAAAGCGTAATGCTTTCAAGTTTAGAGTCTGCTATTAAAAGAAAGGAGTGGATTTTAGTTCCTTTATGGAAGCCCCATTGGGCATTTGCCGAATATGACATTAAATTTTTAGATGATCCTTTATTGGCAATGGGAGGGCCTGAGAGTATTCATTCTCTTGTTAGAATTGGACTTAAGGAGGATGATCCTGATGCTTATTATTTGTTTGATAATTTTTATTGGAATGATGACTTATTGTTGCCTTTAATAGAGAAAAATTATAAAAAATCTGGACACGAATATAGGAATGCTGTTGAATTTGTTGATATTCATAAAAATTATGTTAAAAATTGGGTTCCAGATAAATATAAAATCTTATTTGATTAATCTTTTTTTAAATTCCTTTAATGAATTTAATATTGGATTTTGAATTGATATTGTTTCAAAACCCCCTTTAAATAGTGCATTGCATCTAATGAGTCTTAGTGTAATTAGAATTGAAGCTGTTATGATGTTGTATTGTTTTAGACATTCTAATGCGTAATTTGAACAACTGGGTTTGTATATGCACTGAAAGCCAATAATTTTGGAAAAAGTTTGTTGATATATTTTAATTAATAATATAAGTACCAAGTTAGGCACTAGTAAAAGTTTCGTTAAGATATTCATCATAGTAATGTAATTTTATCATTATATTTATTAAATTTATGATATAGTAATTTTACTAGTTATTTTTATACAAAATATTTTTCTGTATGTGTATGTATCTATAGGGGAGTATGGGTGGAAGTGAATATTAAGAAGTTAATTCTAGTTTTTATTTTTCCATTTTCATCTTATGCAGAGGTTATGCAAATATCGGTTGAAAATGCTGTTCGTATGGCTTTAAATAACGGTTTAGATATTAAAAATGCTGAGTACGAAGAAAAAATAAAAAAATTACATCGAGATACTGCTTGGAATATTTTTATTCCAAATTTAAATATTAGTACAAGTTTTTCAGGTCCTCAATTTTTTATGTCTAATTTAGTAAGTAGTTCACCTTGGCAGTTAGGTTTTGGTATTTCTGCTAATTTTTTAATATCTGCATCTGATTTTAGTAAAATTAAGCTTGCTATTCTTAATTATGAGGCTTTTAAACTTAACAGGGAAAAAGTTATTCAAAACATTAAGTTAACTGTTCTTAAAACATATAATAAATTAATAGCTTTCAAAAATATTTTTGAAGTTTTGAAAAGTCAGCTTGAAAATAGCAGAATTAAATTTGAGCAAGCAAGTATTGCTTATAAGAATGGGATTATTTCTGAAATAGATTATCTTGATGCTAAATTAAAGTATAGCAAGTCTCAACCTGATTTAGATCAGCACATTATTGAGTTTGAAGGGATAAAAGAAAAATTTAAATTATTATTAGGATTAGATGTTGCTCAAGATTTTGAGACTATAGGAGAATTATCAGATGAAATATTAGATGTTTCATTATTTGATAAAATAGTAAATTTTAATGAGTCTTTGGACTTGAAAAAGTTAAATGGTTCTGCTCAAATTATGAAAGCTATGCTTCATAGTATTTGGTTAGATACTTTCTTGCCAAAATTTTCATTTTCAGTGTCTTATTCTCCTGGGGGTGTTTCTTTTAGTAATGGTTTTAGTAATTTTTCCAATCAGGGTTTTCAAGTTTCTTTGGGATTAACTTATAGTTTGAGTGAAACTTTACCATTTTCAAAGAGTTTTGCAGGAATATGGGAGCAAGATTATCGGTTACATATTTTAGATAATCAAATAAAAAATAAGATTCGTGAATTTAAATCTAATATTATTCAGAAGCGTAAAAGTGTAAGACTATATAAATCTATTTTAGATAATTCCAAGATAAATTTGGAAATATCTAAAAAGAATTATCAGATGGCTTTTAAGGCTTTTAATAAAGGTACCTTAGAACTTGTGAAATTAAATGACATCGAGACTTCCTATAAACAGAGTGATTTGCAATTTATAAAAGATAAACTAAATTATGCCAATATAATACTTGAATATAAGGAGTTAATAGGTGAATTAGATAGTTGATAGGAGGATATTTTTGTATTTTATTTTTAATATTCGATTTTATTTAAAACATTTTTTATTTTTTTTAATTTTATTATCTTTGTTATTGGATTTTTCTTGTAGTAAGAATGCTATTAATGATGGTTTACAAGAAGATATTAGTATCCCTTCTAATTCCAATAAGTCTTCTAATAAATTTCCAGTTATTCTTATTAAAGCCCAAAGGGGGATTTTGAGTAATTATCTTACTTTAAATGGAGATATAGATACGAAAGTTAAATCCGAGGTTTTCCCAAGTGTTATGGGTAAAATAGTGTCTCTTAACATTAAGCTTGGAGATTATGTAAAAAAAGGACAAGTAATTGCAGTACTTGATCCCTCAAAACCGGGTTCTTTTTATTTAAAAAGTTCAGTGATAACCCCAATTTCTGGATATGTTTTATCTGTTAATTGTAAAATTGAAGAAACAGTTAGACCTCAAAAAAGTATAGCTTTAATAGGTAAAATAGATACAATTCAGATTAAGACTCATATTTCTGAGAAATATGTTTTGGATGTTAAGGTTGGTAGTGATGCTGTTATTGAGCTTCAATCTTATCCGAATGAAAAATTTAAAGCAAAAGTTTCAGAAGTATCCCCTATTTTGGATTTTAAGAGTCGTACTGCTGCAGTATATCTTGAACCTATAGGAAATAATAAAAATAAAATGATTATTGGTATGTTTGCCAAGATCAAGCTTATTACTAATCATTTAAAAAATGCGGTCAAAATTCCAAGACGTGCATTTGTTGAGCGAGAAGGTAAACTTTGTGTATTTAAGTTAAATAAAGCTAAAAAAACCGTTGAAAGAGTCTTTCCGATAATAGATTTCGAGGTAGATGATATTGCCTCTATTAAAGAAGGTGTTAATGCTGATGATTTAATTGTTATTGAGGGTATTTCTTCTCTTTCTGATGGAGTTGGTGTAGATATAGTGGACATTCAAGATGGACTTGCTGTTGAAGACAATGTTTAATTTTTGAGGTTTTTGTATGTTAATAAAAAAGGTTGTTGGTAGGCCAATAACGATGTTAATATTATTTTCGTTATTGATTGTAATTAGCATTTATGCTTTTTCAAGATTAAAAATGGATTTGCTACCTGTTGTTGAAGACAATAATTTAGCTATTTATACTGTCTATGATGGGGAAGGAGTATCTGCTCAAGAAATTGAAAAGACAGTAACTAGTGTTTTAGAGAGCAATCTGGGCTTAATAAATAATGTGCAAACAATAAAAAGTATTTCTTTTAAAGGTGGTAGCAGTATTTACGTTCAATTTTATCGTGGAACCAATGTAGATTTAGCTCTAAATGGGATAAGGGATGCAATTGAGGTTTCAAAAAGTTTGCTTCCTGAAAAAGCAAGATTACCCAAAGTTTATAGAAGTAATCCAACAGATTTAGAAGTATTATCATTTGTTTTATATGCAGATAGACCCCTTATAGAACTTAAGAGATATGTGGATAATATTATTAAGCCTAAATTGGGAAGGATTAATGGAGTTGGAAGTATAGAGGTTAATGGAGGGGAGACTAAACGAGTTTTAGTTGAGGTTTCTCCAAATAGGTTGGAGGCGTATGGACTTACTTTATCAAAAATAGCGCCGTTTATTTTGTCTCAAAATTTTGGATTTTCAGTTGGTAAGTTATTAGACAATGATTTGCGATATCAAGCACAAGTATCTGGAGAATTTAGTTCGTTTAAGGACTTGGGAGATGTAGTTATTTCTTATAAAAATCCAAGTACTTATGTTTTAGATGGTAGTTCTCTTGCTCAAATTAGATTAAGGGATATTGCAAATATTAAGATGGTCTTTGATGATTTACAAACTTATGTTCATTATAATGGTAAGCCTTCTATTAATATATCTATCAAAAAACAAAGTGATGCAAATTTAGTTATTGTTTCAGATGAAATAAAAGCAGAGATTGAAAAAACAAAGCTTACACTTCCAAAGGATATATCTTTAGATGTTTTTCATGATGCTTCTGAGTTTATTAAAAAGTCTATTTTGTCTGTTTCTAATGCAGCTTATTCTGGTGCATTGCTTTCATTATGCATTATTTTTTTCTTTTTAAGAAGTCTTAGAGCAACTATTATTATTGGAATTGCCATACCATTTGCTATTGTTTTTACTTTTTTTTTAATGTATTTTGCAGATATTTCATTAAATGTTATGAGTCTTTCAGGTCTTGCTTTGAGTGTTGGTATGCTTGTAGATTGCTCTATTGTTGTAATAGATAATATCTATAAATATAGACAAAAAGGAGCCAAACTCATTTCATCTGCTATTTTTGGAACACAAGAAGTGATGTTGCCCATTATGGCTGCAACTTTAACATCAATTTGTGTGTTTCTTCCTATGCTTATTTTTAAGGCTGAATTAGATTTAATAGGTGATTTTATTAGGGATTTTGTTTTTACTGTTGTTGTATCTTTGGCAGCCTCTTTATTTGTTGCAGTTTTTTTAGTTCCCGTTCTTTCAAGTTATTATGTTGGACTTTATACTACTTTTCAAAAACCCATCAAGAATAAATTTATTAGAAAGGTTGATAGTTTTTTTTATGGGATTTATTTGTTTTCTGAAAAGCTTTATCTTAAGTTGCTAAAATATGTTTTAATTCACAAAATAATTTTTTCGCTTATTGTTCTTTTTAGTTTTATTTTAAGTTTGGTTTTATTGCCTTTTTTAAAGGTATCTTTTCTTCCTGAAATTCATTCTTCTTCTATGAATTTTGATTTTAGCTTTCCTAATGAAAAGAACTTGGAAATTTCAAAATTTTATTCAGATAAAGTTTTAGAAATTTTGAAAAGTGAAATTAAAGGTTATAAGAGTATTCGGTCTTCAGTAAGTCCAAAAAATTTTTTCTTTAGCTTCACATTTTCCTTAGAGGAAGAGAATAGTAGAAGACTTATTAAGGAAGAAAGAAATATTAAGTATAAAGTTTTAGAACGTGTTAAAAACCTTTATCCTGACCTTATTTTTAATACTTCATCAGAAAGAACTGCTTATGGTGGTGGTGCTTCTATTGATATTAAAATTATTGCTTCTGATTTTGAGTATGCAATAGGATATGGGAAGTTGTTAGTTAGTCTTTTAAAGAAACAATTTCCCAAACAACTTGTTAATCCCAAGCTTGACATAAAAGAAAATCTTCAGATTGAGATAGAAATAGATCGAGAAAAGGCTTATTCTTATGGAATTAGCCTACAAGAGCTTTCAAAAGAGATTAAGAGTAATATTGATGGACTTTTATTAGGAAAATATAATCAAGACGGAATAAATTATGATATTGTTCTTAAGCTTGATAGAGGCAATATTGTTAGTTTGAGTGATTTGGATAAAATGTTTGTTATGAATTCAGCTGGTATTAAAATTCCTATATCTTCAATAGTGAGGATTAAGAAAACAAAAGGATTTGATGATATTGTAAGGGAAAATCAATCTTTAGTAGTTACACTTACATCAAATATTTCTCCAAATGAAAATCTAGCTTTGATTACAAAAAATGTAGTAGATTTTGTAACTAATAAGGTTCCCAAAAAGGATGATATTTTAGTTAAGTTTGAAGGAGAATACAGCTCATTTGTGAAGTATATACAGCATTTTATAATACTAATTTTTATGGCTATTTTGCTTGTATTTGGAGTTATGGCAGCACAATTTGAGTCTCTATTAAAGCCATTCATTATCCTTTTTACAATACCATTAACATTAATAGGTGTTTCACTGATTTATTTTATATCAGGAGAACATGTTTCTGTTTTTACTGCTGTTGGTATGCTTATGCTTGTTGGGATTGTTGTTAATACAGGTATTGTGCTTGTAGATTACATTAATTTATTGATTAAAAGGGGATTTAGTCTTAGAGAATCTGTGCTTGAAGCAGGTCGTTCTAGATTTAGACCAATTTTAATGTCTGCCTTAACATCAATAATTGGGCTATCTCCTCTTGCGTTCTCAGATTCAAGTGAGAATGCTTTTGTAAGATCAATTGCTTTTACCTTTATTGGTGGAATGATTGCTAGTACGTTATTGACTTTATTTTTTATTCCTATGATTTTTGAAATTTTTTCTAATCTTTCTGTAAAGAATTTCATTCTTTTTAAATTTTTTGTTGTTATTGGCAGAATTAATTCTAAAAAATGTGTTAAGAGTTCTTTAAATAACGATCAAGGCGCAAATGACATGGATATTCCCAAAAATAATATTAAGGACAAAGCTAAGACTAAGAGTAATTTTAATAATCTTTTTATTGATGAGAATGAAGACTAGGAGGGTATGTGTATAGAGTAGAAATAATTTCTAATCTGTCTTTAGAGTTTGATCTTCATGAACATATTAATAGGATAGAAAATGATTTTGGTGAAAATATATATTATTCTCAAATATATGACGTTCATGGTAAAGGAAGAAAGGGTAAAAAGCAAGGTGATGGGGTTTGGCCAGGGGAAAATTTTATTCTTATAATTTATACTGAGAAATTAATTGTTATAGAGAGATTAAGAAGTATTGTTGATATTTTAAAACAAGAATACCCTACTGAAGGAATTAAATTTTTTATTATAGGCAATTAGCTTTTTTTATTCTTAATGATATAAATAAATATTTTGAAATATTACACAAGTCAATTAAAGTTTAAATTAGGATTTTATTGTTTTGAGTGTTATAATATTACTAGCATTATAAGTGTTATTTAGGTGTGAGATAGAGTAGAGTGATATGTCTTTAGTAAAAGCTTTTTTTGAAATTGCTGAAAAGCATAACAGTAAAATTGCACAAATATATAGAGTAAGTAATAAAGATTATTTCAAAGTTACTTATGAGGAGTTAAAGAATAATGTTTTGAAATTTGCATCATTCTTAAAAAAAATGGGCTTGGGATATCAAGATAAAGTATTTATTTGTTCTGAGAATAGAATTGAATGGAGTGTTATAGATTTTGCAATTTTAGCTTTAGGTGCTGTAGATGTTCCAAAAGGAACTGATATTACTCCTTTTGAGGCTGAAGTAATCATTAATGCTGTTATGCCAAATATAATAATAGTGGAAAATCTAAATATTCTTGATTTGATTATGCATGTTAACTTGAAAATTAAGCCTATCATTATTACTATTGACGATTTAAGTGAAAACGATAAAAAACGTTTTAGTGATTTTAAAATTTATACTTATAAAGAGTCTCTTTCAATTGGAGATGATGCAAGACAAGATGTGAAGATTATTGAAATTGTAAATGATATTAGTCCTGATGATATGGCAACAATAATATATACTTCTGGTACCACAGGGGAACCTAAAGGAGTAATGCTTTCTCATGCTAATTTTCTTTATCAGGTATCTAGTTTTAGTCGGATGGTTAATGCTAGTGAGGGACAAATATTTATGTGTATTTTACCAATTTGGCATTCATTTCAGAGATCTTTTTCTTATAATATTTTTCTTAAAGGTATGACTTGTTTATTTTCAAGTATTGTTCCAAGGATTATACTTGATGATATTAAAAATATTAATCCTCATTATCTTGCTGCTGTTCCTAGACTTTGGATTGCAATAAGGCATAATATACTCAAGGAAGTTTCCAAGAAGTCATTTTTAGCAAGATTATTATTTAGTACTTTTGTTAAAGTAGCATGTTTATATGATATTTGTCATAGAATAGTTTTAGGATTATACCCTAATAATGGCTTTGATTTATTGGTACCTATAAAAAAATTTTTAGGAATTTTGGGTTTGGTAGTTTTATTTCCACTTAGAAGTTTGGGAGATTTTCTTATCTTTAAAAGGATAAGAAAATTTTTGGGCAATAATTTTATTGTTGGGATTACTGGTGGGGGCAGTATGTCTTTATCTATTGTTAGATTTTTTAATGCGATTGGCATTAATCTTGCTAATGCTTATGGATTAACAGAGGCATCTCCAGGTGTTGCATCTAATAAGTATGGAAAGTTAATTCTTGGTACTTGTGGTAAAGTGTTGCCTGAAACTGTTGCTGAGATTAGGGATGAAAATGGTAATAAGCTTAGTAAGCCAGGTAAGGGGATTTTATTTATTAAGGGTCCTCAAGTTATGATTGGGTATTATCAAGATAAAAATGCTACTAGTCGGGTTATTGGGCCTGATGGATTTTTAAATACAGGTGATATTGTTAATTTGTCAAAGGATAATGTTGTTCAGATAATAGGGCGAGAAAAAGATACTATTGTTTTAAACAATGGAGAGAATATTGAACCTGTGCCAATTGAAATTAAGCTTGAAGAATCATTATTGATTGAAAAAGCAGTTGTTGTGGGTCAGGATCAAAAATTTTTAGGAGCATTAATTCTTCCTAATTTTGATGAAATAAATAAATATTTAGAGAGCATTGGTCAGAAAATTTTTGATGCTCAAAATAGGCAACAAATTGTTGCAAATAACATTGTCCTTAAAGCTATTAGTGATGAGATAAACAAGCTTGTTAATAGAGCTAATGGATTTAAACCTTTTGAACAAATATTAAAGTTTGTTCTTTTAGAAAAGCCTTTTGAGATAGGTAAAGAGATGTCTATTAAGATGGATGTTAAACGTAATTATATTTTAGATTTTTATAGAAATGAGATAAAAAATTTATTTTCTTAAATTATTTTAGAGTTATTTCAAGCTTATTGATATCTTTTAATTTTGTATTAGGTGTATGAGATTGTTTATATACAAAGCCATTGCCTTTGATTTCAATTTTTATGTTTGTATAGTTTTTTAAAATTTGCATCAGATCTCTTTTTGACAACCCTTTAAAGTTTGGCAGGATTTCCTTTGTTTCGTGTTTAATTGTAACTTTTGGTATGCTAATTTTTGGAGAAATTTTAATTTTATTGTATGCATTTTTATTATTTTGATTTTCAATTAATTCTATTATTTCTTTTGCCATTGGAGCAGCAATTCGTGTTCCATATATTATTTTTTTAGGATATCTGTATACAATATATATGATGTATTTAGGATTTTCTGTAGGATATATTACAAGTATTGAGGATGTATAATCTTCTTCTGAATATTTGCCTGTATTTTTATCAATTACCTGAGAAGTTCCACTTTTTGCAGAAATGCTTAAATTTTTCATTTTAAGATTTGGTATGCCTCCTTTATTTACAACTTCTCGCATCATTTTTAATACTTCTTTTGCTGTATGAGTAGATATTACTTTTTTAAGTTCTTCTTTTTGAAATTTTTGAATTACATTTCCTCCTTCATCACTTATTTCTTTTATTATTTTAGGTTTTAACATAATTCCATCATTGCTTAGTATGCTAGCAGCTTGTAATATTTGAATAGCAGATACTCCTATTTCTTGTCCAAAGCCAATTGTAGCTTTGCTTCGTCCTGACCATTTTGAATGGTGAGTTAGGAGGCCTTTTGTCTCTCCAGGGAAAGGAAATCCAACTTTTTCTCCAAAGCCAAAATCTATTAATTTGTTATAAAAATATTCGTTACTTACTTTATCTGTAATGTGAGCTATTCCTACATTAGATGAATAAATGAGGATCCCACTAGGATCGATATAGTCATAAGGAGGATTTAGAGTTTTTATTGTAACTATTTCACCTGATTTAAATTTTTTTTGGTATATACCGTTATCTAGGAATTTTTCATTTGATTTTAATAATCCACTCTCTAATAAAATAGCTACTGTAAAAATTTTATTAATACTTCCAGGTTCATAGGTGAGAGCGGTTGCAAAATTATTCCATATTTCTTTAGGATAATTTGAATAATGATTGGCATCATATTGTGGAAGTTGAAGCATTGATAAAATTTCTCCATTCTTGGCATCCATTACTATAGCAATCATGTTTTCAGGTTGGTTTTCTTTAAAGTATTTTTTTGCTATTTGATTTATATTTTTTTGCAGGTCTATGTCTATTGTTAAGTATATGTTATTTGTGTATAGCTTTTCGTTTATAGATTTTTGTTTGGTCAAATCTTCGTTTAATAGGCTATTTAAGGATAGTTCAATACCTGTAAGCCCAATATTGTCAGTTCCAACAAAACCTGTAATGTTGCTTGTTAGTTCTTTAAATGGATAAATTCTTGTATAGTCTGGATATAGTACGATGTCTTTTAATCTTCCTTCTGATTGAATTCTTTTAATTAATTCAGATTCTTCTCTTTTTATTTTTCTTTTTATATATATGAACCCTTTTTTTAAGGACAATTTTTTTTTTAGTGTTTGGGGTTCAATTTTCAATATTGCACCAAGGGTTTCTGATGTACTTACGATATTTTTTATTTTATTTGGATCCGTTCCTATTGAATGTGATTTTGAAGAGAATGCTATTATTTTTCCATTTCTGTCATAAATATTGCCTCTTCTTGAAATATAATTTGTATTTTGAGGAAGATATGGTATTTCTTTGGCAGAAGACATTAGCATAAAATATTTATAAATAGTTAATAATGTTATTATTAGTGAAACTATGAGAATTGTATTTAATCTTAAATTGTTAGCAAAATTTTTATGCATCAAATACTACATGCTCCTTATTGTAAGTAATAAACATTTAAGAGTACAAGATTTTAATATTAATGTTTGATTAATTTCTTCTCATATTTATAATATTATATTATGAAAAGATTAAATTTTAAATTAGTAGAGGTTTAAATATAGTGGATGTCAGAACTTTAAAAGGTTTTAGAGATTACTTGCCAAAAGAAGCGTTGATTCGTACTCATATTATAAAGCAGATACATAGTGTTCTTGCTTCATATAATTTTGATTTGATGGATACTCCTATTCTTGAATATTCTGAATTTTTATTAAAAAAAGGTGGGGATGAGGTAGAGAAACAAATATATCGATTTAAAGATAATGGAGATAGAGATGTTTCTATGCGTTTTGATTTAACGGTTCCTTTTGCAAGATTTATGGCTGCTAATAGAAATAAGATTAAATTTCCTTTTAGAAGATCTCAAGTGGGGAAAGTATTTAGGGGAGAAAACACTCAAAAGGGTAGATATAGAGAATTTATGCAATTTGATTTTGATATAGTAGGTGAGGATACTTTTCGTGGTGATGCTGAGATCTTATCTGTTGTTTATTGTGGTCTTGGAGAAATTTTTTTAAATTTTATAGAGGGTATTAATAGAAGGTTTGTTATTAACTTTTCTCATATTGGAATATTGAAAGCTTATATTGATAAATTGGGGTTAAAAAATGATTATATTTTTATTTTGAGCAATATAGATAAATTAGATAAAATAGGAATTGAAAGTGTTAGAGAGACTTTACTGACAAAGCTAAGTGAGACACATGTTGATTTAATATTAAAATTTGTGAATTTACAAGGAACTTTTTGGGATAAATTGAAAATCTTAAAAGATATGTTAGATCATAATGATGATATTAATAGAATTGAAGATATCTTTATGCATCTTAGTGCATTAGGCATTCAAGATGCATTTAACTTTAATCTTAAGATAGTTCGTGGTCTTGATTATTATACCGGACTTGTGTTTGAGGCTAAGATGACTGGCGTTGATGTAGGGAGTATTTGTAGTGGTGGAAGATACAATAATTTATTGTCCTTATTTTCTAATTCTTTGCAAAAAGTGTCAGGAGTTGGTGGATCTTTTGGTGTTGATAGGATTCAACATATAATTGAGAGTGATAAATTTAATTATATTAAATTATTTGTTGTTAAAGCCAGTTCAAGGGTATTAATTGTTAACATAGACTCTGAATTGCAAGACTATTATTATAAACTTGCAGATAAATTTAGAAGACATGATTATTCTAAGATAAATAATATTGCTTGTGAGGTATATCCAAAGAATAAGGATGGTAAGAATATTAAGGAACAAATAGAATATGCTCTTGATAAAGCTATAAGATTTTTATTTTTTATAGGACAAGAGGAATATAAAGAGGATAAGATAAAGGTAAGAGACTTAACCAAGAAGGAAGAGTTGTTATTGTCTTTTGATGAGACCATAAAATTTGTTAAAGGGAATGATAAATTTTTAAGCACACCTTTTTAGTAGAAAGTAATTAAGCTTCAATGGTTTTATATGATAGTCACAAAGTTAATTTTTTCTCTCTATTTTGCGTATTGTGATTGCATTTAAAGTTATTTTATTTGTGTTATAGTCATAATCTATTTGTCCAAGTATTTCAACAGAGTCCTTGAAATCAATATCGATATCAAAACTTGTTTTTGTAGTTATTATTCCTTCAAGGACATTTTTGTTATATCCAACATAAAAGTCAAAGTAAGTTATGTTATCTTTTTTTTCAACATTATGTGTAATTCCCTCCCATTTTACATATACATTTGAGTAAATTGATGGATTTTTTTGAATTTGTTTTAAAGTTAAATAGTCATTGAATGTAATAAAGTCTGGTCTTGAGATAAAACTTGCTAAATTTTTGGCTTTAAGTTTAATTGATTCTGATGCATTTGAGTTTAATATCTTATTTATTTCAATTCTTGCAAAATTATCTTTACTTTTTTTTAGATGATTTTTAATTTTTTGAAATGAATTTTTGATTTCAGTTTCAGTGAGTATGAACACAAATTGTCCTTCATGATTTTCAATTTTTTCTTTATCATTTATTTTAATATCATCAATATATGCTGCAATATTGTTTAAAGCTTTTTTTTCTTGTGATGTAGGATTGATTTTTAATATCAGTTTAATTACTTCGTTGTAGTTTGTAAATAAGAGTATTGATATTACTAAAAATACAAGGCTTGGTATTGTTAGTAATTTTATTAATTTAGATATTTTATATTTTGTTTTGACTTTGATTTTTGGAAATAGCTTAGCATATAGTTTGTTTTTGTTTAGGAATAATGTCCCTTGAATGGGATTTTTTCTAATCACTTCTAAGGAGAGTTCTGATCGTTTTATTGCTTGATTATCTTCTATCATTTTAAGCCATATTTGTATAGCTTTGTCTTCTTTCCCTTGGGCTGCTAGTAATATTGCTATTGATTGTTTAACATCTGGTTCTGTTGGATTTAAAGTATAAGCTTTTTTAAGATATGTTTGAGCATTTCCTAAATTTCCTATTCGAAGATAAGACATTCCTAAAATGTAATGATAAAAGTAGTAATTCTTGTAAAAGAAAATTTCCTTTTCTAAGAGTTTTATTACGTCTGAATATTTTTGAGAGTTATAATAGCGAATAGATTTCTTAATAAGTTTGTTAGTTTCCATGTCCATAAAATCGAAGCTATCCTCATGATGATTGTTTTTAACATTTTTTACATAAATTCTATATTAAAAAAATAATAAATAGAATATTGTTTTTGGTTTTAAATAGGCTGGTTTGACTAAAAACTTATTAATGTTATAATTATATAAACTAGTTTGGGATTTATATATATTTTAAAGTGGTAGGAATGTGTCATCAGAAAAAATCGCGGAATTAATCAAGGATGTTTATTTAAGCTTCAGAAAAGGTGATTTTAAAACAGCTTTAATGAAATCAGAAGAAGCACATGCTCTTGATTTTGATAATATTGAGGTTTTGACTGCTTTAAAAAGTTCTGTATATTGGAGTGGTCAGGTTGAAAGTCTTGATCGGATAGATAAGGACTATGAAAAGGCTGAATTTTTAGTTAGAGAGTGGAATAATTTTGCTAGAAGATATTTAAAAAAGATGAATTTTGATTTTGTTCAAGGCCGAAACTCAATTAAATATTTTATATTTCAATTATGCTTAACTATATATAAAGATATATATAAATTACAACCAGAAAACTTGGATATTTTAATAAAGATTGCTAAGTCTTATAAGGGAATGGGGAATTATGAGAGGGCTATATCCGTTTTTTTGCAGATATTAGGGGATGCGAAAGAGAATGCAGATGTAGTTGCTGAGCTTGCTGATTCTTATGCTCTTATTGATGAAATTAAAGAAGCTAAGGTTTTATTTAGAGAAGCTTTTTTTATTAATCCCCAAAAGATAGATATAGATGCTCTTGAATCTGAAATGATACTTAAGTTAATAGAAGCTATTAAGATTGATAGGAATATTTCTGATACTCTTATTAAGGAATGGATACCTGTTTATGGTGCATTGAATGGTGTATTTAATATAAAGCGAGAATTAAGACCTATTGAACTTGGTCATTTAAAGCAGTCTGTTTATAGTTTACGCAATGAGCTTAAAGAAAAATCTTATCGATCTATAAATGAAAGTATATTGCTTCCAAGGCTTATTAATAAATATTTTTGGCTTATTGATCATTATGTAAGGATAAAAGAAGATCGTGTCCGAATTGATGAAATTTTATCTTATATTAAAGAAATAGATATAGGAATATATCAACAGTATGTCAATTAGTTTAATTTTAATAAAATTGATATTAGGAGAGTTGAATGTCTAACACCACTATAGAAAGATTGGATAATATCTTACAAGAGGATAAATGGACAAGGATAGTTGTTAATAATTATTCTCTTGCAAAGATAAAGGAATTGGATGAATTAATAGATAATATAATTTTGGAGAATTTAACAGAGGAAGCTCTAGATATTTGTAGTAAACATTTAAAGGATATCAAGAAGAGTATTGCTGGTCTTTATATTTCAGGCATGCTTATATATAGTAGAAGGCCACTTAATGATATGAGTTTGCTTACAGTTTTAGATTTGTTTTCCCAAAATTTGAGGTGGTCTCTTGTTGAGCATATATGTCATAAGATGCTTTTAACTTCTGAGAATAAGCATGCACTTTACACGCTTGCAAAGATATATTCGCAAAATAATGAAAATGATAAATTACCAGATATTTGGATTCGTATTGTTGAATCTGATGTTGATGATACTGTATTTGTAAGGCAGCTTGCTATGCATTATGAGAATATTGATTTGCAAAAGTCAATATATTTTTTTAGAAAAGCAATTTATCGTTTTATTGATAAAAAACAAATGTCAGGCATCAGAGAAATATGGTCTAAATTGATTCGATATACTTCTGATGACTTTGATTCTTTTCTTTTAATACTTCAGAAAGTTGAAAAAGAACTTGGTTTTAAAAAAGCTGTGGTTCTTTATGAGGATTTATATGAACATTACTCTATAAGTGAACATGTTAATGAAACAATAGAAATTTTGAAAGGAATTTTAAAGCTTGATAATAAAAATCAGAAAGCAAGAGAGAATTTAGTTCTCTTTTTAAGAGAAAAATATAAGGATATTAAAAATATTGAGGAATATCTTGAAAAATCTGACATTGAAAACTTAGATAAAAATTTTGTTGATGTTTATTCTGATTTTGAAAAGTATTTATTTTTTGCTAAAGGAAATTTTGTTTATCATCAGACTTGGTTTGTAGGAATAGTTAAAGATGTAAATGAACAAGGTATTGTAGTTGATTTTGTTTCTAAGCGTGGACATTTTATTAGTTTTGATATGGCTATTTCTGCTTTAGTACCTCTTGAAAAAGATAATATTAGGGTTTTAAAGGCAATTAAACCAAAAGAAGAACTTGTAGAGAGTTTAAAAAGAGATATTGAATGGGCTTTAAAAGTAATTATTAAAAGTTATAAATCAATTGATCTTAAAGGAATCAAGCGAGAACTTGTTCCAAGTTTAATGACTCAAAGCGTGTGGAATGCTTGGAGTATAAAAGCTAAGCAAATTTTAAGAGATAATCCTCATTTTGTTATGGCATCCGGAAAAGCTGACTTTTATATGTATAATGAGAGGGCTTCTAATTTTAATGAAAAAGTTTATGATAAGTTTAAAATAGAAAAAGATTTTTACAAAAGATATGAAATTTTTATGCATTATTGTACAGCAGGTGGTGTTGTAAAGGATTTGCATATTGAAGAGGAGATGCTTAATTATTTTTTAATTTATGTTAATAATTTTACAAAAGTTGATCACTATGTGATAAGTTCTTATGTGATACTTAAATCTTTAAAAAACTCTGAAAATGGAATTGCTTTAAAAATTAATATTGAAAAAGATATTAATTTAGAAGTTCTCTTAAGAGAGTATTCTAAAAATATAGTTGATCTTTTTGATTCAATCTTGAATGCAGAGATCAAAAAAGAGTTGGTATCTTTAATTAAAGAAGAGTTGATTGATTGGGTTTGTTATTATAAACAACTTTTTCCTTATTACATTAATAAGAAATTGATAGATTCTCTTTATAAGGAAGATCTAAAAGAAATAGAACAGCTTTTTAATTATGTCATCAAAAATTATAAAGTCTATAAAGATGCTTATATTTGGATTTTAAAACATTACACCATTTATTCAGTAAATTTAGATTATTCTGATTCAGAGTTATTAGTAAATTTGATTAAAATTTTAACAGGTAGTGTTGTTAAAATTAATAATAAAAACAATTCTGTTGCTAATAAGAGAATTTATAGGATGGTAATTAATCTTTTGATTAAGGATAGATACCTTAATATTGTTTTAGGTAAGGTTATGGATGAGGAACTTGCCAAAAGGGTATATATGACGTGTTTTTATATAAGAGATTTTCCTCCAAAAGATCTTCTACATATTAAATCTGCAATAAGGACTATATTTGGTGATATTGAATTTGAAGATGAGAAAATGCAATTCGCAGGAGAGAAGGTTGAGGTAGGATTTTTAACTATTTTAAGTTCTCTTAGTAGAAAACAAAAAGAATTGCAGTATTTAAAGGATGTAGAAATACCAGAAAATTCTAAAGAAATTGGTAAAGCTCGTGAGCTTGGTGATTTAAAGGAAAATGCTGAATATCATTCTGCTAAGGAAAGGCAGCAGTTCTTAACAAAAAGATTGAATTTGCTTATGTCAGAAATAGATGTTGCAAAGGTTGTTGATATGAAAGAGCTTCAAAGTTCTGTTGTTGGATTTGGAACAAAAGTTACTATGCTTAATGAAGATACTGGTAAAGAAGAGTTTTATTTGATATTTGGACCTTGGGAATCAAATCCTGATGAGGGTATTATATCTTATAAGTCTCCTTTTGGAGAAAATTTATTAGATGCAAAGGAAGGGGACAATCTTGATTTTATGATAAATAATACTCATTTTAGATATCATATTAAAAAGGTAGAACCTGCCAAAATTGATTAGAAGAAGTAAGATGTCAAAATTAAAAGACAAAATAGATAATTCTTTAAATGACAGATTAAGTAGAGAAAAGGCTATTGAGCTTGCTAGAATTCAGATAGAAAAAGATTTTGGCAAAGGAAGTCTTATTAAAATGGGAGAATCTCCTGTAGGCAAGGGTATAAAGAGCATCTCTAGTGGTTCTATTTTACTTGATGAGGCAATTGGTGTTGGAGGATATCCAATGGGAAGGGTAGTAGAAATTTTTGGACCAGAATCTTCTGGTAAGACTACTTTAACTCTTCAAGCAATTGCTGAGATTCAAAAAAGTGGTGGAATAGCGGCTTTCATTGATGCTGAGCATGCCCTTGACCCTGGTTATGCACGTGCTCTGGGTGTTAATATTGATGAACTTTGGCTTAGTCAGCCTGATACAGGTGAGCAAGCTCTTGAGATTACTGAGTATTTAATTAGGAGTGGTGGAGTTGATTTGATTGTTATTGATTCTGTTGCAGCTTTAACACCACGGGCAGAGATTGAAGGAGAGATGGGAGATTCTCAGATTGGGCTTCAAGCAAGATTAATGAGCAAAGCTTTAAGAAAGATTACCGGAATACTTTCAAAATCTAATACTTGTATTATGTTTATTAATCAAATAAGAACCAAAATTGGTATCATGTTTGGCAATCCAGAGACTACTACTGGAGGAAATGCTTTAAAATTTTATTCTTCTCTTCGTCTTGAAGTTAGAAAGATTGAACAAGTAATAGGAAGTTCTGCAGATGATGTTATTGGAAATAAAATAAGAGTTAAGGTTGTAAAAAATAAATTAGCACCTCCTTTTCGTAAAGTAGAGCTTGTAATTTATTTTGGAAAAGGTATTTCTCGTGAAGCCAGTATATTGGATGCTTCGATTAAGTATAACTTAATACAAAAAACAGGTTCTTGGTATTCTATGGGCAATGATAAATTAGGACAGGGTAGAGAAAGTGCTGTTAATTATCTAATTCAAGAAAAGGAAATTACTGATAAACTTGAGAATACACTTAGAAAGATAATTTTTGAAGGTCCTAGTCAGGATTGTCTTGAAATTAGTGCTATTGATATTGTGAAAGAAAAAGATTAAAATGGCGAATTTAAATGATTATTTGATTGTTTGTGATGATTTTAAAGGGGAAATAGAAATTTTTTTTGATTATATAGTGGGTAAAAGAGAGCTTTTAAAGACTTTGAATTTAAATAAAATAATAGAAGATTTTTTGATATTTTCTGATGGTCTTGAAATAGATGTTAAAGAATTAATTAGATTTTATTCTTTTTCGGCTAGTTTGCTTTATTTGAAGACACAGGTTCTTTATACGGTAAAATTAAAAGAAAAAAAGCTATTTGGAAGGAAGATGGTTCGCAAATTAATAAGTTTTAGCAAAAAAAATGAAAAATCTAAAGATGTGAAGCAAAATTTAAAACATAGTGTATATTCAGATATATCTAAGGTTTCTTTTTTTAGAAATGCTAGTATCTTTGTGGAAAGTTCGGGGGGTGGTAATAATAGTCCCCAAAGTTATATGGCTGTTTCTTCTGGTATTCAAAAATTTAAAGATAGTAGTGTTAAGGCTTCAAGGCGTATCAGGAAGTATGGTGAGATTTGGGATAATATAAAAAAGTCTAATGTCATTTTAGGTACATATAATGCTAGATTTTTGGATAAAAAAAATAGAATTATTTCTATTTTAGCTAAGGAAGGTAATTGTGTTTTTGATTTTTTATTGGATCCTAATGATAGGTGTTACTTTTTTGAAAAATTTTGTTATTTCTTAGTTGTTCTTGAATGTAAAATGTTAAATATTATAGATATGGTTTATATAAATGGTAACTTGGTTTTAAAAAAAGGAAAAAGCATTGAACAATATGAATAGCAAAAAAGGACTTAGGGCGCATGTTTTTTTAGCAGAGAAGGGTATAGGTTCTAGGAGATTTTGTGAGGATCTTATAAAAAAAAATTTCGTCAGAATAAATGGCAATCTTGCAAAGCTTGGAGATAAAGTTTTCTTAGGTGATAAAGTGAGGTATAGAGGACAGATATTTGTTTGTCGTGATTCCAAAATCAAAACTAACATTTATATAGCTCTTAATAAGCCTAAAAATTATTTGTGTTCTAATTTTGATCCAAATGGAAGAAAGTTGGCAATATCTCTGGTTCAGCCTTTGTTTAAAGAGCGTTTGTTCTCAGTTGGTAGACTTGATTTTAAAAGTTCTGGACTTTTATTGTTTACTAATGATGGTCAGTTTGCAAATAATATTTTGCATCCAATAAAGGAAGTTGAAAAAGAATATATTGTTGAGTCAAAAAAGGCTATTGATGAAGATTTGCTTATTAATTTTAAACGTGGGATAAAAATAGAAAGAGAAATTTTAAAATTAAAATCTTATATAATGCTTGGTGATAATTCTTTGAGGTTAATTTTAACAGAAGGTAAGAATAGAGAAATTAGGCGAGTCTTTTTAAGTCGGAATATCTATTTAAAGAGAATTCACAGGATTAGAATAGGTAATATTAAGTTAGATGATTTAAAGGAAGGACAAATTAAAGTTCTCTCTTTAGCTAAAATTAATAAATTTAAGTCACAGTTTTTGGGAGAGTGTTGAGTGATAATAGCAATTGATGGACCTTCTGCTTCAGGAAAAAGTTCAGTTGCAAGAGCCTTAGGAATTAGATTGGGTTTTAAGTTTATTAGTTCTGGTTATTTTTATAGAATTATAACTTTAATTGCTCAAAGGTTTACTCTAAATGAATATGATTTGCTTAGTGAGAACAAAATTTTGGAACTTATATCACAAAATAATATTGAATTTGACGGTGTTGATTTTTTGCTTAATGGTACAAATGTTATAAATCATATTTTAAATGAAAAGATAGATTTTCAAGTTTCTCTTTATTCTTCTTATGCAGGTATTAGAAATTTTGTGAATAAAAAATTAAGAGAAATAGTCAAATTAAAGGATGATGATTATATAATAGAGGGTAGGGATATTACTACTGTAATTTTTCCAGAAGCTAAGGTTAAGATATACCTTGATGCTTCAGTTAAAGTGAGAGCTTTAAGACGATATAATCAAAGAGACGGGAATGTGGCTTTAAACGAGCTAGAGCAGGCACTTGATAAGCGAGATAAAATTGACCAGAATAAAGAGTATGGTAAATTAAAATTAGTCAAAGAAGTTTTTTATATTGACACAAGTTATAAATGCTTAGACGATGTATGTGATATTATCATAAGGACATTTAATTTGAAAAAAAAAGTGATAGAGAGGTGAGAATGGAAAATCAAGAAGATTTACAAGAAAATTATCTAAAGGTTCTTGAAAAGATAGAGCTGGGTAGTAATGTTTCTGGTATTGTTATAAATATCATGAAAGATTATGTGCTTGTAGATATTGGTTATAAGTCTGAAGGTTTTGTTAAAATTGATGAATTTGAAACCATTCCAAATATTGGCGACAAGCTTAATGCAATAGTTACAAAGGTAGGGGGAGAGTTGGGATTAGTGCTTAGTGTTGCAAAGCTTGATGCTCTTAATTTGCAAGATAAGGTTGATGAGTATATTGCAAATAAAAAAGTGCTTAAAGGCAAGGTTTTAGTAGAACTTGCAAGTGGCTATAAGATTCAAATTAATGAAGATGTTACTGGGTTTATGCCGTCTTATTTAAGTTCTAAGTCTAGGGATGAAAAATTAAAAAGAGGCTCAATTATTGAGTTTTATATTTTACAAGCAGATAAAACAGATGGCCTTAAGCTTATTCTTGATAGACGGTCTTTGGAGAGGGAACGAGATATTGTTAAGAAAAAGGAATTTATTAGTTCTTATAATGAGGGCGATATAGTAGATGGAATTGTTGAAAGAATTACTGAGTATGGTGCTATTATAAAGGTTAAGAATTTTGTTTTAGGGGTGTTGCATAAAAGAAATATTGCATTTAGTCGTGTTGAAAATGTTGAGGATTTTATTCGTGTTGGTGATAAATTAAGATTGCAGATTATCAAATTAAGTTTAAATGTGGGCAAGATGGAGTTGTCTCTTAAAGCTTTAAGGCCAAATCCTTGGGATTCTATTGAAGCTAAGTATAAGATTGAAAGTATTGTTAAGGGTAAGGTTGTCAAAATATTGCCCTTTGGTGCTGTTGTTGAACTTGATAGTGAAATATCAGGATTTTTGCACATAAGTAATTTTTCTTGGGTAAGGGTTATAAAGAGTCCTCAAGAATTGGTTAAAGTTGGACAGATTGTAGAAGTTAAAATTTTAGATATTGATAAAGAGAATCAAAGAATATCTTTAGGTATTAAGCAAGTTAATGCTAATCCATGGAATGGATTAGCTGAGAGATGTTCTGTTGGCAAAGTTGTACAGGGTGTTGTTAAAAATATTACAAAGTCAGGTGCTTTTATTAGTATTGAAGAAGGTATAGATGCATATATTAGTAAGTTTGACATTTCTTGGATTGGTGAGATTAATCCTGAGGAATACTTTAAATTAGGAAGTGCAATTAATGGAAAGGTTCTTGAATTTGATGCTAAGAAGCAAAATATTAGGTTGGGAATTAAACAATTGGAAGAAAACCCTTGGGATGATTTCTCTAAGAGCTATAAAAGAGGTGATATTATTGAGGTCGAGGTTGTAGAGAAAAAATCAAAAGGAGTTCAAGTAAAAGTTTATGGCAAGATAATGGGATTTATTAGCAAAATTCAGCTTGGGGATACTAAAGAGTCTAGTTTGGATACTTTTGAAAGTTTGAATATTGGAGATAAGCTTAAAGTTATGATTACCAATATTGATTTCAAAAATAAGTTAGTTTTGCTTTCTTATAGAGCTTATAAGGAGCAAAAATCAAGTGAAGAAATTTCTTCTTATTTGTTTAGGGAAAATGATGAAGAGTCTTATAGACCGTTTGAAAATTTATTGAAGAGGAATGTTGATGTTTAAAAGTAAATTCTTTATAGCAATTCTTGCAATTATTGTTTTTGGGGGGGGAGCTGTAGTTTTTTTTTATGATTACTCCGTTGATTCAGATTCTGTTAAGGTAGGAGGAGAAATAGTAGAAGAGCTTGAGAGTGATTTAAGTATTTATTTAAGAACAAAAGATGAAGAAGAAAAACGTAAATTGGCATTTAAGATAGAAGCAGCTATAGGTAATAAAGATAATATTTCATATGAATTTATGGCTCGTTTTTATCTTGCTAGGTCTTCTTATTTTCAAAATAAAGGTTTATATAAAGAAGCTCTTAATGATTTAGATCTTATTATTAATTCTAAATGGATTGAAAGAGATCTTGCTTATATAAATAAAGCTATGGTTTATGAAAAAATGGGACAACCAGATGAGGCTTTATTGATGTATGATAATGTGGTTAAGAAAACTAAATTGGATTTTATTAAAATTAGGGCCTTGCTTAGTAAGGCAGCATTAATTGAAGTTAGAGATAAAAAATTGGCTATTGACATATATGAGCAAGTTGCTAATTTTCCTTATGAAAATAATTTATATATTAATATTGCCAAAAATAAGCTTTTACAACTTAGGTAAGCTGAGTTGTGTTATTTTTTGTTTTGATTGATGGTGAACAATTCTTGTAAAAGCACGTTTTTATTTGTTTTATTAGTTGTATTCTATTCTTGTGGACTTGATAATGCAATTATAATTGATTCTCCACTCAAGGTTGATAATAGAGCTTCTAGGGATATTCTTGCTTTTAGATTACCTTCTTCTTATTTTAATACTAAAAATAATGCTAAGATTAAAGGTTTTGATATATATTACAAGTTTTATCCAGAAGGTTCAAATTATTATTCTAATGGATTTACAAAGAGTGTTCAAAAAGATTTTGATGTTTTAAAGAGTGTTTTTAATAATATTAATGAGTTTAATAGAATGGGATTTTATAAGATTAATTTAGATGATGTTCGTTTTTCAGGTAAACCAACTTTTAAATTGGATAAAAGTTGGATTCAAAATAAATTTTCTTTATATTTTGAACTTAATTTTGAGAACTTAAGAAAGAGTACTCCTGGTTCGGTTTTGCTTAGTGTAAAGAAGGGTAATGATTTTTCAGCTCCTGTTATTGGAGATGTTAAGACGGTGTATAGATCTTACACTATTGATGGTGCTTATATTGAATTTTCTGAAGCTTTAAAAAAATTTAAATTATTAAATAGTGATGAGAGGCCATTTGATCTTAAGCATATTAGTGATGATTTTTTTAAAAAAGACGTTGTTCCTAAGTATAATTTGGTAATTTTTGTTATGGCAGTAGGAAATCCTATTGAAGATGATTTGTATAGTGTTATTGTTAATATAGGTAGTTTGCATAGTTTTGAATTGTCGAATTAGTTAAAGGAATTATATGGTAACATTTTTTTTACATTTAATTTTAACTAATATTTTTATTTCTTTTATTGTAAGTTTTTTTGTTGTTTTTTTTGGTATATTGAAGTTTAGATTTTTATTGGTTTATTTTATCAGTTTTTTAGGAAGTGTTCTGTTTTTATTTTTTTTACCTATTTTTTATTCAGATTATTATAACAGGCGAATTAATATTTTGTTTTACTTATTTCCAATTATTGGTTCAATAGTTTTAGTATCTTTGTTAAGATTTTCTGAGAGAAATAAAAATGATCTATAAGGAAAATTTTGAGATTGCACTTGTATCAAGTTCTCTTGCTAGAGTAAAGCTATTAGAAGCATTGAAAATTAATTTTTTATCTCTTAGTATTGATGTTGATGAAGATTCGATAATAAAGTCAGGTGAATCTGGTGTTACAGAAAAAATAGCTGCTCTTAAGCTTGTTAGTGCTGTTAAAAAATATGGTAAAGATAAATGTTTAATTACTATTGATACTTTGTTAAAAAATGATTCGGTTTATATTGGCAAAATAAGAGATGAAAAAGAGGTTTTTAGTAGAATAATGGAGTATAGCCATAAGATTATTGAGGTAGAAACTAGTTTTTGTATATTTATTCCAAAAAAAGAAAAAATAGTTAAAGCTTGTGAAGTTTCATTTATTAAATTTAGGGAATTAACACCAGATATTGTGTATCATTATGTTATGCTTGGACATTGGAAAGATAAAGCCGGAGGTATTAGTTTTGAAAATGGTATTGCAGAAATTTTGATTGAATATATTAATGGTAGCTATTCAAATATAATAGGCTTACCAATTGGTTTATTTTATGATATTCTTATTAAAGAAAATATAATTTCCACTAATTTTTAATTAGTGAGTAAAAGCGAGGGACTTAGGAGGTTATTTTGGCAGTTATTACTATGAAAAGTCTTTTAGAAGCTGGGGTTCATTTTGGACATCAGGTGAAAAGGCTTGATCCAAGGATGAAAAGATTTATTTTTTCAGAAAGAAATGAAATCCATATTTTAGATTTGCAAAAAACTTTACAAGGCATTAAAGATTCTTATGAGCTTGTTCAAAATATTATAAAGAGTGGTAAGAAAGTTTTGTTTGTTGGGACTAAAAAGCAAGCAAGCGAAATAATTGAACAAGAAGCTAAAAGAAGTGATATGCCTTATGTTAACAATAGATGGCTTGGTGGAATGCTTTCAAACTTTAATACGATTAAGAAGTCAGTTCAAAGATTAAAAAAATTGGAAAAAATGGAAATTGATGGAACTTTTGAGATGATTAGTAAAAAAGAAGTTTCTCAACTTAATCGTGAAAAGCTAAAGTTGTCTAAAAATTTGACTGGTATTAAGGATATGGAAGAACTTCCTGGTGCTATTTTTATTATTGATCCTAAAAGAGAGCAAATAGTTATTAATGAGGCTAGGAAAATTGGTATTCCTATAATTTCGGTTGTCGATACAAATTGTAATCCAGATGTAATTGACTGTCCAATTCCTGGAAATGATGATGCAATTCGTTCTGTTGCTTTGTTTACTAAAATAATATCTGATGCTATTTTAGAAAGTGATAAAGAAGTTGGAATTCAGATCGTTGAAAATTTGAATGAAGAAGATTTAATGAGCGAAATTGAAGTCAAAAATGACAAAAAGGATAAAGGAGAATAAAATGGGTATTATTCCTCAAGAAGTAAAAAAACTCAGAGATGCAACTGGAGCTGGATTTGGTGATTGCAAGAAAGCGTTAGAAGCTGTGGGTGGTGATTTTGAGTTGGCCAAGAAAAAACTCAGGGAGATGGGTATTGCATCAGCTGATAAAAGAAGTGGTAGAGATGCTAAGGAGGGTCGAGTATTCTCTTATGCAAATCAAGAGAGAGTAGGACTTTTGCTTATGTCCTGTGAAACAGATTTTGTTGCCATGAATAGTGATTTTGTAACTTGTGGGAATCTTTTGATAAGACAGTTGGTTGAGAGTAATAATGATTCTTTAGATGAATCTCAGGAACTTGAAATTAAAAATTTAGCAGCTAAGATCAAAGAAAATATTCATGTAAGTAGAATTTGTATTGCAAATATTAAGTCTAATGAACTTGTAAAAAGTTATCTTCATGGAGAGCAATCTAGAATAGGTGTGTTTGTTAAATTAAAAGTAGATGATGTTTCAAAAGTAGGAGATGATAGATTGGGTAATCTTGCAATGGATTTAGCTTTGCATATAGCAGCTTTTGCTCCCCATTATCTAAATGTTAATGATGTTTGTCCTGATTATGTAAAAGAACAAGAAGAGGTATTTATAAAACAGTTGGAAAATAGTGGGAAACCTGAAAATGTAATTAAGGGAATAGTGTCTGGAAAACTTAAAAAGCATTTAGGAGAAATTGTTCTCTTAGAGCAGTTATTTGTAAAGGATGATAAACTTACTGTTAAAGAGAAAATTGAAGAGGTGAGTAAATTAATTTTAACCAATATAGAGATAATAGATTTTAAATATTTAAGTGTTGGATAATATTTTATATTATTCTTTTGATTTTAAGGGGGCTTGAATGGAGGAATATAAGGCTTTATTGGATGAAAAAATGAATAAAGTTCTTTTATCTCTTGAGAGTGAGTATAAATCTTTAAGAACAGGTAGAATAAGTAGTGCTCTTTTTGATAAAGTATTAATTGATTATTATGGAGAAAAAACTCCTTTAACTAGAGTTGCTAATATTAGTATTCCTGAGGCAAGGCTTGTTGTAATTCAACCTTGGGATAAGAGTCTACTTTCTAAGATAGAGCAGGCTATACTTAATTCAGATCTTTTTATGAATCCTGCTAATGATGGTTCTGTTCTTAGAATCAAAGTTCCTGCATTAACTATTGAAAGGCGTAAAGAAATATCAAAACAAGCAAAAAAAATAGCCGAGGAACATAAAGTTGCTGCTAGAAATATAAGGCAGGAATTAAATAGTAAAGCAAAAAAACAAGAGAAAGATTCTCAGATTACTGAGGATGATTTAAGGCGAATTTTGGATGATATTCAAAAGAATACTAATTCTTATATTAAAAAAATAGAAGATATTTGTGGTTTAAAAACAAAAGAGATAATGGAAATTTAAGTTTATGAATAGTGACTCCCTTCCAATACATGTTGGAATTATTATGGATGGAAATAGAAGATGGGCTTCAAAAAATGGTCTTTCATTTTTTGAAGGGCATAAAGAAGGTCTAAGGAGAGCTAAAGAAATAATTTGTCATTCTATTGAATTGGGCATAAAATATTTGTCTCTTTATATTTTTTCTACTGAAAATTGGAACAGAACAAAGTCCGAAATAGAACATTTAATGTTTTTAATTGCCAATTATTTGAGTTCTGAATTTGAATTTTATAGTAAAAATAATATAAGAATAATAGTTTCAGGAGATATTGAATCTTTAAATAATGAAGTAAGGGAGTCAATCATTGATACTATTGACTTTACAAAAGATTTTGATGGATTTGTGTTGAATTTAGCCATTAATTATGGTGGTCGAGATGAGATAGTAAGAGCTGTTAGGAAAATTTTGAGAAGTGATTTAGGTTTTGAGACTTTGAATGAGCTTATGTTTTCCAAATTTTTGGATAATCCGGACCTTTGTGATCTTGATCTTTTGATACGTACCGGTGGAGATATGAGAGTGAGTAATTTTCTTTTATGGAGGATTGCTTATTGTGAATTTATTTTTTCAAATGCTTTGTGGCCGGATTACTCTGTTTCTCATTATATTAAAGACTTGGCTTGTTTTAAGAATAGGAAGAGGAATTTTGGAAAATAAAAGTTTATTTAATTTTGGGTCTAAGGAAATAGCATTTCTTGCACGTCTTGGAACATTTTTATTTTTTGTTCCTTTAATTTTAATTTTAATTTTTGTTGAATTTAGAAATTATTTATTAATTAATATTTTAATTTTTATGTTTAGTGGAGTTTCTGCTAAGGAAGTTAATGATTTGCTTAAAATTAAATCTTCTTCTGTATCTAGTCCTTTATCATTCCTTTTAGGGGCAGCTCCTCCGATTTTAACATATGTACATTTTAATATTTTTGATTTGGGTATAAATATAATATTTTATTTGGTTATAACTTTGATTTTTAGTAATTGGATTGTTAATTTGGTTTTTATTAAAGAGCATGAAATTGTTAATTTTTTATTACAGGCAACTTCCATGATTTTCATACTTATATATCCTGGTATTTTAATGTCGTTCATTGTTGCTATTACTACTTTGCCAAGAGCACCTATTCTTTTACTAATACTTTTTTCAATGGTTAGTGGTAATGATACTTTTGCCTATCTTGTTGGATATTTTTTTGGAAAAAATAGTTATAGACCTACTATTATTAGTCCTAATAAAACGTTAATGGGGTTTTTAGGTGGTGTATTTTTTTCTATTATTTTTGCAATAATCGTGGTATTTTTAGGCTTAATCAATTTAACTTATGGGGAAGCTGTGGTTTTTGGTATTTTGATAGGATTTTTTACTATTATTGGTGATTTATTTGAATCTGGACTTAAACGTAGTGCAGGGGTAAAGGATTCCGGCAATATTATTCCTGGTAGAGGTGGTGCTCTTGATTCGATTGATTCATACCTTTTAACAGGTCCTATATTTTACTTATGTTTGTCTTAATTTTATAGGGGAGGAAAAGTAATATATGTTTATTTTTATTAATATTTTAGCTTTGACCTTGATAGTATTTGTTCATGAATTAGGACATTTTTTATGTGCAAAGCTTTTTAAAGTTAAGGTTGAAGTTTTTTCTATTGGTATAGGACCTAGTCTTTTTAAGATTAAAATAAAAGATACAGAGTATAGAATTTCTCCAATTTTTTTGGGTGGGTATTGCAAGCTTAAGGGGGCTGACCACTTAGAAAATGAGCTTAAACTTAATAGACAGCTTGAAGCAGATAAAGATTCTATTTTTGGTATTTCTCATTTTAAGAAAATACTCATATATTTTGCAGGTCCTCTTTTTAATTTAATTTTGGCATTAGTTATTTTTATCGCTATAGAAATAATAGGAGTTGTTTATCTTGATTATCCTGGTAAAATAAGTGTCATTAATAATAATGTTTTAAGTAAGTTTAAAGATGGAGATATTATTTTAAAAGTTAATGATAATAATATTCAATATTTTTCTGATTTAAGTAAGTTTGTTGATTTAAAAGATTCTAAAATAACTTTTACAGTTTTAAGAGATAATAATAATGTTAGTTTTGAAGAATATACTAGTTTAGACAAACTTTTAAAAGAAATTGGTCCTTGGGTAGATCTTATTGTTGCTAAAGTTGAAGTAAATTCTCCAGCAGGAATTGCAGGTCTTAAACCAAATGATAAAATAATAAGTATTAATAATATAGTTTTAAGTAATAGTAATGATTTAAAAAATTTAATATCTAATCTTGATGTTAATGTAGTGGATATTCAATATGATAGGAATGGTGAGATTATTACTTCAAAATTGGTGTTTCAAGATACTAATAAAATTACAGGAATTTCTCAATTGTCTGGTATAGAACGTGTGATTAAGACAGATAATTTAATAATTGCTTTTCAAAATTCTTTGAGTAAAATCTTAAATATTTTAGGTCATATATTTTATTCTATTATTGAATTATTTACTAATTTTAAAAATAATTCTAAAAATGTTGTAGGTCCTGTTGGAATGATAAATATTCTTGTTGGTTCTTCTTCTATTGGATTTTTACATTGGTTTAAGACTATTGCAATTTTAAATTTAATTATTGCTGGTATGAATTTATTTTTTTTTGTAATTCCAATGCTTGATGGAGGTCAGATTTTTATTAGTTTAATTGAGCTCTTGAGAGGAAAACGGTTTAGTGCAAAATTTATTTATTACTTTTATTTTATTGGTATTGTATGTATATTAAGTCTTTTCATATTAGGTTTTGTAAACGACTTAAGAGTTATATTTTGGAATTATTATTAGTATATAAACGTAAAAATATTTTGATATTTAATCAAGCGGCAATATATACTTTAGCATGAACCAAAAGTGAGAAAAAGATGCAAGTAAGATTAAAATATGAAAGACATCATGCATTCTCATGCTTGTTATTGGGCTAAATTTTTTGCTGATTGAGTACACTATTCCTCCTAGTGTGTAAATAATGCCTCCAGAGGTTAGCCATAAAAATCCTTCTATAGGAATAGCATTGTAAACAAATTTAATACCAAATATAATGATCCATCCCATCAATATGAATATACATCCATTAATCCATCCCGGACTGTTTACATATAATGATTTAAAAATAATTCCTAAAATAGCAAGTCCCCAAACAGTTAAAAGGATAATTTTTCCATAAAAATTTGGAAGAAGAATGAGAGAAGGTGGTGTGTATGTTCCTGCTATTAATATAAATATTGAGATGTGATCAAATTTTCTAAAGAGTTTCTTTAGTTTACTTTTTTTTGGAAAAATATGATAAAGAGTACTCATTGTATATAATAATATCATTGATGAGCCGTATATAAGGAATAACACTACATGAAAATATTTTTTTGCAATAGCTGACATGGTAATAAGAATAGTTGTTCCTATTATTGATAAAATAATACCAAATAAATGAGATATTGAACTAAATAATTCATTTGTAGGTATTAAATAATTGTATGATTGATGTTCTTGATTTTTTGTATACATACGCCTATCCTATATTCTTTTTTTTATTTTTGAGTGTACATACCCATTCTCACACCTTAGGTATCTTAATGCAAAAATAGACATAAATCAAGAGGTGAAAAATGTTTGTATTTAGCGAGCAAAATTTAATGATAATATGTGGTAATACTGTTTTTTTCTTAAATTTTGTATGAAAATTATATTAAAACCTAACTTTTTTTTAAAAAAGAAGATATAATATTACTGTTCTAAGTTTTTGAATGGAGAGGCTCAGTGAGATGAATTTTTTCGAGATTCTTAGATTTGCAAATTTGCAGAAGTTTTCTAATGCGGTAAGATTGCCAATTTCTGTTTTGACAATCTTTTGTTTAATGCTTGGAATTGTCTCTGCAATGTCAGATCCTTCTAATTTATTTTATATTGATAATATCGTATTTAAAGTTATTTTAGGCCTTATAAAAGCCACAAGTAATATTATTATTTTAAATATTCCATTACTTTTTGTTGTAGGAATTACTATTGGGATTTCAAGAATGCAAAAAGGTCTTGCCGCACTCTCAGGTATTATTGGATATTTGATTTTCAATATTACTGAGAATTATTTTCTAGATGTGTTTTCAAGACTTGCTGAGCCTAATTTAATGTCTTCTGTTGGGCAAATAAATATTTTAGGAATTCAAACTTTAAATACAGGTATTTTTGGTTCTTTAGCAGTTGGACTTTTAGTTGGATATTTACACAATAAATTTTATTGCATTGAATTACCAGAACCTTTTAGTTTTTTTTCTGGTTTTCGGTTTGTTCTAATAGTAATTTTTCCTTTTTGTATTTTGTTAGGAATAGTATTTGTTTTAGTTTGGCCACATCTTAATGCATTAATTACTTCTTTTGGCTTGTTCATTTCTAAGTTTAATTATTTTGATAGTTTTCTTTATGGATTTTTAAATAGAATTTTGATTCCTTTAGGTCTTCATTCTATTCTTACATTTCCTTTTAATTTTACTCCATTAGGAGGAACTGAAGTTATTAATGGTCAAGTTTTTGGTGGTATTCAAAATATATTTTATGCTCAATTAG
This sequence comes from Borrelia sp. HM, assembly GCF_019669085.1. Classification (NCBI taxonomy): domain Bacteria; kingdom Pseudomonadati; phylum Spirochaetota; class Spirochaetia; order Spirochaetales; family Borreliaceae; genus Borrelia; species Borrelia sp. HM. Next base: position 122,155 of record NZ_AP024401.1, on the reverse strand, counting down.
CAGACCCAAATCTTACCAAGTTTCATTCAGGTATTTCTAGATTTAATAGTGGATTTTATCTATCTATCATGTTTGGGCTTCCTGGTGCAGCATTTGGAGTTTATAAAGGAATAATTCATGATGACAAGAGTAAAATTTCACCTTTGTTGTTTTCAGGTGCTCTTGCAGCTTGTTTAACTGGAATTACAGAACCTTTAGAGTTCTTATTTATTTTTACAGCACCTTTACTTTATTTTATTCATGCTATTTATACAGGATTTGCATTGTTAATTGCTAACATATTTGATATTGCAGTTGGAGTTACTTTTTCTGCTGGATTTTTTGATTTTTTCATGTTTGGGATATTACAAGGACATGCCAAGACAAATTGTTTATATTTATTGCCATTAGGATTTGCATTTTTTGTTTTGTATTATTTAACTTTTAAATGGGTTTATAATTATTTTGATTTTCAAATTTTTGGTGTTGGTGATCCATTTTTTGAGGGTAGTGAAGGACAAGTCGAAGGAATAGGGATTGCACATCTTGTCTCTAAGGGTCTTGGTGGTCTTGATAATATTCAAGAATATAGTATCATATCAACATATTTAAACTTTGTGGTTTTTAGTTCTGAACTTGTATCTGAGGATATCCTTAAAAAAACTGGTGCTTTACATATTGTTATAGTGGATAATAAAATTAGAATTGATTATGGAACAAATGCTCATTATATAAAGCAAGCTATTGGGAGTTATTCTCCAAAAAAACTTTTTAAGGCTAGTGTTGTTGCAGCATCTGATAATGTTAAACAGGGAATTAAAGCATATATTGAAATGAAAGAAGATGATAAGCTTGAAAGGCAAGGTGAGACAGGTAAGCTTTATAAACTTAATAAGGATGATGATTGAGTGCTGGTTTAAGTTTATATGTAAATATTATTAAAGAGTTATGGATTCGTATTAGAATATTGGTTTATTATAGATATAATACATATATAAGTTTTTAAGGATCTAATTTAGAATTAGATTATTGTTTTGAAAGGCATTCTGTTAGAAAGATTTTTAGTTCAGTATTGAAAAAAAGTAGGTGTTTTTATATACTACTTAAATAGGAAATAGTATACCTTTGTCATGATTTTTTAAAAAATTTGTGACGCGATCAAGACCAAAAGGGGTGTGATAATGATAAGAAAATATGAAGGTTGTTTTTTGTTTAAGAGTGATGATCTTGAATATAAGGTTGCTTTAGAAGAGGTTAAAAAACAATTAGCAGCTTTTAATGCTAGTGATATAGTTGAAAATTCTCTTGGAGAGAGAGCGTTAGAATATCCTATTAAGAAGCAAACACGTGGTAGATATGAGATAGTGGAATTTAAGATGGATGGTGATAATTTAAGAGAGTTTGAGCTTCAATTAAAGCTAATTAAGTCTTTATTAAGATATATGCTTTTAATAAAGCACAATAAAAAAGTCAATGTTAAAAAAGTTAGAAGAAGGAATTTTAGAGATAATAGAGATATTAAAGAAAGGGAATCGTCAGGATCTAATGGTAATGCCGATGCAAAAGTAAATTGAGGAGGTTTTAGATGGCCGATATTAATTCCTTAGTATTGTCTGGTAGACTTACTAGAGATTCTGAGCTTACTTATACTGAGACAGGTATGGCTATTCTCAAATTTGGCTTAGCTAATAATAAAAGAATAAAAAGAAATGATGAATGGTTAGATTATGCACAATTTTTTGATTGTGTGATCTTTTCAAAAAGAGCTGAAAGCCTTAGTGTTTTTCTTAAGAAGGGCAAGCAAGTTGTGGTTAGTGGTTCTTTAAAATATGAAAGTTGGCAGGATAAAAATACTGGAGATAAGAGAAGCAAGTGTAGTGTTTTAGTAGACAATATTCAGATGTTTGGGTCATTTGTTGCTGCTCAAGATACAAATAATGGTTTAGAAAACCATAAAAAACCAGATTCATTTAAAGAGCTTGGTTTTGATAATGATTTTAATGAGGATATACCTTTTTAGGAGTTTAATTTTATGTATAAAGATGTAGATTCTAGTCAGAGAGATTCAAGAACTGATGGACATCAAGATGGTTTTAAAAAAAATCCTAATTTTAGGTTTTTTAAGAAAAAAACATGTAAGTTTTGTGATATAGATAAAGTTCCTGATTATAAAGATTTCGATTTCCTTAAAAAATTTATTACTGATCAAGGGAAAATATTACCTAGAAGAATTACAGGTACTTCTGCTAAGCATCAAAGGTGTCTTGCATTAGAGATTAAGAAAGCTAGATATATGGCTTTGCTTCCTTTTGTAAAGAAGTAATTTAGGGAGATATTATGAGAGTAATATTAAAAGAAGATCTTATTAACATTGGAAAAGAAGGTGATATTGTTGATGTGAAAGATGGCTTTGCAAGAAATTATTTATTGCCAAAAGGTTTTGCTGTTTTTTCAAATAAACATAATATTGATATTTTTAATCAAAAAAAGAGAGCAATACTTAAGAGACAAGAAATAAGACAAAAAATGGCTCTTGAACTTAAGGGAAAGCTTGATGGGATTAAGTTGGAATTTGTCATGCAGTCTAATGATAGTGACAAGTTATTTCATAGTATTAATAGCTTAAATATTTCCGAAGAACTTTTAAAACTTGGTTTTGAGATCGAGAGAAGAAAAATAGATATACATCATGGTACATTAAAGTCTTTTGGGATTTATGATGTTACTATCAAGCTTTATGAAGGAATTAGTACTATAATTAAAGTTGAAGTAAAAAGAGAAGATAAAAAAGATTCTCTTAAACACTCTAAAAGTATTGAAAAGGAAATTTAAGGAAAATAGAGGTAATAAGGTGGTAAGGTATAGCTTGTGGCTTTTACTTCAGTAAGTGCAGCCTCTACCCTTCTTTTTAACGAAGGTGCAGAAAAGGCAGTTATTTCAAGTATATTTTACAATCCAGAAAAAGTTGAAGAAGCATCTTTATATCTAAAGCCAGATGATTTTTATAATCAAAATCATGAAATGATTTTTAGGGCTATGATTTCTCTTTATGAGAAAAGGGAAAACATTGATCCAATAACTGTATTTGAAGAGGTATCTGCCCTTACACCTAAGTCACAGCTTTTAAATAATTTTAAAGCTTTAACAGGATTGCAAGATTACTTGAATTTTCTCTCAGGATATCTTCCAACTGATAAAACCATAAATGTTTATGCAAAAATCGTTAAAGAGCATCGTATTCGAAGAGATATTTCTAAAATTTCTAGAGAACTCAATGATTTGGCAAATGATTCTACGAAAAAAGTTGATCAATTTGTAGAAGAAGCCCAAAGACAGATTCTTTCAATTGAACTAGATTATTCTAGTAAAAATCTTAATCATGCAAAAGTTATTGCTGAAAGAGTACATGCTGAAATATATGAGAGGAGCATGAAAAGACGAGAGGCTAATTTTGGAATTCCAAGTGGGTTTAAAAGGGTTGATAGTCTTATTGGGGGTTTTAGAGATAGTGATTTTATTATTATTGGTGCTCGTCCTAGTATTGGTAAGACTGCATTTGCACTCAATATTGCCTCAAGTATTGCATTAAAGCATGATAAGAGATGGAAAGTAGGGTTTTTTTCTCTTGAAATGACTTCTGATGCCTTAATTAAAAGAATAATAGCATCTCAAGCTAATATTGATAGCTTTAAAATTCAGAATAGTATTTTGTCAGGTCATGAAATTAAGGCGCTCAATGATGCTGTAAGTGATATTAGTAATGCTGAGCTTTATATTGAAGATACTGCTAATATTAGCTTATTAACACTTGCAACTCAGGCTAGGAAACTTAAGAGGTTTTCTGATATAGACATAATATTTGTTGATTATATTAGTCTTATTTCTCTTGAAGCTAAAAATATTCCAAGGCACGAACAGGTAGCCTCAATTAGTAAATCACTCAAAGAACTTGCCAGAGAGCTTAAGATTCCCATTGTTGCCCTTTCTCAGCTGACAAGAGATACTGAGGGGCGAGAACCTAATCTTGCTAGTTTAAGAGAATCTGGAGCATTAGAGCAAGATGCAGATGTTGTTATTTTACTTCATAGAGATAAGGATTTAAAAAGTGGTTCTGAGGATGAATCAGTTGCAAGTGCTATTGATACAAAGGTTATTGTTGCTAAGCATAGAAATGGGCCAACAGGAAGGGCTGATATATTATTTTTGCCGCATGTTGTTAAATTTGTTAATAAAGAACATGAACGTAATTATTAGCTTTAGTATAGGTTATATTTTTAAAGTAGATTATTTGCTTTTAATGTAAAGTATTATGTTTTGATTTCTATGCCTATTCCAAAATAGTTAAGAGTTAATCTTTGTTCTTCTAGAGTATTATTATTTATGTTATATACAATTGGAGAATAAGTTATTTTAGTAAATATTTTTATATTATAAGTTATTTTGTTATATTTTATTGTTTTTACTGATATTCCAGGTTCAATTTCAAATCCTGTTTGTATTGTATCTTTTATTTTTTTTGGTCTATAAATAGATTTTATATCCTTGTTATCTCTATTATGAGATAAGGCTATTCCACAAGATATGTATAATGTTAAGGGATCTTTTGTAAAGAATTCATATATAAATCCGGATGAAAATCTATTTGTACGACTATTGATATGAACTAAATTAAGATCATAATTTGTTGCTATTGCAAAATAGTATTTTAATTGAGGCATGATTTTATAGTATATTGAATTTCTAGTTTGTAATGGGCTCATGATATCGTATCCAAGAGAAAAATTATGATTTAAAGTATATAGACTATTTTCCGATGTGTTTTCATATTCTTTAGTGAAAATTAGACCAAATCCTCCTACGCTAAAAAATTTCTCCTTACTTGAAAAATTGAATAAATTGAGATTATTTATTGTGAAAAAATTTTTAGAGTGAAGTCTATATTGAATTCCAATACCAGTTTCTGCTTCTTGTATTTTTGAGTAGATTTCTATATCTTTTATTTTATTTTGAGTTTGATAGAATATTTGTGCTTCAATGCCTATAAATTCGTTTCTAAAATTTATTGCAATACTTGTTTTGAAAAAATAATCTGCAAAATAAGATAGATCTATATAATTTTCGATGTTTAAAAATTTCATATATGAATAGTTTATTGCTGCACTTAGAAAACCTCTGTAATTATAATTATCATAATTTATAGGAATTGGTCGTAATTGTCTTAAGACAAAATGCACTGATGATTGTGCTAGTGCTCCACCCCAGTTTCCGTAAATTAAATTTTTCATACCAATTCCAATATCAATGTTGCCAAGATATTGTTTTTCTGATTGTATTAAATATGAAAAATAATACATAAAATCAATTTCAAAAAGATCTATTCTTTTTCTTAGTTCTTCAGGATTATCTTGATCTCCTCTAAAAGTTAACATATGTGCTTCTGTATTTATTGTAAAGTTATATTTTGATTCGTATTTAAATGTTAAAGTCCCGCTTCTTAGATCGTCGAAAAAGTCGATAAATGCAAATCCCATACAATCATTCAAGTTATTAAAATAGTATTTATCAATTCCGTCATTTTGATATTTTATTAAGTAATTGTAGCCATAAGAGTTTACTGCTAGCATTATAATGATTATATTGAAATGAAGTTTGCCTAAATACATTTAATTAAACTATATTAATAACATATATCTTTTTTTAATTAATGTATCATTTTATTTAATATAGGTTCAATAATTTATGCTATAAATGATATTCTTTTTATAAGATTATTTGTGATACTTTTCATATTTGATTTTTATAACTATATTTTGGTATTTTTTTAATTTAAAATTATTTTTTGAGGTTAAGCATGGAAAAAATAGCAGTTCTTGATGGACTTAGATCTCCGATTACTAAATTTGGGGGAGTATTAAAGGGACTCAATATTATTGATATATCTGCAGATATTATTAGGGCTTTGCTTAATAAAAATGGTATTGATAGAGTTGATGAGGTTATTATTGGAAATGTCATTTCAGCAGGACTTGGGCAAAATATTGCTAGGCAAATTACTTTAAAAGCCAGTTTAAATGAAATGATACCTGCTTTCACTGTAAACAAAGTTTGTGGTTCTGGACTTAAATCTTTGGAACTTGCTTTTAACTCTATTGCTCTTGGTAATAGTGATATTATTTTGGCTGGTGGTATAGAAGATTTAAGTAATGCGCCTTATCTTTTACCAAGGGTTGTTAGATTTAATGGTTTAAGGTTTGGTGACTTTAAAATGGAAGACTCAATATATAAAGATGCATTAATTGATACTCCAAGTAGTACTGTAATGGGACTTACAGCAGAAAATTTAGCAGAAAAGTATGAAATTACTAGGGAAATGCAAGATCAGTTTGCGTATGATTCTCATATGAAAGCGATTTCAGCAAGAGATATCGGATATTTTGATGATGAAATATATCCACTTTCAGTTTTCGATAAGAAGCTAAAACTTCAACATGTTATACGTAGTGATGAAGAAATACGTGATAATTTAAGTTTAGAGAAACTTTCTTCTTTAAAACCTGTATTTAAAGAAGGAGGTACTGTTACTGCTGGTAATTCTTCTAGTTTAAATGATGGAGCTTGTTTCCTAATATTGGCTAGTGAGAATTTTGTTAAAAAGCTAGGAGTACAACCTTTAGCTTATATTGGTGGTTTTAAAAGTGTAGGATTAAACCCCCTTTATATGGGATTTGGAGCTTATCTTGCTATTGAGGAGATTATAAAGAAATTTGGATTGAGCCCAAGTGACATTAATTTTATTGAAATAAATGAAGCTTTTGCAGCACAGTCTTTAAGTGTGTTAAAAGCTTTAAATCAAAAATTTGGTATAAATAATAATATTGTTAATGTTCATGGAGGAGCTATTGCATTGGGTCATCCATTTGCAGTTAGTGGCTCAAGAATTTTATTAACTCTTGCACGTCTTATGAGGATGAATGACAAATCAAAAGGAATAGTATCCCTTTGTATTGGTGGTGGACAAGGTATAGCAGCTTTCTTATATAGATAAATATAGATAAATGTTATTGATTTTAAACTAGATTTAAATTTAATGTTTTGTTAAAATTTGATTAAGTAATAGTAATTTAAATCGGTTATCGATATAAAGGTGATTTTTATGAGTAATTTTTTATGTTTTCTGTTATTTTTTTTTGTAGGAATGACTTCTTTTGCTCAAAACACTCCTATTGTAATTATCAATTTGCATAGTAATCAAATTATTACTAAAACAGAATTTGATTCTAGATTAGATACATTAAAAAAGACACAGGGTAGAGATTTAAGTAATGCTGAAAAAAAGCAAGTTTTGCAAATTTTAATAGCTGATATTCTTTTTTCTCAAGAAGCTTTAAAGCAAGGAATTAAAATTGCAGATGAAGAGGTTATTCAAACAATTAAAGCTCAATTTGGACTTGCAAATCTTGCAGATGCTCAGCTTAAACAAATTATAGAAAGTCAAGGTACTAATTGGAATGAACTTTTGTCTTCAATGAAAAGATCGCTTTCTTCACAGAAATTGATTTTAAGAACAGCTCAGCCCAAATTTTCAGAAATAAAGGTGCCAAGTGAAAAGGAAATACTTGAGTATTATGAAGCTAATAAAACTAAATTTGTTAATCCTGATATAGCAAGAATTAGTCATATTTTCTTTTCTTCAAAAGATAAAAAGAGATCAGAAGTTCTATCAAAGGCAAAGGATATTGCAAGTCAGATAAAATCAAAAAAAATTACCTTTGAAGAAGCTGTTAGAAAATATTCAAATGATGAGGGTTCTAAGACTAAAAATGGTGATTTTGGATTTTTGACAAGAGGAGATCAAAGAGTACAAAATGTTCTTGGCCTAGATTTTATTAAAGAAGTTTTTATGCTTAATAAGGGGAATATTTCTCAACCAATACCATCAAAAGAAGGTTTTCATATAGTGAAAGTTACTGAAACTTATTCGCAGAGATTTTTAGATATTAAAGATAAGGTATCTCCTAATGTAGATATGACTGTTAAGGATCTTATAAAGAATAATATGATTAATTTGGATCAACAAAAAATTATTGCTAAAATACAACAAGAGCTTTATGATAAGCTAAATAAATCTGCTAGTATACAAATTTTAGATTCTAGTTTGAAGTAAGAAAAAGAACATTTATAATAGGCTATGGATTTAATTCGGCATAAAGCTAGAGTATTAGCTTTTCAAAAGATTTACAGTATTGATATTAATTGTAGGGCAAGAGATAATATTTATGATATTTTTGGTCTTGAAGATCATGGGATTGATTTAGAAGAAGAGTTAAAATTATTTTATTCTTTTTTAGTTAATGGTACTTGTGATAATTTAGAATCTATTGATAAATTGATTTCTGATATTTCTTTTAATTGGCGTTTAGATCGGATGGATAAAGTTGATCTTGCTATATTGAGAATGAGTGTGTATTCACTTAAATTTCAAGATTTAGAAGAGGTTCCAAGAAGGTTTATAATAGATGAGGCTATTTTGATTGCCAAAAAATATGGTAGTAAAAATTCTTATAAATTTATTAATGGTATACTTGATGCTTTGTTAAAAAAAATGGAGAACTATTTTGAAAGCAAATAAAGTATTTTTATTTTTTATTGTATTTTTTGTTTTTTGTGCTTCAGTTTTTATTTATTTAAATTTTAATCCATATGTTTTATATCTTTTGAAGGGTAAACGGGACTTTAATGAGCTTATTGCAGAAGTTGATGATTATTTTTTAAAGGAAAATTTAGATGGTGCTCAAAAGGCAATCAAGTTGTGTTCTTATTATGCTGATACTGAATATAATTGGCTTTCTCTTATTAAAAGGGCAAGACTTTATTCTATGAAAGTTGATAATTATCTGTTGATGAGAGATATTTTAAATATAGGGGTTAAGAATTTGCCAGGGAATTTAAAACTCAGAGCACTTGAAGTACATTCTAAACTTAAAGTAGGTGATATTTTAGAGGCTTATAATGTTGCAAAGCAGTACCTTATGGGATATGAAGAATATAAAAATTTGTACGATGAGGCTTTTATTAAAAGATTGACTTTAAGTTATGATGTAGAAGATACTAAAAATTTTTTAATTAGAATAGAAAAAGAAAAAGACCCGATGATTTTTGAGACTATAGGTTTAAGTCTTAATAATAATGCCTTTTTAATTAATGCAATGCTATTATATATAGAAAGAAAGGATTTTGATTCTGCCAAAAGAATACTTTCAAAGATAAATGAAGATAAAAATTTTGCAAGAGAGCTTGCTTATATTTCTTATGGTCTTGGCAATTTAGATTTTACCATTTTCAATCTTAAACTTATTAATAATAATAGTGAACCGAGTTTAATGTTTTTATTGGCCGATGCTTATTTAAAGAAGGGTGATATTCATAATGCTAAAATTGAATATTTAAGACTTTATACTGAATTTCCTGATTATAGCATGATGGTATATCTTGGACTGGCATTTATTGCTAAAAAAGAAAATGACTTTAAACGAGCTATTATTTATTTGAATAAAGCTAATGAAAGGTTTAAAGGTGATGAAATAATGAGTTATTATTTAGCCAATACTTATTTTGAAGCTGGTGATTGTTTTAATGCAAGTGAGATTGTAAAAAAATATAAGAATAGTCCTTTGTTTTTTAAACTTAATTTTGTATTGAATTATTCTAATTTCAATTATGAAGCTAAAAAATCTTTTTTATGGCGTTTATTTTATAGATCAAATTATAGTGCAGATATTGCTCAGCTTTTAGCATGGAATTTGCTTCTTTATTCTGATCTAAGAGATTTAGATTTATTTTTTAAGATTTATAATCCTATTGATGAAGTTCAAGATTGGTATTATTTCTATAGGTTTTATTATTTTTTCCTTAAAAAGGATTTATATGTTGCAGAGAAAGTAATTTATGATAATCAAGTGGGAAAGTATTTATATGGGGTTTATTATAATCTTGGAGTTTTAAAGTTTTATCAAAAAGATTACAAAGCAGCTGAAGAATATTTTGATAAAACAGTTTCTTTTTTACCTTTCACTCTTGATGATAAAAATAAAATGACTTTAGACGAATGTGAGGATATAGCAAAAATATATTTAAAGCGTGGAATTAATTATCTTTATTTAGGGCAATTTGAAGATGGACGTGAGTCTATTTTAATGTCTCGTTCTTTTCATGAAATTAATGCAGGTAAGCTTTATATTAATATGATAGAAATGATTAAGGAAAGGAATTAATTTTTTGAAATTAAGATTAAAATCTAGAGAAGAGATTAATAAAATCAGAGCATCAGCAGTACTTTTAGCTCAGACTTTTTTAGAAATTGAAAAAAATATTGTGCCTGGAATTAGTACAATGGCGCTTGATAAAATTGCTAGTGATTTTATTACTAAAAATGGAGGCAAATCTGCTTTTAAAGGATATAATGGATTTAGGGGAACTATTTGTGCTTCTGTAAATGAAGAAGTGATTCATGGAATTCCTGGTGCAAGAAAACTAAAAGAGGGTGATGTTATTAGTATTGATTGTGGAGTTATTTTAAATGGATTTTATAGTGATATGGCTAAGACTTTTAGGATTGGCAAAGTAAGTTCTGAAGTTGATAAATTATTAGAAGTGGGGGAGATTTCTCTTTATAAAGGAATTTCTGAAATGAAAGTTGGTAATCGAATTTTAGATATATCAAGAGCTATAGAAAATTATATTAAACCATTTGGCTTTGGAATCGTTCGTGAATATACAGGGCATGGTGTCGGTTTTGCTTTGCATGAAGAACCAAGCATACCCAATTATTATGAGCCTTTTTTTAAGAATATTAGAATTCAAGAAGGTATGGTTTTAGCAATTGAACCGATGGTAAATTTAAAGGGACACAAGGTTTCTATTAAGAATGATGGTTGGACGGTATTTGCTTCTGATTTTAGCTATTCTGTTCATTTTGAGCATACTGTTGCTGTTGTTGATGGGAAGCCTTTGATTTTAAGCAAAATTTAGTAGGTATTATTAGTTAAGTATTATTTAAAAGACGATTTGGTTTATATTATGGAGGTGTGTAAAATGAAGAAAAATTTTATTTCTGTATTTTTTGCTAGTTTGCTAGCTTTAGCCACTGGATTTTTTGTTGGAATATATTATTTGGGGTTTGATAAAAATACTATTGTTTTTGCACAGGAAAAAGGCAAACACGCTGTACAATCTCTTCAAGAATCATTTAAGAGTGCATCTAAGAATATTTTGCCATCAACTGTTGCGGTCTATGCTACTGGGATAGCTAAAGTTAAAGATCCTTTTAATTTTTTGTTTTTTTTCGATATGCCAGGACTTAATGTTGAAAGAAAGACACATAGGGTTGGTTCTGGAGTAGTTATTGGAAAAGATTCTAAGAAATCTAATTTATTTTATGCTCTTACAAACAGTCATATTGTGGATGATGCTAATGAATTTGAGATTATAACTTATGTTGATAAGACTTATAAAGCAAAGTTAGTAGGTATGGATGATAAAAAAGATGTTGCACTCATTAGTTTTGAAGCTAGTGATACAGATATTAAAGTAGCTGAACTTGGTGATAGTGATGAACTTGAGGTAGGGGATTGGGTGATTGCTGTTGGGCATCCTCATAACTTTAGTTTTTCAGTTACTGCTGGTATTATAAGTGGTCTTCATCGTTCAGCAAATCCTAATTTGAAGGGAAGAAATTCATTTATTCAAACAGATGCTGCTATTAATCGCGGTAATTCTGGTGGTCCTCTTGTAAATATGAATGGAGAAGTGATTGGGATAAATACTTGGATATCTTCTCCTTCTGGAGGTAGTGTTGGGCTTGGTTTTGCTATACCTATTAATAATGCTAAGAGTGTTATTGATATTTTAATGAGCGGTAAGAAGTCTGAGTCAGCTTGGATGGGAGTTTCTTTGCATTATGGAAAAAATAAGGACCCAGAATTTCTTAAAAGTTTAGGATATGAAGATGATTCTATTTCAGCAGCAGTTATTACAGGTATTTATGAGAAGACATCTGCTTTTATAGCAGGTCTTAAACCAGGTGATGTAATTAGCAAGATCAATGGTGTTAAAATGAATTTTTCCTATGATGTTAGACAATATATTAATGATTTTTATGCACAAGAGAAAATTAAAATTGAAATTTTAAGAGGGAAAGAAAAAAAGGATATTGATATAGAACTTAGTGCTAAACCTAAGGTAAACAATGAAAAAGGAATTATACCAAATGTAAAATTAATTCCAGGGTTTACTGTTTATCCTTTAACTAATGAAGTTAGGATTCAACTTGGTTTGAGAAATTGGATTAATGGAGTTGTCATAGATAGTATTGATTCAAGTTTAGGTGAAAATCCTCAAATTTTAACAGGTGATGTTATTACGGCTGTTAATTCAAATAGCATTAAAAGCATAAGAGATTTTTATGATGCTGTTGAGCTTAAGAAAAAGAATAATTATAGTCTTTTAAGAGCAGGTAAAACTATGAAAGTTTCTTTTTAGAAATAAATTTAACAATGGCTTAAAGATATGTATATCTTTAAGCTTTTTGAGATATTTAATCACATAAGTTTTATTAGATTAAATATCTCAATTCATTTAATCAAATGTATATTTGATTTTTAATTTGTTTAAAGCTTCTCAGGTGGGGAGGATTAGTTTTAAGCTTAAAATTTAAATGTTTTTTAGGAAGAATTAGTGTTGATTATGTTTAACCAACATTTAGTTAGTGTAAGTGTTCATTTAATTTTGATGTTTTTGGGGAGTACTATTTAGATGAAAAAATTTATTTCTTATGAAGAGATAAGAATAAACGGTCTTAAACTTGCTTATAAAATTTATAAAGATGGATTTATTCCTGATATTATGTATGTCTCTTTAAGAGGTGGTGCTTATCTTGGCAATATTATTAGCGAATTTTTTAAGTTTATTAAGCTAGAAAAACCTCTTCTTTATGCTGCGGTTGTTGCAAGGTCTTATGATGTTTCAAATCATCAAAAAGAAATAATGATAGATGGATGGACTTATGATCCAAAATATTTAAGAGCAGGAGATAAGGTGTTATTTGTTGATGATATTTTTGATACTGGACGTACTATTATCTATTTGCGAGATGAAGTCTTAAAAAGAGGCATAGATAGTAAAAATGTTAAGATTGCTGTTTATGATTATAAAGATCGTAGATGTGTGGATTGTAAGCCAGATTATTATGTTAATAAATATTCAACAGAAGATGATATAAACACTTGGATACATTATAGCAATCATGAGTTAATAGATTTAACAGAAAATGAGTACAAACTTAGTTTTACCAATTTAGATGATGAGTTAAATGATATTTTGAAATTTTTGTCAAAAAACTTTAGTTTGCATTAATTTTTATGTATTCTAGTTCATCATATCCTATGATTTTTAATGATTTTGTTATTTCATCTAAATTGTTTTCTAAAATTGGTCCAATTAAAGCAAAATTTGTTTTAATTTGTTTATTGATATTATTTATTTCTTTTAATCTTGTGAATGTATCTTGTTCATTAGTTGGATAAATTTTGATGTTATACCATATATTTTTTTTTGAATGCGATGTTTTTTTAGGATAATTTATTTTACTTGATTTCTTGATTGCTAGGATATTATTCCTATACTTTTTATTATTTTGTTTTTTATTAGTTTTAAGATTTTGATATTTTTTATTTATAGCCTTGAGACTGTGAATTTTTTCTTTTTTTTCTGGATATTTTATAGTACTAGATTTATTAATCTTAGTTTTTTCTTTGCTATTATATTTGTTGTAGTTTGATTTGTTATTTATGAGTTCTTCTTCTACGTTTAAAACTGGTTTTAAATTATTATCTAATTGTTCATTATTTGAAAATAACATTAATGTTGATGACATTAATAGTATTTTACATAAAATTTTAATTTGCATTTGTTTCCTCCTAAACTCTCTATTAGAAATAAAGAGTTTTAGGGGTTCTTGGAAATGGAATAACATCTCTAATATTAGCTATTCCTGTTGTGTATTGTATTAGTCTTTCAAGTCCAAGTCCAAATCCAGAGTGAGGAGTTGACCCAAATCTCCTTAAATCTAAATACCAATTAAGAGTTTCTACTTCTAAGTTTAGTTCTTTTATTCTTTGATTCAATTTTTCTAAATTATCTTCTCTTTCACTTCCTCCAATGATTTCTCCAATGCGTGGAACTAGTATGTCCATTCCTTTAACAGTTTGATTGTCTTCATTTATTTTCATGTAAAATGCTTTAAATTTTTTTGGATAATCAATTACTATAGTAGGTTTTTTGATAATTTCTTCTGTTAAATATCTTTCATGTTCTGTTTGTAAATCCATTCCCCAGTAAGGCCTTATTTCAAATTGTTTTGTTGCATTTTCAAGTCTTTTAATGGCTTGGGTATAGGTAATGACTTCAAAATTGGAGTTTATTACGTTCTCAATTTTTTTTATTAGACCTTTTTCAATAAAATTATCAAAAAATTCCATATCCTGGCTGCAATTATTTAAAGTTTCTCGTAAAATATATTTAAGGAAATCTTCTGCTAAAGTTATATTGTCTTCAAGTGTAAAAAAGGCCATTTCAGGTTCGATCATCCAAAATTCTGATGCATGGCGTGTTGTATTAGAATTTTCTGCTCTAAAGGTTGGGCCAAATGTATATATTTTTGATAAAGCCATTGCATAAGCTTCACCATGCAGTTGTCCAGTTACTGTTAAGAATGCTTGCTTGCCAAAAAAATCATCCTTAAAGTTTACTTCTTGTCCTTTTGCGATGTTATTGAGGTTTAAAGTGGAGACACGAAATATTTCACCCGCTCCTTCTCCATCATTTGATGTAATAATTGGAGTGTTAATGTATAAAAATCCATTGTTTTGAAAATATTCATGAATTTTATAAGAGAGTTGGTTTCTAATTCTGGCTACAGCTCCAAATGTGTTAGTTCTAATTCTTAAATGAGGAATTTCTCTTAAAAATTCAAAGGTATGTCTTTTTTTTTGTAAAGGATATGTTTCTTGATCCGATGCTCCAATTACATTAAAATTTGTTGTTTTTATTTCATATGTTTGTCCTTTTGCTGGGCTTAAGATTAAAATCCCAGTTAAAGATATGCTAGCTCCTGTTGTCAGCTTTTTTAGTTCTTTTTCTTCAAATTGAATATTTTCTTGATCAATGACAGCTTGAATTCCTTTGATGTTTGAACCATCATTAATTTCTACAAATGAAATTTTACCATTGCTGCGTTTTGTTCTGATCCATCCTTGAACTGTAATTTTACTATCTACTTTGGGATTGCTTAAAATTTCTTTGATGCTCTTATACATATTTTCCTCTATCAATTTATATTAGTAACAATTATAGCTTAATATATAGTTGTTTTGAAAATTGTGCGTTGTAAGTGATATTATTTTCATTGAAAGAGAACAAATTAGTTTCTATACTTAATTTTGGTAGGGTTTATTTTTATGAGCGATTTAAAAGATGTTATAGTTATTTTTGATTCGGGTATTGGTGGACTTTCTTATTTTGAGTATATAAGTAGTACTCTTGTTAAAAGAAACTATGTTTATGTTGCAGATAATAAGAATTTTCCTTATGGAGAAAAGAATCCGGAATTTCTTTTAAAGGTAATTTTAGAACTAATCTCAAAATTAAAACAAATGTATAATATTATTTCAATTGTTATTGCTTGCAATACAGCTTCTATTAGTGTATATGACAAATTAAATTTTAATTTTCCTGTAATATATACTTTACCTTCAGTTAGTTTAGTAAAAGAGCTTGTACATAAAAAGGTTATTTTAATTGCAACAAATACTACCATAAATAGTATCTTTGTTCAAAGAGAAAAACAATGTCATTTAAATTTAGTCTTAAAATCATCAAGTGAACTTGTAAATTTTGTGGAATATGGAGATAAATTTAAAGAAGAAGCGATTAGAGCATTGAGATTCTTGAAATTAGAAATTGAAGCTAGTAGGAGAGATATGATTTTTTTAGGATGTACACATTATTTGCATATTAAAGATATGATTGAAAATTTTTTAGAAATACCTATTTATGAGAATCGTGAACTTGTTACTAATGAACTTGCTAATTCATTGAAGGCCATTGAAATTAGTGATGGTTTAATGCGTTATTTTTATTTAACTCAAAATAAGAATTTGTGTTTTTATAAAAATTTCTGTAAAAAATATGGTTTGCATTTTAAAGGAATAATTGATTGAACGACCTAAGATTTGAGGTTCTCTGGGGTGTTAATAACATCTATTCTATTATTGAAGTTAATACTAATTTAATTTATGAAGGTGTCATTAAAGGAAAGATTTTAAATACTCAAGATAAGGAATATAGTCCTTTAGTCCCCGGAGATTTTATTTTTGGTGATGTTTATGATGAGTTTAAGGTATATATTAAAGGAAGATTAGAACGTAAAAATATTCTTTGGCGTTATAATAAAAAAGCTGCTCTTAGGCAAGTTATTGTTTCAAATATTAATAATGTTTTAATTGTTAGTTCTGCTAACCTTCCTGAAATTAAAAATTCATTTATCGATAGAACGTTAATAGTTGCTGAGGAGCAAGGAATAACTCCTATTATTTTGATAAATAAGGTTGATCAAGGTATAAGTGATAAAGTTGACACTTTTATTAAAATATATGAAAGCATAGGTTATAGGGTTATTAAAACTTCTGTTATTACTTTGCAAGGTATTGAGGAAATAAAAAAAGTTATTAAAAATTCAAGGACTTCTTTTGTGGGGCAGTCTGGGGTTGGGAAATCTTCACTTATAAATTTATTAGATTTAAATGCAGCTCAGGCTATAAATGAAATATCATATAAATATGCAAGAGGTAAGCATACTACAGTTTATTCTATGGCTTTTCATTCTGATAATGGGGTATTAATTGATACTCCTGGTGTTAAGGAATTTGGAATTGAAAGTTTGGATCATTTAAATCTTAGATATTGCTTTAAAGAGTTTAGAAGTTTAAATGATTTATGTCGATTTAATTCTTGTTTGCATATAAATGAGCCAAATTGTTTTGTAGTAAGTCAAATTGGATTTCAAGTTTCAGAACTTAGATATAATAGTTATTTAAAAATTTTAAATGAACTTAAGAGATATAAGAGTTATGCAAGAGAAATATTTGGAAAAAATTGATTTTTATCAAATTTTATCTTCAATTTCTTCTTATGTATCTATTTCAGATACGGTTACTCTTCTAGGTGAACAAGAAATATTAAAAACTGAAGAAGAAATTAATCAAATATGTTTTTTAGTTAAGTTAATTAGGGAGCTTATTGAAGTTTATAATGATTATCCCAATTCTTGTCTTGAGAGTATAGGTGATTCTATTATTTTGCTTTGTAAGCAAAATTCAAGAGTTTCTATTGAGGAAATTAAGAATATTATTTTGTTTCTAAAAGAAGTTTTAAAAATAAGGATTTTTTTTGATCAAAATGAGTTTCAATTGAGTCATGAAATTGAAGTTTTAAAAAAATTATTATTTTTAGAGCCAAGTCTTAAAGATTTATTAGAGATTTTATGTATTTATATTGATATTGATGAGCTTAAAATAAAACAAGGTGTTGTTAAGGAGTATGATGAAATTGATTTTGAAATTAAAAATTTAGACAAAAGAATTAATAGGAAACTCAAGCAAATTATAGGGTTAAATTCAAAATATTTAACCTCTTTATTTGTTTGTTATAAATACAATAAGTATACTATTGCGCTTAAATCTAATTTTAAAAACAAAATAAAGGGAAATGTTTTATCTATTTCATCATCTGGTGAGACATTGTATATTGAACCAAATGAGATTGTCATTGACAATAATAGGTTGGGCTTTTTAAACCTTGAAAAAGAACGTATAGTTTTAAAAATTCTACAAGATCTTTCATATAAGATACATGAGCACATTACGCTTTTAAAATCTCTTTATGGAAATTTTTTATATTATGATTCTTTAAAGGTCAGAGCGATTTATGGAATAAAAACTCAAGGAATATTTCCTAGATTAGATAGTAGTCTTAATATTGTCAATGCTCGTCATCCTTTGATAAAGAATGCAAAATCTATAAATTTTTGTCCTTTAAATAATAGAGTTGTAATTATTACAGGGCCCAATGCTGGTGGTAAAACGGTAACTTTGAAAACGGTGGCTTTATTGAGTGCTATGTTCCAATTTGGAATTCCTGTTCCAGTTGATGAAGCTAGTACTTTTAAAATTTTTGATAACATTTTAATTAATATTGGAGATGATCAATCAATTGTAAATTCACTTTCAACTTTTTCAAGTCATATGAATAATATTGCTTATATTTTAAAGCATTCGACAAGGAATAGTCTTTTAATATTTGATGAATTTTGTTCAGGTACTGATATTGAACAGGGACAAGCATTAGCTGTAGCTATTCTTGAGCATTTAATTAATATTGAGTCTTATGCTATTGTCTCAACTCATTACAATGCTCTTAAATATTTTGCATATACCCATGAGTTTGTTATTAATGCTTCTATGCAGATGGATTTAGAAAAAATGGAACCCAATTATGAATTGATATTCTCTGTTCCAGGTGAAAGCTTTGCATTTAATGTTGCAAGCAAATCTTCCATTAATCCTAGTATATTATTTAGAGCAAAAGATATTTATTCATCTAATAAGACAGAAGTTAATGGGATATTGGAAAAACTTGCAAAAAAAGAGAGAGAAATATATTTACTTGAAGAGGAATTAAAAGATAAGCTTAAATGTATTGAAATGAAGGAAATTGAGATTAGTAATATTCAGGATAATCTTTTATTAAGAGAAAGAAACTTAGAGGAAAAACTTATTAATGAGCAAAAAGAATTTTTAAGAAATTCAAGAAAAACTTTAGAAAATTTGGTTAGAGAAATAAAAGAAGGTAATATTTGTACTATTAAAAACAAGGCATTTATATCTGATATTTCAGATAATATACTTGCTAAGTCTAATAAAATTAAATCACTTAATCAAGATATTGCTACTAAAGTTGAATTTAAATTAGGCGATAAGGTTAGGGTATCTGGATCAAGTTCCTCAGGAGAAATAGTGGGGGTTACTAAGAAAGGATTTATTGTCAATACTGGTGTTTTTAATATTACAGTTTCGTCTTGCAATTTAGAAAAGATATCAGATATTGATCGATATAATGATAATTTTAAGAAAAATTTCGAATTTTCTTTTGAAAATCAAGATGATGTATTAAACCTAACTATTGATATTAGAGGAATGAGAGTAGTTGAAGCTATAGACTTTTTAAACAAGAAAATAGATAATATGTTACTAAGAAGTATTTGTAGATTTGAGATTATTCATGGTAAAGGTGAAGGGCTTCTTATGGAAAAAGTACATGAATTTCTAAAAGATATAAAATTTGTTAAAAAGTATTATTTTGCTCATCCAAGTGATGGTGGAGTTGGCAAAACAATAGTAGAAATTTAGATGAATATATCAAGTTTTGAAAAATTTGAAAATGAATTGTTTAACATTTGTCTTGATGTTGATTATATTCTTGAGAATGAATTTGGTAGTTTTTATGAAATTCATCCAAGTAGGCCTTCTAGAGGTAGTGCATCCAATGGAATTTTGGATGGGCTTTTTCGTGTTACTACGTCTTTTACCCTTGGATATGGTTCTAAATTTGGACGAGGATATTTGATTATTATTGAAATAATAACTCTTAACGTAGTTGATGAGGAATTCACTAATAAAGTCATAAAGAGGGGTATTAAAGTTTTTGCTGAAAAATTGAAAGAAAAATTTCCAGAGAAAAATCTTTCTATAGTGTATGATATAAATGTTTATAAGATTATAGGGGATTTTTTTTAGCCATGTTTGATTTAAATATTTTTAATTCAATTTTGAAGGATTAAAAATATATTGATATATTTTTAATTAAATATTCTGTTTATTGAATATTTAAGTTATTTTTTGTGTGTTTAAGGAGTTCTTGTGCAGTTTGAAGTTAAGGATCTGATAAATAAAATTAAAAAAGATGGGCTTGAAGAAGCTGAAAAGTTGGCAAATGAGATTCTTTTGAATGCAAAGAGAGATGCTGAGGCTATTATTTTGAAGGCGGAAAATGAGGCTACAAAATTAAAAATGCAGGCAAAAAAGGAAGCTGATGAATATAAAAAACATTCTCTTGAAGCATCTCATCAAGCAGTTAGGGATTTGATTATTGCTACTGAGAAGAATATTAAATCTCTTTTTAAAATTTATTTAAGAGATTCTATTGCTAATGTTTGTAATGATAATTTTTTGGCAGAACTTATTATTAAAGTTGTGGATGTTTGGAGCAATAACAATAATCTAGATATAATAATTGATGAGTCTGATATTTCTAATTTATTATCTATGTTAAGAGCAAAAATAGGAGATAGACTTAATAGTGCAGTTGAGATTAAACCTTTTAAAGGGATAGGGAAAGGGTTTAAAATTCAACAAAGAGATGGTAATTTATATTATGATTTTACGTCAAAAACTATTGCTGATATTCTTTTTGAATATTTAAATCCGAGATTTAAAGAAATTATGAAATTAGTTCAGGAGATATAGCATGTTGAGTTCATATTACTATGTTATGTCATCATTACCTTATCTTGATTTCAAAATAGGAAAGGTGTTAAGTGTAGAACAATTTTTCAATAGCATTGAGAATGTTTTAAGCAAGAGAGATTTTATTCTTTTAAAGGATTTATCTGAATCTAGATTTACTAAAGGAACTTTAAAGATAATTGATCAATTTATTGAATTTGAAGAAATAATAAGATATACGCTTGCATATGTTAGGGCTGAAAAGTTAGGGCGATCAAAAGATGTTTATTTAGAATCATCTTATTTTTCTAGTTATTATTTGGGAATTTTGAAGTCCCTTTGTCTTAAAGAAAATCCTTTTGAGGTAGAATTAGGACTTGATATGTTAAAATGGCAGTTTTTAATGTATTGTGAGGTAGGGAATGAATTTAATTTTGAAAAATTAGTGATTTATTTTTTGAAGTTAATATTGCTTTCAAGAAGAAGTCTATTTGTAAAAAAGATAGGCGAGAAGAATTTTGATGATATTTGTCAAACATTAAGTATGCAAATAAGTAAAACTTTTAAAGGAAATTTGAATGGAAACTAGAGGAAAAGTAGTAGGAGTTATTGGAAATTTGGTTACTATTGAGGTAGTTGGTACAGTTTCCATGAATGAAATTATTTTTATTAAAACTACCGGACAGAATTTAAAGGCTGAGATAATTCGCATTAGAGATAGAGAAGTTGATGCTCAAGTTTTTGAAATGACTAAAGGAATTGCTGTTGGAGATGATATTGAGTTTACAGGTAGACTTTTGACAGTTGAACTTGGTCCTGGTCTTTTAAGTCAGGTGTATGATGGTCTTCAAAATCCATTGCCAGCACTTGCTGCTCAATGTGGTTTTTTTTTGGATAGAGGTGTGTATTTAAGTGCGCTTGATAGAACTAGAAAATGGAATTTTATTGCAACTGCAAGAGTTGGAGATACTGTTATTGCAGGGGATTATCTTGGGTTTGTTGTTGAGGGTACAATTAATCATCAAATTATGATTCCATTTTATAGAAAAGATTCTTATAAAATTGTTGAGATTGTTAGTGATGGTAGTTATACTGTAGATGATAAAATTGCTGTAATTGAAAATGATGCTGGGCAAAGACATATAATTACCATGTCTTTTCATTGGCCTGTTAAAATTCCAATTATTAATTATAAAGAGAGGCTTATTCCTAGTGAGCCTATGGTAACTCAAACAAGGATCATAGATACGTTTTTCCCCGTTGCAAAGGGTGGTACATTTTGTATTCCTGGTCCTTTTGGTGCTGGTAAAACAGTTCTTCAGCAAGTTACAAGTCGTAATGCTAATGTTGATATTGTAATTATTGCTGCTTGTGGTGAGCGTGCAGGTGAGGTAGTAGAGACTCTTAAGGAATTTCCTGAACTTAAAGATCCAAGGACAGGCAAGTCATTGATGGAAAGGACATGTATTATTTGCAATACATCTTCTATGCCAGTTGCTGCTCGTGAAGCCTCCGTTTATACAGCTATTACTATTGCTGAATATTATAGACAAATGGGTCTTGATATACTTTTATTAGCTGATTCAACTTCAAGATGGGCTCAATCCATGAGAGAAATGTCAGGTCGCCTTGAGGAAATACCAGGTGAAGAAGCATTTCCTGCTTATCTTGAATCTGTTATTGCATCATTTTATGAAAGAGCTGGCATTGTTATTTTAAATGATGGTCGTAGTATTGGTTCTGTGACTGTTGGTGGATCTGTAAGTCCTGCTGGAGGTAATTTTGAAGAGCCAGTAACTCAGGCAACTTTAAAAGTTGTAGGAGCATTTCATGGACTAACAAGAGAAAGATCTGATGCTAGAAAATTTCCAGCCATTAATCCTCTTGAATCTTGGAGTAAATATAAAGGTGTTGTTGAGTTTAAAAAAACAGAATATGCAAGGTCATTTTTATCAAGAGGGAATGAGATAAATCAAATGATGAAGGTTGTTGGTGAGGAAGGGATAAGTGATAGTGATTTTTTAGTTTATTTGAAATCTGAGCTTTTGGATGCGTGTTATTTGCAACAAAATTCATTTGATATTGTTGATGCTGCTGTAAGTCTTGATCGTCAAAATTATATGTTTGATATACTTTATAATATTTTAAAATCAGACTTTAAATTTGAAAATAAATTGGAAGCACGAAATTTTGTAAATGAATTAAGGCAAAATATTTTAGATATGAATCTTAGTCCCTTTAAGGAAGAAAAGTTTAATAAATTAGAAATTACGTTAAAGAATTTAGTACATTCTAGGAAGTTGCATTTTAGAGGTGAATAAGTGAAGAGAGTATATAGCAAAATAGAATCTATTGTTGGGAATGTAATAACTGTTGTAGCACAGGACGTTAAATATGGGGAACTTGCTATTGTGAAGTCAAAAGATACAAGTTCTTTAGCTGAAGTTATTAAGTTAGAAAAAGAAAAAGTTTCCCTTCAAGTATATAACGGAACGATAGGTATTTCCACTTCAGATGAGGTTAAGTTTTTAGGCCATCCAATGCAAATTACATTTTCTGAGAATTTACTTGGTCGAATTTTTGATGGAGCTGGAAATCCAAAAGATGGAGGACCGCGTCTTGAGGACGATTTAATTGAAATTGGAGGGCCATCAACTAATCCTGCAAAGCGTATTATTCCAAGAAACATGATAAGAACAGGAATTCCAATGATAGATGTTTTTAATACTCTTGTTGAATCGCAAAAGTTACCAATTTTTTCTGTATCTGGAGAGCCTTATAATGAGCTTCTTGTACGAATAGCTCTTCAAGCAGAAGTTGATTTAATTATTCTTGGTGGAATGGGACTTAAGAATGATGATTATTTGACGTTTAAAGATTCTCTTGAAAAGGGTGGAGCTTTAAGTAGGACAATCTTTTTTGTAAATACAGCTAATGATCCTGTTGTTGAGTCTTTACTAGTTCCTGATATTTCTCTTGCTGTTGCTGAGAAATTTGCTTTGCAAGGTAAGAAGGTTTTAGTACTTTTGACTGATATGACTAATTTTGCAGATGCTATGAAAGAAATTGCTATTACTATGGAGCAAGTTCCTTCTAATAGAGGTTATCCTGGTGATTTATATTCTCAGCTTGCATCTAGATATGAAAAAGCTATCGACTTTGAAGGGGCTGGGTCTATTACTATACTTGCTGTTACTACAATGCCTGGAGATGATGTTACTCATCCTGTTCCTGACAACACAGGATATATTACTGAAGGCCAATACTATTTAAAGGGTGGCAAAATTGAGCCTTTTGGTTCTCTCTCAAGACTTAAGCAAATGGTTAACGGTAAGACAAGAGATGACCATAGGACTATTATGGACTCAATGATTAAGCTTTATGCATCTTCAAAGGAATCTGTAGAGAAAAAATCCATGGGGTTTAATATGACACAGTGGGATGAGAAACTTCTTAAATACAGTAGTATGTTTGAAAGCAAGATGATGGACTTGTCTGTTAATATTCCTTTAGAAGAGGCCTTGGATTTGGGTTGGGAAATTCTATCGAATTGTTTTGAACCTAAAGAGACTGGAATTAAGACTGAACTTGTAGAAAAATATTGGCCTGAGAAAAAGGATTAAAAATGTCCAAAATTAAGTTAACAAAAAATGAGCTTAAAAAACAAAAAGATAATCTTAAAATGTTTAGTAGGTATTTGCCTACCCTGCAGCTTAAGAAACAGCAATTGCATTTAGAAATTCGAAAAATTGAATCGCTTAAAATAGATCGCAAAATTGAGCAAGAAAAGCTTAAGAAAAATATTGAATCTTGGATTGCTTTATTTGGTGAGAGCTTTTCTTTTCAAGATTGGATTAAGATTAAAAAAGTAGCAATAGTCTTTTCAAATATTGCAGGTATTACTATTCCTGTATTTAATTCTGTAGAATATGAGACTATTAATCATGATCTTTTATTAACTCCTTATTGGGTAGATAGCGGCATAGATGCTATTAAGAATATAATTAGGATAAATGCGGAGATTGAAGTTTTAAATGAACAGGCTAGCTTATTAGAAGCAGAACTTAATACTACTTCTCAAAGAGTAAATTTATTTGAGAAAATTATGATACCTAATGCTAAAATTAATATCAAGAAGATCAATGTTTATCTTGGTGATCAGCAAACAGCTGCTGTTGTAAGAGGTAAAATGGCTAAAGCTAGATTAATTAAGGATAGATAGGGATGCGTTTATGATTGTAAAAATGAAGAAAGTTTTGATTTTAACTCTATTAAAGTATAAAAGAGATGCCATTGAAATTTTAAGGGAGTTAGGAGTTGTTCATATCAATTTTTGTAATAAAGTTTCAGAGTCTTTAGAAAAAGTTGTTGAAACGAGGGGAGTTTTAATTAAAGCTTTATCTTTGCTTAAAGATGATTGTGAAGTAAAGGTTTTAAGCTCTTCAAATGAAAATTTTTTGGAAGTTGCAAAGAGCATAGTTAATCTAAGTACTGAGATTAAAGATTTGAAGAATATTCAACAATCATTGCTTAATAAGAGAGATATTATCTCTTGTTGGGGAAATTTTTCTATTGATTTAGTTAATAAATTAAGAGATAGTAATATTTATGTGCAATTTTTTAAGTCTGGGGTTGATGAATATAGAAAATTATTAGCATCTTCTGAAATTAATGTTGCTATTATTAAGAATATTAAGGGAACAATTTATTTCGTAGCTATTAATGATTCTATGCAAAAGGTAAGTACAGTTGAGGAGTATAATTTTGATTTTGATCTTGATTTTATTGAAAATAAGTTAAGAGTTGTTAGTGAAATTTTAGATCAAAAATTAACCCAATTGTCTGTTTTAAATAAATATAGAGATGTCTTAAAAGACAAAATAAGAGAGTATGATCAAGTCGTTGAGTTTGAACAAGTTATGACTGACATGGATATAGAGGATGATAATTTTGTCTATATTACAGGATTTTTGCCAGAAGATAATAAAGAGCTACTTAAAAGTGCAACTATTGAAGGTAAATTTGTGGTACAGTTTGCAGATCCAGATGATGATGATGTTGTTCCTACTTATATAAAGAGAAAGGGAATAGCTAAGCTTGCTAAGCCTATTTTTGATGTTTTAGATACAATTCCTGGATATAAAGAGAGGGATATTAGTTGTGTTTTCATGTTATTTTTCTTTATATTTTTTGGAATGATAATTGGTGATGCTGCTTATGGAATGATATTCTTGATAATAGGTATTATTCTTAGTTTAAACAATTTATTAAAAAATAAACCTTTAACATCTATTCATGCTTTAGTATTTTATTTAAGCGCATCAGCAATAATATATGGTTCGATGACTGGAACTTGGTTTGGTAGTAGTCCTTTTTTTATTGAGTTATTTCCTATTTTAAAATCTTTTAAACTTGAATATTTGACGGGAAAGAGCAGTACGCAAAATATAATGTTTGTATGTTTTACAATAGGCCTTTTGCAAATATTACTAGCTCATATATGGAATTTTATTCAAAAGGTTAAAGAGAAACCCTATATACATTCAATTTCTCAAATTGGTTGGGTTATTGTTATTTCTGGGCTTTATTATCTCGTTCTTAATTTGATACTTGGTAAAGATAGGTTTCCTATGTATGGTTTTGTTTTTAATATGATATATATTGGAGTTGTACTTGTTTTTATTTTTGAAAAACAGGATGGCTCAAACTTTTTTAGATGCATATTAAAAAGTTTTGGAGGGATAATAGAACAATTTTTAGCTACTGTTTCAGGATTTGCAGACATAATATCTTATATTAGGCTTTTTGCTGTTGGGCTTGCAGGGCTTGCAATTTCTGATAGTTTTAATAGTATGTCAGCATCTTTATTAAAATCATCTAATATTGGTCTTATAATAAGTGGCATTCTTGTAATACTGTTTGGACATATTCTAAATATAACTTTATCTTTATTATCTGTTGTTGTCCATGGAGTTAGACTTAATATGCTTGAATTTTCAAATCATTTGGGTCAAGAATGGAATGGCTCTTTTTATAGACCTTTTAGAAAAATTAAAGAATAGATAAGGAGATATAATTATGAATATAGGTTTAATAGGAGTTCATTCAGCTTTAACAATAGCAGCAATAGGTTCAGCTTTGGGTATGGGAGCTGCAGGAAGTGCTGCTATTGGAGCATGGAAGAGATGTTATATGCAAGGTAAGCAAGCTCCTTTCTTATTGATTGTTTTTGTTTCAGCACCCTTGACACAAATAATATATGGTTATATATTGATGAATACT
Source organism: Borrelia sp. HM (assembly GCF_019669085.1). NCBI lineage: Bacteria > Pseudomonadati > Spirochaetota > Spirochaetia > Spirochaetales > Borreliaceae > Borrelia > Borrelia sp. HM. The sequence continues at coordinate 95,279 of NZ_AP024401.1, read as the reverse complement.
TTATCAGATGTCATTACACAAGCAGATCCTTGGTTATTATTTGGAGCTGGTTTTGGTGGCGGTCTTGCAATTTCTATTTCTGCTTTTGCTCAAGGTAAAACTGCTGCAGGGGCTTGTGATGCTTTTGCTGAGACTGGAAAGGGATTTGCTACAAATCTTTTGGTTTTAGGTTTAATAGAATCTGTTGCCCTTTTTGTAATGGTATTCTTGATGATATTTAAATTTGTTTAAGTTTGAAAGGATTCTAGACGTTAAATTTTCTTGCAATTTGTGAGAAAATTTAATGTGTTTATGAATATATGTTAAGATTGGTTTTATGTTTTTTAATTTTAAGTTTTATATTCAATTTAAATTCTTTGCCTGTTAAAGAGTTTCCATATTGGATTTTGCTTGAGAAAGGACGTCAAATTATTTATTCTAAGGAAGGATTCATTAAATCTAATCTTACTAGTGCAATAAATTGTTTGCAGGAAGCTTTGCTAAAAAAAGGAATATATCCTGAAGCTAATTATTATTTATCTATTGCTTATAGGATGACTGGCAACGTTGTGCTGGAGAAATTACATCTGCATAAGGCGTTAGAATATAAAGATTATTTATTAGATAAATTTTTTGAGAAAAAAATTCTTTTTTCTTTGGCTAAAATTTCTGAGCTTGAAAATAATTATGTTGATATGATTGATTATTTAAATGAAATTTTAAATAAGTTTTCAAATAGTGATGATTATTATAATTATCATTATGTTATTAAAAAGTATAGGGGTACTTCAGATGAAAAATCTAATATGTCATTTTATTTACATTCTTATTTAAAACAAGTTAGAGGAACTTCTGGTTTAGATTTTACTTTTAATCTTTACAGGTTTAATAATTATAATGTTATTGATACTCACCAGTTATTATCAGAAGTATATTTAAAAATAGGTGCTTATGAACTTGCAATTACTCATGGACTTGTAGCTGCGATTGGTATTTTAACGAGAATGTATGAATATGTTAATTATTATGAACCTCTTTATAAGTTTAAAAATTTAAGGGCTTTTGTTCAAAAAATAAATGAATACACTGATATTAAAGCCAGTTTTGAATCGACAGATTTTTGGACAATATTATATAATGTTGCTTATGCTACTTATAGTTATGATAATCATAACTATAAATTAAGGGCTATAGACACTTGGAAATTAGTTGTTGATCTTGCTCCTAAATTTTCTCCTTATGTTTTAAAATCAAAGATACATATTAGAAATTTTTTGATTAATAAAGGTGTACATTAGGTATAGTATTTTAAAAAAAATATTATTTCTGTTTTATTTAGGATTAAAAGGGGAGGTTGAAAGATTAGTTCTTATAAAAAAAATTTTTGCATTATTGCACATATTGATCATGGTAAATCAACGTTAGCAGATAGATTTATACAAAAAGCTAGAATAATTTCAGATAGAGAATTTAAAAACCAAATTCTTGATAGTATGGATATTGAAAGGGAAAAAGGCATTACAATTAAGAGTCAGGCAGTTACTATTAATTATAAGTGTAGAAGTGATGGTAATACTTATGAACTTAATTTTGTAGATACTCCAGGTCATGTTGATTTTTCTTATGAAGTTTCAAGAGCAATTTCATCTTGCGAGGGAGCACTTTTACTTATTGATGCAAGTCAAGGGATAGAGGCTCAAACTGTTTCAAACTTCTATATGGCATTTGAACATAATCTTGAAATTATTCCTGTTATTAACAAAATAGATTTACCAAGTGCTAATATTGATTTTGTAAAAGAGCAAATAGAGCATGATTTAGGAATAGATTCAAAGATTGCTATTCCCATATCTGCTAAGAATGGGATAGGAATTGATGAATTACTTGAGGCTATTTGCAAACATGTTCCTTCTCCCAAAGGAAGTATTAAAAGCCCATTAAAGGCTTTAATTTTTGATTCACATTATGATTCTTATCGTGGTGTGATTGTTCATTTTAGAATTTTTGAAGGGCAAATTAAGACTGGTGACAAGATTAAATTTATGCATGCAGGTGGGGAATATTTATTGGAGGAGATTGGAATTTTTAGAATAATTCTTGAAAAAAAAGATTTATTGGAAGCAGGTGATGTTGGTTATTTTATTGCAGGAATAAAGAATATATCAGATGTTAAGATTGGAGATACTGTAACTCTTGTTGATAATCCAGCAAATGTACCTCTTGAAGGATTTAAAGAAGTTAAGCCTGTAGTATTCTCTTCTATTTATCCAGTTGATGCTAATCAGTATGATGATCTTTTAAAGGCAATGGAGAGACTTAAACTTAATGATGCATCACTTACTTTTGAAAAAGATGCTTCATCTGCTCTTGGACATGGATTTAAATGTGGCTTTTTAGGACTTTTACATTTAGAGGTTATTCAGGAGAGAATTGAGCGTGAATTTGATCTTAATATTATATTAACATCACCATCAGTTCGTTATAAAATTATTCCTAAAAAGGGAAATCCTTATTTTATTGAAAGTCCTGAACAGTTTCCTGGAAATGATAATATTGAGGTTGCTCTTGAACCTTATATTAAAGCTAATATTATTGTTCCTACTGAGTTTTTGGGAAATATTATGAGTATTTGTCTTGTTAAAAGAGGCATACAAGAAAATTTAATTTATCTTGATGTAAAACGTGTTGAGATTATTTATAAAATGCCACTTTCTGAGATACTTTTTGACTTTTACGATAAGATTAAATCTGTAAGTCGTGGATATGCTTCTTTTGATTATGTATTATTAGGATATGAGGAAACGAGTTTAGTTAAGTTGGATATTTTAGTTAATGGAGATAGAGTAGATGCACTATCTCAGTTAGCTTTTAGAGATAGTGCAAGAACAAAGGCTATGAGTATTTGTAAAAGATTAAAAGATGAAATTGCAAGGCAGCAGTTTAAAATAGCTATACAAGGAGTTATTGGTTCAAACGTTATTGCTCGTGAGACGATATCACCTTTTAGAAAGGATGTCACTGCTAAGTGTTATGGAGGTGATATTACTCGTAAAAGGAAGCTTTTAGAAAAGCAAAAAGAAGGCAAAAAGCGATTGAAAATAATAGGTAATGTTGAGATACCACAAAGTGCATTTCTTGCTGTTCTTAAACCAGAGAATAATTAGTATTGTATTTTAATTAGTACTTTAGTTTAGTGTGAAGAAATTATCAAATATTGAATTTTAGTTAAATTTAAATATTGTAAAATTGTTTTGAAGTATTATAGAATTATTTAATATTTGTAAACATAGTATATGGAGATCGTTTATGCTTAAATGTAATAAGGTTGTTCTTATTGGAGCTGGTGGTGTTGGTTCAAGCTTTGCTTATGCCTTGACTATAGATAACTCACTTGTTCATGAACTTATAATTATTGATGTAGCTCAAGATAAGGCTAAGGGTGAGGTTATGGATTTAAACCATGGTCAAATGTTCTTAGAGAAAAATATTAAAATAAAATTTGGTAATTATGATGATTGTTCAGATGCTGATATTGTTGTAATTACTGCAGGTCTTAATCAAAAGCCAGGTGAAACAAGACTTGATTTGGTAGGTAAAAATACTAAAATATTTAAAGATATTATAACAAGTGTTGTTGCAAGTAGATTTAGTGGTATTTTTGTAATTGCAAGTAATCCTGTTGATATTATGACTTATGTGACAATGAAATATTCTCATTTTCCAATTCACAGAGTTATTGGTACAGGAACAACACTTGATACTTCAAGACTTAAGTATTTTTTAGCTGAACGCCTTGGTGTTAATACTCAAAATATACATTCATATATTATGGGTGAGCATGGAGACAGTTCTTTTGCTACTTGGGATGAGACCAAGATCGCTATGAAGCCTTTATCTGAATATATTGATGAAGGGAAACTAAGAGAAGAAGAGCTTGATGAAATTCATAAAAATGTTGTTAATGCTGCTTATGAAGTAATTAAGTTAAAGGGAGCTACTTATTATGCAATTGGGCTTGGAATTAAGAACATTGTGAATGCAATAATTAGTGACCAGAATATTATTTTACCTATATCTTCATATATTAATGGGCAATATGGTAATTCCATCAAGGATATTTATATTGGGGCTCCTTCTATAGTTTGCAAAGAGGGTGTTAAAGAAGTTATTAATTTTAAAATAAGTGATAGAGAGATGGAAAAGTTTGAAGCTTCTGCTAAGCAGCTTAAGAGTTATATTGATAAGATAGAATTTTGATTTTGCCCCAATTAGGGGCTTTTTTATTCTTCTAGAAGTCTATCTCCATTTTTTCTGTGTTCAATGGATTCTAATAATGATTCTCTTGAAATACAGTCTTCTTCTTTTAAATCAGCAATTGTTCTTGCTAATTTTAGGATTGAATGAGTTGCTCTTGATGATATGTTAAGTTTATTTAATATATAAATCATTTCATCTTTTAAGATTTTATCTAATTCACAAAATATTGCAATATGTTCTGGTTTGAGATCAGAGTTTTTATGGACATTTTCAATGTTTTCGTATCTTTTACTTTGTATGTTTCTTGCTTTGATTATTTTTTTTCTTATTTCATTTGAGCTTTCACTGTCTTCTTGAAACAATTTTTCATTTTTTACTGGTTTGGCTGGCACTCGAATATCAATTCTATCAAGCATTGCTGCTCCAAGTTTTTTCCAATAGTTTGAAACTTCTTGTTGAGAACAAAAGCATTCTGTGTCATTTTTTCCAAGATTGCCACAAGGGCAAGGGTTTGTAGCAATCATTAATTGGAAATTTGCAGGATATTTGGATGATTTAGAACTTGCTCTTACTATTGAAATCATCTTATCTTCTATTGGTTCTCTCAGTGATTGTAATATTGATTTTTGAAATTCTAAGGCTTCATCTAGAAATAAAACTCCATTGTGTGCAAGTGATACTTCACCAGGGAGTGCATTAGAGCCTCCACCAATGATTCCTTCTTTACTTGCAGTTTGATGAGGTTGTCTAAATGGTCTTCGTTTTATTATTTTTGTATCTATTAGTTTGCCCGATACTGACCAAATCCTGTTTGTTTCAATTAATTCTTTGTTTGTAAGTGGAGGTAAAATTGACTCTACACATTTGATGCTAAGAGTTTTTCCACTTCCAGGAGGGCCAAATATCATTATATTATGCCCTCCAGCAACTGCAATTTCAAGTGCTCTTTTGATTCTATGTTGTCCTTTTATATTTCTGAAATCATATTCAAATTTTTCGTCATTGTTTTCTATTTGAATTTTAGTTTTAATGAGGGGTTTTGGTGGCAATATATTATTATTAAGATTTTCTACTATGTCTAAAGCTTCTTTTAGAGTTTTTATTCCCCAAATGTTTAGATTTTCTATTAAAAGAGCTTCTTCTAAATTAGCAAAGGGTATTATTATGCATTTAATTCCTCTTTTCTTTGCAAGTGATATAGCAGGCAATACTCCTTTAATTGGTCTTATTTGACCGTCTAATTGTAGTTCTCCTAATATTAAAATTTCTAAATTGTTGTTGTTGTCTTGATTTTCTTTTGTAGTAATAATGCTTGTTGCAATTGAGAGATCAATTGCCGTTCCAATTTTTTTTATTCCAGCTGGTGCAAGATTTATTAATATTCTGTCTTTTGGAAAAGTAAATTTCGAATTTTTAATAGCTGCTTTTATTCTTTCTCTTGATTCTTTGATTTCACTTCCAGCTAATCCAACAATATCAATCCCTGATATTCCTTTTTTAATATCTACTTCAACTTCGATTAATTCTCCTTCATATCCTATTGATGAATGAGAGTATATTTTCATATGTAATTCTCCTTTAAATTAAGACGTTATTTAGTATTATTTAGGATTTCACTTAAAGCTTTGTATGGTAACATAAAGCAATCTTTTCTATTTGTATGTAAAAAGTTTTCAAAATTTTTAAGTCTTATATCAATTTCTTCTATTTTTTCAAAGTTTTTATTAATTATTTTAATTATGAATTTTAGTATTGCTTTTCTAGATTGATTGTCACATAATTTGGTTAATATATATGCACTAGAGGAAAGTATTATGCATCCTTGTGCATTGTATTTTAATCTGATTTTTTCGTTATCTTCTTTTACTTGAAATGCTATTTTATCACCACATTTGGACTGATAGTATGTTAGGTTTTGATTTTTATTATTATCTGTTTTAAAATAATACTTATTTATTTTACTCAGTCTTATTAATTCGTTTTTTGTTTTTTCTGAGAACATGATTCAATTTTACGGGGTTTGTTTGATTAAATCAACAATAATTTTATGTTGATTTAATTTTAAGATTTATATTTATATTACAGATCAATTTATGAGCATTATCCTTTTATGTTATGCATAATAAAACTTGAAAACTTTTTTTAAGTTTTAAGATAGATACTTAATAAAAGGCTTTTATGGTTCTCTTTAGGCAAGATATAAAAGTATCAATTTCTTCTTTTGTATTATAGAAATAAAAGCTAATTCTTAATAAATGATCTTTTTTGATATGTTCTGATAAAAATGCCATGTATGCGCAACTTTTTCCTGCTCTAATTGCAATTCCCATCGTGTCAAGATATGTTTCAACATCATGGGAGTGTATATCTTTTATTGTGAATGATATTATTGATTTTCTTTTTATATTTTGATTTATAACAAATTCAACTTCATCAATTTCTTGTAATTTTGCAACGCAATATTCAATTAGTTCTTTATCGTATTCTTTAATAAATTCCATTGAAATATTATTAATGTATTCTATTGCCTTTCCAAGACCAATTATGCCTGCAATATTTGGTGTTCCTGATTCAAATTTATTTGGAGATCCAAGGGTTTTAAAATTAATCTTTCCATTTTCTATAAAAATATTTTCTATGGCATTGCCTCCTAGTTTGGAACTATTAAGTTTGTTTATGATTTTTTCTGATATGTATAATACTCCAATTCCTGTTGGAGCAAGCATTTTGTGTCCTGAGAATACTAAAAAATCACAGTTTATTTTATTTACGTCTATGTTCATATGTGGTGCCATTTGTGCCGCATCTACAAATAGAATAATTTTGTTATCTTTGGCAATTTTTCCAATTGCTTCTAAGTCTTGTGTAGTTCCTAATATATTACTTATGCCAGATATGGCAATCATTTTTGTTTTATTTGTAATTAAGTTTTTTATTTGTTCTGGGTGAATAATGCCCATTTCATTAAATTTTGCAAGTTTAATATTTAAATTTAAAAATTTCGCAATATTTATCCAAGGAAGTAAATTGCTATTGTGTTCTAATGTTGTTAAGATGATTTCATCTTTTTCTTTTAAAATTTTTGAAAATAGTAATGAATTTGCTACTGTATTTATTCCATCTGTTGTTCCAGAATTAAATATTATGTTTGTACAAGATTGTGCGTTAATAAATCTTTTTACAATTTCTCTTGTTTCTTCTACTTTTAAGCTGGATTGTATTGTAAGTTCATGACCGCTTCTGTGAACATTTGCATTATAGTTTTCGTAGTATTGAGCTACAGATGAAATAACGATTTTTGGTTTTTGAGAAGTTGAAGCATTGTCAAAATAAATTAGTTTTTTATTATGAATAGTTTTGTTTAGAATGGGAAAATCCTTTCTTAGATAGTTTACTTTTTCATTTTTATATTTTAAAGGATTAAAATTCATTTTTTGGTACTCTTTGCTTTTTATAGAAGATTTTTATTATAAAAATTATACCATTATTTTTTTATGTTCATGTATGGATAATAATTTCTTTATTTTATAATTTTATAATCTTAGTTTTTATTCTTTTCTTAAATTTATGTTTTATAATCATAATATTTTAAGCTTTTATCTTTTCAGGATATGTTTATGCTATAATTCGTTTTATGAAAGAAATAATTTATAGGTTTGAAAAAGCCGAAGATTATAAATTGGTACCTGTTAATAATATTTATGGTAATGTAACTAATACTGGTGAAATTTTTTGTGATCTTGTTTTTGAGTCTACAGAAATCCCTGAAGAAATTGTTTATACTAAAACTAAAGAAGGTGTTTTAGAAGAAATTTCTAAAGATCTTAAGGGTTCTAAAGAAAAGATAATTTTAATAAATTCTTTTGTTGGAATTTCTATTACAAAAGATACTGCTAAAAATATTGCTTATTGGCTTTTAAAAAAAGTTGATGAACTAGAGGATAATGAATAAAACTTCTGAAGAAAGAATTAAAATTTATTTATCTAAGCTTTCTAAATACAAGAATAAGATTATAAAAGAAAAATATGTAAAGGACATTATTGAAAAAGCAGATATCTCGGATGCTGATATTGAGAATATCGAGATGTATTTTTATAAGGTATATGATAGGGCTAAGCAATTAGAGAAAATAGGAAAATTGAATGATTCTTTAAGAGAGCTTGATACTGTGTATTTATATTCTCTTCATAGTAATTCCATTTTTTTTTCGTTTTTTAGTTTTTATAGAAAGCTTGTAAAAAGAATATATAGTAAAGGTGTAGATAAAAGGTTGATTCATTTAAGTTTACAGGCTAGAGAATTTGGGATAGTAAATAGTCTTGATTTAATAGCTTATGATAAAGCTGGAAAGTTAAAACATAAATTATTAAGATTATTGTTAAATTTTATATTAATAGCTATTATTTCGTTAATTACATATACAGTAGTGATGCCTTTTATTGTTGGTTATTACAAAGATTTAAGTAAAGTAAGCAATATTAAAATTCAAGAAACTATGGTTCAAGGTTTGCCTTCAGTTACAAGGATGACTGATTTAATAGTTGAGTCTGCTGATATTTTTGCAAAGCCTTATGCTTTATATAGTGTTGAAGTTGAAGATGCTAAGGTGCTGGTTTTTGAGGATGCACATACTTATCAACTAAAGGCAGGAGTTATTTCATTTAAAAAACCTATTAAAAAAATTTCTTATAGTATTACTGTTTATGATGATTTAGGAAAACCTATTTTAAATAAGGTGTTTGAAAAGATAAGTGATTTTCATAATCAGTGGCGTAAAGGTGTTTATGTACCAATTGATTTTACATACAATATTGCTAAAGATATTAAGGGACATCCTAAAAAGATGGTTCTTAATATAACTTCAATTGAATTTTTTGATGAAGATAATAACATTTATAATGTTGATTTAGAAACAAGTTCTTCAGTTTTGAAATTTAAATATCTTGGAAATTATTTTAATGAAGATTTTGGAATTTATGAAGCTAATTCTTTTATAGAAGTTTACAATAATTTAAAAGATACTGTTAAATATTTAGAAATTGAGTTAGCTTATTTTACAAAGGATAGTCAAATTATTAGGACTTTGCGACGCAAGTTGATTTCTGATTCCAACTCTTTTCTTAAACCTTACTCTAGGCAGAGTTTTGCATTAAAGACTGTTTTTCCAAAAGAGATTTATCCAAATATTCAAGAAGAGTTATCTTTTATTAAGATTTTGAATGTTTTTACAAGATAGTCTGAGTATTATCGTTATAAAAAACAAAAAAAAGTTTAATCTATTTTAAAATTTCTTTTTCTTTAAGTTTTGAAATAATATTTAAAGGAATTAGTGTTGTTGTAATGCTAATTAATGTGTAAGATAATAGAATGATTAAGCTAAATTTTAAACTTATTTTAATATTAAATTCAGATATATAATAATCATAGTTTAAAATTTCTGTATTCTCAGCTCCAAATATTTTTAAAATTGTATTGATAATAATATCTATTGTGTTGATGAAATGTTCTATATTAATAGTTATGTAATTACCAATCATTATGCCTATCATACAAAATGTTGAACTTAAAACAAATGCTATGAATATGAATATTAGTTTTAGACTTAAATTGCTCATTCCAATTGACTTAAATATTGCAATTTTCTTTTTATTTTCAAGTATTAACATGCAAAGAGATGAAGATATATTAATACTTGCGAATATTACAATAAGTGCCATAATAAATATTAAAAGTTTTTTGCTGATATCTAAGTTTACATATTTATTTAAATAAAGCTCATAAAATGTTTTTATTTTGTATTCTTTGAATTCTTTTTCAATATCTTTTTTTAGATTATCAGTTTTTTCTTTAGTATTATTTCTAGTAGAAATCCCAATTATGCTTTTAGAAAATTCTTTTGACATTATGTTTGAATCTTTTAGTAAAATGAAAACTAAATTTTTGTCAATTTCTCTTATTCCTGTTTCGATAATTCCAGCTATGTTAAATAGCTTTGCATTTGGAAATATCTTTTGATGTTTAGTATTTGCCACTACAAGGTAAATAGATTGATTAATATGTAAATTAAGTTTATCTTTTATTTGTTTTGATATTAGGATTTCATTTTTTTGAAATCTTTTTTTGCCATCTATGAATTTTATGTTCTTATTCTCATCAATAAATTTATTTTCTATTGCTCTTATTAGTACACCTTGTTTTTTTTTATTTCCTATTATTCCATAAGTTCTTCTTTCAAAAAAATATTTTAATTCATCTTGTTTGTATTCTTTTTTGAATTCTTCTAATTTAGTTCGCAGTTGTTCATCTTTTTGAGGTTCATTATATTCGATTTGTACGGAAAATCCTTCATTTTCAATGTATTTGTCTATTGTAGAATTCATGATATTGCTTGACATGTAATAAACAATAATTAAAGGAATCATGACTAAACTTAAAGATATCCCAGAGCCAATTAGGGCTTTTTTGTTTTTTGAGTTTATAAAAATTATGTATGCTATTTTTATAAGTGCTTTAATATTTGAATGACTCATATTCTATTTAGTCTTTTTTCTTTAAGTTCATATTTTATATCTGCTTTGTTAGAAAATTCTGGATTATGACTAACTAAAATTAGTGTTTTACCAAATTTTTTGGCTGTGTTTATTAATAGAGATTCTACAGTTTTGGCAGTCTTAACATCCAGATTACCAGTGGGTTCATCGCATAAGATTATATTTGGTTCATTAATTAAAGCTCTTGCAATAGCTGCTCTTTGTGATTCTCCTCCTGATAGTTCTGAAGGGTAATGTTCTACTCTTGTATCTATTTCTAATATTTTCATTAGATTTATTGCTTTTTGATTTATTGTTTTTAAATCATCTTGACCTTCAATTATTTTAGGTAGGATAATGTTTTCAAGTACATTAAACTCGTCAATTAAATTGTGATTTTGAAAAACAAGACCTATTTTTTTATTTTTATATAAACTTAATGTTTTCTCGCTTGCATCTTTTAAAGATATTCCACATGAGATGATATCTCCTGAATCTACTTTATCAATTCCTGATATTATGTTAAAAAGAGTTGATTTCCCACATCCGCTTTTACCTTGAATTGAAATAAAATCTCCACTTTTTACATTTAAATCTAAATTTTCTATTACTTTTATTTTTGTTTTATTTTTAGTATATGTTTTATGAACTTTCTTGATACATAGTATGTTTTCCATTTATGTTGCTCCATTTATATTGTCAATATATTTGATCTTTTTTGTTACCTTTAGACTTGAGCATATTGTAAACAAACAAACAAAAAATAGCGTTGATATTAAATCATTGATGAATATTTTAGGTGTAATTATATTTTTTACTATTTTTATTTCAACATTTTCTAGTTTGCATTTTAATAGATAATTTATAGCTTTGATCAGGCTGTTAATTATAATATCTATTACATATAGAATTTCATTAATATTTAAAGATATTATAACACCTGAAATTAATCCAATAACTCCTCCTAGTATACAAATTATTACTGAATGCATTAAAAAGACTTGTCTGATTTTTTTTGATTTGGTGCCTAAGCATAATAGAATTGCAATTGCTTTATTCTTGTTTATTATTATTCTTTTTTGTAAATAATATGTGTTAACAGCAATGACAAGAAATATGCTTGTTAAGATGATTAACATTGTATTTCTTTCTATTTTTAGTGTTTTATAAAATTCTTTGTTATATTCATTCCAAGATTTAAATTTAATGTTTGGATTGATATTTTTTATTTGCTCTATTAGTTTTTTACTAGGATATAAGCTTTGTGTTTTGACTTGATAGTTGATATTTGTATCTTTTATAATTTTATTTTTGTAAAAATAGTTTATATTCATAAATACTGTAGATTCATTTATTTTGGCATACTTGCTCTTAAAGATGGCTTTTATTTCAAAGTATTTTATTTTTTTTGTTAATGTTTGTAAATTTTGTATTTCATCACTTAATATTAATCCTATTTTATCTCCTTCAAATAGTCCTAAATTGTAGGATAATACATCTCCTATAATAATTTCATTATCATTAAGTTGGAGTTTTGATTCTGAGAGATCAGTTAGTAGAATAAAGTTTTTATCTTTTATAATATCTTTTGTGTCAAGTGCAATAATATTTAAGATACTTGGGGAATAATAGTCTTCAATCCCAATTCCTTGTGTTTCATAAATTTTGTTTATTTGGATTATTTCTTTAATCTTTTTAAGTGTATTGAGATCTTGCTCGCTTAATTTGCTTTCAATTTTTAAATTACCACTTTCTAGTGTGGACATACTTATGAAAAAGTCATTTTGCAAACCATTCATTATAGATATTATTACAATAATAATGATTTGTCCAATTATTATGCTTAAGATTATTACAATTGTAAGTGATAAGCTATTTTGTTCATCTAGTATTAGTCTTTTCAATAAAAATTTAGCTAATCTCATTTTTGTCTCTTGCAATATCTTTATTGTTATTGAGTTTTTCAATGATTTCATCATTTTTGTATTTTACTTTAAATATAGGATTTCCGTTATAGTATATTTCTTGCTCATATTCATTGTCACTAAAGTATTCATTTTTTAATAATATTGAGTTATTCTCATAAATTGTTTTTAACGTTAATTTATTATCAGAATTATATTCATATTTTGTTTTGACACTATAGTTTTTTTTATTTTCATTTATAGTTATATTTTCTTCCAATATAATATTTCCAGATTCATTATATTCAAAATTACTTAAATTTGTGATTTTATTATTTTTATATACTTCTTTTTTAATTAAATTATGTCCTTTATATGTTGATATGGTTTTTATGTCGTCCTCTTCTATCGTATTTATTCTTTCATCGTCATTTATGTAGTTATTTTTTTCTTTAGATTTTATTTTGCTATTATCTAGTCTAATGCTTTTTAAATGTCTTTTTTTTTCATCATAATGGAGTACTTTTATTATTTTTGATTTGTTGATGTCAAAATATATTGATTTTATTTCTCCATCAATTCCGTAATTCCAAACTTGAAGGTTTGAACCTGCTATTTTTAAAAGTTTACCATTAATGTCTTTTGTATATTGTATTCTTTTTGGTTTTTGGTTTAAAATTTTGATTTCTTTATAAACCAAATCATTTTTTTCATAAAAATAAGCTACAGATTCAAGGATTGTTCCTTTGGGACTGTATTGTATTTCTTGTATTTTATTATTTAAGTTATCAAAAATTTCTTCTTTTGTTTTAATGTCTTTTGCATTATAGAATATTAACTTTTTTTTATCTTCTATTGTTTCTTGTGTTTTATATTTAATAAGTTTTGAGTCTTTAAAGAGACTAAATTTTTCAATTTCATTGATTTTTGTATATTCGATATAAAATCCTGTTTGTGGGACTTCATATATTTCCTGATATTTATTGAAAAATACATCAGATATGAAGTAGCTTTGTCCATATGCGGTTGATGTTAGAAATATTATAAAAAATAGGATTAATATTTTTTTTGTCATAGCAACTTATTGAAGTAATCATCAATGTTAAATTCTTTGATATGTTCTAATTGTTCTCCAAATGTAAAAAAATATATTGGTTTGTTAAATAGTTTTGAAATATTTATTATTCCACCGGCTCTAGATGATGAATCAAATTTTGTAGCTATGATTCCATCAATTTCTATTGCTTGATTAAATATTTCTGTTTGATTGTTTACATTTTTCCCAGAAATAGAGTCTATTACTAATATTTTTTTATAGTTAACATTTGTTTCTGCTATTTGCTTTTTAATTACATTGTCCATTTTTTGAAGTTCTTTGATTAAGTTTGCTTTATTTTGAAGCCTTCCTGCTGTATCAATTATTAATATGTCATAGTTTTTTGCTTTTGCACTTGCAATACTATCAAATATTACTGATGATGCGTCACTTCCTTGATTTTGAGATATGACTTTAATTCCAATTTTTTCACTTTGTATTTTGAGCTGTTCAATAGCTGCTGCTCTAAATGTATCTGCTGCAGCTATTAACACATTTTTTCCTTCATTTTTTAATTTGTTTGCAAGCTTGATGATGCTTGAAGTTTTACCAACTCCATTTACCCCAATTATTAATAAAATATTTAATCTATTACTATCTAAATTGAGTTTTTGTTGATTGATATAACTTTTTAAAAAGTCTTTTAGTTTGATGAGTATTTCTTTTTCGTCTTTGACCTTAATTTTTTTTATATATTCTGTTATTTCAATCACTATATTATTTTTAATATCTGCTTCTAATAGAATATCTTCTAAATTTTCAAATGTTCGTGTTTTTTCCTTATTTATAAATAAATTCTTTATCTTTTCAAAAATACCCAAAGGTCCCATTCTCCTATTTTTTATTGTTTCCTAAATAATTTTATAATAATTTGTTCGCATTTATTTATATTCACCTTTACTTGCTTCTTGAATATATTGTATCAAATGAATTATTAATGGTATAAAGCTTCCAATAGAAAGTGTGATTCCTGTACTAAGCAGGAATGTTGTAATCATTTGTTCTGATTTTGCATTGTATAGAGCCTGAGGTGTAATTCTGTATTTCATAATATTATTTAAAGATATATTGTAAAATTCTGATGCTTCATTATATTTTGTTATGGAAAAAGCAGTACCTATTAGGCTTAATGTAAAGATTCCAAGATTAATATAGAAGAGATCTCTTTTTATAATAAGTTCACTTTTATTGTCCTTTAACATTTCTATATTAATTTCTTTGTCTTCTTTGCTTATCGTCTTGAACATATTTTTGTATCCTTGAGCTTGCAATAGAATAGACTCTATGCCTTCAGGTTCTTCAATTTCAATTGGTGTTTCACCTATAAATATTCCTTTTTTAAAGACTTTAGATGTTACATTACTTTGAATTAATATTGTCTTAAAGTTTTCTTTTTGCAAGTTAATAGCTAAATTGATTATGTCTCCATTTTTTACTCTTTTTTTTACTACGTATGGTTTGTAGGTTTTACTTGTGATATTAATGATGATTTCTTGATTTGGTAATTTGGCAATATCCCATATATCGTTGTTATATATTCCTTTTGATACAAATTGTTCATTTATATAGATTTTAGCATCCAGGTTATTTATGACGTTGATTTTAATTTTGATAAATTCTCTTCCAAGTATTTCTTTAAAACTAAGATGAGCTATTTTATTTGCAATATCATCAGTGGATGATGATAATTGAAAAATTTCTTTTTTCACTTCAATTCCTTTAGGCGTAATATTGTGAACTTCAACAAGATAATGTTTATCTATTTTTTTAATATGTATATAATTAATGAAAAATAGTTTTTGGTTTATTAAGAATTCTGTGTTTAAATTTAATAAATGTATTTTTTCTTTGTTTTTTGCATATTCTGCTTTCATCTTTTTTAAATTTATGAGGTAATTTTCAAATTCTTTTTGTTTAATTTTAATGTTTTCAATTTCTTTTTTTAGTTTATTAATTTTGATTTCTATTTGATTTTCTTCTTTTGTGCTTATTGTATTTTGAAGCCTTTTTTTGTCCATATCTTCTCTTAATTTGCTAATTTCAATTTCTTTGTTTACTATGTTTTGGTGTATATGAATGCGTCTTATAAAATCTTTATCATTATTATTTACAATATGTTCGTTGATTGTTTGATAAATTTTATCTAGTGTTTTTTCAATACCTTTTTGGAGATCGTTATTTTCTTCTGATGTATTGATTATATAAGAAAATCTATACTCTATGTTATTTTGAGGATACGCTAAGTTTATTTTTAAGATTAAAAATAATAATATTATTATTAGCTTAGATTTTTCCATTTTAGATATTCTTCTATAAAATTATCAATGTTTCCATCCATAACAGAGATAATATTTGGATTTTCAAATTTTGTTCTGTGATCTTTGACTAGAGTATAGGGTTGGAATATGTAAGATCTTATTTGATTACCCCAAGATATATCTTTTTTTTCTTCTTGTTGGGATTTATTTTTTTGTTGCTCTAGTGTTTTGTAATATTCATAAAGTCTTGATTTTAAAACTTTCATTGCTAATTCTTTATTTCTATGTTGACTTCTATCGGTTTGAGATTGAGTTACTATTCCTGTTTGAAGATGGGTAATTCTGACTGCTGAGGATGTTTTATTGACATGTTGTCCACCTGCTCCTGAAGCTCTATATGTGTCAATTCTAATATCTTCTGGCTTAATTATTATTTCGATTTTATCATCAATGACAGGGTCAAGAAAAATAGAGGCAAAAGATGTATGCCTTTTTTTTGCAGCGTCAAAAGGAGATATTCTTATAAGGCGATGTATTCCTACTTCACTTTTTAAAAATCCATAAGCATACTCTCCCTTTATTTCAATTGTCACAGATTTAATGCCTCCTTCAGCTTCAAGTAAATCTATAAGCTCTGTTTTGTAGCCACGTCTTTCAGCATATCTTAAGTATACTCTGTATAACATGCTAACCCAATCACAAGCTTCTGTACCACCTGCTCCTGAATGTATTGTTAAGAATGCATTATTTATATCAATATCTTCTTTAAAATAGGATATTGTTAGAACATTTTTATATTGCATTCTTAATTTTTCAAGCTCTTGGTCTAATAGCATTATATCTTCTTCGCCTTCTGCAATGTCACATAGGTCTTTTAGGTCTTTAAGTTTACATATTAACTCTTCCCAAGGCTCAATTTTAGATTTTAAAATATTTTGTTGTTTAAGAATTTCTTGTGCTTTTTTATTGTCATTCCAGAAATTTTCATTATTTATTTGTATTTCATATTCTTTAATCTGTGCTTTAAGCTTATTACTGTCAAAGTTTCCTCCAAACATTATTGATTTGCTCTAAGAGTTCGTTTATTTTTTCTTTCATTGTAAACCTCCGTTATTGTTGTTTATTAACATAATTATATTTGGAATTAGAGATAAGATAAATATTATAAAAAAATATACTGTTTCATTTACTAATATTTTAGATGGTGTTCTTTGTTCAAAGTTTTTCTTTATAAATATTATTAATATTAGGGCTATTAATACACCAAGTGAAGATAAAAGTATTATTTTAAACCCTTCTAAAAATTTATGACTTTTATCTAGAGCAAAAAATGTTATTGCAATTAAGCTACTATTAGATAGTAAAAAATCGTTTGAATATTTCAATTTATTATTATAAATAATTAAAACATTGTTTAATGTTTTTAGTGTTATCGTGAACAAATAAATAAATATTACATATATTATTGGGATTATAAACAATAAGTTATATTCTAGAAATAATTTATAAATATAAAAAAAACTTGAATAAATTAACATAGAAGTCATTGTTATTATTAAATATTTTTTTAATAATGTTTTATTATCTTTTGTTGTTATATCTTCAATTCCTATAAAGTATATTAATAATAGGTTGTTGACTATTAAATAACTTATTACACTATTGTTCATAATTTAATAATTTCTTCTCCATTTTTGTTTGTGCTTGTATGTTCCATAAATTTTGCTTTATTTACTTTTAATTGATGCAATATTTTTTTGATTTGAAATGTTAAGCTATATTTTTTTATTAATGTTGAACTGATTTGCAATATAAAAATAGATATTACAGCTGATAAAGTTTCAAGTGGAATATAGATTAATGTTATAAAATATGCTAAAGATAATGTAATTCCATAAAGTATTTGTTCAAATTTAAAATGTGGTGCTATTTGTAGTTCTGTGCCCATTGTGAATACTAAGATCATTGGGATGGGTGATATTATTAGCGTTAACATATCAGAACTTATATAGGTGTAAAGATCAAGACTTTTAAGTGTATATGCAATTAAAAATAAACCTATATAAAAAGCCAGTGGTATTAATTTATTTATAATAAACTTTCCAAAGATAAGTGAAAAACCAATATAAATTAGAATAGGTGACAAATATTTTTCGTTTTGTAGTCCAAGTAAATTTTCAATTTGAAATCTTGGTATAGTAATGTTTACATAAGACAATATATTATCATTTATGAATTTTTCAATGATGTCAATATTTCTATTTTCATGTATTGTAATTTTTTTTAAGCTTTCTATACTTTTAATATTTGGATTTTGATTAATTACTTTATGCCAGGTAGGAATTATATCTTCTTGTTTTAAAAGTTCTTTAAAATATGTTTGTTTGAAACTTGATGGGAAATTTAGTATTAAAAACATAAAAGAAATTAATATGGGATTTACAATGAATTTCGAAAGTTTTGAAAAATACAAAAATACAAAAAATGTGAAAAGTAATGCCATTATTTTTAATACAATAGGAAGATTTAAAGGTAATATTATACTAATAATTAAAGCGGTATATATAAAGAATGACATATATCTGTGTTTTGACTTTAGCATTATTGGAATATATGAGCATAAGCTTATGGTTATTAATATTGAGGTATCAATGAAAAATTTTTTGTTGTTTATAAACGAGAGTATTAAATTAGGTATTAATGCTAATATAATAGTTAAATAAATATCTTTTAAATTGTTCTCAGTATATATTAGTTTGTTATTTAGGCCTAAATTTAATATTTGTTCCTTTATTTCTTTTTTAACTTTGTTTATTTCTTCTTCGATTTCAATTTCAGTATATCTGAAATATTGTAATTGTTTGTTTTCAAGATTATTTTTATTTTTAATTTTTGATAAAATAAGTCCTTCCATATAAAGTGGTGAAAAACTAGGTATTTTAAAGATCTTTATTTTACTAAATATTGATTCTTTTTTGAGTATTGTGATGCTATATATATCTCTTGTTATAGGTGCATTTAGATTACTTATTTTTATCTTATTTATTGGATTGTTTATAAAGATGTCATATTTTTTTATATTAATATTTCTGTTTATTATTTGCTTGATAGATGTTCCAATTTTAGTTTTAATTATCTTACTTTGTCTTTTCTTAATATCGTTTATGGTTACAAATTTTTCCTTATATGGAGAGTCTGTTTTGATTGCACTATATACATTATAAAGATCCTCAACATTAGATAGAAGTATATTTTTATTTGGATTTATATTATTTTTTATGCTCTCTTCATTATATAAGAAGTGCATTATCACTTCATGATTAGAATATAGGCATGGCGTATTTGGAATTAATTTAATTTTAAATCGTTTCTCTTTAAAGATATTTAACTTTTCAAGTTCTTTTTTTAAGTTATAGTTATCAAGTATGATTAAAATTTCTTTAAATTTAAATACTTTGTCAATTGTTTCAAGTCCATAGATGATATTATCCAATTTTTTATTTATTAATATTTCTGAGATATTAGTAAATGAATCTTTACCATTGACTAATAAAAGCATTTTATCTATTTTTTTGCATTTACTTACGTATTGGAATAATGAATCTTCATTAAACCATGGAATTCCTAATCGAATTAACTTTTCTAGTGTTTTTTCTCTTGATGTTTCTTCACTTGGCAATTCTTTTTCATTTTTAATTTTTCCGTGAAATCTTATTAATGCTGATTTTACTTGATGTCCATTTGGAAGGTTTGCAGTATATATTTTTTCTATTGTTCCAGATATGGAAGCATATGTGTATAATTCTGAATTTTTATTTTTTGATAGTATTTGTCCTTCCTCAATTCTTTGATTTTCAATAATATATATTGTGGATTTTGAATTTTCTGTTTCTAGTGGAATTAATACGCATTCGGGTATTTGAATCTCGTCTATATTTATTTTATATTTATACTTATTTTTTAACTTTGTTGCTTCTGCTATAGGCATCAGACGTTCCCTTTAATATATTTCTTATAGTTTTTTTCACTCATGTTTAAAAGAATTGTAAATCTTATTGCTTTAAATAGGAATAGTAATAAGAAAAATGGCAATGAAAGAGTAAATAAAATTTTAAAATTATCTTTATTGATTTTAATATTATTAGGTGCTTCTTTATAGATTAATATTGGATTTCCATTGTCTAAAAATAATTTTGGCAGTTCTTTGTTAAGGTTTTTTGATATAAACTCTTTATCTACTTTATATACAGTTTTTGGATTAATAGTAATTTTATTATTTTCTATTTCAAAGTAATCCTCTTTTATGTGTGTATTTACTTTCCCATATTGAGCTGTGATCTTATGTTTAAGTTCATTTTGATAAAATGTGTGGTACATATAACCCACTATATTTGGAATTTCTTCGTTATGTCCTACCATTAAGTAGATGTTATTGGGGTTTAGGTAATCAAAATAATGCAATTTTTTGCTATAAAGATAATTAAGATCTTTGTAAGAATTGAGTATATTTTGCGAATAAAAAAATGGTATTATTGAGGCTATAAATAACATTATATGTATTAGAATCTTGAATTTTAATATTTTTGTTTCTCTTTTTTGTTCTTTAATTTCAATTAAAGATAAAAATGTATTTTGTAAATTGCTTTCAGTTTTTATCCAAGTGAATATTAAAAAAATACAAAGTGTTGATACTGATACGAAAATGATTAGAATTGCTTCAAGATTGGTAGTTAAGAAATTGATTATCACACTATAGTATAATACTATAAATAAAAATAGAAATATTGGTATTTTAATTTTCTTAATTAATATTGTAAAGCTTATGTCCCTCAAATATATTTTATTATAATTTTTATTGAAATTATCAATCAGTGTGAATAATAGATAGGCTAATATAGTTAAAGGATAAAAAAATAATATCTCGTTGCTGAATATAAATATTATACATGAGCTTGTTAAAAAAAGTATTATAAAAGGTGCATATTTTATATTTAACATTAATAGAAGTATAATTATTATTAAAAATGTTATACTTGAAAAGTAGTTAATTTTAGTTTTGTAAGTAAAAGAATGCATTTCTGCTTCAATATTTTTATCTTGCTTTAATTTTTTAAGATCTTGACTAGTAAATGTTGAATCTACATAAAGTATTTTTTTATTTTCTAAATTAAAAAGGTTAGGCAGTTTTTTTAAAAACAAGTCTTTTCGGAGATCTTCATCGTGAAGGATATTTAATTTATTTATTGTTATCTCTTTAAAATTGGGAAAGTCTAATATGTCTACTTTTGTTGTATATTCAGATATAGTCTTATATCCTAATGAATTTATATAATCATTTGCGATTTTTAAATCTTTTTCTTTTGGGAAATATATTGGTTTATAATCCCCAAATTTTGTCATGTTACAAGAAATTAACAATAGTATTAGTGACAGGTGTAAAAAGTTTAGTAGGTTCATTTTTTCCTTTATTTTATAATTTGTTGTTTATATAATGCGATTACATATTACCCATGCAGAAATTATTCCAATAAGTATTCCTGTAACTACTTCTTTTTTTTTATGACCTTTAACTACTTTGATTTTTAAAGGTTCAATTTTAATTTTCAATTTTAATTTTTCTGACAGATCATTTAAATATTCTGCTTGAACTCCTGCCATATATCTAACACCAAAAGAATCTCTTATTGTTATTAACGCTACAGCAAGAGCAATAACAAAGTTAGTGTTTATTCCTTCTGTTATTAATATGGATGTCACAAGAGCTGTTACTGTAGAGGAATGACTACTAGGCATTCCTCCTGTTTCTAAGAAGATGCTTTTTAAAAGATATTTTGGACTCAATTGAAGTTTTCTTGTCCTCATTACTTGAATAGCGTATTTAATTATTTGTGCAACAATGCCTGAAATCAGACAAGATAAGAAAAGATTATTTGTAAATAACTCTTTTATCATAATTTGATTACTCCGTTTATATTACAAACTGTCCATTTTGTATTATTGTATGTTCTTTTCCTGATTTGTCAATGCCAATAACATTTATGTTTTTGCTGCCAATCATGAAATCTGTATGGATTAAAGATACATTACATCCATATTCTAGTTTTTTGGTGTCAGTATTTAATTGTTTTTCATTGCTTAAACAAGATGGATAAGCATTACCTAATGCAATGTGGCAACTTGCATTTTCATCGTATAATATGTTGTAGAATATAAGATTGCTTTGATATATTGGAGAGCTATTATCTACTAATGCAACTTCTCCTATATATTGTGCTTGTATGTCAGTTTCTATATGTTTTTTTAAGATATTTCTTGATTGGGCATTATCGCATCCAAAGTTAATTACCTTTCCTTTATGAAATTCTATCCATATTTCGTTTATTAGGTTTCCCATAATTGTTACTGGGCGAGTGGTATAAATAATTCCATTTGTTTTTTTATAGTTTGGGGTTGTAAAAACCTCTTGAGTAGGCATATTTGGATTAAATTCAATGTTTGTTCCTTTTATTTTTTCACTTCCCCCTGTCCAAATAGAATGTTCTAAGAGGTATATTTCCAGATTTGTTTTTTGATTTTTAAAAATTAGTTTTTCTAATTTAAGTTTATTTAGTATTTCGCATCTTTGATGGAGCTTTTTTGAATGGTCTTCCCAGGCCTTTATTGGATTTTTAGAATCTAGAAACATGATTTTTTTTTGAATCTCAAAAAATTCTTCCAATGTTTTTTGACCTTCAGGTTTATTTAGAATTTTTGCAGCCCATTTTGGCCCTGGAGCGCAGACTATACACCAGGATAATTCATTATTCATGATGGCACTTGAAATTTTTTTTGATGCTTGATTGAGTGATTTAAAGTATTTTGATATTTTATTACTGTCATTATTTTTAAAAGTATCTAAATTTTCTGTGTTATCAATGCGTATTTTTGCCCATTTTTCATTTACCATTTCTTCAAAGAGTTTATTCTTGAAAGCTGGAATAAACTCTAGTAGTTCTTCTTTTGAATATTTTAATCTTGCTTTTAAGATGTTAATATCTTCGATATTTAATTCTACATATTTTGCTCCATATTCATAAGCTTTTTCTGCCAGCATTCTTAAAAATTCATAATTTTCAATTGAACCTGTAATAAGTACACATTGACTTTTTTGTAAATTGATTCCTTTTAATATAATTAATTCTGCGTATTTTATTAAGTCTTTTTCCATATTATTCATAATTATTATGTTTGTACAGTAATTTCTAAAATATTATCATTAATATAGTGTGCTACAGCTTCATTATCATTAGTACCTATTATTTCTAAATATGATAACATTTTCTTTAGTCTATAATTTGCATTTCCCATTAATAATCCTTTTTTTACGTTTTCTAGCATGTCAACATCGTTAAATCCATCTCCAAATGCAATTGTTTCATCTAAACCAATATTGATGCTTTGAAGAACATCCTTTAATGCAGTTCCCTTTGAAACTCTTTTGTTAACAATTTCAAGTGAGTTTGGTGTTGATAAATAAACATTTATTTCTGTTTTATATTTTTCTAAAATGATTGCTTCATATTTGATTAACTGAGATTCTTCATCATGTAATAATAATATCTTTGCAATATTGTTAAAATTTTGCATTGTTCTAAAACTATTGACATAGTGATATTTGATACTTGTATCTTTTAATTCATGTGCTATATATTTATGTCTGTTTAATAATTCATGTTTTTTGAATATATTTTTAATTGCATCTTTAGTTATGTTATCAGCATAAAGTTTTTCATCTGAATCCTCAGATTTTTGTAAGAAATGCGGTATATCTTTGTATTGTTTTTCTCTCAGATCTAAAATCTCATCTACGATTTTAGGAGGTAGATCATAACTGCTTATTAATTGCCATTTATTGTTATATACTCTTGCTCCGTTTAATGTTATAAAGAATGAAACATATGAGCTTAAATCTTTTATAAGAGATATTATTTCATTTTTACTTCTTCCTGTTGCGATAATAAATTTTTTGTTTTCTTTTGTTAGATTTTTTATTACAAGTTCACTAAAAGCTCCTATTTGGCTTTTGGATAGCAAAAGTGTCCCATCAAGATCAGAAATAACAGCTTTTATATTTTTCATATTTATGTCCTTTGGTTTTACTCTTAAACTTAATTATAACAAATAAAAAAAAATTAAATAAAGAAATTTTTTAAAATTGAATTATTTGTTATAATTAAGTTTAAAATTGTTTTTTTAAGTATGAGGAGCTTGCTTTTATGGAGTTCAGTGTAAAAATATTATGTTTAAGAAATTTGATGATGAAAAATGATATAGATGCATATTTAATGACTAGTTATGATCCACATATGAGCGAATATTCTCATGCTAGATTTAATATTCGTGAATTTATGACGGGGTTTAAAGGAAGTGCTGGAACAGTAATTGTTACAGAAAAAGATGCACTTCTTTTCACTGATGGTAGGTATTTTTTACAGGCATCAAAAGAGCTTGAAGGAACCGAGTTTAAATTAATGAAGCTTGGAGTCAAGGGATATCCAGATATTTTTGAGTATATAAATACGAATCTTAAAGGATTAAGACTTGGTTTTTATGCTGAGGGTGTTAGTATAAAGTTTTATAATGATTTGGTTAAAAATTGTAGAAATACAGATATTGATATTTTGCATGAAGATTTGATTTCTGAGATTTGGCAGGATAGACCTAATCTTAAGAATAAAAAAATATTTGAGTTAAGTAATGTTGAGAAAAACTATAAAAGAGCAGATAAACTTAATAAAGTGAATGCAATACTAAATGCAAAAAATATTGATTTTTATATCATAAGCTCTTTGGATGAAATAGCTTGGCTTTTAAATTTAAGGGGTTTAGATATTGAATCATCGGCTTTATTTTATTCTTTTTTATTTATTGCTAAGAGTAAAAGATATAAGAATGTTCTATTTGTCAATGTTAGCAAACTTGATTCTAATTTAAAAGAAAGACTTGAGATCGAAAATTTTGATATAGAAGATTATTGTAATTTTTATTCATTTTTATCAAAAATTAAGCATGAAGGAAAATTTTTTATACCAGTTGATAGTAACGTTAAAATATTGGAAGTTATTGGGGAGTCAAATGCAATACTTGGGCAAAGTATTGTTAATGAATTGAAGGCGATAAAATCTGATTATGAGATTAATAAGATGAAAGAAGCTCATATTATTGATGCTGTGTGTTTGATCAAATTTTTATATAGATT
This sequence comes from Borrelia sp. HM, assembly GCF_019669085.1. NCBI lineage: Bacteria > Pseudomonadati > Spirochaetota > Spirochaetia > Spirochaetales > Borreliaceae > Borrelia > Borrelia sp. HM. The sequence goes on along the minus strand of NZ_AP024401.1, from coordinate 70,016 downwards.
TAAGAGTTTGACTAAGGATGATTTGTCTAAGTTAGATGAAGTTGATGTTGCTAATATGATGCTTGATTTTAGAGCTAAAAGAGAAGAATTTTTTAGCTCTAGTTTTGATTCGGTAGTTGGTTTTAAAGAAAATGCAGCTTTACCTCATTATAGTCCTGAGAAAGGAATGAAAAAACTTGATTGTAATGGATTGCTTTTAATAGATTCTGGGGGATCTTATTTTGAGCTTGGTACAACAGATGTTACAAGAACTATTTTGATTGGAGAAGCATCTTATGAAGAAAAAAAAGATTATACTTTAGTGCTTAAGTCTTTTATTACTCTTGCGTCTTTAAAATTTCCATTTGGGACTCTAGGCTCATCTCTTGATGGTATTGCTCGATTTCCTTTGCTAAGAGAAAAGTTGAATTTTGCTCATGGAACGGGCCATGGAGTGGGATTTTTTCTTAATGTCCATGAGCTTCCTGTTTCTATTAGTCCTTTGTCTGTTTATTCTTTTAAAGGTTCTGAAATTGTTTCAATTGAGCCTGGAATTTATCGAAATTCAAAATATGGAATTAGACTTGAAAATTTAGTTTTTGTAAAGCAAAGTTACTCTAATGAATTTGGGGCTTTTTTAGAGTTTGAAAATTTGACTCTTGTGCCTTTTGAAAGAGAGTTAATAGTCACTTCAATGCTTTCAAAAGATGAATTACAATACATTAATAGTTATCATGAATTTGTTTATTTTAGTTTGAAAGAATATCTTAGTAATGATGAACTGAAGTTTTTAGAAACATTAACTAGTAAAATATGAAATTTTTAAGCTTATTTATAATGTTTGTTACCTTAAGCTTTGTGCATTTATTTTCGCTTTCATCGAATATTATTTTCCAGGATTCTTATAAGAATGCGATGTATGAAGCCCAAAAGTTAAATAAAAATCTTTTAATATTAGTTGGAAGAGATGTTAAAGATAATTTAAAAAAGGATTTTTTAAATTCATTTGAGGATGATAATCTTTTGAATGCTATTGCTAAAAAAAATGTTTTTCTGATTATTGATATGAATAATGAAATTTTTGGTGAGATTAATTTAAAAAAGAGTCCTGTTTTGTTTTTTGTTGATTCAAAGAGTGAACAAGTTAAGGCTGCATATATTGGTTCTATTAAGAATACTGTTCAAAGTAATCAAGAGTTTTTAAATTATGCTCTAGGAGTTTCTCATTTAGACAATGTTGTTAAAAAAAAGAATAATTATGAAGTTAATACTTTGCATGATAAGGTTTTTTTTTATAAAACGTTTGATGGTAATTGGAGATTAAAAATGAATGGTCAAGACAAAAAACTCCTTCCTTCAAAAATAGAACTTAAAGAATTTTTAGTATTCAAAGATGAAAATGGAAGTAATCTTTATGCTTTTCCCAAGTCTTTAAAAGGTAGTATTTATTTTTCAGAAGCAGAGCATGAAGAATGGAAACTTTTTGGGCAAATAAAGTCTTAATTTTAGGTTAAGTTATTTTTAGGAAGTTTGTTTATGAAAATGGTTTTTTATCCTGATGATTTGCTTCGGGTAACTACAAAGTCAGTTTTAAATATTGATGATGAACTTAGAAATATTGCTTTTAAAATGTTAAATCTTATGGATGTTAATAATGGTGTTGGATTGGCAGCACCTCAAATAGGTCTTGATTTGTCTATTTTTGTGATCAGGGAGAATATTATATCAAAACCTTTAATTTTTATTAATCCTTTAATAACAGAAACTTCTTTTGAGCTTTCTGTTTATAAAGAGGGTTGTTTAAGTATTCCTGGAGTTTATTATGATCTCTTAAGGCCAAAGTCAGTTGTGATTGAAGCTTATGATGAGAATGGTAAATTTTTTAAGATTGAAAATTCAAATCTTTTAGCAAGGATTATTCAACATGAAATGGACCATTTAAAAGGGGTACTTTTTATTGATTATTATGAAGATAAGCTTAAAAATAAATTGTTGAAGTCCTATATGAAAAGAAGGAGGCTTGTTAAAGTTTGAGGATTTTCTTTGCCAGTTCTGATAATATTGCGTTGGAAGTTTTAAGGAAAGTTGCGGATCATTATGATGTGATTGGTGTATTAACTGCCCCTGATAAATCCAGTGGTCGTAGTTTTTCTTCAAGAGTTAATAAGATCAAGATCGAAGCTGTTAAGAGGAATATTACGGTTTTAGATCCTTTGGTACTTGATATTGACGTAATAGAAGAGATTAAAAAGTTAAAACCGGATCTTATGTTGGTTTTTTCTTATGGCAAGATATTTAGACAAGAATTTTTAGATATATTTCCAATGGGTTCTATTAATATTCATCCTTCTCTTTTGCCAAAATATAGAGGACCTTCTCCTATACAAACTGCTATTTTAAATGGTGATAATGTTAGTGGTATTACTGTCCAAAAAATGGATTTAGGGATGGATAGTGGTAACATTTTATCACAAAATCAGTTTGAGATAAAAAGTTTTAATACAAGTGCTGATCTTTTTAGTTATGTTTCTTTAAATAGTTTTCATCTTGTTGTAGAGGCTTTAGAAGAAATCAAGAAAGGGAATCTTGGAATTGTTCAAGATTCAAGTCAAGCAACATATTGTTCTTTTTTTAGTAAGCAGTATAGAGTCCTTGATTTTAATTTGAGTGCTTTTGAGATTAAGAATAGGATTAATGCTTGTAATCCTTGGCCTCTTGCAAGAGCTAAGCTTGGAAAAGATGAGATTATTTTTCATAGAGCTGATTTTTTACTTGCTGATGATTATAGTGATCAAGCCATAGGTAAAATTATTGCTTTTGATCCTAATCGAGGCCTTTTGGTAAAGACGGGGAATGGGATTTTATTATTGTTGGAGCTTCAACGAACTGGTAGAAATATTTTGGATTATAGGTCTTTTTATAATGGAAGTAGAGATTTAATAGGTCAAATTTTTTATTAAAAATTTAAATATAAGGAGATGATATGGTATTAGGTGGTGATAATAGGTCTCATAGTAAGTTATCGTGTTGTAATAGTCAAAATTTAAATAATAGTAGTAATTTGCATAAAGATAATAAAGATTGTGATAGAGAAATCCTTACTTTGCCTAAGTATATAGCTAAGGGCTTAATACTTATTATTTTTGGTTCTTTTATTATTTCGTTTGCAATATTTTTTATTTTTTTAAAAGGTAGCGATCTTGTTATTGTGCCAAATCTTATTGAATTTTATCTTGAGGATGCAATTGCTGAGCTTCAAAATAAAGAACTCATTCCTTATGTTGAGCTTAAATTTTCATCAACATCTCTTGATAAGGGGAAGGTAATAGATCAAAATCCTAAAGCAGGTACTGTTTTAAGACTTGATAGTAGGGTTAAGATTTTTGTTAGTAAAGGAGCTGTAGTTAATAAGATTGATAATTTTATTGGAAGAAATATTGATGATGTGCTTATTAATTTAAGGGCAGCTAATTCAACTAGCAATAATAGGATGCTTTATCATTTGTTAAAGCCTATTGAAGTTGAGAGTACTCTGCCAAGGGGAACAATAATTCAGCAAAAACCTTCTCCAGATACTAATATTGCAAGTCTAGTTGATCTTCAATTTTTAGTGAGCAAAGGTCCTGTAGAGAATGCTATTAAATATTTAAAAAATTATGTTGGGCTTTATTATAAAGATGCCATTATTTCTCTTTTAAATGATGAAATTGGTTTTGATATAAGTTTATCAACTGGAAGTGATTTTGGAATTGTTGTTTCCCAATCTTTGCCTCCGGGGAGTAAGGTTGAAAATGTAGATAAATTAACAATTGTCATTAATAAACCAAAGACTAATGATTTAGATATTTTCGGTATTTTGACTTATAAATTAGATACTTATCCGTCTAATGTAGATATGATGGTTAAGGTAAAGGATTCTAGTGGTAATCGTACTCTGCTTTATTCTTTTAGATCTAAAGGGGGACTTATTAAATTACCCTATGATGTGTTAAAAGGTTCTATAATTGAACTTTATATTTATGATAAACTTATAAATCAAACAGTAGTAAGCTGATACGATAGTATCAGTTAAATTGAAATGTCTATATGAAAAGAAGTTTACATTATGTAATTATTATTATAATGTGACACGGAATAGTTTTATAGTATATAAAACAAATAAGCCTATTCTAATCAATAACTTTTTTATATTATTAGTCATTCATTTTTGATGTAATAATAGTTGATGCTACGATTGTAGATGTCTCTGTCATTAAAATATTTGGTGAAATGTTGTAGGTGTTAAAATTATAATCTTTGATTAAATTTATTTCTTTTGTTATAAGTCCTCTTTCTGGTCCTATAATAACAATAGCATTCTTTGTATTTATATTGAGGTCAATTAATTTGTGTTTGCTTTCTCTTTCAAGTAATATTTTTGTTGAATCAGATTTTTCAGCTTCTATTTTTTTTAAAACTTCTTTTATGTTATTAAGGATTTTGACTTTTGGTATATAGGTAATGCCACCTTGCATGGCACCTTCTATTAAATATTTTTCATATTCTTTTTTTTGAAAAAGTTTGGAGCATGAATATGATTTTTCGCTAAGTAGAGCATTAAAAAAAATAAGTTCTGATATTCCAATACTTCCAAGGTGTTTAATTATTCTTTTTGCTACAATAGGCCTTACTAAGCCAATTATTACTTTTAATTTTTTTAACTTATTTGATTTTGCTATTTTATGATTTTCTTGAAAAAAAAGTTTGACATCTTTTTTGTATATGCATGAGTAAATGTGCTCTTTACCAATAATACCAAATTTAAATGTTTCGTTATTTTTAAGTTTTAATATTTCGGTAATGTGTTTTGCTCTTGTATCGTTAAGCACTATACCATTTTTAAATTCATCTAAATTGATTAGTATCAAATTCATTTCTATATCCAGCCTTATTAACTATATTTTATTTATGTTATAATAAAAAATCGACTAATTTAGGAGAAAATATGGTAATTAATTTAACTAATCAGGAATTTATTGATAAGGTCTTTGATTATCAAAATAATAAGGAATGGAGCTTTAAAGGTAGTAGACCTGCGGTCATTGATTTTTATGCTGATTGGTGTGGTCCATGTAAAATGCTTGCTCCGATTTATGATGAGCTTTCAGAAAAATATGTAGGTAAAGTTGATTTTTACAAAGTGAATACTGATAAAGAACAGAAAGTTTCTATGGCACTTGGTGTACAAAGTTTACCTACTATTCTTTTTATTCCTATTGGAGAAAAGCCAAAGGTTTCTGTTGGTTTTATTCAAAAAAATTCTTTTGAAGAGACAATAAAAGATTTGTTTAAAATTTAGCATTTTTCAGATATTGTAATAAAAACAATTAAAGTCTTATCTGTTTATATAATATTTTTTTTAAGTTATAATTATTCTAGGATATGGTAAATTGATAAAACAGGATTTAAGCTTATGGACAGAGGGTGTTGAGTTTAATCATTTGGATGCTTATTATAATTTTATTTTATCTGTTTTGGATTTTCTTTGTATTGAAGAATATGAAATTGCTGTTATCCTTTGCAATAATGCATACATTCAAAAGTTAAATAGTGAGTTTCGAAAAAGGCCTGAACCCACTGATGTTCTTTCTTTTAATTATCGTGAAGACAGTGGACGGCTAAGTCATAAAATACAAGGTGATCTTGTAATATCTCTTGAATATTTAGAGTTTAGTTCTTTAGAATTTAATGTTGAAATATGCAATGAACTTCAAAGAACTACTATACATGGTATTTTGCATTTAATAGGATATACTCATAAAACAAATGACTTTCAAAGTGAAGAGATGTTAATTATTCAGGAAAAAGTTTTAAGAGAAATCGGAAAGGTATTTTGATGTTCAAATTTTTGAGTTTTAAAAATAGAAAAGTAAAAGGTGGTGAGCTTAAAGATATTGATTCCAAGTCGAGATTTGAGACTTCTTTACTTAAGAATTTTAATTCTCTTAAAGAGACAATTGTTAAAGAAATCATGATTCCAAGAATAAGTGTAATTTTTGTTGATTATTATGGAAGCAAGGATGAAATTTTAAAAGTTGTAACATCTAGTAATCATTCAAGGTTTCCAGTTTATAGGGAAACAATAGATGATATTATTGGAATAATTCATACAAAAGACATACTTTTACATATGTGTAAGAAAGATTTTTATGACATAGATCTAAAAGATATTATGCGAAAAGTCATGTTCGTTCCTGAGAGTAAAAAGATTGATTCACTTTTAAAAGAGTTTCAAGAAAATCATATTCATATTGCTATTGTGGTTGATGAGTATGGAGGAGTTGCAGGACTTGTTACACTTGAGGATATTCTTGAAGAGATTGTGGGTGATATTCAAGATGAATTTGATAATGAGCTAGATGAAATAGTACCTCTTGAAGATGGTAGCTATCTTTGTACTGCTAGAGTTTTAATTGAAGATTTAAACGAGTCGCTTGGATTAAGTCTTCCAGATGGAGATTTTGATACTCTTGGGGGTTTTGTTTATGATCTATTTGGAAGAATCCCTTTAAAAAATGAAAAGATAGAATATAATAATTTAACGTTTACTATTAAGAATATGCATCAAAGAAATATTAAAGTAATAAAAATTTCCCAGAAGGAAGGTTTATGAATTTAAGCAGGTTTTTGGCAATATTGTTAATTTTTAATTTAAATTTTGGGAGTTTAATAGGTTCTACTACAACTGCAATAGAATATTATCAAAAAGCACAAACATATTATCTTATGCAAAAGTATTATGATGCTATTGATGAGCTTCTTGAAGCTATGAGGATTAATCCTAATTATTATGATGCGTATAAATTTATTGCAAAAATTTATTATCAGTTAAAGATATATAATCAGGCTCAATTTTTTATAGAAAAAGCCTATAAAATGTCAAATGGTGATACCGAATATAAAATTCTTTATGCAAATATATTGCTTAAGAATAATGGGACAGAACAGGCTAAAAAATTTTATTCTGAAGTTCTTTCCACTCAAAAAAATAATATTGATGCTTTAGTTGGGCTTGCTACAATATTTGAGACAGAAGGGTTACTTGTTGCAGCTGCTAATTATTATCTATCTATTCTTGAATATGATCAGGCAAATTATCATGCATTTGAACATCTTATAAATATTTATGAAAAATTGAATATGAAGGCTAAGGGTCAGTATTTAATAAACAAAGTTAGGAGCAATTTTACTTCTTTGCCAAGTTTTCATAAAAGAGTAACAGAATTTTCTATTAAAAATAACAATTTAGGAGTTGCTGAGAAATATGCTAAAAATTACTTAATGTTAGTTAAAACCACTTATCAGGACCTTGGTCTTGTTGATGCTTATCGTTTACTTGCTCTTGTTTATTTATATCAGTCTAAATATGAAGATGCTGTACATATTCTTCAAAAAGCTCTATTGCTTGAACAAAATTCCGATGAGCTTTATTATTTACTTGGCTATTCTTATTTAAAACTTGGTGAAGTTAGCGAAGCTGTTTTAAATTTGGAAAGGGCTAAGGATATGAAGAAAGATTTAGAGTTTTATAATATAGCTCTTGAGGGAAGTTTTTTTGTTTCTAATTTTAGGAGTTCTGTTCAAAAAAATAAAAAAATTAGTGCTAACATAGAAATTTCTAATAGATATGCAAATGAGGGACTTAAGGCTTTTAAAAGTTTGAATTTAAATAGAGCAATATTTAATGTAAAGAATGCTATTGAGATTTATCCTGATAATGATAATGCTAGGTTTTTACTTGCAAAAATTTATAAGTTTATGAAATTGGATATGATGGCTTATGAGGAGCTTTATTATTTAGTCGAACAAAGGAAGAGCACAGATGCTAAAATTTTGGATTTTTACGATACAGTTGCATTTGATATTCGAAGTTCTTTATTCTTTAAATATGGTTATAAGACTATGGGAGATTTGAATAAGCTTTATGATAATCAGACAGTTTATAAGATAGGTATTTTTACCCAAGATGAAAACAAGGTTTTTGGTGCAAATGATATGATTTTACGATATGCTGAGAGGATACTTGATCGCGATTTAAATATAGAAGTAGTTAATTATAAGTTTAATTATGATAAAAATAAGGATTATTTGGTAAGTAGTTTTTCTGAAGAATTTTCTTATGCAAGAAATAATAATCTTGATTTATTTTTAATGTTTGATCTTGATGTGGATGTTTTTAAAAATTCAGCTAGTTTAAAGGTAGATGTTTTTTCAGGTAAGACTGGAGTTAAGGTTCAGAGTTTTAATTATAATTCTGGAGGAGTTTTGTATTTAAGTGATATTTTAACTTCTTTTTATAGGGATTTTAATGATTATTTACCTAAGAGAGGCAAAATACTTAAGATTAATAAAGATGATGTTCTTATTAATCTTGGTTATTTAAATGATGCAAAGAAAGGTGACAAATTTTTAGTTCTTAAAGAGGGGTCTTTAAAATATAATAGTGATAGTTCTAGTTTTATTAGTTATAATAAATCAGATATTCTTGGTGAAATCTTTATTGAAGAGGTTAGTGATTATATTTCCAGGGGAATTTTAAGCTCACCTGCTCTTTTAAGAGATTATATTCAGGAAGGTTATACAGTCTTTATAAAAAGATAGTTTGACACTTGTAATTAATTTATTTATTATTTAATAATTCTAGTAGATAATAAAAAATAGACGGAGGATTTGTATGAAGCTAGCCATTAATGGTTTTGGGCGTATAGGTAGAAATGTTTTTAAAATTGCTTTTGAGAGAGGACTTGAAGTTGTTGCAATAAATGACTTAACAAATCCTAAGACACTTGCGCATCTTTTAAAGTATGATTCAACTTTTGGAATATATAATAAAAAAGTTGAAGCAAGAGATGGAGTAATTATAGTAGATGGTAAAGAGATAAAGATTATTGCTGAGCGAGATCCAAAAAATCTTCCTTGGGGAAAACTTGGGGTTGATGTTGTAATTGAATCAACAGGTGTTTTTTCATCAGCAACAAGTGATAAAGGTGGGTATCTTGATCACGTTGATCATGCTGGTGCTAAGAAGGTAATTTTAACAGTTCCTGCTAAGGATGAGATTAAGACAATCGTACTTGGTGTAAATGAGCATGAGATTACTTCTGATTTAAAATCTGTATCTAATGCTTCATGCACAACAAATTGTCTTGCACCTCTTGCAAAGGTATTACATGAGACTTTTGGTATTGAACAAGGACTAATGACTACTGTTCATGCTTATACAAATGATCAGAAAATACTTGATCTTCCGCATGCTGATCTTAGACGAGCAAGGGCCGGGGCTCTTTCAATTATTCCTACTTCAACAGGTGCTGCTAAAGCTGTGGGACTTGTTTTACCTGAACTTAAGGGTAAACTTAATGGTACTTCTATGAGAGTTCCCGTGCCAACAGGTTCTATTGTTGATTTTACAGTACAACTTAAGAAAAAAGATGTTACAAAAGAGGAGATCAATGCTGTGCTTAAAAAAGCATCAGAATCTAAAGAATTGAGTGGTATTTTAGGATATACTGAAGATCCAATAGTATCTTCAGATATTAAGGGAAACTCTCATTCTTCAATAGTTGATGGTCTTGAGACAATGGTTTTATTAGACGGTTTTGTTAAAGTGCTTTCATGGTATGATAATGAATTTGGATATTCTACAAGAGTAGTTGATCTTGCACAAAAATTAATTAAATAAGAGCTAAAATAATCTTGAGGTAATTATAAATGTCAATAAAAACGATAAAAGATTTTGACTTTTTAGGTAGACGTGCTTTAGTAAGATGTGATTTTAATGTTCCCTTAAAAGATGGGAACATTACTGATGATACTAGAATTAGAGCTGCATTACCCACAATAGAGTATCTTATAGCGCAAGGAGCCAGAGTTGTTCTGATGAGTCATTTGGGTAGGCCAAGAGGAGAGAAAAATTTTAAATATTCTCTTATGCCTGTTGCTAAAAGATTATCAGAACTCTTAGGTCAAGATGTTAAGATGCTTCCTGATTGTATAGGTAATGAAGTCTCTGCTGTTGTTTCTTGTATGAAGAATGGAGATGTTGTTTTACTTGAAAACGTAAGATTTTATAAGTCAGAAGAGGAAAATTGTAGTGATTTTGCAAAGAATTTATCACAAAATGGAGATGTTTTTGTAAACGATGCTTTTGGTAGTGCTCACAGAGCACATGCTTCTACAGTAGGGCTTGCAACTTATTTGCCAGCTGTAGGTGGATTTTTGATAGAAAAGGAAAATGAGTTTTTAGGAAAGATTTTAAAGAATCCGGAAAAGCCGTTTGTTGCAATAATTGGTGGTTCAAAAGTTTCCTCAAAAATAGCGGTATTAGAATCTCTTTTGCCAAAATCAAATGTTATGATAATTGGTGGCGGAATGGCATATACCTTTTTAAAGATCAAAGGATATAATATTGGGAAATCTCTTTTAGAAAATGAATATATTGATGTAGCTGCATCTTTTTTACAAAAAGCAAAAGAATTAGGTGTAGAAGTTATTTTGCCTCTTGATCATGTTGTTGCAAGTGATTTTGAAGAAGATTCTGTTCCTGAGTATGTTGCTTCTATTGATATTCCAGATGATAAAATTGGAATGGATATTGGTAATAAAACTTTAAAAAAAATTGAGGAATCTCTTGTTGGAGCAAAAACTGTAATTTGGAATGGTCCTCTTGGAGTTTTTGAGTTTGATTCATTTTCTAAAGGCACAGCAAAAGTTGCAGAGTATGTGGCAAATTGTTCTGGTATTACAGTTGTTGGTGGAGGGGATTCAGTAGCTGCTGTTAATAAGTTTAATTTATTTGAAAAGATAACCCATGTTTCAACAGGGGGTGGTGCTTCTCTTGAGTATCTTGAGGGAAAAATTTTACCAGGTATAAAAGTTTTGGAAAAATAAAATGAGAAAGATATTTTTAGCGGGAAATTGGAAAATGCACTATACAAGTGTAGAAGCTGCAAGTGTTGCTAAACAAGTTGTAGACGGAGTAAAGTATGTTAAGGATGATGTTGTGATTATGATAGCCCCCACATTTACATCTCTTTATAAAGTTTGTGAAGTTACTAAAGGGAGTAATGTTCTTCTTGGTGCTCAAAATATGTCTTATGAGAATAATGGAGCAAGAACAGGCGAAATTTCACCTAGTATGCTTTTAGAATTTGGAGTTGATTATGTAATCCTTGGTCATTCTGAGTGTAGAACTTATCTTGGCGATACTGATGAGGTGATAAATAAAAAAGTTCTTGCAGGACTTAAGCATCCATTTAAATACTTAATTATTTGTGTTGGTGAAAGTCTTAAAGAGAGAGAAAATAATAAAACATTAGATATTGTTTTAAATCAAGTTAGAAATGGATTAGTTTCTGTGCCTGAATTTGATCTTAATAGAATAATTTTGGCTTATGAGCCTGTATGGGCAATTGGAACTGGTAAAACAGCAACAAAGGAAGAGGCACAGAAAGTTCATAGGGCAATTAGGCTTGAGATTGAAGCTTTATATTCAAAGGCAGCAGCAGATAGTATTATTATTCAGTATGGTGGTTCTGTCAACATTAATAATGTTGAAGATCTTATGGGAGAAGAGGACATTGATGGAGCATTGATTGGTGGTGCATCTTTAAAGGCTGATTCGTTTTTAAGTATAATTAATAAAGTAGCCAAATAAAGGGGTTTATTTTGGAATTATTTAAGTTTTTAACATTTATATTTTTTATTATTATTTCATTTGTGATTATTTTACTATTATTATTGCAGGATGAACAAGGTGATGGTATTGGAGGAGGCATGTTTGGAGGTGGAAGCTCGTCTATTTTTGGAGCAAAGTCTTCAAGTATTGCTGTAGGAATTACAGCATTCTTCATTTCACTTTTTTTTATTTGTGTAATTATATTATCTTTTATTAATACCAAGAAAGTTGATGATAGTTTATTAAAGGACGTAAAAGTAAATGAGAAAAGTTCAACATTTTGGGATGATGCTACAGAGCAACATAAAGATAACAAAAATGAAGAAGAAAATAAAAAAAATAAATAGGTAATATAGTTTAGTTGATCATTTAAATGATTTATTTGTATTCTTTTGATTATTAGCAATCTGATCTACTGAAAGTTTATTGGGATTTTGTTATATTCTTTTAGATATTTTAGAGTTTTGCTAAAATGATTGGATCCTAAGAAGCCATTATTTGCAGAATAAGGAGATGGGTGGCTTGTTTCAAGAATTAGATGTTTTGATGTGTCGATTAATTCTTTCTTGCTTTTTGCAAAATTACCCCATAGCATAAAAACAATGTTATTTAAATTTTTTGAGATGATTCTTATCACCTCGTTTGTAAAAACTTCCCAACCTATTTCTTTATGAGATGACGGGTGACCTTCTTCTACTGTTAATATTGAATTTAATAAAAATACACCTTGTATTGCCCATCTTGTTAAGTCTCCATTTGGAATAGTTTTAATTTTTAAACTTCTCTCTATTTCCTTGAAAATATTTTGTAGTGATGGGGGAATTTTGACATTTGGATTTACAGAAAAGGCTAACCCATTAGCTTGTTGTTTGCCATGGTATGGATCTTGTCCAAGTATTACTACTTTTATGTCTTTAAATTGCAAAGAATCAAATGCATTAAATATTAGTTTTGGAGGTGGAAAAATTTTTCCTTTTTTTGTTTTATATTCATTTTTTATAAAACTTACAAGTTTTATAAAATATTCTTTACAAAATTCATCTTTTAAAATTTTTTTCCAAGAGTCTTCTATTTTTACTTCCACCATTCAATTATATAAGAAATGTTTTATTTTTGAGCATTTTATTTAATTTTATTTTTATTTAAACTTATATTTTATGAATAGTGATATGTTAAATATAATGAAAATTTTGTCTTAATTTATGCTTAATAAAAGACTATTGCAATATATCTCATAGATATGATGACTTTGAGTAAGAGCATATTATCTTGTGTTGAAAATCATCTCTTTATTTAAAAAAGATACCGATAATATGCCAAATAATTAGTAAAATTGCTTGACACTTAGTTGAACCTATCCTACACCTTTTATTTGTAATAAAGTCGTTTGCAAAAAGCTATATTGTAATATTTGTTGAATAACAAAAAGAAATGGACTATAAAATTCAATTATTATATATAGTTTTAAATATTGAATAACTTGGGTTTTCTTATTTCTTTTATTTTCATAGTATTTAGGAAATAATATGCTAAAGTGTCAATTGTCATTATTATGATAGTAAAGATCCATGAACTTTCTATTATATTTATGTTATTGTCAGTATATAATTGTGAGATAATATACATTGAAATGTTTGCTAACATATAAGCTATACATGCAGAACATAGCCTTGATAAATTATGATTTATCAATTTATTTTGCATATTGTGTTTTTTGAGTATGGAATATATTTTGATATTAGTATAACTACATAAAAATATGATATATGTTCCACTAAAAACTATTGAAATATAAGAAGCATTGTAAAACAATATTTTTAGGTGTATGTTAGAAGTGTCAAATTCGTTTTGTTGAAAATATAATGTAAAGTGTATCATTATTACAAAGGTTATATGCATTAACATGTTTAATGTTGCAGATTTTATTGCTGATTTGTCATTATATTTTTCTGTAATTAGATTTAATGTACAAAGAATTGAGAGAAATGTTATTCCTGATAGGTTAATTTTCTCTCCAAATATTAATATTCTCTTTAATATAATAAGATTTGAAAGCATTGTCATAATTATGTTAAAACAAAAAAGACCTGATTTTCCAAATATATAATATGACAATATTAATTGTAAATATATAAATACCACTAAGGTTGTCCATACAATCATGTCTACCATATATTAATTATAATAGATTAGTAAACAATAGTTAAGTGGATATTTTATTTGTATTAAAACTTTTTTTATTTTGAGATATATATTTTGCAATATAAATAAATGGGGTGCCTAAGATTCCAGCAAATCCTTTAATAATATACGTAGAAATGACTATATCGAAATACGCTTCTTTTGGAAATATATTAAAATATGTTGCAATGCTTACAAATATTATCGTATCTATTAGTTCACTTGTAAGTGTTGAACCATTACTCCTTATAAATAGAAATTTTGGAAATTTATCTTTAATAAATTCATACAAGTATACATCATTTAGTTGAGATATTATATATGCAATAATTGATGCAAGCAATAAAATTGGGATTGAAGAAAAAATATTTTCTAAGCTTTTTAAATATATATCCAAATTATTTGTTGAAAAATAAAGTTGAATATTTGTAATGAATGCAAAAGATATGAAGCTCATGAATCCAATATAAACTGCTTTTTTTGAAATTTGGCGACCGTAAAGTTCTGATAAAATATCTGTTGCAACATATGATGATGCGTAAATAATGTTGCCAAGAGTGGCATTAAATCCAAATATTGTGATTTGCTTTAAGACTTGAATATTTGCAATAATTACAGAGGATGTTATCCATGCGAATAATCCTTTTTGTCCAAAAAGCTTATATATTATTATCAAAATTGAATAGATGCAGATTAACATAATGCACCATAGAATTTCATTGCTCAAAAGAACTTCCTTATTTGACTTGTAATTTATCACATATTTATTATTATGAAAATTATTATAAGCTTTTAAATGTTGTTTTGCAAATTGGATTATTTTGCCTTTTAGATTTATTTATGTTAAAATGTTATTTTAAAGTCCAATAATTTGGAAGGGGATGTTTTGGATTTGACTAAAAAATTTAATAGCATAGGTTGCAGGCAGAGTGAATCTCTTAAAACTTCTTTAATAAATGCAAAAAATATTAACTTTGCAAGTTCAAATCTTGTAATGGCTGCTTAATTTAGCAGAGAGTTTTGTTGAATTTTGCTTTGAGATTTAACTTATACTCTTTCATGACATCAAAGCTTGCTTAAAAATATTTCAAGTTGATTTTTAGGGACTCTTAAACTTGAGAGTAGTTAGGTTGTTGGTTTGCTAGTTTTCCCAAGCCTTATTTACTTAAAATGAATACTAGCTAAGCTTGTAGATGCTTATGATATTATTTTTAGGACGCGGGTTCAATTCCCGCCATCTCCATCATTATTTTATTCACTAAAAACAATATTTACTTAAAAAGCGTCCTATCGGAATCGAACCGACATCATTAGCTTGGAAGGCTAAGGTAATAGCCATTATACGAAGGACGCACAAATAATACAAAGTTGATTCTATAGAAAAATGCGATTTATGTCAATTGATTTTATTATTAATTTTAGATAGTATTTTTTTACTTAGTAAGTATAATTATGTTAATTTTTTTGAGCTAATATAATATATAGGCTTTTTTGTGGAGGACTTAATGGGCGAAAGAGGGGAAGTATATTCTGATAAATTATTTACAAATTCTGATAGAACTTATTTTTTTAATGTTAAAGAAAATAGGAAAGGTGATTATTTTTTAAATATTGTAGAAAGCAAGAGAAATATGAATGGAGACTTTGAAAGACATTCAGTTTTTGTTTATGAAGAAAATATTGAAGAATTTGAATCAAATCTATTAAGAGCAATTTCTGTTATTAAGAGAAAAATTTCTCAGAATTCAATTTCAAGAAGAGAATATCATAATGATTTTTATAGCCATGATGAAAATAGGAAAAAAAACAATCTAAATTATGACAAAAATGATCGTTTGTCAGGAAAATTTAGAGATAAGGATGATTAAAATTATATGAGTTGAAAACTTTTTCTATGAAGGTTTAAGATTCCATATTTTTTTATAGCATATTTATGTTCTTTTGTTGGGTATCCCTTATTTTTTTTAAGTGCGTATAGGGGGTAAAGTTTATCGTATTCATCCATTAGTGCATCTCTTTTTACTTTTGCTATGATTGATGCTGCTTTTATTTCGTTAATTATGGAATCTCCTTTAATTATAGCTTGAATGTTTTTAGCTTTTATTTTTGGAATAAATTTTCCATCTACAAGTACTAAATTACATTCTATGCTTAGCTTTTCGTATGCAGTTTTCATGGCAAGAAGTGAAGCATGATGAATGTTAATTTTATCAATGATGTCGTTAGAAATTTCTGCGAATGCATAATATGACTTTTCAAGTATTAATGAGGATAAATATTCTCTTTTAACTTTAGTAAGTTTTTTTGAATCGTCTAGTTCATTTAAAAAATTTGGTTTTCCTTTAAAAATGACAGCTGCACTTAGAACGGGACCAAAGATGCAACCTCGTCCAACTTCATCAATTCCACAAATCATAACTATTGATTATAATATAAAGTCATCCTTGATAGATTAATCTTATTTGTAATTTAATTGGAGTGTAACTTTGTTTTTAGAGAAGATAAGTCTTTTAGGTTTTAAGTCCTTTATTAAAATGCAGGAATTAAAATTAAATAGTGGTTTAAATTTTATTATTGGTCCTAATGGTTGTGGAAAGAGTAATTTATTAGATGCAATTCGTTTTTGTATCGGAGAGGATAATATAAAGATTTTAAGAGTCAAAAATATTACGGATTTAATTTCTATAGCAAAGTCTGGAGAGTCTAATTTTGCTGAAGTAACTCTTTTTTTTAACAATGAAGATTTATCTATCAGTGATTTTAGAAATAAATTTTATATCAGAAGAAGGCTTTATAAAGATGGTACGAGTGAATATTTCTTTAATAATGATACTTTAGATATTAAAAGTTATGCAATCCTTATGAATAAGCTTAAATTAAAGAATTCGCCTTATATGTTTATTAATCAGGGTAATATTGAAAGAATTTCTTCTGGTGATAATATTAATTTGAAATCTTTAGTAGAAGAGGCTAGTGGAATAGATCTACTTAAAGTTGAAGAGGAACAGGCATATAAAAGATTGGAAAAATCAAAAGAAAATTTAAATTCTCTTTTGATTTTAAGAAGGGAGTTAAATGAAAAATATGAAAAGATTAGAAGTGATTTTTTGCTTAAGGGTAAGTATCAAAAATTAAAAGAAGATTTAGAAAATTTAGAAAAAGAATTAAGATTAAAAAAACTTTTTAATCTTAATTTTGATTTGGATGAGCTTAAGAGTAAATTAGATATTAAAGATATAGATAAAATTTTATCTATAAATAGCTTTTCTATTGAAAATATTAAAGAAAAATTAGAATTTTATTCTTTTAGAGAGAAAAATGTTATTAAAAATATTGAGATGGTTAAAAGCGAAATTGAAGCTTTAAAGACCAAATTGTTTGGAGTAGAAATTAAAATTCAGAAATTAGAACATGATAAAAATGGAAAATTGAATTTGGCAAATATACTTATGGGAAATAAAGCACAAATTGAATCAGTAAAAGTCAGTGTAAATGGAGAGTTAACTAATTTGAATAATTCTCTTCAAGCCAAAAAGAAAGATTTTTTTTCTCTTACTGATGAAATAAATAGATATACAAGAAGTTTTTTTGAACTTATTGATTTGATTTTATCTATTTCTAAGGATAGTAACATAGAAGAATTTGAATTATTGAAAAAAAATATTTTGAATTCCTTAAAGTTTTTTGAAGATACTTTAAGCATAAAATATATTAAAGAGATTAGGGAAAATTTGCTTAAATATATAGTTAAAGAAGATAAGCTTTTAAATTTATTAAAGGAAAAAATTGAACCTATATTTGAGCAAAATGTTGATTTAAGGAAATTTTTGCTTTCAAAAAATAGTTTTAAGGCTAATATTGCAAAAGAAATAACTACCATTGAGAGTTTAATATCTGATAAAACAGTAAAACTAAATGAGATATTAGGAGAAATTGAATATACAGAGCTTTCTAGACTTAAGAATGAAGATGAAATTAAGCTTATAGATAGTAATTTAAAATTTTTATTTGAGACTAGAGATGAGCTTAAGGAAAGACTGAATAATTTGAGCTTAAAATTAGATGATCTGAGTTTAGAGAGAAGTGATATTAATATCAATTTAGATAAGTTTTTAAGTGAAGCTAAGGGTAGTAAATTAGTTGTTAATGGTGAGATGCATTCTGTGAATTTATTAGATGCTTTTAGGAATTCATCTTATTATGAATATATGAAAAAGCAGGCCGAATATGATATTTTGTTTAATTCTAGCTTAGATATTGAAGATGATATAAAAAATTTTAATTTGGATAATAAATATTTGGCAAAGTTTGAACTTACAGAGGATATTGCCAAAATAGATTCTTTGAAAAAGGAAATTAATATGATTGAACATAATAATTATATTTTCTTTAATGTTGATAAAGAATACAATGAGGTAAAGGAAAGGGTTGAAAAGATAGATTTACAGATAGATAATTTAAATTTAACCAAAGAATCTTTAAATAAATTGAGAAAAAAAATAAAAAGAGAAATTGATAAAAGATTTAATGATGCTTTTAGTGAGATTAATAACCATTTTATTTATTTTTTTAATAGAATGTTTAAGGGTAATGGTAGTCTTTTTTATAGTAAAGATTCAGTAGATATAGAGATTAAGGTATATTTTAAGGATAAGTTGGCTAAAGGGAATAAAATGCTTTCTGGAGGAGAACATTCTTTGATTAGTATAGCATTTTTATTTTCTTTGTATTATTATTCTCCTGCTTCATTTTGTGTGCTTGATGAGATAGATGCTTCTCTTGATTTTGAAAATAGCAATAAGCTTGCTGTACTTTTAAGAGAACTTGGTCAGAGAGTTCAATTATTTGTAATAACTCATAATATGTATGTTGCTCAAGATAGTAAGAATTTAATAGGTATTACTAGTGACAGTGGAGAAAGTATGATATTTGATATATAATAATTACGCATATTAAGGAATTTATCATGGTAGAGAAAAGATTTTATTTGCAAAGCTATTTTTTAATTTTAATATTTTTATTAATTATTATTTCCTTTTTAACATATTTCTATGCACATAGAATGATTGAAAAGACTCGAAATAGTACAGCAGAAGATTTCAATCAAAAACTAAAAATGCTTGATATAGAAGATTTTTATTTTGATTTGAATTCTAGTTTAAATATGGATGATTTTTTCTTTCCCAAGCCTAATCTTCCTGATGGTAAATTAGGTAATAGTTTGATTCATTATCAGCCAGTTAACGAAGGGCTTCTTAAAGGTCTTTGGATAAAGTCAGAAAATTTGTTTAATATTGATTTAGAGAAGAAAAATGAATCATTAATTGATAGAATGCTGGAAAATTATCGGTGAAGAAAAATTTTCTTATTTATTTTTTATTTTATATTGTTAATACATTATTTTCTTCAACTTTTAAAAGTCAATACAGTACTTATGAGCTTGATTTTGGCAGTGAAGAGCAAGAATTTACAGTAAGTACTAATTCAAAATTCAATTTTTTTTTTAAAGAAGATGCTTGGATTTATATTGAAAATGTTAAAAATAATTCATTTATTAGACTTTTAGCAGAATCTTATCAAGATGGAGCTATGTTTACTTTTCAAACTTTAAGAAATTCTGGCAATGTTATATTAAATTTCAAATATCAAAATGTAAAGGATTCTAGGGAATTTATTAAAAATGTAGTTTTAAAAATTATTAAGCAAGAAGAAGTTTCTAAGTCTGATAAAATGGATTTTAAAGATAAGTTAGATTCAGATAAAAAAATTAATTTTGATAAAGATATTGATACAGATAGTTTAAATGCAGTAGATATTATGAGAAGGGCTTTAAATTTATCTTATATTAATGACTACAAAGGTGCAATTGATTTGCTTAATAGGTATAATTTTGACAGTAATGAGTATACTTTATTAAAAGCTGAGCTTTATTATAAGAATAAAGACTATTTAAATTCTTATTTGAATTACTTAAGTTTGAGGGAGAAAAATTTTAATAAAATTTTTTTAAATCTTATTGAGCTTGGAATGAAATTAAATAAAGTAGAAAATGTATTAAGAGATGTGAGGTTTTTAGTAGAAAATAACATTGATTTTAGTGAGGATATTTATCTTGATATTCTTGATTTCTTATTAATGAATAGTGAATATGATTTTTTTTTGAATTTAAGTTTGTTGTATTATCCAAAGTATATGAATTCAAGGTTTCCAGATAGGTATAATTATTTATTGGGCAGGTTGTATGAAACTGAGAGCAAGTATAAGAATTTTGTAGAGTCTCTTAGTTATTATAAGAGAGTTGTTGATGGTTATCCTTTTAGCAATTATTATGAACTCTCTAAATTGAGATATTTATTTTTAAAACGGTTTTTTTAGGAGAATTTGGTATGATTAGGCGTAGACTTACTAAACAACTTGAAGTAATCAAAGATTATCTTTGGGATATGAAAGAGTGTGTGCTTAAAATAATAGAAAACTCGTTAATAGCCTTAGAATCTAGGGATAAAAATCTAGCTAAAAAGATTATTAATGAGGATGAAAAAATGATAGATGATTACCAATATGATATTGAAGATTTATGTGGGAGAATAATTGCTACTGAACATCCTGTTGCAACTGAACTTAGAGAAATTTTGGCGATTATCAAAATAATTAGCTCTCTTGAACGTATTGCTGATCATTCTACTAAAATTGTAAAGGTTGTATTGCTTTTGGAGTCTGATGTGGGTAATTTTTCTTCAGTTGACATTTATCAAAAGCCTTTAAGGGAGATGGCAGATACGGCAAAGGATATGCTTTCAAATATTTTTGATGCTTACTTTGATGGAGATTTTATTAAAATACTTAAGATAGTCAAGTATGATAACGTTATTGATAAATTATTTTCAAAACAAAAAACAGTTGTGATTAATGCTATGAAAGATAATCCAGAAAATTTAGATTATCTTTTAAATATCCTATTTTTAAATAGTTTTTTAGAAAGAGTAGGGGACCATGTTGCAACAATAGGTGAATTACTTTATTTTATTAAGGTAGGTGAAAAAGTAAATCTAACTTAATAGTAGTTATTAGTTGAAAATAAAAAGACTTTATTGATTGATTTTAGAAAATAAAAAAAATGCACTTAAAAACAGCTAATTTATGAATAAGTTATTTTTAGTTTATCTGGTTGATTTTTTATATGTTGCTGGCATTATATACTTTAAAGTTTTATTACTTCTAATTGTTTCTGAATGACCAATAAGTAAATAAGCGTCGTCTTTTAAATGTTGACTGAATTTTTCAGCAAGTTTATTTCTAGTCTTTTCATCAAAATAAATCATTACGTTTCTACAGAATATTAAATCAAATTGTTTCTTGAATGGAAAAATTTCATTCATGAGATTTAATTTTTTAAACTGTATCATTCTTTTCAGTATGTCTTTGACTTCAAATTGCTCATTTGTAACTTTATTTAAGTATTTGATTTTTAAATACTTTGGCAGTGTTTTTATACGGTCTTGTGTATAGATTCCTTGCTTAGCTTCATTAAGGACAGTAATTGAAATATCTGTTGCTAATATTTTTGTCTTACATTGAATTTGGTTGTTGTTTATATATTCATTTAATATCATTGCAATTGTATATGGTTCTTCTCCGCTTGAACATCCAGATGACCATATGCGAATTTCTTCTTCTCCTAATTGAGATGCTTGATTAAATATTGTGGGTAATATTTTCCTTTCAAGGAATTCAAAATGATTATGTTCTCTGAAGAAATAAGTATGATTAGTTGATATTTTATCAACTAATTCTATTAAAGGCATTTGATTTTTATAATTTTCTAAATAATTGATGTATTCTGTAAAATTATTAAAATTTTTTGCTTTGATGATTGATGACAATCTGCTTTCGATTAGCAACTTTTTTTTCTCGGTAAGGTTAATACCAAAATTATTATATATTATTCTGGTTAACCTATTAAGCTCTTCTTGATTGATTTTGATATTAAACTCATTATTCATATGCATCATCTTTTTATGTTACGTTATAAGAGGTTTAAACCTAATATTATCAATAATTATATAGCATATTATGCTTATTATAGTACCAAAAATGATTTTTGATATGAATTCTTTAATTGAAATAATATTTTAATTATGCTATTTTAGTACTTAAAATGTTATATTACTTAAGTTATTAAAGGTTGTTTTTATGCATAATAGAGTAAATAGAACAAAAGAAGTTGTATCTAAAGAAGTATCTAGTATTGATTTTAATGATAGAAGAGTTGGCAAATGGGGACTCTTAGCACTTATATTGATTGTGGCTGGGTTTATTATTGTGCCCTTAATGTCAGGTGTATTTGATACTATTGGTTCATCTAAGTTAAAGTTTGGATCTTATAAGAGACAGCCAATTTACTATGAAAAAGACAATAAATTTGCTCAATATGTTAATTATTACTCAAATTTTTATTCTAATTTAACAAAAAATAATAATTCTGTTGATATAGAATATTTTATTTGGAACTTAGCTTTTATGAAATATGTTGAGGATATTGCTTTTATTGATTTAGCAAAAACCAATGGTTTTTATATTTCAAAAAGCATCTTAAATAAAAATTTAAAGAATTCTCCTGCTTATTTAGATTCTAAGGGTAATTTTAGTCCCAAGCGATATAAAAAGGTTTCTGATTATCAGAGATTTAAAATTCATAGCAACGTTGTAGAAAATTTACTCTCTTCTAACATGAAAATTTTGTTAAATAGTAGTTTTATGTTGTCAGATTCTATTCTTAATGCTGTTAAGTCTATGAGCGAAGTTAGAAGGAATATTTCATATATTATGCTATCATATCAAGATTTTCCAAGAGAGGAGATAATTTCTTATGCCGATAAAAATTCAAAGTTATTTAAAAGCTTAGATATTGCATCTATTCATTTGAAAAATTTAAATGATGCTAATGATGCTTACGATAAATTGACTAAGGGCACTCCTTTTGAAGAAGTTGCTAAATTTTATTCTAAAGATATGGCTAATTTTAAAGGTGTTGCTTCTTTTAAGAAATATTATTTTGATTTGGATCTTATGTTTGAGAAAAAGGAAGATTTAGGTGCAATTTTTTCTTTGAAGGTTAATGAATTTACTAAACCTATTAAATCTAAGAATAGAGGTGAATATGAGATATACAAAGTATTAAGTGATGTTTATGATTTTAATAAAGATTCAGAACATGATATTAGCTCTGCTAGAAATTATATAGAAACTTATGAACCAAGTGTTATTGAAACTTTCCTTGAGAATAAGCTTAATGGTATTCTTGATGAGATTAATTCTACTGAATTGATGCAAGTTATTAAAAATCATAGATTAACATTAAAAGATGATATTGTTAATCTCTCTTATAACATGAATGTTTATCCTAATACTTTAAAAGAGTTGTCAGCTTTTAGCAATAGTAAAGATTTTTATGATATCATTTTTAGTTTGAAAAAAGGTCAGTGGTCTAATCCTTTTTTAGCAGATCGTAGGGTTTATTTATTTTATTTACGTTCAGATGAAAATTCTTATATGAATTTTGATGATTTAGTTAAAGAAGATCGTCTCTTTGATGAGTTTTTTCAAGCAAATAATAAGTTGGTTTTAGATTCTGTTTTAAATAGAAATGATTTTAAGGATAATTTTTATGAAGCATTCTTTTCTTTACAGTTGAAAATGAATAATTAGTTTGTATATTCAAGACACTTATTTCTATTAGGGTGATAGGTTGGGATAAATAATATATGAAAATCATTTATTATGTGTTTTAAAAAATTAGTATTGTTTCTTTTTTTTAGTTTATTTTCGTGTGGTAAAGAAAATAAAGGTTTTATTGTTTTTAATAAGGATATGCGAAAGCTTAGTGAAGTGGACTATTCTAATATAGATATAAGTGAAAATAGGGGAGAAGATGTTTTTGGCTCTCTTGTTGATCTTAAAGGCTATAAAATTCTTTCAGTTCATCAAGAAGATTTAAATTTAGATATTTATTTTGAGCAAGTGGTTTTAGCCCAGAATTTTTCAGACTTTAAAACGTATTTGTTTATTATTGGTTTTGACCCAAAAAGTCGTGAAGCAGTCGTTCTTTTTAAAACACAGGTAGATATTGATTCTAAAAGTTCTTATAATATGTATCTTGAAGATATTACTGGTGATTATTATTTAGATATAGTAGTGCAAGGTTTTTTAAATGAAGATTCTGTTTTATATGTTTTTCAAAGAGCAATTCCAAATGATGTTGCATCATATAGACCTATTTTTTTTGATAAAGTTAATGGAAATATTATTATAAATAAATATGACAGGTCTTCAGCTTATGATGAAAAGAAGTCAAGGGAGAGTTATTCTATTTCTTTGGAGAGATATGAGAAGCAGGGTGGTGAGGATATGATATTTAGTAAAATAGAAAAGTATGAGTATTCCCAATCGCAGGGTAAGTATTATCCTTTATCTGCTAGTGAGAATGTTGGTAGGATAGATAATGGTATATATAAGACTTTAAAAAATTTGCCTAAAGATGAAGTTTATAAGTTTTTGTATGGTATTTGGTATGATGTTAATGCCCATAGCCGTTTAGGGGGATTAAATATTGATAATATTTTATTTTTATCATTTAGTAGAAGTCCTAATGAGATTAGTATTTTTAAAAATAATTCTCAGGAAATTGCACACATTGATTATATCTCAAAGCCTACCTATAATACCCTTAATATTAGTACAAAATCTATTTTTTCAGATTTAATAGTGTATAATTTTTGGATTAAAATAATTGATCTTGATAACATTGAGATAAAAGTTGATACTGGAACAGATGCTTATGATAAATATGGATTTTCAGGTGTTTTTAAACGATTTGATGATTCTATTTTGGCTAAGGATAAGTATGACAAGAAAAAATCTTGTTTTATTCCAAATGGTAATTATGTATACAAGGATATTATTTATGATTTTGCTTATCCCAATTTAACTTATATTGTTGAAGATAATATTTATTATGGAATTTTTAATGTTTTTAGTTTAAATAATGATTTAATTCTTGAATATGAGATTAGCATGGATGACACCACTATAAGGAAGTCATTTATTATTGAACATAATGAGAAAATAGTACAAAAGCAAAAATTTTCTACCATTGTACTTAATCCTATCAAAATTTTAAAAGATGAGGTAAGCTTGGTAAAGGGATACAAATTAAAACTTGAGAGGATAGAAAAATTAGGATAAATCTTATGAAAATATTTGGAAGCATTGTTGCTTATATTATTTTTGGGTTAATCATTTTGATTTTGACGGTTTTATTTCCAGTGTTTTTGATTTTTAAGATTTTTAGATTTGAAGCTTATTTTATAAAATGTGTTTTTATTCTTATTAGATTTGCTGTTAAGATAGGTTTTCGGATTATTGGAATTAAATTGATTATTACAAGGGATGATGCTTTTTATTCTTATGAACGTAGTGTTGTTATAATGGCAAATCATATTGCTTCTATGGATCTGCTTTTTTTAATGCTTGTTTTTAAGAAACCTTTTATAATAGTTGTTAAATCATCACTTTTAAGCATTCCCTTGGTTAATTTTATGTTAATTTCTATGGGAGTTATTTTTGTAAGTAGGGGTAATATAAAGTCTTCTGCTCTTGCTCAAAAAAGAGCAATGGATGCTATTGAGAAAGGATGGTCTATCGGCATTTTTCCTGAAGGGACTAGGAATCGAGGTGGTAAAACACGAAATTTTAAAAGAGGTTCTGTTAATTTGGCTTTAAGAACAAATTCTCCTATTATTCCTGTTACTTTGCTTAATACAGAGAAGTTTTTTATTAAAAATTTTATATTAAATTCAGGATTGTCCATATATGTGCATGTTCATTTTCCAATAAATATTTCTAGCTTAACAAATTATGAGATAGATAATCTTCATGTTATTGTTAGAGATAGGATAGTGAAAAAATTAGAGGATATGAAAATTCAGTATAATATTGATAGGAATTTGAATGAAAGCAAATAATTATGATGAGAGTAAAATTATTACCTTATCTTCTCTTGAACATATTAGATTAAGATCTGGGATGTATATTGGGAGATTGGGAGATGGTTCTAATATTGATGATGGTATTTATATTTTAGTTAAAGAAATTATTGACAACTCAATTGACGAATTTATTATGGGTTATGGTAATGAGATCTTGATAAAGAGAGAAGATAATGTTATTTGTGTAAGAGATTATGGTCGTGGAATTCCTCTTGGAAAAGTTGTTGAGAGTGTGTCGGTTATTAATACTGGTGCTAAATATAATGATAATGTTTTTCAATTTTCTGTAGGACTTAATGGAGTTGGAACTAAAGCTGTTAATGCTTTAAGTTCAAAATTTTTAGTAAGGTCAATGAGACAAGGCAAGTTTTTTGAGGCAGTTTTTTCAAAAGGAAATTTAATTGAAACTCAAGAGGGTAAATCTTATGAGCAGGATGGTACTTATATTGAGTTTTTAGCTGATACGGAGATTTTTGGAAAATATAAATATAGTGAAGATTTTTTAAGGAGAAGATTTTTTCATTATGCTTGTTTGAATAAAGGTTTAAAAATCAATTATAATGGTGAAATTTTTCATTCTAATAATGGGCTTTTAGATTTTATGAATGCTGAGATTAAGTGTGAGGATTTACTTTATGATTTTGTTTATTATTCTAATAGGACTTTGGAATTTGCTTTTTCTCATACAAACAATTATGGTGAAACGTATTTTTCATTTGTGAATGGACAGTATACTAGTGATGGGGGTACCCATCAGACAGGGTTTAGGGAAGGATTTGCTAGAGCTATCAATGATTTTCTAAAAAAAACATACTCATCAACTGATATTAGAGAAGGGCTTGTTGCTACTCTTTCAGTAAAAATAAAAGATCCAATGTTTGAAAGTCAAACTAAAAATAAACTTGGCAATATTGAAATTAGAAGTGATATTGCTAAAGAAATTCAAAGAATAATTTTGGAGATCCTTTATAAGAATAAACAACTTGCAAAGGTAATTGAAAATAAAGTTGTTGATAATGAGCGTCTTAGAAAAGAATTAAGTAGTGTACGAAAGGAGGCAAAAGAAAGAGCAAGAAAAATATCTTTTAAAATTCCTAAGCTTAAGGATTGTAAGTTTCACTTTAATGAGAAAAGTATGCAGTCTAATTCTACTATGATATTCTTAACAGAAGGAGATTCTGCAACAGGGTCAATGGTATCTTGTCGAGATGTATATACGCAAGCTATATTTTCCCTTCGTGGTAAGCCTCAAAATATGTTTGAAAAGAGTAAGTCTGAAATATATAAAAATGAAGAACTTTATAATATGATGGTAGCTCTTGGTATTGAGGAGTCAATTGAAAATTTGAGGTATAATAAGATAGTAATTGCTACAGATGCAGATTTTGATGGTTTTCATATTAGAAATTTGCTTTTAACATTTTTCTTGACTTATTTTGAAGATTTGGTTTTAAATGGTCATATCTACATTTTAGAAACCCCACTTTTTAGAGTAAGAAATAAAAATTCTACTATTTATTGTTATTCTGAGGAAGAAAAGCAAAAAGCTATTCTTAAACTTAAAAATCCTGAGGTTACAAGGTTTAAAGGGCTTGGAGAAATTTCCCCAAGTGAGTTTAAGAATTTTATAGATGTTTCTAGCATTAAGCTTACAAAAGTAGATCTTGTCAATATTAAGGAGATAAAGGAAAAATTAGGATTTTATATGGGGCCAAATACTCCTGAGAGACGAAACTTTATTATGGAGAATTTGATTTAATGGATATTAAAACAGTACTTAAGGATAATTTTTTACAATATTCATCTTATGTTATTAAAGATCGTGCAATTGCCAGTGTGATTGATGGATTTAAGCCTGTTCAGAGACGAATTATACATTCGCTTTTTGAGATGAATGATGGTAATTTTCATAAAGTTGCAAATGTTGTTGGTAATACAATGAAATATCATCCTCATGGAGATACTTCCATTTATGAAGCACTCGTTAATATAGCAAATAAAGATTTATTTATTGAGAAGCAAGGAAATTTTGGTAATCTTTTAACAGGAGACCCTGCTTCTGCTTCACGTTACATTGAATGTCGATTAACTTCGTTAGCATTTGAGGTTCTCTATAGCAAAGAAATAACTTCTTATGAACCATCGTATGATGGTCGAAATGATGAACCTTTAATTTTTCCTGCTAAAATTCCTGTGATACTTATTCAAGGCAGTGAAGGAATTGCTGTTGGCATGGCTGCTAAAATTCTTCCTCATAACTTTAATGAAATTCTAAGTGCTGTTAAGAGTGAGTTGCTTGGGGAAGCTTATGAGCTTTATCCTGATTTTCCAACAGGCGGTATAGTGGATGTTAATGAATATGCTGATGGAAATGGAAAAGTATTAGTTCGTGCAAAAATTGAGCCTACAGATGACAATAAGGCTATTTTGATAAAAGAATTGCCATTTGGAGAGACTACTGAAAGTTTGATAGCTTCAATTGAAAAAGCTATTAGGAAAAATTATATTAAAGTTTCAAGTATTAATGATTTTACTACTGAGAATGTTGAAATTGAATTAACTCTT
Source organism: Borrelia sp. HM (assembly GCF_019669085.1). Taxonomy (NCBI): domain Bacteria; kingdom Pseudomonadati; phylum Spirochaetota; class Spirochaetia; order Spirochaetales; family Borreliaceae; genus Borrelia; species Borrelia sp. HM. Next base: position 41,528 of record NZ_AP024401.1, on the reverse strand, counting down.
CCAAGAGGAGTTTATGCAAGTGAAGTGATAGAAAAACTATATCATTATACAAATTGTCAAGTATCTATTTCTGTCAATTTGCTTTTATTAAGTGATAGGTATCCTGTTATTTATACTATTACAGATATTATCAAATTTCATGCTGAACATTTGCAGAAAGTTTTAAAGATGGAACTTGAATTGGAAAGAAATAAAATTCTTGAAAAGATATTTTCGAAGAGCTTGGAACAAATATTTATTGAAAATAAGATTTATAAAATCCTTGAGACTATTACTAAAGAGTCTAATATTATTGATACTGTGTTAAATGAAATTTTAAAGTATAGGTCTAATCTGTATAGAGATATTGTTTTGAGTGATATTGAAAATTTACTTAAAATTCCTATTAGAAAGATAAGTATGTTTGACATTGATAAAAATAATAAAGACATTGAGATTTTAAATAAAGAATTGAAAAATGTAGAGAGTAATATTAATGCAATTAAGGGTTATGCAATAAATTTTATTGATAAGCTTCTTGCAAAATATTCTAAAATTTATCTTAGAAAAACGGAAATATCTCTGATTAAGTCAAAAAATGTTAGAGAAATAGCTACAAAGAATATGAAGGTTTATTTAAACTTAAGTACTGGTTTTGTTGGAACCAGTCTTATTGATGGCGAGTTTATTGGTAATGCTAGTCACTATGATAAGATATTGATATTTAGAAAAAATTCTTATTTGTTAAAAAATATTGAGGATAAAACCTTTATTGATAAGAACAATTTGGATGCTTTAGTTTATGATATCAATAATTCTAAAGAGCAAATATTTTCTATAATTTATCTTAATAAGATTGATAATTTTTATTATCTTAAGAGATTTAAAATAAATAAGTTTATTACAGATAAGGTTTATAAATTTTTAAATGATGAAGATGAATTTGTAGATTTTGCTTTAAATCCAGAGTATGTAGAATTTTCTACTAGTAAAGATATTATTAAAGCGATTAATATTAATGATTTTATGGTTAAATCTAGAATGTCTGTAGGTAGAAGGATTTCAAGTAGTAATATTAAAAAAATTAAGTTTAAGTAAAATTATATATATAATAAATAATTTATTTAATTTAATTGATTAATTTGTTTATTATATATATAATTAGGTATTAAATAAATTAAATAAATTAGATTATTTTTTTAATACTTAATTATATGATTGGGGGTATGTTATGAAAAGAATATTAATTTTAATGTTATTTTTTAGTTGTGTTTTTGTTAGTTTTGCTCAAAGTAATAATAATGGTAATGCTTTTGATGAGGGAGAGAGGTTTTTATTCTATGAGAATAATAAAACAGGTACCTTATTTCCTTTTATATTGAATGCTACTGTTGGATTTGGACTAGGATCTTTCATTCAAGGTGACCTGATTGGAGGAATAAGTCTTTTTAGTTGTGATGCTTTGGGTGCAGGGTTGTTGGCTTATGGTTTATATTCTAGGTATCAGTTTGATAAGTTGCCTGATACTCAAAAAGAATCAGAGTATAAGATGGGTTTAATTGCTCTTTCTTTAATAGGAATAGGGGGTAGTGCTATGCTTATAACACGAATTGTTGGAATGATACTGCCCTTTACATATGCGAATAGTGTGAATAAAAAGCTTCAAGAAGATTTAGCAATCGAGTTAGGAGGATTTAAACCTACATTTGATGTAAGCTTTCAAGAAAATTCTGGGCTTGGATTTGAGTTTGCTTTTGTTAAAAAATATTGATTATAAGATTATAAGAAAAATAAAAGTTGGATAGTAGTTATAATAGTTATTATGACTACTATTTTTGTTAATTATATTATAGTTTTAGTTGAGATCATGTTTCATGTGATTATTTTATTTTTAAAAGTTATTAGGATTTATCTATATTTTTTAATTTCACGATCCAAGTCTTTTTTTATGCTTTTCTGTTTTAAGACTTCTCGTTTATCAAATAATTTTTTCCCTTTACATATGCCAAGTTCTACTTTTATCAATGAATTTTTAAGATAAATTGAAATAGGGACTAATGTGTATCCTTCTTTTTCTTTAAACTTTTTCAGTTTTTGTATTTCTTTTTTTGTTATAAGAAGTTTTCTGCGTCTTGTTTCTTCATGATTGAAAGTATTACCTTCTTTATACTTTGCTATATGTAAATTTTCAAGCCATATTTCATCCTTTTTAATGTTAGCAAAACTATCATTAAATGAAAATTTTTTCAATTTAATTGATTTAACCTCAGTTCCTTTTAAAACAATTCCGCAGTTTATTTTATCTTCAATAAAATAATTGAAACTTGCTTTTTTATTTTCAAGCAATAATATGCTCATATTTATTCCTTTTCAATCACTAATCTAAATCCAATATTTGGTGAATAACTCCAACTTTTAAAAAATGAGGCTTGTGTTGAAGGTTTAAGCATTTTATTGTCATTATAGTTATATGTTCTAATTTCAGTGTACAGTGAATTGAAATTTAAATTTGTAGAATATATATCATTTTCATAGTCATTTTGAAATAATAGAGTGTCATTAAAGTTTGAGTTTTGCATTAAGTTCCAAAACCCAACTTTTTTAGATATTTCATTGACATTTATACTATTTATGGAAGTTGGTACTTCTTGTTGATATAGTTCCCATTCTTGAGCTATGGGAAGTCTTGCTTTAAATCCTTTTGGTAAATTTAAAGAATACCATTTAGCATATTCTATGGCTGCATGATACGATATATTTGTAATGTCTTCATTTGAGGGCATTTGCTTAAAGGTTTTAAGATAACTTTCATCTACAAGTTCTTCTTTTATTAGATTATCTTTATTATTTAGTGTCCATTTTGGATTTTCATTTAAGAAATCTTGATATTCAGCTTTAGTGACATTTTTGTTTTGGATTAAAAATTCTTTTAAGTTATATGTGGTTTTTAGTTTAATGTTTTGTGAGTATAACTTGTAATTTTGAATATTTTCAATATTTTTTGATTGTATCTTTGTAAAATTATTTAGATGTAAATTTATCCTGTTATTTTTAAATTTTAAAATCTTATTATTATTTTTTAATTTTTCTGTTAATGCTTGGAACCACGTTTCTTGAGATATTTGCTTTTGTTGTTCCTTATCTAAGTTTTGAAAAAACCAAATTATTGATCTGTTGTCTAAATTAAAATTTTGTTGCAAAGATTCCCATATTTCTTTATTGTTATTACTTTTTATTAAGTAGATTCTTTTATATGATTTAAGAAAATCTTTAAATATTTCATTTGAATTTAAATATCGAATGGATGATTTGAAGAATTTTATTATATGTTCTGGATTATTTTTGAAATCATTTAAAAGTAGTGAGAATACAGGAATCAATTTTATGTTGTTATTAGTATTTTTGATTTTTGTCATGACTGAGAGTTCTTTTTGTCTTTGTGCAATGATTTTGTCAGGATCTCTTAGTTTTAAATCAATACTGAACTTATATGTTTTGAACAAACTATTATGTATTTCAATTTTTTTTTCATAGGGTTCAAATCCTAGTCTTTGTATTTTTAAAATTCCTTTAGTAGCACTTGTATATTTATTTAATGGGGTTCTTCCAATATACTTTTCATTTAGATAAACATGTGCATTGTTGATATTAGTTTTGATTTTTAAATATGCTCCGGGATTTTTGAGCTTATTATTTATAATTAAAATAACCGGTATTATTAAGGGTAATATAATTATTATGAAGAAAATATAAACCTTTGGCGTTATTCCTAACACTGGTTTTAACTTTACTTTAAGCATTTCTTCATTAGTATTAGTATTAATAAGATTACCATTTTCTTCGAGCATATATAGTGATTATAAGAAAGTATGAGAAGAAATTCAATATTGAATATGTTTGTGATTTTTTAATTGGAATGTGCTTATTTTCTATTGTAATTAATTTTTATTAATTACAAAATACAAGTGTGGCATTATTTTATTTTTATTTTTTTATAAAATTACAATATTAGCTTGTGCATTCTATATATCCTTGCTTATATGCCTTGATTTTAGATATTGTTCTTTTTTATAAGGCTTTGTGATTATAAGGATATTAATAATTTTTGATTTTGGATATAATTTGATTTTGAGAATGAGGATAAGTTTATGTATTTAGAAAAATTAGATAGTTTTGCTAACTTTTTGGTGAGAATTGTTGAGCGATATTTAACTTATAGAAAGAGAAAAAAATATTTTTATAAATTGAAAGCTAAAAAGCGTGGCTTTATTATTAACTTTTTATTTGAACTTTTAGGTGCGGCGATTTTTGTTTTGGGAATAAATCAATATTTTTTACAAGCATATAGAATTCCATCTGGTTCTATGGAAAATACTCTTCAAGTTGGAGATTTATTATTTGTGGACAAATTTTCTTATGGACCTGAACTTTTGCCGGGAGTGTTAAAAGTTAATGGATTACAAGAGCCAAATGAGACAGATATTGTTATTTTTGAAAATATAGAATATAAATCAAAAGGACTTTTTTTTGATATTTTACATAGATTACTTTACATGTTAACTTTTAGTTTTATTGATCTTGATAAAGATGAGAATGGGAATCCTAGTGTTAGATTCCTTGTTAAAAGAGCATTATTTTCAGATGGTCAGCTTGTAAGGTTTCGAGAGGGGAAAGTATTTGTTAAAAAAGAAGGAGAAGAAAATTTTATAGAAGAAGATTTTTATAAAACTTCCTTAGGATATACTTTTAGTATTAAGAAATCTATACAAGATTTAGATTATAAAGTTTATGATAATCTTGCTATGTTTATTGCGCTAAATCAATTAAGCATTAATGTAGAAAATATGTCTGATTTTTCATTTTTTAATGTTAAAGAACTTGATAGATTTGAAGTTGAAAGGTTGGAGTATCGCTATTTGGTAGCTTTCATGCCATATGTTGATTATTATATGGAAAAGGCTATAACTAAAGATTATGGTATATATGTGCCTTATGGATATATATTGCCTATTGGAGATAATAGAGATAATTCTTATGATGGTAGATTTTTTGGAGTCATAGATAAAGATAAGATTCTTGGCAGAGCTATTTTTATATATTTTCCTCTTTCTAGAATAGGTTTGATTTAGTAGCATATGTCATCATATTTAACTTTTGAGCAAAGACTCTTACAGAAAAAGAGGAGACAGGATTTTTTAAGTTTTATTTTATTATTTTTAATATTAAATTATTTTTTTACAAAATTTGTTTTACAGATTTTTACTTTTCAAGGTGATGAGATGTCGCCTTTAATAACAAAAAATAACAGTTTGATTTTTGTTTCAAAATATATGAGAACTTTTTTTAAACCTTTAAAAATAAATGATATTGTGCTTTATGAAGATTTAAATTTAAAAAAAAATTTTATTCTAGATTTTTTCAGAGATTTATTTCTTTTAAATAAATTTTTTAATAAAAAAAGTTATAAAATTGCAAAGATAGTGGCTACTCATGGAGACATAGTTTATGTTAAGGGTTTTGACGTTTTGATTTATAAAAGAGATAATAATTTGTATTATTTAAATGGTAAGCTTATGAGTGGTTATGAATTAAATAATTTTTTTAGCTTCAATGAAATTATTAAGTGTTTTGTTTTAAAGAAAAATGAATTTTTTTTATTAAATGAAAACTTAAAAATTTTAAATGATTCTAGAGTTTTTGGACCTGTTAAAAAGTCTCATATTTTGTCTTTATTAATGTTAAAGATAGTGGATAATAAAATTGTTAAATAAAATTTTTGTTGATGCTGATTCTTGTAATTTTCGGGTAATAAAATTTTTACAAAATTTTGTATTAATTAGAGAAGTAGGGCTTATTTTAGTTGCAAATCGGTATTTAAATTTAGAGATATCAAACAATACTATTGTTAAAGTTGTCAATAATGTTGATTCTTTTATTTTAGAATTAGTTGATGAGAATAGTATAGTGGTTACCAGAGATATATTACTTGTTAAGAAATTATTGAATTTTCAAATTAGAGTAATTAATGATGAGGGTCAAATTTTTGATAAAAATAACATAAATTACTTATATTTTAGGTCTAAGTTAAATATTAACTTAGGCATTAAAGTTAAAAAATATTTTAATGAAAGCTCTGCTAAATTTAAATACTCAAATTTTACAATGAGTTTTCATCGTCTATTCTTTAGTTAACTTTTTGTTTTCAACTTTCCATAATCCTTTACCTTGGGTTAGTATGTAAATTATGTTATTTGATATGGGTATAATATCATTAAGTTTTGTTTTGCTTAATTGTGAACCATTATAAGAGCCTGATAGTACAGATTGTGAAGGTGGTTGCAAAGTAAATGTGTTTTTATCTTTAACAAGTTCTACAAATCCACTATTACTTCCAATAAGTATCACTCCATTAACTTCTCTTGCAAAATATGAAGTAAATTCTCCAATTCCTTCATAATTAAATATTGGAGATTGATAATGATTTGTGCTTGAGTATATTTTGAATTGATTATCTGATGTATTATCATATTCTTTTCCAGTGATTACTAAGGTTTCCTTAAATCCCCGAATATTTGTTTCTATTATTGCCATTATTGCATTTGTTGAGTTAACATTTATAACTTTTCTTCCTCCCTGTAGTTCCCAAATTTTTGAAAAACTACCTGTAATTGACATATTGTTATCGTTTGAGAGTTGATAAAATTTATCATTATTGGTTGTGCCGCTTGGCGTCTGATTATTTCCATTTAAATCTAAAATTATTTGTTTTCCAGTTTCTTCTAATGCTAAGATATAAGCTGAAGAAATACCACTTGTAGTTATAGATTTTAAAAATTTAATTGCAATTAAATCATCCTTTTTCAGTTTAAGTATCCAGTTATTGTTTTGAAGGGTGTATAGTTCTAGTTGTCCATTTTTGTTTTGAACTAATAAATAAGTTGTTCCTGAGACATTTACTAAATCAAGTACAAATTCATAAGAATTATTAAAATTGACCTTTTCAACTTTTCCGTTTTCTTTTTTAAATAAGTGCATTGCTGCAATATAAAGAGTATCATTTACTAGGGATATACCACTTGGACTTGCACTGTCTAGTGTATTATTCTTGTTATTTATTTTTTGTAATTTGCTTAGTTGTGAAAAGATAGATTCACTTGAACATGAGAGAATGAAAAATGTTAATATTATTATCATAAGAAATATAAATTTTTTCAAATTTTTTTTGTTCATAATAACAACCTACAATTTACTTATATTCACTATTACTGATAGTGATATTATTAAAAAATGTCCCATTTTAGCTGAATTTCCAAATTCAAATATTGTCCACCATGCAGTTGTCATTCCTAAAGCCCATTTATGATTAAAGTTCCAAAAAATCCCAGAACCAATAGATATTACGGGCATTGTATCAAAAGTTCTTAAATTTGAGATATTATCACTTTTGTCTCCATAAGAGCTTAAAGAAAATCCTATATTTGAAAATATAGGTATTTGAAAAAGATCGCTTATGTTAAAGACATAGCTTATTAGGAATGTTATGGGTACTGTACTTAGTGTTTTTCCTATACTAGATTCAGGATTTAATAAGCTAAATGAATGATTAATATCAAAATTAAATAAGTATCTAAGCTCAAGACCTATAGCTAAGTTACTTAAGATGTAATATTGGTATTTAAGTGCTCCAATGCCTCCAGGATATAGATTTGATGAAAAGGTTTTTGATAGATCATTATAAAAGAGTGGAATACCTAAACTTAAATCTGCGCTCATAATAGAATTGCCTTTTTTATCGATTGAATATGCTTCAATTTTTTTTACGTTGGTTAATAATAGTAAGAGAGGGAAAATGGCTCCTATTAAAAGATTTTTTATCATTATTCTCCATATTTAAAAAACTTTGTCATTTGAAAATTATTATAAAGTTATTATATTTAAAAATAGGTTTTATTACAATTAATTTTTGTGTTAATTTATATTCTTTATGTTTACACTACAATTGTAGTATAATACATAATCTTTTTATCTAAATTTTGGTTATGAGGAAATTTTTATTTGGGTAATATTTTTGATGGTAAATCGTTTGCAAATCAGTATTATTTATTATTAAAGGATTTTTTAATCTATCATGATTTAGTGGATAAAATTTCTTTAAAAGTCATTTTAGCAAATGATAATCCTGCAAGTAAACTTTATGTTTCTGTTAAGGAAAGAGTATCAAAAGAGATTGGTATTAATTTAAATGTTATTAGATTAGCTAAGAATTCAGGGCAAAATGATATTTTACAATCTATTGAATATGAAAATTTAAATGAATCTACTGATGGTATCATTGTTCAGTTGCCTATTTGTGGTTCGATAAATTTAAATCTAGTTTTAAATAGTATATTAGATTTCAAAGATGTAGATGGGCTTTCTGCTATTAATTTGGGTAAGTTGATTTTAGGTGATAAAAGAGGGTTTATTCCTTGTACAGCTCTTGCTGTTTTAAAAGTTTTATTTGATCAAGGTATAGAAATATCTGGGAAGACTGTTGTTGTGGTTGGTAGAAGTTCTCTTGTTGGAAGACCTATTTCTATTTTGCTTTCTTGTAAGCCTTATGATGCAACTGTAATTACTTGTCATAGTCGAAGTATTAATTTAGGTTCTTATATTAAACAAGCAGATATTATTATTTCTGCTGTTGGAAAACCTAAATTAATAGACGCTAGTATGATTGTGGGGAATCAATGTGTTATTGATATTGGTATTTCCAGGGTAGAAATTGATGGGAATACTACTATTGTAGGAGATGTTGATTTTGAATCAGTTAAGGATAATGTTAAGTTTATTACTCCTGTAATAGGTGGAATTGGTCCTGTTACAGTTCTTATGTTAATGTTTAATACGATTAAAGCACATTTAATTAGTCATTGTAAATTTGATGTTTTAGAAAAGTTAGAAAAATTGGTGGAGGTTTAACATGTCTGGTCATAGTAAATGGTCAACTATAAAGAGAAAGAAAGGTGCTCTTGATGCTAAGAAAAATAAAATTTTTACTAAGTTAATTCGTGAAATAAGTGTTGCGGCTAAGATGGGTGGGGGAGAGATTGACTCTAATGCTAGATTGCGACTTGCTATTAATAAAGCAAGAATTGCTAATATGCCTAAAGATAATATTGATAAAGCAATAAAAAAGGGTATTGGAGATAATACAGGAGCTGAATATTTTGAGCTTACTTATGAGGCTTATGCACCCCATGGTGTAGCCTTAATAATTAACTGTTTAACTGATAATAAAAATAGAACAGCAAGTGATGTAAGGAGTGTTCTTTCAAAAAGTGGCGGTTCTCTTGGCGCTCCAGGGTCTGTATCTTATATGTTTCACAAAAAAGGATTAATTTCTTATAGTTTAGATAAATATTCTGAAGATATAATAATGGAACTTGCATTAGAGGCGGGGGCAGAAGATGTTTATAGTGAAGGTTCTCAAATAGAAGTAATAACAAGTGTTGAAAATTTTGAATCTGTTCTATCTGTTTTAAAAACAAAATTTGAAGAAGACATTTCAGAAATTGCTCTTATTCCTGAGAATAAAATTTCTTTAAATAAAGAGCAAATGAATAAAATAATTGTTCTTATTGAAAAATTAGAAGATTTTGATGATATTCAGGAAGTTGTACATAATTTGGAAATTACTGATGAGATTGATTAATTGTGTTATTTGATTTTATAAAGTTTGCTCATGAGAATATTAGGTATTGATCCTGGTCTTGCAAATGTTGGATGGGGCGTTTTAGATCAAGAGGGTAGTCGGTATATATATGTTCAAGATGGAACTATTATAACTGATCCTCGTGTTTCTTTAAAAGATAGACTGAACATCATTCATGATAATCTTGTTCTAATTATTGATAAGTTCAAGCCTAATGTTGCAAGTATTGAGGGTATTTATTTTTCTAAAAATAAAAAAACTGCAATAAGTGTGGCTGAATCTCGAGGTGCGATTATTTTAACCCTTGCTTTACAAAATATAGATTTTTATGAGTATACTCCAATACAAGTTAAAAATTCGATTTCTGGATTTGGCAGAATAAAAAAGTTACAAGTGAAATATGTTATTCGTATTTTACTTGGAATGAATTCTAATTTTGTTTTTACTAGTGAGCATAGTAGTGATGCACTGGCTCTTGCAATTTGTCATGGTAATCATAGAGCTTAGGTTATGAATATAGATTTTGTTGTCAAATTTTCGTCATAAAGAAAGAAACTTAAATAATATAAAGTATTTTATCGTTGTTAATGCGTAAAAGTAACATAAAACTAAAGTTTTATGTATTATAATTTAGTTTTATGATCAATAAAATTTATGGTAAAATTGTAGAAAAAAGGGAATCTAGTGTTGTTATAGTAGTGCTTCCCTTTGAATTTGAGGTTTTCATTAGTTCTTTTTGTATGAAAAAATTGGACCTGCTAGAAAATGTTGAAATGTTAACTTATATTTATTTACGAGAAAATGAAATTAAGCTTTTTGGTTTTTTGAATTTATTAGAGAGAGAGGTTTTCGAGAATCTTATTAGTGTTGATGGAATAGGACCAAGAGCCGCTTTAAGGATATTGTCTGGAATAAAATATAGCGAATTTAGGAATGCTATTGAAAAGGAGGATATTAGGCTTATTTCTAAAGTCAAAGGAATTGGAAATAAAATAGCAGGCAAAATATTTTTAAAACTTAAAGGAAAATTTGTGAAATCTGATGAGTTAGATTTAGATATAAGATTTAAAGATCTTGAACAGTCAATTGTTAATATGGGTTTTGATAGAAAGTTAGTTATATCTAAGATAAAAGAAATTTTGGTTACTGATGAATTTTTGATGTTGGGTGAGAGTGAACAAGAACAATTTTTATTTAGAGAAATTTTAAAAAGGCTTGCAGGTTCAATTTAAGATCTAGACTGTTTAATAGAATATGAGGAGATTAGATAGATTTGAAAGAGGGAACTAATTTTTTAAGTTCTGATAAAGATTTTTTGTATGATACTAATGAAAATGAACTTAGACCTAAATCCCTTGGAGAGTTTGTTGGACAATCTCATATTAAGGAAAACTTAAATATTTTTATAAGAGCATCTAAGGATAGAAATGAAGCACTTGATCATATGTTTTTAAGTGGACCTCCAGGTCTTGGGAAAACTACTCTTGCTAGTATAGTTGCTTTTGAAATGAATGCTACAATTAAGGTTACTTCAGCTCCAGCTCTTGATAAACCGAAGGATATTGTTGGTATTTTAACAACTCTTGATGATAAAAGTATTCTCTTTATTGATGAATTGCATAGACTTAAACCTGTTGTAGAAGAGATGCTTTATATTGCAATGGAAGATTATAAGATAGATTGGATAATTGGCCAAGGTCCTTCTGCAAGGACTGTAAGAATTCCAATTCCTCAATTTACTTTAATTGGTGCTACTACAAAACCTGGGAAAGTTGCCGCACCACTTTATGCTAGATTTGGTATTGTGTTGAGATTTGAGCTTTATAATGAAGATGAACTTGTAAGAATAATCAAAAGAAATTCGGTTATTTTAAATGTTAATTTAGAGGATAAGGCCGCTTGGCTTCTGGCAAAAAGTTCAAGAGGCACTCCTCGTATTGCAAATAGACTCTTAAGACGAATGAGAGATTTTGCTCAAGTTGGTGGTTATAATTTTATTACAGAGAGTATTGTAAATTTTGGACTTAAAATGTTAAAAATTGATCATGAAGGTCTTGATGATCAAGATAGAAATATTTTAAGGAATTTAATCTTGAAGTTTAAAGGTGGACCTGTTGGTGTTGAAACTTTAGCAATTTCTGTTGGTGAAACGGCAGATTCACTTGAAGATTTTTATGAACCTTATTTGATTTTAAAGGGATTAATTGAGAGGACTAGTAGAGGACGCAGAGCTACTGATTTAGCGTATCTTCATTTGAATTTGGATAAGAATAATAACTTAAATAGTGAAGAAAATGAATACCAAAGAGTTTTATTTTGAATTGCCATATAATTTAATAGCACAGTATCCTAGTAAAAAGAGGGGCTTGTCAAGATTAATGGTTCTAGACCCTTGTAATCAAAGGATTTATCATAATTCTTCAATAATCGATATTTTTAAATACATTAATAGCAATGTTTGTTTAGTATTTAATGATTCAAGGGTTAGAAAATCAAGAATTTATGCTATCACAGAGCATGGGAGTAGTGTTGAGTTTTTGATTTTAGACAGGTTATCAGACGATATGTTTACATCTTTAATTTCTAAGGCTAAAAGACAAAATATTGATAAAGTGTATAAGTTTCCTCAAGGTTTATTAGGTCAAATAATTTCAAGATCAGGTGATGAATTTATACTTAAGTTTAATAGATGTGTAGATGAATCTTATTTTGAAAATTATGGACTTATTCCTTTGCCACCTTATATTAAGAGAAATTATGATAAAGAAGATGAGGAGCGTTATCAGACGATTTATTCAAAAAGTGTGGGTTCATCAGCATCAGCTACAGCAGGCTTGCATTTTAGTAAGGAGTTTTTTTTTAGTTTGGATGAAAATAATATTGAATACTATTTTATTACCCTTCATGTTGGTCTTGGTACCTTTCTTCCTGTAAGAACAAAGATAATAGAGGAGCATAAAATGCATTTTGAGACTTTTTCAATCAAAGATTCTGTAGCTTTTAAACTTGAGCAGGCAAAAGCTTTAGGTAAAAAAATTTTGGCTGTTGGAACAACTACTCTTAGAGCATTAGAGTCTTCTTATTACAAGCAAAAAGGATTTATGCGAGGTGAACAAAAGACCAATCTTTTTATTTATCCAGGTAAAGGATATGAATTTCAATTTGTTGATATGCTTTTTACAAATTTTCATACACCAGAATCAACGCTTTTAATGTTAGTTTCTTCATTTGGTGGCAAAGATTTTGTGTTTAATGCTTACAAAGAAGCTATAAAAATGAATTATAAATTTTTTTCTTATGGTGATGCTACTTTATTTTTAAATCATATATAGATATTGGTGATTAATTATTTTAATATTTAACTTAGTAATAATAATTTAGATCAATAGTGAAAGGAGAAGGTATATGACCTCAATTTTTCAAAAAGAGAGATATAAATATATTCCAAAATTGCCTAAAATTTTGGAGACTGATTTTCAAAATATTAATGTTGTTTTCGGAGAAAAAACAGAAGCTCTTCAGGATAGAGATGCTTTAGGACATATTTTTAAAAATATTTATGGAATTCCAGTTGTGAATTTTATTCAAGGTCCTTCAAATGTGGATTATACAAAGGTTTTAAATGTGGGAATCATTCTCTCAGGTGGTCCAGCTCCTGGAGGACATAATGTTGTTGCTGGTATTTTTGATGCTATAAAAAGGTCTAACTCAAATTCAAAAATATTTGGCTTTAAAGGTGGACCTTCAGGATTATTAGAGGATAGGAAAATTGAAATTACTCAAGATTTAATAGATGCATATAAAAATACGGGAGGTTTTGATATTGTATCTTCTGGTAGAACTAAAATGGAGACCGACGCTCAGTATGAGCAGGCTTTGTCAGTTGCACTTAAAAACAATCTTAATGCTATTATTGTTATTGGTGGGGATGATTCAAATACTAATGCAGCTTTGTTAGCAGAGTTTTTTAAGAAAAAACAACATGATATTCAAGTTATTGGTGTTCCAAAAACAATTGATGCTGATTTAAAAAATGAGCATATTCAGATTTCATTTGGATTTGATTCTGCAACTAAAACTTATGCTGAATTAATAGGTAATTTATGTCGTGATGCTATATCAACTAAAAAATATTGGCATTTTGTTAAGCTTATGGGCAGGAGTGCATCTCATGTTGCTCTTGAGTGTGCTTTAAAGACACATCCTAATATTTGCATTATATCTGAGGAAGTTTTAGCAAAAAATAAAACTTTATCAGAACTTGTTAGCGATATAACTTCTGTTGTAGTAAAGCGTTCCTTGAAAGGATATGATTTTGGTATTATTGTAATTCCTGAAGGTGTTATTGAATTTATTCCTGAAGTTAAATCTTTGATGGTTGAGTTGTGTAATATATTTGATAGTAGTAAAAATGAGTTTAGGGGTTTAGAAGTTGAAGATATAAGAAAGGTTTTTATATCTAATCTTAATGGATATATGAGAGAAGTTTATATATCGTTGCCTTTATTTATTCAGAGCGAACTTGTACATTCTGTATTAGAAAGAGATCCTCATGGTAATTTTAATGTGTCAAGAGTTCCTACTGAGAAACTATTTATGGAAATGGTTAGTGTTCGATTAGAAGAGTTAAGACAACTTGGTGAGTATAGTGGTAAATTTATTCCTATTGATCATTTTTTTGGTTATGAGGGTAGAAGTGTTGCTCCTTCAAATTTTGATAGTAATTATTGTTATAGTTTGGGGTATAATGCTGCAATACTTGTTTTAAATGGATTAACAGGCTATATGTCTAGTATTAAGAACTTAAACAAGAGTGTTACTGAATGGATTGCTGGTGGAGTTCCTTTAACTATGATGATGAATATGGAAGAGAGATATGGTGTTTCTAAGCCTGTTATTAAAAAAGCTCTTGTTGATTTAAGTGGAGTACCCTTTAACGAGTTTGTAGAAAATCGTGACGAATGGGCATTAAATAATATGTATGTTTATCCAGGCCCTATTCAGTATTTTGGTATTCCTGAACTTGTTGATGAGATACCTTTAACATTAAAATTAGAATTAAAAAATTTTTAAAGTAGTAATGATAATTAAATTCTTGCTATTGTTTGTTAATGTTTTGATTATTTATTCATATCCTTTATATCATGTTTATTCTGGATTTGATTTGCAATATCTGTATTTAGAGCAAAAATTTTCGCTGATAGATGAAATTTCTTTCAGCGAAGGTTATGCTAATATTGTTAATAATAAAGATTTTATAAGGTTTCAATTTGATGATGATTTTCCTTATAAAAACATTCAGGAACATAAAGATTTAAATATAGAAAAGACTATTAGTTCTAATTGGGGTAAAAAAATATTTAGATTTTCGGCAATCAGTGTAGGTACTTTTCCTGTAGCTTTTTTTATAAGTTTGTTTTGTTTTGATTTTTTTGTTCCTTTATCAAATAATGTTATGGTTTTAAAAGATAGAAATTTTAATAGATTTGCTATATCTACATCAATTGGATTGGCACTATCTTTTATAGTTGCTTTGATTGATAGTTTGATTTAGATTTTGTTAGATGAAAAGGTACCGTAAAGAATTTGTTGTAAGCAAAAATGCTCAAAGATTAGATATTTATTTGTCTGAGAATTTAAACTTTTTTACTAGAAGCCAACTTAAGAAAAGAGAATTAAGAGCTTTTAAAGATAATAATGGTATTTTTGTTTCAATCAAGTTGTCAAAACCTGTCTTTGTGAATGATAAAATATTAATAGAATTTAATGAAGAAGTAAATTTAAGTGAAAATATGATGCCTTTAGATTTGCCCATTAAAATTCTTTATGAGGATACAGATGTTATTGTTATTGATAAGCCTCAAGGTATTTTAAGTCATCCTGGTATATCTAATTTTGAGAATACTGTTGTAAATTTTCTTTTACATCATATTTCAGGCTTAAAAGATAATTTTCATGAAGATAAGATTAGACCTGGAATTGTGCATCGGTTGGATAAGGAAACATCTGGTATAATGATTTGTGCTAAAAATTTGACGACTTTAAATTTTTTGTCTAAACAGTTTAAAGAAAGATTTGTTAAAAAAGTTTATATTGCAGTTGTGAAAGGCAATTTTAAAATTGATTCTGGTATTATTGAAACTTTTATAGACAGAGACAGATATGATAGAAAAAAGTTTAGTGTGCATGAAAATAGGGGCAAAAGGGCGTTTACTAAGTACAAAGTATTTGTTAACATAGGAAATTATGCTTTAATAGTTTTAAGTCCTCAAACGGGGCGTACACACCAATTAAGAGTGCATATGAAGTATTTAAATCATCCAATATTAGGAGATAGTGTTTATAGTAAATTAGATAAAGGCTTTTTGAAAACAAAATCTTTGATGCTTCATGCTTTCAAACTTGAAATTAATATTAAAGAGGGATATTTAAAAAAGTTTACCTCAGGTTTTCCACAAAGATTTATTGATTTTTTATCAATTTTTTATGATAAAGAAGAATTAAGTTCACTTATTAGTGATTTTCTTATTTTTTTAGAAAAGTTTTAAGTTTCACTATCTTGTTTATTTGTAATTGATTCAATAATTTTTTTACCACCAGTTATTTCGTTTGTGTTAAGCACTGCAATAAAACAATTAGGATCAATTTTTTGTGAGATATATCTAATTCTAGAGGTGCGTATTGTGGGAACAACTAAGAAAACTATTGTCTTGTCATTTCCAGCCCAAGCTCCTTTTCCATCAATTAATGTAGCTGCTAGTTTTAATTTATTGGTAATTAGATAAGATATTTCTTTCCCTCTATCTGAGACAATAAGCATTGCTTTTTGATTACCAAATCCTGTACTTGTTTTATCTGTCATTATAGATGTTACAAATGAAGCAATTAAAGTGTAAAGAGCAATTTCTATGTTAAAAAAGGCTACTGCAATTAGTAATACTGCAAGATTACAAAGAAAATTTGTGGTTCCAATACTAATTGAATATTTTTCTTTAATTATCATGGAAATTATATCTATACCTCCTGAAGATCCTTTTGCTTTAAATATTAGGCCAAGGCCAAGACCTGATATGATGCCTGCAAGAATTGATACAAGTATCATATCATTGATTTGCACTTTGTATTGCAGAAATTGTGAATAGTTAACCATTAAAGAATATAAAGCCATTGCTATCCAGCTTTGAATGACAAATGTTATGTTTAAGAACTTGATACCTATAATGAATAATGGAATATTTAATATGAACATTGTAAGTCCCAAGTTAAAATTTAAAAGATAGTGCAACATAAGAGCAATGCCAGAAATTCCGCCACTTAAAAGCTCATGTGGTATATATAAAATATTTGTAGATATTGCCATTAATAATGATCCTGTTATTATTTGCAATGTGCTTAGTAGTATTAATTTGGGATTTTTAAAGATATTTTTTAGCTGTTTTCTAGATACTTTTAGTATGATAAATTTGATCTTTTGTTTTATTCTAGTTAGCTTATTTCTTTTTTTCTTCATTTCTTTAGCATAATATATGATCATTTGAATTTTATATTAATTTTACTAAAAAACAATTTAATTTTATTGCAATTATTTCTTTTTTTTTGATATTATTTTTTATAAAAGATATGATTGTGAGTTATGTAAAGTTTATATGTTTAATATTTTTCCTCTTTTTTTATATTTGGTTTTTTATTATTTTAAAGATGAAAAAGATTAACGTGGCTTTACTTGAAAAAATACAAAATGGTGCGAAAATATTAGATATTCGCTCTCCTAAAGAATATAATAAGTCTCATTATGCAAGGGCAATTAATATTCCTTTTAAAAGTTTGTTTGCTAAAAAGGATAAGTTAGGTAGTACTGAGAATCATATAATAATTTATGGTAAAAGTTTTAGCAAATCATTTGAAGCTGAGAAGGTTTTAAAAGGATTGGGGTTTAAAAATGTTTTTGTTGCAGGAACATTAAAGAATATGCCTGAATTGTCTAAATCTAAAGAAGAGGTTAATGGTTAAGATTATTGGAATAGCTGGTGGATCTGGGAGTGGTAAGACTACAGTTGTTAATAAAATTAGTGAAATTATTCCGGAATTTGTTCTTATATCACAAGATAATTATTATAAGAGTGTTGATGATTGTGATAATGCATTTTTAAATGTTAATTTTGATCATCCAGATGCTTTTGATAATAATTTATTTTATAGACAGTTAAAGAAACTAAAAGAAAATAAGCCGATTAATATGCCACTTTATGATTTTATTAAACATAGAAGAAAATCTGAAGCTTTAGAGATAATACCTACTCCTGTTGTTATTGTTGAGGGTATTATGATTTTTGTTGAAGAGCGGGTGCGTAACTTGATAGATTTGAAAATATATATTGATACTCCTAATGATATCAGGTTTATTAGACGGCTTGAGAGAGATATATCTAAGAGAGGGCGTACATTGCAATCTGTTATTGAGCAGTATTTAAGTACTACTAGGGCTGGATATTATAGATTTATTGAGCCTACCAAGGAATATGCAGATCTTATTATTCCAGAAGGAGGACATAATGATAAAGCCCTTTATGTTCTATCATCTTTTTTAAGAACTCTTGGTAAGGAAAGTTCAGGTTTTTTTTAACAAAGATATTAAATTAATGAGATTGGATAATAATCTATTTCAATATAGGCGTCTCTTGTTGATTTGACTTTTTCTCTTGTATTGCGTATTACTTTTTCAAGTAGGCTGAAGGAATTTGATAAATAAATGATGTTATACCTATAATACTTAGATATTTTTAACATAGGGGCTTGTGATGGGCCAATATATTCAATTTCGTTAGTTAAGAATGCTTTTGATATTTCAAAAAATTCTAGGCATTTATGTTTGGCAGTTTCTTCTTTATAGCTTCTAACTACTATTCTAATAATTTTTTTAAATGGAGGATAATTTAATTCTTTTCGAATTTTTATCTCCTCTTGATAGAATTCCTCATATTTGCCTTCATATGCATATTTTATAGCGTAATAATCTGTGTTTTTTGTTTGAATAATAATTGTGTTATCGTTTTGGAATCTTGCAGCTCTTCCTAGTACTTGTGAAATAATTGAGAAAATTCTTTCGCTACTTCTAAAATCGGGAAGTCCCATTCCAATATCTGCATTAATGATACCCAATGTTTTTATCTGTTTAAAATTAAAGCCTTTTGCAATAATTTGTGTTCCAATTAATATATCTAATTTTCCATTTTCAAATTCACTTATTGAGTTAATAATTTCTTTTTTACTAATATCAGAATCCGTTCTTGCTATTTTTGCATTTGGCAAAAGTTTTTTTAACTCTCTTTCAATAAATTGAATTCCATATGCTTTATAAGCCATATCTTGTGAGTTACAATCAGGACAATTATTTATTATGTTTATTTTATGGGTGCAGTAGTGACAAATGAGTTTGTTTTCATTTTTATGATAAGTCAAATTAAAAGAGCAGTTTGGGCAGCAAATTACATATCCGCAACTATTGCATTCAATTGTTTTTGAATATCCTCTTTTATTGATGAATATTAATGATTGTCTTTTATCAATTAGACTTTTTTGTATACTATATAGCAATTCTGATGATATTATTTGGTGTGTTTTTTTCATGTCTATAATTTTAAGTTCTTGAAATGTTTTTTTGAAAAATTTGTTTTTTAAAGCCATTTTCTTTATTTGATTATTTTCCATTGCAAGATATGCTTCAAGAGATGGTGTTGCGCTGCCCATTATAAACTTGGCATTGAATGTGCTTTGTAAAAAAAATCCTATATGTCTTGCATGAAACCTTGGAGTGTTTTCAGATTTATATGTATGTTCATGTTCTTCATCCATTAATATTAATCCTAAATTTTTAAAGGGCAACATTAATGCACTCTTAATTCCGATTATAATTAAATTTTCTCCGTTTTTGACTTTATTCCATATTAAAACTTTATTTGATTGTGATATTTTTGAGTTATATTCAAAAACTTTATTTGTACCTAAGTTTGCTTTTATCCTTTTAACTATTTGATAGCCTAAAGAAATTTCAGGAATGAGAAAAATTATTTGTTTTTTTTGTTGTAAATAATTTTCGCATAGTTTAATAAATATTTCTGTTTTTCCAGAACCAGGGATCCCAAACAAGTAAAATGTGTTTTGTGTATTTGATACAATAATTTCTTGATAAATTTTATTTTGCTCTTCATTTAATTGAATGGGTATTTTGGAATTTAAATTTGCATTTTTATCATCATTTTTATTTTTTATTTTCTCTTTTGTTAGATTTAAAGCTTTAGGTAGCCCGCAAAATAGGGCTTCTCCAAATCCAGAAAATGTTTTTTTGCTAATCCAGTGTGCGAGATTAATGTTATGCTCTATTATGAGTTCATTCTCATCAATGACCTTTAGTATATTTTTTATTTCAAACTTAAGATCTTCTTTAAGTTCTTCTTTAGTATATCTTTTAATTATGATTCCAATTTTGTCTTTTCCATTAAAATTTGTTATTACTCTTATGCCTATTTTTAATTTTAAGTTATACCTATAAAAAAAAAGTCTATTTAAGGGAATATTAAAGGCAATTTCATAATAGTAAAAGTTGTGTTCCAATTTGCTATCCATATTTTATTATACCTTTTATTATTTTTAGATCTTGCCATATTTCTTCCTTGAGTTTTGGATTTGTTATTTGACTTGTAGGTAGATATGTAAATACTGTTGGAATTCCTTTAAAGTTCAATTCAAATCCTCTAACAACTTGAATTCTTAATTTTTGATTTAGAAACAGTTCTACTTCTTCACAGGCAAGAATTGCTTTAGGTTGCTTATCTTTAATCTCTAATGTTAGTGTGTTGGGGTTGTCTATTATTTTATAATTAAATATATTAATGCTATCACACCATTTTTTTACTATTATATTTACATTTTTGTTTAGATATTTTTTATCTATATATATTATTAATAGATCTTTTTTATTTGTATTATTTCTTATTAATTCTATTGGTCTGTGATTTTCTTTTATGTTTTTTTGTTTTACCTTTTTTAGAGTTTTTATATTTTTAGTTTTTATTATTGTATTTTTAATTATTTCAATATTTTTTTCTTGCTTACTATAAATATTTCCAGATATGTTATTTTTAAGTGTTCTTAATAGTATTAATTTTTGTAATAGTTGATTTTTATTCATAAAAAATCTTATCTAAAAATAAAGCTTTTGCAGGGGCTGTGGTTCGTGTAAATTTTCTATTTTTTAAATTTAAAATTTTTTTAAAGGTATCAGTAGGTTCATTTTTTATTTCTATATCGATTATTGTTCCTACTATTGATCTTATCATTTTCCATAAAAATGATGAGCCTATTATTTCAAAAATTATAAATTTATTTTTCTTCTTAAATCTAGCAAAATAAATTTCCTTTAATTTTGAAGTTGTTTTGTCTTTTATGCATGAAAATGTTGTAAAATCATGTATTCCAATTAACATTTCAGCCATTTCATTTAGTCTTTTGATATTTAATTTTTTCTTTACATAATAAGCTTGATAGCCTTCCCAAGGATAGTGATTTTCATAATTTAGTATATAATAACTATATTTTCTTTTTTTTGCATCAAATCGAGGTTGAAATTCATCTGTTACATATTTTAATTTGATTATTTTAATATCGTTATTTAAAATAGAATTTATTGCTATCTTTAGATTTTTGGGCTTAATTTTGATTCCTATATAAAAAGATATGACTTGCCCTTTTGCGTGAACCCCTTTATCCGTTCTGCCGGCTGAATGAACTTTAATTTTTGTTTTACTTATTTTTTCTAAGGCTTTTTCAATTTCTCCTTGAATTGTTGGTTTTTTTGGTTGAATTTGAAATCCGTAATATAGCGAACCATCATAAGCTATTTCTGCAAGTATTTTTTTCATTTATTTGAAAGTTTTTATTTCATTTGCTATTTTAAAATAGACTTCTTTAATTTTATCTAAGAGTATTGATGGTTTTTCTTTTGATGATTTTCCCATTCCAGCTATTTTAGAAAGCAAAGTCTTTATTTCAATTAGCTGATTATATCTGTATTGCTTATCTTCTTTATTGCCATAAAAATATTCTAACAGACTTGATAAGTATAAAACACTATCATATCCATAATTTTTATCTGTGTCAGGACCAAATGTGATTGCCGCATTAATTGGTTCTGAATTATTTTGTTCTTTTTCAAGTGTTAGTTTATAAAGGTATGCGGCTTTATAATAAAATATTTTTTGCAAGTAGTTATAGTTTTGGTTTGGATTTTCCTTGTCTAGATCCTCAAATATCCATGCTGTTCTTATTGCGCATTTTGCTTGATTGAGTGTTGGATTATGATTTTTATCTAAGTAGTCGTAGCACATCATAGCAAGTATATAACTAGCAGCTCCTTCTTGAAGTCTTCTTGGTGCATCAAAGTTTAAGTTATCTTCAAAAATTGATTTTATTGCTTTACGATTATTAATGTCATTTATTAAGAGTTTCTTTATTTTGTTATTAACAAATATTATTGCATTAAACTCATTAGGGAAAGCAGCTAAATAACAATTAGGACATACTATGACTGAGTATATTCTAGGATATATGTTTCCATATTTGTCATTTTTTACATAATTTCTCTTTAGATCAACTTTTAATTCTCCAGCTATTAATCTACTACTTCCTGTTAATAATTCTTCTTTTTTAAATTTTTGTTTGCATAAAGGACATTCAATTTCATATTTTGTAAAGTATGATATTTTTTTCATAAATTAATTTTCAACTATTACAAACGCAATAGCATATTCTCTTTCATGTGAAATTGTTAAATATAACTTTAGGTTCATTTGGTTAATAAAGGCTTTAACATCATTGTGTAATTGAAATATTGAGTTTCCCTTTGATGATTTTATTACCTCAATATCTTTAAGCGAGTATTTTATTTTATTATTTATCAGTGGACTTATAGCCTTTATTAATGATTCTTTTGCTGAAAACTTACCAGCCAGACTTTCTAAACTTTCTTTTCCTTTCATTTTTAAGTTTTCAATTTCCCTTTGTGTAAAAAATCTTTCTAATTTTTTTCTATTTTGTAAAAAACTACTACACCTTTTAACTCTTATTATATCACATCCTATTGATTTAGTCATTTTATTGATTGATTGATTGATATTACCTCTATTTTTATTATTTTGGGTTCATATTCATGTACTTCTATACCATGAGTATTATTTTTAAGTATTACATCTGTGTTAATACTATAGATTCCAGGAGTTTCAATTTGACTTAAGTCAAGACCGAAATTAATATTATTATTGGCTATATGCATTTTGGTTGTTTTTTCTGACAGTCCGCTTCTTATTTTAATAAACATATTATTTTCTGGATCTGGAATTTTTTCCTTCATTTTTATTTCTAATCCACTTTTTAGGTTATTGAAAATTAAATTAGGATTTTTGATTGTTGCTTGTATGTATTTTTTGCTTAGAGTTATATTAACTATTACATGATTTTTTTCAAGGGTTATGAGTGGAGCTGGAGAGAGTACTTCAAGTTGTTCTGAAATAAATACAGTGTTGGTATCAAATTCTTTTACTTTAGTCTTTACAGCGTTAATGGTTTTTATTATTTTTTCAGGGCCATATATTTTCAATTTTTCTGGCACTATGTTATATTTAGCAACAAAATATTCTTCTTTATTATTTTCTTTTTCAAGTAGCTTTAATTTGGGTTCAATTCTAACTAATTTTGAAAATTTTTTATCAACATTTATTACAATTTTGTTTATTGAAAGATGGTATTCAACAATAGGTATGGGATTGAAATTTTTTATCTTTATTGGTAGTTCATATTCTCCAGCCTCTTTTATACCCTTAGCTTCAACTAGTAAGGCTATTCGGTCAAGATCTAAATATTTTGAATCTTTTCTATTAATTTTGACTGTAAGCAATACCTTGTTAAAGTCAGGAGGTTTTCCTAGTGTAATTTCATCTTCTAATAAGATATTGATTTTTTTTTCTATTGTAATTGATTCTATACTATTAAAGTAAAATATCATAAATATAATAATGGCTATGAGGATAGCAATAGCTTTATTTTGCCAATCTTCAAATAATAATTTCATTATATCTTTGAATTTTTTAGTTATAATCATTATTCATTCTATTAATGCAAGATTTAATTTCTTTCTAATTTCGTTCAAGTCTAAATTATATTCTAATTTTCCATTTTGTGTTAGTGAAATAGAACCAGTTTCCTCAGATGTTATTATTGTTATTGCGTCTGAATTTTCAGAAATCCCAAGACCTGCCCTATGTCTTGTTCCAAAGGTTTTGCTAATAGATTCAACATTAGATAGCGGTAGGAAAGAACCAGCATAAGCTATTTTGTTATTGCTAATTATGATTGCGCCATCATGTAAAGGTGTTTCATATTCAAAAATTGATATTAATATTTCATTAGATATGATTGAATCCAACTTTATGCCTTTATTTATTATTTGGTCTAATTGTATTTTTTTTTCTATGCAGATTAAGCTACCAGACTTATTTTCCGATAGATGTTTAATTGCTTTTATTACCTCAGCAATAGTTTTGGTAGTTTCTTCTTTGCTGTTTGCAAGCTTAAAGGACAAATTAAAAGTTCCAATTTGCATTATTATCTTTTTTATTTCTTGATGAAATAGTAAAAGCATTGCAATTGGCAGTATATTTGCTATGTAATTTAATAACCAGTTTATTGTATATAAGTTAAAATAGTATGACAAGATTCCAATAGACGTAATAATGATCATTCCTTTTAGTAAGTTTACGGAATAAGAATTAATCACATTTTTATATATATAATACACTAAAGTACTAGTTAAACTTATATCCAAGACTCTTGAAAAAATATCTTTTATTTGATTTATACTATCTACATTTATCATAAGCATTTTTATTTAATTTATTTTATATACATTTTCCTTACTATATGCAATATATTGAATATATTTCTAGTTATATATATATTTTAATATAAGTTAATCTTAATTTGAATTGATTTTTTGTTTATGAACAAAAAAGAAAAAATAATAGCTTTTATATTTGATTTTGATGATACTTTGATTCATGGTAATATGCAACAAGTACTTTTTGATGAATATGATGTTGATGCTTCCCTGTTTTGGAATGAGGTTGAAAATTTATCTGTTACTTATGATAAAAATCATTGTAATATCATTACTAATGAGATGATATATTTGTCACATTTTTTAACGTATGTCAAAGAAGGTATTTTTAAAGGTTTAAATAATAAAATATTATTTAAGTTGGGTTCAAAATTAAGGTTTTTTGAAGGTGTAATTGAGTTGTTTAAAGAAATAAGTGAAATAAATAGGAGTTTAAAGGAATCCGATATTGTAATCAATATTTATATAGTATCAAGTGGTTTTAGGCAGATGATTTTGGGAAGTAGTATTGCTCCTTATATTACTAAGGTTTGGGCTTGTGAATTTATAGATACATATCTTATGCCTTTTTATCAGGGTTTAGATAATAAATTCTCAGAAAATAATATTTTAAGTAGTGTATGTTATTTTGTAGATCATACAATAAAAACTCGAGTAATTTTTGAACTCAATAAAGGCTCTTATGATAAAATTAATCAAAGGATTCCAAGGCATAGAAGAGAAATTCCTTTTGAGAATATGTTTTATATTGCAGATGGTTTTAATGATATTCCAGCTTTTGAAATTTTAAATAACAATTTAAATCATTACAGAAATACAATGACGGTTTATTATGATAATGATAAAAATGCTAAAAAACTTGTTAAAGAGAAAAGAGTTGGTGATTTAGCTGAAGCCAATTATAGTAAGGGAACTAAACTATATAATTGGATAATGGAAAAAATTTATTTAAACATATGAATTGATTTTAGATTTTGACAAATTTTCTAAAATGAGTATTAATTGAGTATTAATTCTAATTTTAGTGTTTTTCAGAATAACTAAACATATTAAGGGGGCAATAGAAATGGCTTTAGAACTAAAACCAACAGATAGGTTACAGTTTGTTAAATTTCAGTCTATTTTTTATATTTTAGCTTTAATAGTAATGTTAATTACTATTTTAAAAATAGCACAGGCTATTTTTAAGCCTTTAGCTATCGCAGTGGTTCTTGGATTTTTAGTGTATCCTATTTATACTTTTCTTAAGAAATTAAGAATCCCAAGAGTTTTAATAGTTTTTATAATTTTCTTTTTTCTTTTTTCTTTTTCGTATTTGGTTTTTAATTTTGTTTACTACAGTGTAACTATTTTATTAAAGCAATTGCCGTATTATCAGAAGCAATTGATTTTTATTATAGTAGATATTTTGAATAAATATAGTTTAGATAGCAGTGCTATTATTAACAATATAGATTTTTCTGGATATATTTATCCTTTTTTGACACGGATATCTAATGAAATTATTGGTTTTGCAAGCAGCTTGGTAGTATTATTTTTGTTATTGTATTTTCTACTATCAGAAATACATATTTTTGATATAAAGGTTAAGAATGCTTTTAAGCAATCCGTTGCTAGTATGTTTATTGAAGCTTTAGATACAATAAATAATCAAATTAGTAAATATTTAGGTATAAAGGTTTTTGTTAGTTGTCTTACAGGGTTTTTAGTATTTATAGGATTGACCTTATTTGGACAAGATTTTCCTCTTGTGTGGGCAGTATTAACATTTGTATTTAATTTTATTCCAAGTATAGGATCAATTTTAGCTGTTTTTTTTATTGTAATGGCTGCTTTGGTACAGTTTTATCCTAATTTAAATTTAGTGCTTTATATATTCATATATAATACTTCTGTTCAAATGTTAATTGGCAATATTCTTGAGCCAAAGATGCAAGGACACAGACTTGATCTTTCTCCTTTTTTATTGCTTTGTTTTCTTTTCTTTTGGGGATGGCTGTGGGGTGTTGTTGGCCTTTTAATAGCTTATCCTTTCACTGTTATTGTAAAGGTAATAGTAGATAATATATCATATTTAAAACCTCTGTCTGTATTTTTAAGTGGTTCGAAGGTATTAAGTATTGATGATATAAGTAATAAGGAGAGTTGAATTTGCAGAATAAAATTATGCTTACAGGAGATAGACCTACGGGACCTCTTCATTTAGGGCATTACGTTGGTTCTATTGTTAATAGATTAAAGTATCAGGAAGAATATGAAACATATATTATTATAGCAGATTTGCATACTCTTACTACGAAGTCAGATTTAAAAAGTATTAGTGAAATACCTATTAATGTTAGAGAAATGGTTTTAGATTATCTAGCTTGTGGAATTAATCCTGATAAAGTTAATATCTATTTGCAATCAGCTATACCTGAGCTTTTAGAATTAAACTTAATACTGTCAATGATTGTTATGGTTAATCGATTGCAAAGGATTCCTAGTATAAGAGAGATGAGTACTACTGCTGGATTGACTGAAGTTCCTTATGGGCTTTTAGGTTATCCTATTCTTATGAGCTCAGATATTTTGATGACAAAGGCCAATTTAGTTCCAATTGGACGTGATAATGAGGCTCATATTGAACTTACAAGAGAACTTGCAAGAAAGTTTAATTCTCTTTATAGAGAAAATTTCTTTCCCATTCCTGAAGCTTTATTTACAGATTCTCAAACTCTTGTGGGAATTTATGGTAAGACTAAGATGAGCAAGAGCCTTGGTAATGCTATATTTTTAAGTGATGATGAGGGGTCACTTTACAAAAAGGTAATGTCTATGTTTACAGATCCAAAAAGAGTGAGAGCGGATATACCAGGAAAAGTTGATGGTAATCCTGTTTTTATTTATCATGATTTTTTTAATAATAATAATGAAGAGCTTTGTGAACTTAAGACGAGATATAAAAATGGTACAATTGGAGATGTTGAAGTGAAAAAGAGGCTTTTTGAAGTTTTAAATCAATTTTTAATACCAATTAGGGATAGGAGAGAGTTTTTTAAATCTAAGAAAGGATATATTGATGAGATAATATTTGAAGGTACAAATAAAACTAGGAAAGTTGCACTAAAAGTCATCAAGGAAGCTAAAAGTTTGATGGGAATATCAAAGACATGGAATGGAATAAAGATGAGTGTAGAAAAAGCTTTTGATAAATAATTTCAATATATGTTTTGTGTTGTATGATAAATAACTTAACTAATTTATAATTACAATACTAATTTATAATTACAATATTAAGTGAGAGAGTTAGCTGCTTGTATTAAGTTTTTATTAAACTTTAAAAGTGAAGTTAGTAAGTTTTTATGCTCGTATGTAACTTCGCTTAATACTCTAAATATTGGTTCTGTTTTTGAACCTCGCATCCATAAGCTTGCAACTATATCATTTGTTTGATTTTTAAGTAAAACTTTAAGACCTCCTGAAGAATCTCCGGTTCTAATGTTGTTTTGTGTAATGCCTTCATAGTTGATAATTTCATAACTGTGTATTGATAATTGTTGTAAAAATATATTGTTATTATGTTTGAGTTCTTTTCTTAATAATTTTTCGTAATTAGATTTTAGTATTTCTTGATTTTTTACGTTTATTTTGAGCATAGCTTGTTCTGATGATACTTCTACATTGCAATAAAAATTAATTGTATTTAATATATCATTAAGGGTATAGTCTTCATTATATGTGTTATGAGATAGTGTACACCATATTTTATAAAGTTGTTTTATTTTAAGCAATTTTATTATGCTAAAAACAGTTGTTAAAGGATCTCTTACTCTTGCAGGGTATATAATATTTCCGCCATTTGATCCTTCTCCAAAAATTTTTACTATTAGTCCTTTGTTTCGTAATAGATCAGCCATTTCTATTAAATTGGCTTCGCCAACCTCAACTCTGTAAACTTTTGTATTAAATATAGTTGCTATTTTTTCTATATTTAATGAAGTTGCATCATTAATTACAACTGCCAAATTGTTTTTAATACCATTATAATACTGATAGCTAAGCTCTGATAGTAATGATAGTGAAAATATTTTTTGTGATTCAATAATGCTTGCTAATCCATTTTTTTGAATTACTACTAAATTACCCCTGTCTCCGTCACAGTCAGGAACATATCCCAATTGAAATGAATTGTCATTTTTAAATTTTTGTTCTAATAGTTCTTTGCACATATTTAATGATTCTCTTTCAGGAGTCATTCCATGTTTAAAAATCCCAATTTCAGTGTTGTAAAGTTCTAATTTTATTCCTAAAGATTTGATAATTTCTTTATCAATTGAGTTGATTCTAGAACTACCATTCATTTCGCCTATGATCCCTATAGGTTCTTTTTTTATATTTTTTTTTAATATACTGATATGTTCAGTTGCATATATTGTTTGTTGTTGCATTAGTAATTTATATGCATTATAAGATTTCGTTTTATTTTTAGTTTGTGATGTGATAATTTTTTCATATTTTCTTAAATGTATATAGTTTGAATTGAAATTTTGTAGATTTTTTATTAGGGTTTTTATTAAATTTTCATTGTTAATGTTAGATTGAAGTTGACTGATGATTGTTTTTATTTTCTTTGAATTTAACACACCCCCATCGTTTAAGCCAGTTTTAATTCCGTTATACCCCTTGGGGTTATGACTAGCTGAGATATATATGAATCCTTTTGAATTTTGATTTGCTTTTGTGTAGGCTAATATTTCTGGTATTGGAAGTATTCCCAAGAAATTAACATTATCGTTGTTAAGTATTAGGGTCTTGAGTGTTATTTCTGAGATGATATTTCCAGTTGCTCTTGAATCTAGTCCTATATTGATATATTTTTTTGGATTATCCTCGAAGTAATTTGATATTGTGAAGGTTATAAGCGACACTAATATTTTATCGTCATCATTTATTTCAGAATCATTTGAATTTTCATCTTTTGATTTTGCAAATATTTTTCTAAATCCTGAAGGAGAAAGTATCATTTCTTTAATAGCTTGATTTAGATTGGTCATGTTTAATGTATAGTGTTGTAGCATGTTTCCCTCTTAATTAATATATATATGTATATTTTCTTTAATACTTGTATTTATGTTTAGTAACAATTATACTATATCAATTATTATTTACCTTGTGGATTGTAAAACTTACATTTGGATCTCATAATGATCAAAATCATTAAATTTAAAGAGTCTGGGCATAAAATCTTGAATTATTTTATTTAAGTTAGTCTTAATAATTCTTTTATAAATTATTATCTAGTATTTAATATGTCTTAAAAGGAATTTTATTTGCATACAAAGTAAATAGTAAGTGTTGTAGTTTATCAAAATATTATATTTTATGGTTATTTAACTTTTAGCTTATTTTTCCAAGAAATTGTATAATGTTTAATATTAGGATAAATATAGTGTAGATGAGGTTTTGCTTAATTGCAATATTTATAATATGTTAAAAGTAGATATAATTTTGTATGTTTTTATTGAAGTTAAATGTGATGTTTAGACTTATGTTACTTAGATTTTTATTTGCTAGTATAACTTTGCTAGGAGCCATTCCTGAAATAGAATATGATTATTTTGAAAATGATAAGTCTGATCTTGTAGATATCGATGAATTTTTGGGGATAGTTGACTTTAATAAAATTTTAAGGGAACGTTTTTTATTTATTGGCATTAGAAATGTTGCTAATCCTAATATTGTACAAACACTTAGTATAGATAAGCTTGAAAAAATAAGAGAGATAAATCCAGTTGGAATTATTTTATTTAGTGAAAATTTTAAAGAACCTCAACAAACCAAAGATTTAATAGAAGGATTAAAGAAATATCTTGGTGATGATCTTTTTATTGCTGTTGATGAAGAAGGGGGGATAGTTAGTAGAGTAAGTGAGAATAAGAAATTAGGAGTTTATAATTTTCCTTCTATGGAATCTATTGGTAGTACTGGAGATATTCATATTGCATATAAGATTGGCGAGATTATTGGCAAACAACTTAGACGTCTTGGTATTAATTTAAATATGGCACCTGTAGCAGATGCTAAATTGGATAATCGTAGTCCTTTGGGTAGTAGGACTTTTGGAGCTTCATATTATAATATTGGTCTTATGGTCGAAGCATTTATTGATGGAATACAAAAGGAAGGTGTTTTTGCTGTAGTTAAACATTTTCCTGGACTTGGAGGTACTAAAGTAGATACTCATAAAGAATTAGCTTTGTTGCCATATAGTAAAAATTTTTTGATGTTAAATAATTTTGTGCCATTTCTTTTTGCTAAAAAAGCAAGATTTATTATGATTGGTCATGTAATTATTCCTTCGATTTCTAGTGATATAAGTAGTATGTCAAAAGATATTGTAGATATTATAAGGTATAATTTAAACAATGTTAATATTATAATGACAGATGCATATGATATGGGTGCAATTTTAAATAATTTTAATCTAAAGAATGCAGTAATGAAATCATTAAATTCAGGTATTGATATTGTGCTTATTCCAGAAGGCTTTGAAGGACTTGATATAAAAAAATGAGTCTTTAAGACTGTCTATAATGTTTTATCTAAAATTTCAGTAAAAAACCAATTGATAATATATTTAGTCATAAAATGATATAAGACGCTAGTAAACCTATTGGTACGTAAGCTAATTGCTAATGTAGCTGATGGTGGTAGCGGATACATTAAGCTTAAAGGTAATTACAGATATAAAAAAGAGTGATTTAGGAAACTATTTTAGGTGGTCTAGGTGAGAAACTTGGAAAAGCATCAGAAGAGTTGGAAGCAGTAGTAAGTGACTGAATAAAATAAAGTCAATAGAGATAGAATAGATAGAAATTAAGTTAGGAATCTAATGTTCTTAGCTTTTATTTTTATCTGAATGAATTCAAAATTTTTTAATTTTTTACTACCCCACACCTATAAATTAAGTAAAAAAAAAGAAGGAGGGAGAGATGAGAAGAAGAGGGATAATAATAGGAGGGATGGTAATAGGGTTACTGATGGGATGTAATAATGGAGGAGAAGATCCACAAAAAGTATTTTTAAAGTCTGTAGTAAGTTTAGGGAATGAATTTTTAAATGTGTTTACATCTTTTGGAGAGATGGTTGGTGATGTATTAGGGTTTAATGCTGAGACTAAAAAGTCTCAAGTTGGGGAGTACTTTAAGAAAGTAAAAAAAACTGTAGAAGGGACTAGGGACAAGCTTAATACAATGGTTGAGAACATGAGAAAAGAAGGGAATCCTAATGCAGAGGCTACTGATGGGGCTGTAAAAATTTTAAATGGGAAACTTGAAGAAATAATTAAAGGAGCAAATACCGTTAGTGAAGCTATTGGTGATGCAGATGCTAAAGACCTAATTGGTAATGTTGCTGATACTGGTACTAAAGCAGGTGCTAAAGGTGATGTTGAGAATTTAATAAATGGAATGAAAGGTATAGTAGATGTAGTTCTTAAAAATGAGGGTAATGCTGGAGATGGTGATACTAACAAGGCTTCAAGTGGTACTGGCCCAAGGACTGCTAATGATGCAGGAATACTATTTGCTAATAACAATGCTGGATCTAATGAAAAAACAGCAGCAACTGATGCAGCAAAAGCAGTTGGGGCAGTAAGTGGCATTGCTGCTATATTACAAGCTATTGCTAAAGGTGAAAGTGGTGAGGCTGCTACGTTAGCTAAACACAATGCGGGAAATGGTAGTTCTGGTGATGGTAAAAAAGATGCAGTAATAGCAGGAGGGATAGCACTTCGAGCAATGGCTAAGAATGGTAAGTTTGCTAATGGTAGTAGTCAGGATATTTCTGCTGCAGTTAAGGGAGTAGCAGTAAGTGCAGTTACTAAGGCTTTAAATGCACTTACAATAGCAATAAGAAAGACAATTGATGATGAACTTAAAAAAGTAAAAGAAGCAATGAAGATTAATCCTGAAACAACTCCTGTAGCTGTTGAAGCTGGGCATGCTGCTAAATAAATAACAAGAAGAATTAAGTAAACTAAATAATAAAGTTGTTAAAGGAAAACATATCTCTTGTAATAAGAGTTGTTTTCCTTTTTTTTCATGTTAGTGACTTGAATGTGGTTCTACAAATATCTGATAAAGGTTTATAAAGTAAGATTTCAGTAGAATTAAGTAGTTTGTTATAAGACCAATTTTGTTTAGTGAATTATTAACTAACAGGGAAAAATAAAGTTAATCAACAGTAACTTAGTATATTCTTCCATCGTTTTTTTATTTTTTATTCAATATTTAAAAAAAAAAGAAGGAGGAAGATGAGGAGAGGGATAATAGTAGGAGGAGGGATGGTAATAGGGTTACTAATGGGATGTAATAGTGGAGCGATAGCCTAGTTAGAGAAGAAGAGTAGTTTTTATGAGTCAATAGCAAATTTAGGGAAAGGGTTTTTATCAGTGTTTACTGATTTGGGAGATATGGTTAGTGACGTTTTTGGAATTAAAGCTGATACAAAAAAATCTCAGATTGGTGATTATTTTAATAAAATTGCTGATACTATGGGATCAGTTAAGCAAAAATTACAAGATGAACTATCAAAGAATGGGAATTATGAAAGAGTTAAAAAAGTTGTTGATAAGTTTATTAAAGAGACATTAGATAAAATTGCAGAAGTCGCTAAAGAAGTAGCAAGTGGGGCTGAAGGTACTCAATTACTTGGTAATATGCCAGATTCTAATGGTGGTGGTGCTATTGGAGAGGTTGATAAATTAATAAAGGGAATTAAGATTATTGTAGAGGCAGTAGAGCTCAAAGAAGGGAATCCTGAAGCTGGTACAGATAAAAGGGGGGCAGACGATGGTAATACTCAAAGGACTTCTGCTGCTAGTGGAGCGGGTGGTGAATTGTTTGCTACTGGAAAGACTGTTGATGGTGGTTTAAAAGAGATAAATGAAGCATTAGCATCAGTTAATCAAGGAGATATGTCAGTATCAGAAACAAATGAATCTGGAGCTGCTAAGAAGTAAGGAAGTCAATAAAAGAAAAAGATAAGTAAACAAAATAATAAAGTAATTAAAGGGAAACACTTTTAGAGAGATGTGTTTTCCTTTTTTTGTATTTTGGTGGCTTAAAAAAGAAACTCTAGTATACTGAGTTTTCCAATTTTTTGTTTTTATCTTATGTAAAGCTTTTTTGACTATTTTATAAAAATTATAAGAAAAAGGAAAAGGAGGGAGAGATGGAGAGAGAAGGAGAAGTAGTAGGAAGAAGAGGAAGAGAAGGAGAAGGGAGAAGAAGAGGAGGAGGAGAGAAGAGGAAAGGGATAGTGATAGGAGGGATGGTAATAGGGTTATTGATGGGATGTAATAATGGAGGAGAGAGCGCAGAGGGAAATTTGGGCAAAGTAATTATGGAAGTAGGCAAAAGTACTGAAAAAGCTTTTTATTCATTTATAGAGTTAATTTCAGATACATTGGGGAGTGTAAGAGTAGATAAAGAGACAAAGAAGAGTCAAGTAGCAGGTTATTTTAATAGTTTAGGTGAGAAACTTGGAAAAACATCAGAGGAATTAGAAAAAGTAGCAGAAAAAGCAACATCAGATAGTGATAAAGATGGATTATTAAATAAGGCAATTAAAGAAGCAGTTGATACAGCTAAGAGTACTTTAAGCGCATTAAAAAAGCATTTAGAATCTTTGAAAGATATAGGTGATAGTGGTAATGTGGGTGAAGTAGCGGGCGATAAACAAGGAAAAGCAGCCAAATGATAGTGAGTTAAAGAAAGTATATGGTGCATTGAAAGAAATAGTAGAGATAGCTAAGGCACAAAAAGTTGAAGCACCAAAAAAAAATGATGTAGCAACACTAGAGGCTGCACAAGTAGGAGGAACCACTCCACAAGAAGGGGCTAGGGTCTTGACAAAAGATGCTGTTGCCGGAGCAGATGCAGGGCCAGGAGCGG
The DNA here is from genome assembly GCF_019669085.1 of Borrelia sp. HM. Lineage (NCBI taxonomy): Bacteria > Pseudomonadati > Spirochaetota > Spirochaetia > Spirochaetales > Borreliaceae > Borrelia > Borrelia sp. HM. Next base: position 6,970 of record NZ_AP024401.1, on the reverse strand, counting down.
CAACAATAGTATCAGCAGTGAGTGGTGAAGAAATATTAGCAGCGATTGTTGGAGCTGGAGCAGATGATCCGGAACTAGCAGGGAGTGCTCCAGGTGTAGGTACAACTTCGATGTCATTTGCAAGGGGAGGAACAAGTAATACTGAAAGTAGAAGTGTAACAACTCCAAAAGCAGCAGCAGTAGCAGGAGGAATAGCATTGCGTTCATTAGTTAAAGAAGGTAAATTAGCTTCACATACTGGTAACGATAATAAATCAGTACAGTCAGCGGGAATAAGTGCAGTAAATAAATTATTAGTAGCAGTAGAGGATATAATTAAAAAGACAGTAAAGAAGGTGATTGATAAAGCAAAAGAAAAAATAGATGAAGCAAGAGATTCAAAAGAAACAGTTAAGCAATAATAGAGATAGTTAGATTAGTTACTTAAAAGCAAGAGTAGAAGGTAAACTAGATATTAATTTAGTTTACCTTTTTTTATTAAATTAGGGGAGAGATGGAGAGAGGAGGGAGAGAAGGAGAGAGAAGGAGAAGGAAGAGGAAGAAGAGGAGGAGAGAAGATGAGGAGAGGGAAAGGGATAATAGTGGGAGGGATGATATTAAGTTTACTATTGGGATGTAATAATGGAGGAGAAGATCCGCAGAAAGTATTTTTAAAGTCTGTAGTAAGTTTAGGGAATGATTTTTTAAATATTTTTACATCTTTTGGAGATATGATTTCTGGATTATTAGGATTTAATAAAGATCCCAAAAAGTCAGATGTTGCTAACTACTTTAATAAATTAAAAGAAACTGTACAAGGCACTAAAGATAAGCTTGAAAAAATTGTTGCTGAAATGAGGACATCAGGTAATCCTAATGCAGAGGCTACTGATGTGGCTGTAAAAGCACTAATTGATAGTAAACTTAGTAAGATAATAGAAGGAGCGAAGAAGGCTAGTGGGGCTATTGGTGATGATGCTAGTGATAAGATTGGTAATGTAGCTGCTGGTGGTACTGGTGGTGCTGGTAATGGTGCTAAAGGTGATGGTGTTGATAATTTAATAGAAGGAATTAAAGATATTGTAGATGTGGTGCTTAAAGGCAAAGATAAGTATAATACTGGTGATGATAAAAAAGCTGCGGATTTTAGTGCAACAAGAACTGCTACAGCCAATAATGGTGAAGCAGGAAAACTATTTGTAACTGATGCTGGTACTGCTTCTAATGTAAAGAATTCAGCGGCAGATGCTGCTAAGGCTGTTGGGGCAGTAACTGGTGCTGACATATTACAAGCTATGGTTAAAGATGATGGTTCTGCTAAGTTAGCTAAAAATAATGATGGGAATGTTGGTACTGAAAAGCCTAAAGATGCAACTATAGCAGGAGGTATAGCATTAAGAGCGATGGCCAAAAATGGTAAATTCGCTAATGCTAATGATGCTGATGGTGTTAATTCTAGTATTGCTGCTTCAGTTCAAGGAACAGCACTAAGTGCAGTAACTAAAGCATTAGATACATTAACAATAGCAATAAGAAAGACAATTGATGAGGAACTTAAAAAAGTAAAAGAAGCTATGAAGATTAATCCTGAAACAACTCCTGCAACTGTTGAAGCTGGGCATGCTGCTAAATAAATAACAAGAAGAATTAAGTAAAAACTAAATAATAAAGTTATTAAAGGAAAACACTTTGCTTGTGTAAGGCAGTTGTTTTCCTTTTTGATATTTTAATAATTTAAATATGGCTTTAAAAATAAGGCTAAAAATCGTTGATAAATTTTATTTAGTTAACCTTTTTTCCTTTTATTATTTGATTAATAAGTAAGTCATAGGAAAAAAAAGCTTATTCCAGCTTGTATTTTCATCTTATTAAGAACGTTTTAACTATTTATTTACTTAAATAAGAAATAAAAAAAATAAAATAAAAAAAAAAGAAGGAGGGATTGGAGAGAGAAGTAGGAGAAGGAAGGAGAAGAAGAGGAGAAGGAGAGAAGATGAGAGGGCTAGTGATAGGAGGGATGGTAATAGGGTTATTGATGGGATGTAATAATGGAGCGATAGCAGAGTTAGAGAAGAAGAGTACATTTTATGAGTCAGTTATGAAGATAGGACATGGGTTTCAAGAGATATTTGGGATTTTTGGAAAGGCTATGGGAGATGATTTTGGGATTGTTAAATCTGATGATAATAGAAGTGTAGTAGGAGACCACTTTGAGAAAGTAAAAAAAGGATTGGAAGGTACTAAGAATAAATTAGAAGAGCTATCAGGCAAAATATCTGAAACAAAAAATGCTGATGGAAGTACAATTGAAAATGTTAAGAATGCAATTAAAGGGGCAAGTGATGTTTTTGATAAATTAATTAGTGCCCTAATAAAACTTGCTGGGGCAGTTGGTAATGCTCCTATAGGTGATGCTGGTTCTCAAGCCGCTGCACCTGCTGAAGTAGCTAGTGTTAAGGATTTTATTGAAGGAGTCAAAGCGATAGTTGAGATTGCTCCTAATTCTGATGTAAAGATTAATGGTGGTGATGCTGGTGCTACAGTGGATAATGCCAATGGCCCTAAAGCATTGACTAATGATGTTAAAGCTTCAGGTAATGCTACTAAGCTAGCCGATGAAGTAACTAAAGCAGATCCATGGGCAATGATTGACAAAATTAAAAATGCTACAATTGTTAAAGCACCTGATGCTCCTGCTGCTAAGGATGATGCCGGAAAACTAGCTACTGGTAGTGTTGGTTCTTCTAATTCTGCTGGTACTGCAGCTACTAATGCAGACTTAGCAGCAGCTGTTGCACTTAAGGCTATGACTAAGGGTGGTAAGTTTACTCAACCTAATGATGCTAATGAAGTTGCTATTATGAATGCAAAAGCAGCAAGTGCAGTAAACAAGGTATTAGGAGTACTTGATGAAATCATTAGAAGAACAGTATCAAATAACCTAGAGAAGGTAAGAAAAGCTGTTGAAAAAATAAATTATTCTGAGACTAATGGTGAAGTAACAGAAGCTAAGAAGTAATTAAAAGTTAATAAAATATATAAATTTAAATAATAAAGTCATTCAAGGAAAACACTTTTTGATAGAAGTTGTTTTCCTTTAATTTTTATTTATTCAAAGTCTGTTAACTATTTTTAATATTTAAATCTAAAGGAGGCAAGAGGAAAAGGAGGGAGAGATGGAGAGAGAAGGAAGAGAGATGAGAGGAAGAAGAGGAAGAGAAGGAGGAGGAGAGATGAGGAAGAGAGGGAGAGGGATAATAGTAGGAGGGATGACTTTATTGTTACTCTTTGGATGTAATAATGGAGCGATAGAAGAGTTAGAGAAGAAGAATGAGTCTTTAGGCTCTTTGGTTAATTTAGGGAATGAATTTTTAAATGTTTTTACTTCTTTTGGAGATATGATTTCTGGAGAAACATTAGTATTTAAGACAGATTCTAAGAAATCAGATGTTCGAGATTACTTTAAGAAAGTACATGAGAAAGTAGAAGGAACTAAGACAGCCCTTAGTAAAATTGTTGAGAATATGGAAAAAGAAGGTAATCCTAATGCTTCTGCTGTTAAAACAAAAGTAGAGGAATTAATTAAGAATAAACTTAATAATATAATAGAAGGAGCTAAGGATGCTAGTGAGGCTATTGTTGATACTGGTAATGATCTGCTTGGTAATGTGGCTTCGCACACATCTGCTGCAGGTGTTGAAGGTAAAACTGAGAGCTTAATAAAAGGAATTAAAGATATAGTAGATATAGTGCTTAAAAATGAGGGTGATGCTGAGGCTGGAGATGATAAAAAGGCCACAGATCTTACTAGAAGAACTGGTGGCAAATCTACTGATAATGAAGCGGGAAAGTTATTTGCTTCAGATAATGCTGGTGATGGTACTACTTCAAAAAAAGCAGCAGCTGATGCTGCTAAAGCTGTTGGAGCAGTAACTGGTGCTGACATCTTGAAAGCTATGATTAAAAAAGGTGGGGATGATAAAAAAGATGCAGTAATAGCAGGAACTATAGCATTAAGAGCAATGGCTAAAGATGGTAAATTTGCTGGTCCTAGTACCCAGACTGATGATGCTGCTAATGCAATTAAAAGAGCAGCAGTAAGTGCGGTAACTAAAGCATTAGATACGTTAACTATAGCAATAAGAAAAACAATAGATGAAGGACTGAAAACTGTTAAAGAAGCTATGAAAATTAATGCTAATGATAGTTCTGTAACTAGTGCAACTGGTGCTGCCAAATAAATAATAAAATAAATAAGTAAAATTAAATAATAAAGTAATTTAAGGAAGACTATTTATCTTGATTCAGGAAAATAGTTTTCCTTTTTTGTATTTGAATAACGTAAATATGGCCTTAAAAATAAGACTAAAAATCGTTGATAAACTTTCCTTTAGTTAACCTTTTTTTTTATTAATAATGGAATATCAAAGGAGTTGGCAGTAGAGAAAAGATTAGGTGAAATAGGTAAAAGTGCTGAGAATGCCTTTTATTCATTTTTGAATTTTATATCAGATACATTAGGCTTAAGAGTAACTGCAGAGACAAAGAAGAGTGAAGTAGGAGAGCATTTTACTACTTTAGGCACTAAACTTGGAGAAGCATCAGAGGAGTTAGAAAAAGTAGCAGTGAAAGCAGCAACAGATGGTGATAAAGATAGTCTATTAAATAAGTCAATTAGAGAAGCAGTTGAAGCAGCTAAAACTACTTTAAACACATTAAAAACCCATTTAGAGGATTTAAAAGGTATAGGTAATGATGGTGAAAAAGTAGGTGTAGCAGCAAATAATGGTTCTGATAAAGAAGGAACAGGAGCAGATGGTGAAGAGCTAAATAAAGTCCTTAAAGCATTTAAAGGGATAGTGGATGAAGCAGGTAAAGTAGATGTTGTTGTGAAGCCAGTAGTAGGTACTTCAACATTAAATAATGGGACAGATAATATTACTACAAGGGCTAAAATATTAGCTACAAATTCTGGTGGTAATAAGCCAACAAACACAGATCCAGCAAAAGCAGCAGCAATACTTGAAGCAGTAAGTGGAAAGGCAATGTTAGCATCAATAATTGCATCAAAAGAAAACGATCCACAAATAGCAGGAAGTGGTGCAGATGGAAATACAACTGCTATGTCATTTGCGAGAGGTAATTCGGTAACTACTGCAGCACAAAATTCAGCTAAAGTAGAAGAAGCAGTAGCAGGAGGAATAGCATTACGTTCATTGGTTAAAAGTGGTACACTAGCAAAAGGAGCAGCAGATAATGCTACAGGAGGAGGAAAAGAAGTACAAGGAGTAGGAATAACAGCAGTAAATAAGTTGTTGGGAGCAGTAGAAGATATAATTAAAAAAACAGTAAAGAATGTGCTTGATAAAGCAAGAGATTCAAAAACAGCAAGCCAACAATAATAATAGAGATAATTAAGATATTTTAAAATAAGATTAGAAGGCAATCTAGAGATTAGTCTAGTTTGTCTTCTTTTTTGTTAAGTAAAAAACTTATTTTATATAATTCAAGGATTAATAAATAGGAGTAGTATAAGATTACTGTTGAATAGTATAAGTTGAGCAATGATAAGAGATTTTTTTGTTTTTTATATGTTGTACAAAGCAAAATAATTGTTTTTATTTTATTGTGTAGGTGTGTATATTAAATGTTTTTTAATAATAACGCGTTTTTTCCTTATGTTATTTCTGATTTTCAAATGTTTTTGTAATGAAATGAGATGTTCACTCAATAACATCAAGATAGGCTTTAAATAAAAACCTATCTTTTTTGTCAAAATATAAAAGTTTGTCTTTTGTTCGAAGTTGCTTAAGATTGTACTATCTTCTTAATACCAATTTATGCTATTAAATATTTGCTGTATTGATTCTAAGCTACTTATTATTGTATATATTTTTGGTTGTAATTTTTTGTATATATAGTAAATACCAGTATTATTAGGTTGATTTTCCACATTTATAATTACACTATATATTTCATTTTTGACCTCATTGAATTTTTGACTTGTGTTTATATTTTTAGAGTAATTGGTAAGATTTTTGGTAAAAATTAAGCTTCGACCAATATGATCTACTAGTTGTTTTAAATCATTTTCTAACTTATCTTTAGAAAATTGAGATAATTTTTCTTTATTTTCATTTTTTATTTTATCTGAAAAGCTTCTGCTACCGCTTAACATAGTGTGTGCAGTTTCCACTTGAATTAAATCCTCTTTTATTTGTTGAGCTAATGTTATTGCTTTGTGTAAATTTTCTTTTGCATTTTTTTGATTTGCTATTTCTTTTTTGTTAAGTCTTTCTTCTTCCTCATTTTCATCCTTTTCTTCTTGTTCATCTTCTTCAAATTTTGTAGTTCCGGAATATGAACCTGAAATTTTTTCTTGTGATGTATTTTCGCTAAATGTTATTGGTCCTGAATTATGTTCTATTAGATAGGTATCACCAGTTTCACTTTTCAATTTGTTGTTGTTACCTGAGTATTTATTTAAATTTGAACCTTTTATTGAAGATAGAGGTGTTTTTTTACTGAAACTGTTTGTAGAAGTACTATTGTTTTGTGCAATAGATGTTAAATTTTCTCTTTCTTTTGGTAGTTGAACATCTTTTTTTGGATCGTTTGCAGTAGTGTCATCAGTAATAGGATTGGCTGCAACCAATTTACCTTCTTTTGTTGGTAGTAATGTTTCAGGCTTTTCAGATATTTCATTTTCTATTTTGGTGTTGTTAGGTAGTTGTTGTGAGTTTTGAGGTGTATTTTGACTGGTAGAAGTGTTTTGATTAGAATTAGAATCTTTTTTTTCACTAGAATTCAGAATCATGGAGTTTACGTTATCTAGAAGTTGAGCAGATTTTTGTTGAAGATGATCGTCGGTAAAGAATAACTTACAACCTGCAATAAAGCTGAAAAGTAGTGCAAAAAAAGCGAAAAGTTTATTTTTAAACATACTTTGCTCCTTAAATTTAAATTATAAAGATAAATATAAAGCAAATAT